>JAFYYG010000066.1 GCA_017557625.1 Muribaculaceae bacterium
CCGCGCTGACGGCGGATGATGTTACCGGCCTTTGCGAATTGCCCACCAAAAAGTTTCACTCCGAGTCGCTTGCTGTGCGACTCACGTCCGTTCTTCGAACTACCTACACCTTTTTTATGTGCCATAATGAAATAGTTTTTAGGGGTTAAGCAATTACATCTTTAATCACGAGCTCGGTGAAGTACTGACGGTGACCGTTCAAGCGGCGATAGCCTTTGCGGCGTTTCTTCTTGAAGACAATCACGTGCTCTCCCTTAACGAGAGGCTGCTTAACTTCACACACTACTTTTGCGCCTTCAACGGTAGGCGCGCCAACTGTGATGGCACCGTCGGCATCCACGAGGAGGACCTTGCTGAATTCTACTGCATCGCCCTCGTTCTTCTCGTCGCCGAGATAGTGAACAAACAATTTCTTGCCGGCCTCGGCTTTGAACTGCTGTCCCTGAATTTCTACAATTGCGTACATTTAATAAATTGTATTATAAGGGTTTCCCCTTAGTTAACCCGTACGGCGGCTCCAGTGTTTCGTGGAGCGCTTAGCTGAGCCTTTCGGAAAATCGGTGCAAAGGTACTACAAAGTTTTGGAACCACCAAAGGTAATTTGCGAAAAAAAGTGCATTTTTCAAAAAAACGCACTTTTTGCATGAATGTATAATGTGTTATGCTTGTGTTTATTGTATTTTCTGCTCTTCGGCGATGATTAAGGTCCCTATTGGTGTGCTTCCGTAGATGGTGCCGTTGTTGAACTTGCCGTAGAAAGTGTAAACACCCGCTGGCAGTCGTCCGCTCCATGAGTTGAGATTCCACTCGAACGGGAAAGCCTTCACATTTCCGCGCCACTTCATAACGCCCTGGCTGTCAAATAATTTAATGTCAACCGTTGGGGTGAAGTTGAGGTCGGACGAGAAGTTGAACGTTGCCACATCTACTGCTGGCTCTTGTTCCACGGTGAGTTGAGCCTGCTGTGTGCTGCTCACGCCAAAGTTGAGAGAGCGTGTGGTCATGTTTCCAGCAATGTCATAGACGGTGTATTGTAGTGTGTGGTCGCCAGGCTCAAGCTCCAAGGGCATTTCTACAGTTAGCGTCTTTCCCTCGTTGCTCATTGATGAGTAAGCTTTCACGTTTGTGATGCTGGTCTTGCCACCGTCGAGCTTTAGGGTCATACTGTTGCCTATCGCTGCGTTCTGGTTGTTGAAGGCGTAGTCATCACTTGCAGTGATATAGAGTGTTGAAATCGGTCCCACAGTGTTGCATATCTCAAAGTCTTGCTCATTGTTGAAGTAGATGGCGTCAATGGTTGGTGGTGTGCTGTCGTGCACGGTAAGCGCATTGGTTTCAGAGTAGCTGTTGAGAATGATTTTTTCGAAGGTGCCGTTAACCATATCGTTGCTGTTGTCGCGGTGTGCATATACCGACATCAGTCCCATTGCTCCGGGATTGAGGGTGTAACGAGGGATATAGGCTCTTCCAATAAAGATGCCATTTTCCACTCTTCCGCTCACCTCAGTAAGCAATCTTCGCGGGAAGAAGATGTCTCGGTTGTTGTAGGTGGTCTCTTTCTTCTTGTAGTCGTAGATTGAGAGTGTTGCGTCGCCATTGAATGTCTCGTCCACAGCCGATCCATCGGGGGTCATTACTTGAGCCTCAACGGTGACTTGCTGCAGTGCGCCAGAGGAGATATTGCTGCTGCCAACTGCCTTGCCGTTGATTTTGGTGATTTTGAATAATGGTTTGGGATAATAAACATTCATTGCTGGGTCGCCCAAAAGTGAGAACATCATCTTGTTGTAGGCCGTTGCAGTGCCGAACGACTGCTTGCACAGCATGTAGGCTTCTCCCAGAGTGGTCATGCGGCCTTTGTTGTTGTAGCAGAAAAGGTTGGTCACGAATGCTTTGTTGAGAGCGTCGTTGCCGGTGGCGTAGGCCGAACGTGTTGCTGCAAGCATTGCAATGGCTCCTCCAGTGGGATGGTGGAACATTATTTCCATGAGTCCTCGCTGGTTGCCGTCATATCGTGCCACATCGCAGCATGCGGTGGTGATGATTGGCAGGTGTGGGTAAGATGCGTTTTTGGCCTCGTTGGTGGTCCACAGGTTCACTTCTTTGGTGAGAGAAGTGGGATTGGCATGCCCCACGTAGGTCATAAAGAATTGTCCGTCCTCGAGCAGCGAGTTCATGCTCTTGCGACCTTCAAGGAGGAATCCTGATGAGGGGTCTTTAGAAAATTGATTGACATAAACCTTGTTGCTGATAAACCCTGTATTTAGGTCATTGCTGATGAGGTTTACAATTCCTTCGGCTTGGCTCTCGTGCATGAATGTTTCGGTTGATGGGTCTTCGGGGGGGCCATAAACATAGTCGGCGACAAAGAGCGCGTTGTTTCGCCAGGACCCAAAGTCGGGGTAGTTGACGTAGTTAAGAAGTTTGTTGACATCGGTCTCCGCTTCTTCTACCGAGGCGCTTGGTATGCGTCCCACTCCCAGTCGCAGCAGGTCGCTTGCGGTATTAGCACCTGAGTTGTCGTCAAGAAATCCAAAGAAGTCGTCGCTCACAAAGCTGTTGTTCTCATCGTTGCTTACAATCGACTCGTAGGTTATGATATTGCATGGGTTCTTGGCTAGCAGCTGGCGGTTGTCGTATGAGCCCGAACCAAACATGAGCAGATATTTAAACTTGCCATCGGTGTCGCGGTCGTAGAACATCTTGTTCATCAGTCTGATAGCCATGGGGTCGGGGGTGCCGCTTGAGAACTCGTTGAAGATGTTCTGCTGGTCGAGCACGTGCACCAACAAGTTGTCGTTGTCGCGGTGCATCTGCGCCACGATCTCGGCTTGTGGCAGTAGTTTCTCGCAGGTGACGATTACCATGTCGGGGACTGCCATTCCGTGGATATTTTGATTATCGATATGCTCAAATCCCGCGATTTTCTTCAGTTTTTTGCTGGGGTTAAAGGCGATGAATTGTGTGTAGTCTGTGGCGTGTGGTGGCGTGAAGCCTTTAATCCCGTCTTTTAGGTTTATGGTGTAGTTCTTGGGCTCTTTAGGGTTGTCGATGTTCCATAACTGTACGTTGGTGATGGCTCCATCGATGGCTATGATGTCTTTTGTCGACACATTGTTGAAGCCCATTCGCAGCTGATTGTCGGGGGCGTAACTTAGCGAGTTGTTGTGGTAGTATGTAATAAGGCAGTAGTCAAGTCTTGCCCAGCTGTAAGCGATTGCGGCAGTGATGCCCACTGTTATGTTGCCTGTTGCTGGCATGCTGGCTCCGTTCTGGCCTCTGACGGTAACCACTGGACTGACGGTATTGTAGAATACATATTCCGACGAGGAGCTGTAAATCTTCGACTCTTGGTTGGTTAGACTTATATTGTTGTCATTGACGTTTAGAGTGAGATATGAGACGTTTTTGCTTTTGACAGCGGCGCGTGGGTTGACGATTATTGCCGAGTCGCCACAGAGCTTTGTCAGCGAGTAGGGTATTGTGATGGTGCCGTTGTTTATTTTCTCGCCAAGGAATTCCTTGCCCGACTGTGAGGCCGATGTCAATTCCTGCTCATGGTGGAAATAGTCGAGACTCGAATTTCTTATGTAAGAGCCTGTGATGCTATAATTTAGTGTGAGAGGTTGGCGTGGTGAGTTCTCACTCTCGGTAAGGAAATAATAGCCTGCTGTTGAGCAGCTGTTCATGTCGCGTGTGAAATGTGGGTTGGTGGTAGGTGTCTCTATAGTATATTCCACTGGTCCGCAGGCATAGAAGCACAGTTTTTCATTAGTCAAAATGCATGGCACTTCCTGTAAATCGTCAACAGCTTTTCCGTCAAGCACCTCATTTATGGGGTGTCCGCCAGTGCCGTATATATTCACTTTTTGCGGGTTGGTGAACCCCATCTGCTTAAGCTCGCTGAAGGTGATTTCGTATATTCCATCTTCGGGGATGGCGATTTTCACCCATTTGCCCCTGTTGAGTTTCGATGTTGTGGCATAGTTCTTAGAGGGAAATGCCTTAGCGCTGCCAATGCCCGCAACAAAAAGGGCAATGACACACAAAACGTTGAATAAAAGTCGTTTATTCATGATGATATGCAATATGTGTGTTTGTGTGTTTTTAAATACATTATATATAATAACGCAAAAAATGGCTGTTTATTGTCATTGATGAATTTCTCTCAAGCACATAAAGTGCAAAAAAGTCAGACGCCTCATAAAGAAGCGTCTGCAAGAGATTGCGGAGAAGATGTTTATGAATATGAGCGCAGCAAAACAGTTGACACTAATGATTTGCGTTGGCGGGTACTGCCGCGTCGCGATAATCATCGCCACCGTCACTGGTACTCACCGCCTCGTCACTGAACGACTCCGATTTTGATTCAGGAATGGAAGAATCTGGTCCATACACAGCAGGAAATACGCATGCTGTCATTCCAAATAAGGCACCTGCTGCGACAAACGTCCGCACCATCCATTTCTTGTAATGATAATTTGTGATTAATTGTCTCCTAAGAGATAGTTGTAGAGTTGAGTCACATCGGCTGCGGTGACTGAGCCGTCGCCGTTGAGGTCGCTGGTGTTGAGATAGGTCTCGTCGCCATTGAGCAGGTAGTTGTAGAGAGCGGTGATGTCGGCAGCGGTGACCTGTCCATCGCAGTTCACGTCAAGAGGTGAAGAATGTGCCAAGCTAACAGAAGCGACATTGCTCCAGGGGCTTACGTTGCCGTCGCCATAGACAGCCCTCACTTGGCACAAATAGTCTGCGCTCTCCACGAGGTCGGTCACTGGGTATGACAGACCTTCTATTCCCGATATTATCATGCTTGTGGCGTCTCCATCGATGTTAGCCGCCTTTGCCCCAGAGCTAATAAGAGCCCGTGCATCTCCCGAATATATCTCAATGCCGGTGATGATAGGACGCTTGGCTTTGGCAAAAGTGGCGAATTTCACCTTCTGGTCGGCGGTTTTTGCGGCATCAAACAGAATGACGTATTCTCCCACGGTGTCGTTAGGAAGGACTATCTTCTGGCTGCTCTCGCCGCAGCTGATCACCATGTACACGTCTTGGTCGCCAGGGTAGGGCATTGCAGTGAAGTGGACGGTGAGGAGTCCTGTCTTGTCGGTCAGGTCAAGAGCGGGAGATGTGATGTTGCCATTATAATTTGCTGTACCAAGCCTCAGTCCGCCAGTATATTGATAGACATATTTTCCTGTCCAGCCAGCGTTGTTCATGTAGTTGTTGAGCTTGCTGGCGATATTGGTGGTGCTGGTGGTGGTGCATTTCGACATATCTTCCTCAATGAGCAGTTGCGGAGTGGCTTTCTCTTTAAGGTCAACCTTTAGCGTGTAGCTCGATGCAGGCTCTTTTAGAAGCGTATCGCTCCAGTGAGCTACAAACGAGGTGGCGGTCACGTCGGTGGCGGCAAGCATCACTGGCATCTCGTCGGTGGTAGCGAGCAGCTGCACCTCGGTGGCGTTGCTCCACTCGCTCTCAATCTTAGTGTCGTAGATTGCCTTCACCTGATATTCATAATCTCTCATGGGGTACAGGTCGGTGACAAGATAGGTGGTGTCGGTAATGCCGGTGATAGTGCGGGCGAAGGCGTCGCCACTTTCCGATACAGCCCTCAATGAGTTGCCGTTTAGGATGCCGCGTGCGTCACCAGTGTAGATGTCGATGCTGTTGACAATCACCGGAGCGCCTTTTGCGGTGGCGAATTTCACCTTTTGGGCTGTGGCGGCATTAGCGTCAAGCAGCATGAAAAATTCCTGCTGGTCGACAGTCATAACATTGACCTTTTGGGTTGAGACAGAGCCACAACTCACAGTGAGCAGAGCCGACTCGGTAGCGTCGGCAGGCAAGCTGGCGGTGAAGCGCACGGTGAGCAAGGGGTCATGCTCTTTCAGGTTAATGCCTGGTGAAGTGAGATAGCCAGCATTGGCAACCTTTCCGATTCTGATGCCACCCACCGACTCATAGACATAGCTTCCCGTCCAGCCGGTGGTGTCCATGTAGTTGTTCAGTGATTTGGAGATGCTCGAGGTGCCCTCTTGGGTACACTTGCTCATCGTCTCATGGATGATATGATCGCAAGTGGTGCGGGGCTTCTCTATCACCTTGAGGGTGTAGGTGGCGGTGGTGCCCTCAATGCCGGGGTCGCTCCAATGGGCGCGGAACGAGCGCATGTCGATCTGCGACGGGGCAACAGTGGTGGGAGCGGCAACAGTTGGGCTATTGATATAGCTAAACGACACCGTTCCGTCACTGTTCTTGGTGATATTGGCAATCTGGCGGTTAATAAAGCCTCCTTGATAAACCATGGCAGCCGGTGATGACACGTCATTTAAAGTTGTGTTGCTGTTATAAGGCCACAGGTCGCCAGCATTATTGTCTTTCTTGCCATCACAAGGGATAATAGTCATGCGCTCATGGTCGTTGCCATCTAAGAAAGTATTAACAATGTTTTCAGCCCAATAACGGTCATTAATATCGATATAAGTAATCATCAGCCCAGCAGCAGGAAGGTATTCATCCCAACCAGTCTTTTGTCGATTCTCGACAATATAATACTCCCTCTTGTTGGGTTGGTGAGGATTAAGGATTTTTACAGCTTCTCCCCAATTTGAGTTGGAGTCAAGGATATATTTTTTTGTGGATGATGCTATAGTAGTCGATTTCCACCCCATAAACTCTTTCTCGTAGGCTGTATAATTGCAAGGGGTTTTTGAACTATTAAGATAGCTACCACTATGCATAATGTCCCATTGACCCATACCATAATTGCCCGTATATGCCACATCATAAAAGTCAGGCAAACCTAAAGCGTGACCAAACTCGTGGCACATTGTACCTATGCCGTCATGATATTCAACAAGATTACTATTAAATTTTATTGCGGCTCGCTCACAAGTAGTCACATATTTATCGATTTTAATACCATCTAATGTCAATACATTAGCATAGTCGGTTTCTGACAGATAGTATTGATGAGGCCATATTGTGTTTTCACTACCGCCATTAGCTTGTCCAAGACCAGCATAAATAATAGCAATAGCATCACAATATCCATCTCCATTGTAATCGTATTGCGTGAAGTCTATTTCGCTGTCAAGCGCAGTACAGGCCTCGACAATCATCTCACCTATAGCCTTAGAATTCTCAACTGGAGCATCTGAATCATCTCCTCCGTAATAGGCAACATTATTAATAGTTGTATATGGTCCAAACACATCAAATTGTGGTGTGAAATCACCATTCGATTGGTCTGCAAAATATTGTGCCACACTCTTGTCCATTGTGCAAAAATGGCTCTCATACTGTGTTTTTGGGTTCTTGTTAGTAAACTTTTTGTTAGTGAACTGCACTAATATCACTGGCACTCTTGGAGACCCGTGAACAGGGAAGTCGGGACTTGTTCCAACCTTGAACGTCTCTCCTCTTTTACTCTGTAATTTCCTGACAAGAAAGACTTTAGTCTCTCCGCTGTTCCAAGACAGCCTGCTCTTTGTCGCTGAGATAAAAGCAAGTTCCCTCTCGGTGCGGCTGCCTACGTTGTGAGCCACCACATTGGTCATACCGTCAATGGAACGGTAGCAGTAAGCTCCGCTCTTCGATTTCTCAACCATAAGGCTGTCGGTGGTCAAGTAGGCATTTAAATGCTCATCTCCAACGATAAGCAATGTCAACTGCGACCCATCAGGCTGAGTCACAGTGTATGTTGCGCCAGGCATCGCTGGCACCGCGTGCAGCACAAATGGCAATGTCGCAAGCATGCATAGTAGAAGTTTTTTAATCATAATGTTTTTTTTGTTTATAAAAAGAACTTGAAATCATTTATGTTTACTTTCATCATATAAATGTCTTATCCCTTCTTTTTACTATCCTTCTCACAATGATTATGCTTACCTCGTAGAGGCCGTACATGGGCAGTGACACGAGACAGAGAGTGAAAAGGTCAGGAGGGGTGATGATTGCCGCCACGAGGGCTATTACGATTATGGCATGACGGCGATAGTGCGCCATCGTGTCACTGGTGAGGACACCCATTTTGGCAAGGAAGAAGGAGATGACAGGGATCTGGAACACCAGTCCCAGCATAAAGGTCAGAGAAGTGAAGGTGGAGATATAGGATGATATGTTGATTTGGTTCACCACACTGGCATCCACCTGGTAGGTGCCGCGGCAATGATGCGAAAGAGCATCTTGCGAAACACCTCAAGATGCCCTCCGAAGGTCATCATGCCTCCGTTGTCGCTGCTCATTGCTCCTGTGCGCTCTCCTGATGTCGCACTCTGGACATCTCACTTTTTTTGTCTTCGATGCAGATGGCTGGTTGTAAATACTGTCATTGTTTTCTGCGATTATTTCTTCTGTTGGAGTTTGAATACTTGTCTGTTCTTCAATTGTACTTGTATCTTGTTTTGGGGAATCGACAGAAGTCTGCTCTGGTATCGCAGTAATGGATGGGTTTCTTGTTTCTTGCTCATTAGTCACAGTGACCTTATTGTTTGTGGCTGTTTTATGGCTTTTTTGAGAAACCTTGTTGCGTGACTTGCGTTTTTTTTGCATTGCCATCATTTGATTCCCAGCGTCAACTGCTCCTGTGAGAATCATTATAGCAAGCAGAAGAATAGAAAATAATCGTTTCATGAGCCGATGATGTTGATAAAAAGTTAAAAGTTGCCTCCACTTTTAATATACAATTTATATGAGTTGGATAAGTCGTCTAATTGCTTAGAACTTAGCGGGATGACGTGATTAAACGTCTCGCCAAGCAATCTTACTTCAGCATAATTGCAATGCGTGATGGCATAAATGAAGTCTCTGTCGGAATAAGATAAGGACTCATCAAAAATTTCTGATACAAATTTTCCCTTAACTTTCGATCTTTTTACGTTTGAAGAATTAATGCGATATTTATTGTCATTGATGGTGAACTCTACGGCTTTGAATTTGACGTACATGTCGGCATATAACTGAATTCTAAGTCTCAATTTTCCGACAGAACCATTTTGTGGCTTGACAAAATAAAAAAACACTTCATTGCTGTTGTTGCCAAACCTCACATTTTTAGGTATATATCGTATTCCCTCTCCAGTTTCTTCTGTTTTAAAATCTTTTTTTAGCGACTCTGTGCTTTCGGGGATGTAATCATTGTCCCAATTTCTAGGTGGGTTGTAATATCCTGAGTTGTTTGATGTGCCCTTGTGTCCTGGATTGCTTTTTGGGTAGCTGCTTTGTCCACTTGCACCGTTGCACTTGGGGCACAGTCCAGTGCTGTTGCATTTGTCGCATGCAACGTATTGTGTGCCACTGTTTGTGATAAGTGCCATCTTTCGAGTTCCGTTGCAAGTGGGACACTTGCCAGGATTGAAGATGCACGCTTCACAATCATCAGCATTAGCTTGAACATGGCAAATGTTGCTTAAAAATACAAATAAGAAAAGTGCCCTAAAATTAAAGGTGTTTAAAAGCCTAAGAACCATAAGAGAATAGAATGTTTTTGCGCGCACTGATTTGTGTTAATCAGTGCGCGACAAAAAATAGGAAAAATTAGAATGTTGTAAAATTCATTCTCCAGATGTTCCAAAGATCATCTTTATTAGTTCGTGTGGAGATGAAGTAAACATAATTCCCATCCTTGGAGAATACAGGACAGCAGTCATGTGCCGGATGGTGTGTAAGCTGAATTAATCCGCTGCCGTCGATGCGTACAGCGAATATGTCAAGATTCTTGCGTTTTTTTATGCTGGAAGTGGTATTGCCTTGACATACGATCCACTCTCCGTCTGGAGACACATCAGGATTGGTGAAACTATGTTCTTTATCAGACAATATTAAAGTTTCTTGCCCTAAAGTATAATTAATGAGCCATAATTCGCTGTAACCGGCAGTATTGTTTCTCACACACACAAACATGTCATGTCCATCACCCACAGGGCAGGGGTTAAATCCTGCAGCACAAACTGTCAATGCACTAGTCTTTAAATCATAAGACCAGATACTTGGCCCGGATTTATCCAATCGCTCAAAAAACAGCATTCTTCCATCATTGCTCAGGATTGGATCATGGTCATTGTTGTTAGATGTCAATTGTCGAACGAGATTTCCCACATGGCTGTCTACTGAAACAAGTTGAAAATACTTGCCATCAGAAAAGTCACTTGAATAGAGTCTGCCATCATTTCCCCATGACAAACTTCTGATGTTTCTGAAAGTTCGTTGAGTAGGAGCTCCTTTAGAAGAATTGCGGATCATTATATTGAATATTGTATTATCGTCAATGTTCTTGCCCTCATAGGTAAGATATGCTAGTTCTGCTCCATCTGGTGAGACAGCTAGTCTTCTATAAGGATCCCATTGTATTTTAGAGCTTTTATTGACGCCCATGCTTGAAAGCGCAGGTTTTCCAACTTTCAAACCGCCAATATTTATACCAACGGTTTTGCTGTTTTCATCAGTAATCTTCATCACATTAAGAGTGCGTTCTTCGGGCATGTAAGCTTCTGTCATGTTTAGTTTTTTGCTACAAGAAGCTGTCATTAGCAATAATCCACACGAGAGTAAGATAATTTTTTTCATAAAACAAGTCTTCATTGCCTTTTTAGAGTCCCCTGATTTTAGGCGTTTATAAATAAAAAAGACGTGGGAATCTGTACTTCTTGCTTATCCCACGTACAGGCTCTCGCATTGCCTTCGCCAAGGATAAGCAACGCAGTTAGCCCACGTCAGTGTTGAATATATGCTTCATCACACCAACTAAAGATGGTGTGTGGGCATAAAATTCACCCAACGTGGACGCCTACTTTGTTGCCGTATCTTCTTGGCTATAACAAATTTGCGAGATTTGTACATGGAAGATAACGCCGTTAGTAAACGTCCTTTGCCAAAATGTTGTGACCCGCCGCCCTCTCTTGGCTAACTGATCGGTTGCAAAGTTAAATACATTTTATTATATTCACAAGAATTTGCGTGAAAATTTTAGTGGTGCAGCACAAAAAAAAAGCATTTCACGCTTTTGATAATGGTGCGTGAAATGCTTTTTTGATGGGGGTGAGACTTGAATTAGTCGTCGTTGTTGCTACGGTATGGGTCAATGACGATTATTTGTCCTATCTCGGTGCCGCCGTAGATGTCGCTGCCTTTGTAGGTGCCGTAGAACTTATACACACCTGCAGGCACACGGTTGCCGCTGTTGTCGGTGAGGTTCCAGGTGTATGGGAAGTTGGTGGTGGTAGTGCTCCACACGAGGTTGCCCACGCTGTCGAGGACCTTGATGTTGACGTTAGGGGTTGTGGAGAACGTGCCATCGAGAATGAATGTCGCCTCGGTCATTGCTGGCTCCTCGCCTATGGTGAGGTTTAGCTTCGAGTCGTTGCCCACAAGGAAGGAGATTGTCTCGGTGGCTTTGTTGCCAGCGGCGTCATAGACGGTGTATTGCAGGGTGTGGCGTCCTTCCTGAAGATCCATGGGGAACTCTACGGCTAGTGCCTTGCCCTCGTCTTCGAGAGTGGCGAAGCTCTTCACGTAAGGATAGGTGGTCTTGCCGCCGTCGAGCGTCAGGTTCATGGTGTTGCCCACAGCCATCTGCTGGTTGTTGAACGAATAGTCGTCGCTGGCTCTGATGTAGAGCGTGCTGCCCGAGGGTATCAAGGCTCCGTTGCTGAAGCTCTGTTCATCGTTGAAGTAGATAGCGTCAATTACTGGTGGCGTATCATCGTGCACGGTGAGTGGGTTGTTTTCGCTGTAGGAGTTGAGCTTGAGCTGGTCGAAGCTGCCGTTTACCATCTCTTCGCTGTCATCCTGGTGTGCATAGACTTTTACTGAACCGATGTTTCCCGTCGAGAGGATGTAGCGTGGAATAACCGCCTTGGCGGTAAACTCGCCGTTCACGACTCGTCCGTTGATGCGAGTGAGCAGTTTTTGCGGGTAGAATATTTCACGGGTGACATCGATGCGGTTTATGCGCTGGGTGTTGTCTCGCTCTTTTTTCTTGTAGTCGTAGATAGAGAGTGTGGCATCGCCGTTGAAGTTGGTGTTTACAGTGGTGCCATCGGGATTATACACTTTTGCCTCTACGGTAATCTCTTGCATGGCTCCCGAGGAAATTACTGATGTGCCCACATTGGTGCCGTTGATTTTGGTGATTTTGAAGAACGGTTTTGGATAGTTGACTTTTATGGCAGGGTCTCCCAAGAGGTAGAACGACATCTTGTTGTTGTTGGTTTTATTGCCAAAAGACTGTTTGCAGAGCTTGTAGGCCTCACCCACGGTGGGCATATAGCCTTTAGTGTTGTAGCAGAACAATGCTTTGACGAAAGCTTGGTTGAGGGCATCGTTGTCGGTGGCGTAAACCTTGCGCGCCGAAGTCACGACTGCGATGGCTCCACCGTCACGCTTGTGGAACATGATTTCTATGAGTCCTCGCTGATTGCAGTCAAAGCGTGCCACGTCGCAGCATGCTGTGGTGAGTATGGGCAGGTGTGGATAATCCACATTGTTTGACTGGTCGGCTCCCCAAAGTTGAACTTCTTTAGTGAGAAAGTTTGGGTCGCCATGTCCCACATAGGTCATGAAGTATTGTCCATCCTTAAGTTTGGATGTGAGTTCCTTGCGAGCCTCGTAGGCGAATCCTGTTTCATCGTTGGGGAACTGGTGAATATACACCTTGTTGTTCATCAGTCCTGTTGCAAGTTCATCTACAATGATATTGTTTATTCCTTCGGTTTGGAAGTCATGAAGTCCGTTGTCATAGTCGTCGGCAACGAGAATAAAATCGTTGCGCCATGGACCATAGTCGGGGGAGTTAGTATATTCAATGAGTTTGTCCACATCACTCTCGGCTTCTTGAATGGAGGCGCTTGGGATGCGTCCCACGCCAAGCCTGAGGTAGTCCTTGGCGAGCTCTATTCCTGAGTTGTCGTCGAGTATGCCAAAGAAGTCGTCGCTCACATAGCTGTACTCCTCGTCGTTGCTGATGGTGGCCTCATAGGTGAGGATGGTGCACTCGCGCTTGGCTTGCAGCTGTCGGTTGTCGTAGTTGCCGGCTCCAAACATGAGCAGGTGCTTGTATTTGTTGCTGTTGCGGTCATAGAACATCTTGCTCATCAGTCTTATGCCCATTGCATCGGGTGTGCCGCTTGAGAACTCGTTGAAGATTTTCTGTTGGTCAAGGACGTGCACCACCATGTTGTCGTTGTCGCGGTGCATCTGTGCCACTCGTTCGGCTTGTGGCATCAGTTCCTCGCAGGTGACAATTATCATGTCGGGATCGGCCAAGCCGTGGATGTTCTGATTGGCGATTTCGGTGAAATTGCTAATCGATTTAAGTTCTTTGCTAGGGTTGAATGCTATGTATTGGCCCATATTGGTGTTGACGTTTGGCGCGAATCCCAAGACTCCGTTATCGTCGGTGTTCATGATGCAGTTGGTCGGGTTGTAGGGATCGTTGATGTTCCACAACTGAATGGTTGAGTCATTATTTTCAAGGGTGATGCGGTCTGATTTCGTCATTTTCCTGAATCCCATGCGCAGCTGGTTGCCTTCGCTACTAACGATGGTGTTGCTGTGTAAGAAGGTGATTGTGATATAGTTGAGCCAAGCGCTGCTCACTGATGCACTTTCAACGCTGGGAATTATACTCACATTAATGTTGCCATCGGTGGGTACTGGATGCCCCGGTGTGGGGTAGTGAGCCACGTAGGGTGAGGCATAGTTGTAGTACACGAAGCTGTTGGCTGGAGCATAGATTTTGGCGGCGATATTCTGGAAATTGAGGGTGTCGGTGTTGAGTACTCCATAGATGTAGGACGCGTACACAACTTTGGCTCCAGCATTGATATTCACCACCACCATAGAGTCGGTGCATAATGTTGGGATAGAATATGGGACGTTAATTACGCCACCTATCATGTCTTCTCCCATCATCTCTTTACCCGACTCACCAGGCGAAACGAGATCCAGTTCGTGGTGCCAGTAGTCAAGGCTATGAGTCCTTGCTACGGGGTTGGCAACGTCGGCTGAATTGACAGTGGCCGGCTCTAAGAGGGCTTCATTCTCGTCTTCGGTGACAAAGTAGTAACCTTTGGTGGAGTAGCTGTTAACCTCCCTGGTGTAGTGTGGTGTGCCAGTGGGGGTGTCGAGTGTGAAATGCACTGTTCCGCATCCGTAGAAGCAGATTTTGTTGTCATACATTTTTATGGGGACCTGCTGCAGGTCGTCGATTTGTGAGCCGTCGAGCACTTCACTGATGGGATAGCCTCCTAATCCGTAAATTCTTACATTCTCGGGATTGCTGAACCCCATCCTCTCTAATTCATCGAATGTGAGCTGATAGATGCCGCTCTCTGTAATCTCAATTTTCACCCATCTGCCGCTTGCCAGTTTTGAGGTCCTGGTGTAGATGGCCGATGAGAAGGCCTGTGCGCTTATCGTTGTGGCCGCAACGATAGCCATCAGGCTCATAATCTTGAATAAAAACTTCTTATGCATAGTAGTCTAAAATTTGATTTCGTGCTATATATATTGTTTTTGAAATTATTTCACTCTAATAGTGAGTTTCTGGCAGCCATTGATGGCGGCGTGCAGCGTGTCGCCCATTTTCAGCTCTATGTCGCTGTGGCCAAGCTCCACGACTATCATGTCGCCCATTTTCAGCGTGAAATAGACGCTCAATTGCGCTATCAGTTGTCTGAAGTCGAGACCCATAGCGTTGAGGTTGCCTTGCGCTGCTCGCTCGCCATTGCGCTCTATTGTCACCTCGCTGCTGTTTATGCTTTCGGGGATGTCAATAGTTGTGAAATCGCCCAATAGCAGTGCTCCGTCAAAGCTGAGCGACAGTGCCGAAGTCGCCTCCATAGGTTGTTCCATCGCCAGTTCGCGTGCCGTTACCTTAATGGCAGGAGCCAATGCAAGGCAGTAGCGGTGTGCAAACCGTGGCGCGATGTGCTTCCCTAGTCGGTCGATATGCAGCACAATGGCTGGTGTACCAGTAAAACTCTGTGCAAAGTGAGGCACAAAAAACGGTTTGTTGGTCTTGATAATTGCCGAGTCGGCCATCAAGTAAACCTGTTCAGGCAGCTCCCTGCCGATGCCTATTATCTTCACTTTGTGTTATTTTTGTTGTTGACGTTCGCTTCCATGCTGTTATACATCAGAGCGAGGTCTGAATAAATCGATGTGTTTTGCAGAACCACATTACGTGGTACCTTAATGCGGAACGGAGTGAAGTTCCATATTGCCTTAATGTTGCTGTCAACGAGTGTGTCGGCAACCTCTTGGGCACTCTCAAATGGCACTGCCACGATAGCTATCGCCACTCCACTGCTGCGTTGGCGTGATGGGAACTCAGCAAGGTCGTAGATGGGTATGTTGCCCACGGCCGAACCAATTATTTCGGGATTGATGTCAAAGGCTGCCACGATGTTAAGGCCAAATTGCATCAGTCCCAAGTCGCGCATCAGGGCGCTGCCCAGCGAGCCAGCACCAATCAGATAGGCGTTGTGTCGGTGCTTAAAGCCCAGGAATTCGGTCAATGCCTTAGTTAGTGGGTGTACCTCATATCCAATGCGCGTTTTACCCTTTATGTTGAGGAACGACAGGTCTTTAGCTATTTGCGATGCGTCAACATTGAGCCGCTTGGCAATCTGCGTTGAGGAAACATACTCCTCATGCTTGCTGTCGAGCATCTTCAAGTACGCCAAATACCATGGCAGCCTCCTGAGAGTAGGCTCTGGAAGCATGGCTCGGTTGATATGTCGCTCGCTGTCGCTCATTTATAGTTCACAGTTTATAGTTTGCACCTTCAAATTTTGTCTTACTACTTACAACTTAATTTGTTATTGCGAGTTTCTTGGTCTTGGTGCTCTCTTGGTGGCCATTGTTGCTGATGGTGGCCTTGTATAAGTAGATGCCGCGGGCGAGGCGACTGCCGTTGTAGTCGCATAAGTCCCAAGTGATGGGGAAGGAGGCAAACATCGAGCTTCGTCCACTCTGTGTAGTGCTCCACATGCGTTGACCCATAAGGTTGAACACCTCGATAGTGATGGTCACTGTTGCTTCAGGACGGTTGTGTGTCACGAGGAAGGTAGTGGAGGTGGATGCAGGGTTGGGAAAGGCCTTGATTTCGTCGATTTCGGGTTTTATGCCACTCATCACATTGAAGGTGATGGTTTTCTCGCTCGAGTTGTTAAACACGTCCCAAACTTTAAGTTTGAGAGTGTGGTGTCCGTTGCTCAGTTCCGAGAGAGCGTAGTTTATTGTTCCTGCCGACCCTGTCTCGGCCTCCAAAGCGGTGTAGTAGCTGCTCACATCGCTGAAGGTGGTGTTGCCGTCAAGTGTTAGAGTCATAGTGTGCCCAATTCCAGCACTTGAGAAGTTGATGCCGCTGTCGTCGCTCACACTGGCGATAAACAGTGGCGACTCGTTCACGTTGTCGCCGTCGTTAAAGTTGGTGCTGTTTAGCCCCATATAATTGATGTTGGGGCCAATGGTGTCGGCCACCACAGTCTCGTCGTAGCCGTAGATGTAGAAGTCATCGCACGATCCAGCCGCCTCAGTCTTGTGCTCGCTGTCGTAGGCATATAGGCTCACCAGCGATGGGCGATAGTTGTCATAATTCACCGTCACCTCACTAGGGATGATGATGTTGAATGAGAACTCTCCGTTGTTCACGCGGTTAACGTTGAGTGCGAGTTTGTTTTGACGCTCATCGTAGGTGTGCACTTTGTCATTTTCGTCAATGAACGACACTGATTTCTCGCAGTCATATAATGTACTCTCGATGAGTCCGTTGAAGTCGGTCTGCTTCACGCCGGCAATGTTCTCGATGTGACCAGTGATGGCCATCGTTTGGCGGGCCTCAAAAACGGGCATATTCTCTGGGTCAACATCTTTGTCGTTAATTTTGTCGATGACAGCTTTGAGCTGTGGCGTGGCAGGGCGCATAGCAGGGTCACCATAGAGGTGGTAGCGCAGCGAGTTGTCACGGCCAGT
Organism: Muribaculaceae bacterium; assembly: GCA_017557625.1. Taxonomy (GTDB): domain Bacteria; phylum Bacteroidota; class Bacteroidia; order Bacteroidales; family Muribaculaceae; genus Sodaliphilus. The sequence goes on from JAFYYG010000066.1 coordinate 16,984, forward strand.
GCTGGTGTGGTTCTTTGCATAGGTGAGAATGTCGCCAAGTCGCATTACCTGGCCGTTGCTGTCTCGATTATACATCTTGGTGGCAGCAGTGATATTGAGGTAGCGGTTGTTGTCCATAAACACCAGTCGGGGTGGGCAAATCATCGCCACACAGCCGCCATTGGGGTTGAAGAACATATTCTCGCCGCCCGATGGGTTGGTGCCGTCGTGGCGAGAGAATTCGCATGTGGCGGCAAAGAGGATGGGTTGGTGGCTGTAGAATAGGTTGTTCTCCACATCGCTGGTCACCAGCAGGCCGTCGCCTGTCCATCCCGAGGGACCTCCGTGCCCTGAGTAGTTCCACCATAAAGTGCCCTCGGTGAGTGTTTTATACATCTTTTTGCGGGCATCGGGGAATTTGGATCCCGAGCCGTCGCTTTTCTCCTCAAAGTTGTCAAGGAATACTCGGGTGAAGTTGACATACTCACCGCCGTTGGCCATCACTGTTTGCACCACGTCCTCGCCGTGCTGCCAGTGCTGGCTGTTATCTTCGTTGTCGGCAACGTTGAGCATGGTGTTCTTCCAATTGCCATAGTCGGCCTCGGTAAGATATTTCACTATCTTGTTAACAGCAACGCTGGCATCGGTAGTGCTGCGGGCAGGGATGCGGCCTACGGCAATCGACATGGCTCCAGTGGGGCTGCCAAGGTAAGAATAATCTTTCAGAGAACCAAAATAGTCATCGCTAGTGTAAGATTTTATCTCGTTGCAGCTGTAGAAGTTTGTTTGCTCATCGTTGTCTTCACTTTCCCACACAAGAAGCATGGGGTAGTTAAGTGTCTTGGCAGCGTTACTGATGCGGCGGTTGTCGCAATAGCCGTTGCCCAGCAGCAGCAGGTAGCCCAGTTTGTGGCCATCTTGGTCGGTGCCGCGGTCATAGAAATACTTGCACATCAGTCGATAGGCTGCCGCGTCGGGCGTTCCGCTAGAGAACTCGTTAAACACCTTGTTGTGTTCAATTACCATCACGCGCATACTGTCCATGTCCTCATGTATATTGGCAAGTTGCTGTGCCTGGGGCATAAATTCACTCGGAGTAAGGATTATCATGTCGGGGATGGGGCTGCCGTGGATGCTTTGGTTGTCTACTTTTCCCACGAGAGATGGTGACGGGAAGGTTCCGTTTTCGTTGAACGCTATAAGGTCGCGACGTGCATTGTTGTTGAGGCTGAATCGGCCCTTAGAGCCGTCAACAACAAGATTCATCTCTACTGGAGATTCTTTTTTCGAGAGGTCCCAAACATGAGTGTAATTGCTCACGCCACTGATTTCATACTGAGATGGTTTGCTGCTTTGCAGTCCAAATAGCAGGCTGCTCTTGCCGTTCATGTCAAGAACGCGCTCGTAGTTGACGGTGATGAAGTCAAGACGAGCCAAGTTTACAATTCCTCCAGGGGTATAGTTGATTGTATAGGTTAACTCCTTGGTGCCGCTGAGTTCAAACGTGTTCCTCATTGTCAGCGCATTATAGTGATAATGGCTGGGATCACTTTGGTCCACAGCTTTAATGGCATGTGTCCCCGCAAGGTTGGTGCCATTACATTTGAACGACACGATGCTGTTAGCGTTGATAGTCTTGGCGGCAAAACGTGTGATTGCTTGCACTGTTGAGCCATCGACAAGTCCATCGAGGGTGAACTTGAAGGATTGTGAGTTGTTGTTTGTGAAGTCTTCTCCGAGCAGCACTCTTCCTGTCTCGCCAGGATTTATAAGCTCTTGCTCATGACAAGTGCGTTCAAGGAATGTCTTTACTATGTTGCCATCGGGGGGAGTGTTGTCTTGGGTGGGCATCAGATCATCATATCTGCTGTCATCGGTGATGAAGTAATAGCCTTGGGTGGCGTAGGGGTGCTGGCGCTGAAGATAAACTGAATAAGTGCTTGACCAGTACCATGATAGTGGACCTTGAGCGTAGAATAATATTTTGTCGCCGCTGCGGAGCACCGGCACTTGGGGCAAGTCATCGATGAAACTGGCAATATGAAGTGTATCGTTCAGCTGCTCTCCACCATATCCGAACACTTTCACTTTACTTATGTCGCTGAAGCCCCATTTGCTGGCATCGCTCGCAGTGATTTGGTGGATTCCGCTCTCGCTCACAGCCACTTTCACCCATTTGCCAGTAGCCAGTCGAGATGTGTCGGCATAGTGCGACAGGTCAAAGCCATAGGCACTTGACCATGCCATCATCAGCAGTAACACCGCCACTGCGTGTGAGCATGAATTCAGAAATTTATGATAGTATTTTGTCATCTTGACTGTAGTGTTTTTTCGTTCACATAAGGGCATAATATCCCCCTTATTAGAAAATAACGTATCTGGCACAAGATTATTGCATTCACAATACACCTTAAAATTATGCAACCCCGAAAAGAGAAGAAAAAAGGACGATAATTTTCCATTCGTTAGATTTTTAATTTTCACACATATTTTTGCAAAATTTTCAGCAAAAAGGGTCGGTTCTTTTTTGCCGATTCTCTGAAATTTTGACCAATAAATGAGATTTTTTGTTCTGTTTTGACTAATTTGATAATCAAAAAGCGGCAAAAAGGGTCGGTTCTCTTTTGCTGATTTTAGTTAAAAAATATAAAAATATTGGATGGGGAGTTCTCTTTTTTCTTTGTTTTTTTGATGTTGCTCTGGGTGGGGGTTGGGGAATAATTTTGCGCAAAAAAGATAACAGTACAATGACATTAAAACACACTATGAAAGACTATGAAAAACACATCTAAGAAACTGCGAATCGTGCCTCGTGGAGTTGTTCAGTTGCACAATGGCGAGAGTGCTGCAGCTGGCGAGGCTGCCATATTGGTGAATATGCGTGAGCGTGAGGAGTCATTGGAGGTGGTGGGCGACCCGCAAGTCCTATCACAATTGATGCCGGGCGACAAGGTGCTGCTGGTTGACGATGACCGCACTCTTGTACTGCGTGGCAACAGCGTGATATGGGGCGACGTGGTGGTTTTGGAACCTTCGGGACAAGTGGTTGCCGCCCACAAGATTGGCGCATTGCTCGTTGTGGTTACAAGTGATGGTAATATCGTGCTGCGGCGCACCGTCAATGGCTATGATGCCCTTTACCTGTCAACTGCCATCCCCCAGATGCACATCACAGTGGCAGAGCAATCTACGATGACCTCTGCAATCCCCGACTACGAGTTCAACACCCCTTATTCCACCTGGCAAGCCCCATTGAGTAGTGCCGATGTTGACTCACTCACCAAACTCATGCGCAACGCTGTGACCACTCTGCAACGCCAGGCCATGTCGCAAGGGCGATACACGGGAGTGCTTCTGGCGCGTTATGCCGTGCGGCTTTGGGATGATAGTTATCTGTGGATGAGCCAGCCTGTTATGGTAGGTCATGGCCTTGTCAGCAACTCTTATCGCACAACAGCGACAGTAACAACAAGTGGCAATGCGTTCACAGGAATTGAATCCTGCAACATAAGCATGATTAGCTACCGATTGGGAATAACGATGGCGAGTGGAATCGCCAGCGAGTGGCGGCACTTAATTAAAGCGATTGACGTGCTTGTAACGCCGGTTTCGAGCTTGATAGACCTTAATGCAGGGTTGGACTACCGTTGCGTGATTACCACCTCAAGCGGTACGCGGCGCTATCTGCTTGAGATGGGACCAAAGCCACGTCCTTCAAGTGCGATGCTGCAAACGCTACTCAACGGTGACTGGCATGTGGCGGCATCGACAACAATGCTTGACGGCAGCGGTTTTGTGGCAGTCAATACCGCGGTGGCATCGCAGCAGGTGATTCCTGGGTTAAGGTGCGACGTGGTGACCTCGCAGCTGCTTGCGCCTCATAAGGTGGATCGTGAGGAATGTGCCAGAATTATGGAGAATTGCTCTCAAAATGCTGTTTCGCAGGTGTCGATGGAGCATAATGGTAGGCTTTTTCAGGCTCCTACAGCATTCTCTGTCTTGAACCCATGGCGAGTGCTGCCCTGGCTTGATGGCTCGCCCACGTCCTCTTCGGCTACTGCCACGGTGCAGGTTACTTTGAGTACCAATGAGGGTGATGTTGTGCTTACTAAAACAGGCGTTTGTCCTTGTAGTGCCACAAGTCTGAATCCCATGATTTCGTTCCCCGACGTGCGCGCCACGCACATCGCTATGGCTGTGGGTAATAGAGTGTGGGAGAGTGACTTGGCTCCGATGGAAGGCACAGGTATGGCGGCATATATTAATCCTGCTTTATATAGCAATGCTATGACTACTGGCTCCATTTCCAGTCAAGGCAGCTCATCAATCACGATTCCCAGTGAAGGCACTGTGCTGGTGAGTGCTGTGGGCAATCCATTGGTTACACAGTGGCGGTCAGAGGTGAGCGGGCGCCGCATTCTGGCGCTTGGTGCCGCTTGCCGACCAATCTACTCTGGAGGATTTGGGCGTTATCCTATCTATATTTTCACGACTCAAGGTATTATGGCATTGCCGCAGAGCACTAATGGCACATGGGGCGAGCCACGTCTTATTACTGAAGTTGTGCTAGGCGATGGCGCAAAACCCGTGGCTGGTGGCGACGCGTTGTGGTTTGTGTCACAACACGGCATCCTGTGTCAGCTATCTGGAAGCACTTTAAAACGCATGCTCCACGAGGTGGCAACCGAAACACAACTGGCATGGAATGACCATGAGCGCGAACTCTGGGTGGCATCAAGCGATGGGGGAGTAGTGGTGGTTATGCTGTCAGGGCGCACCTTCGGCCGTGATATAGCAATAGGGAATCTCTACAGCGACCCTTCCCATGCGCTGGCGGTGACTGCTGATGGCACTCTCCTTGACCTTTCTCATGAACTGCCAGCCGTAAAAAATGTTTCGTTTTTGTCCCATCCCTTTGTAATCGACGCCACTAAACGTCCGTCAAGAATCACTTGGAACCTTTTCACCACTATGACGACACCGAGCACTGCCAACGTGACACTTACGCTTCGTGGCGAGCGTGGAGGCAGCTGTCACGGCTACATCATTAACCAAGTACGAGCCTCAGGAGTTGTGGCAGCCCCGCTATCAAGACCAATCATTGCACCACCAACAAGAACTCTTAGACTTCAGGTGGAAGCGGCAATTCGCACAGGAACCATTTTGCTGCCGACCATTATAACCAACTAAAAAAGACTGGCCCGATACACTGTTGGGCCAGTCTTTTCTTAAGTATTTAGTTTTAGATTTTAGTCGTGTTTGGTGTGCGAGAAGTAAATGCCGCCACAGAGCTCAATAGTGGAAACACCTGTGTTTTTGTCTACATAAGTGTATTTGTAACCTATCATAGTAAGTTCATCTTCCAGTTCAATATTTGCGGTGGCAAGCCAACCCTTGCGGTTATCGCCAACGGCGCCCCAACCTGGATAGCAACCATATACATATACATTGCCTGTGGCATCGTTCATGTAGAGATTGCCGTATGTCGAGTTTTTAATGTCATTAATTTGACCCTTGACGCGGTAATAAACACTGGGATGATCATGGTCAGGATCATCGGGCTTGGCGAGGAACTCGGCAATTGTGACATCAGTTACCGAGAAGTGACTCTCATACTGGGCGCCCTTCATCTGAGGACTGCCGTTGTGTGAACTGCGCTTGCCAACCAAAGTGACGATATCACCCTCTTTAAGTCCTAGATTTTGGAAGTCGCCCTTGGCACCGATGCCATAGACATAAACCAGCTTGTTGGTCCAGTCACGCAGATAGACATTGCCGTAGGCGGGGTTGTCAACCTTCTGGATTACAGCGGTGATGCGATACTGAGTTTCGCCCTCTGGAGCCTCGAGGAACTCGGTGCAGTTAACATCTACGATAGAGCCGATCTGGTAGATAGTGGCAGTGATTACCGACTCCTGAGAGCCGTTGCTGGTCTTGAAGGTCACTTCAGCTGAGCGGGCGCCGCCTGTGTTGGCGTTGGCGTGGAAGGTGACCGTTGGTTTGCTGCCACCAGTGATGCTAGTGATTGAGAGCCAGCTCTTAGCATCTTCGGGAATCTCAACGGTCACGCCGTTGCCCTTGCAAGAGAGGTTAAGGGTAACGTTGCCACCCTCTTTAGGAATAGTGGCATCCTCTGGGTCGTAGCTATCAATCTTGAGCAGTGATTTAACCACCTTGATGACAGTTACGTCAACTAGCTCGACAGTTCCATTATAGACATCCCTTGGACCTTCAACAGTGATAATGTCGCCAATTTCAATGCCCCAACTCTTGATTGGGTTATTGGCAAGCTTGCCGCTCTTGTCGGCCATGCCATAGATATAGATACTTCCAGTTTCATCGGCAATATACGTGTTGCCATAAGTTTCCCATTTGTTGCCGAAACCAGTAACAGTTCCAGTCACACGATATTTCTTACCTAAGATGCCTTCATTTACTTCTTTACAAGTTGCCTCTTGAACAGTTGCCAAACCTTGGATAACCTTGATGTGCTGCTGGCGTCCAGCGCAATCAATAACTATGTCGGCATTGCGTCCGTCGAGTGTTGCAGGAGCCGAGAAGGTGATTTTGCCTTCTCCGGCACCGCCGTTCATAGGAGTGATAGTGAGCCAATCAGGTATTGTGCTCTGGTCGATACTCCAGCTGTCTGTAGTAGTGATGTCGATAGAAGCCTCACCACCATCAAGGTTGATGGGCACGTAAGAGCGAGATACTTGAATCTCGTTGAGCAAGGTCATCGTGTCTTCATCGGAGCAGCTGACCAACACAGCACCTATCAGTGCGATAAAAGCGGGAATAAAATATTTTAGTTTCATAGTCGTAAATCTGCTTTAATGAATTAGTTGAAAATATACTTAATACCGATTGCAACGTTCCAGCACTGACCAATGTTGTGGTTAGGTGTCCAAGTCTTGGTGTTGCCGTCGATAGCTTTAATGGTAGAGAATGTGGCATATCCGTCAGCATCCACGCCCTTATATTCAAGGATGCGTGCGTCAGAGCCAATCGCAGGATTCAAAATCTTGCTCACGCCCCAGCTAGAGTTGAAGAAATTGAGAACGTTCTTCATGTCGAAGCTCAGTTGGATAGTGTGCTTGGTGGAACCGGCACGGAAGTTGAAGTCGTGCTTGTAACCGAGGTCGATGCGGTGTACCCAGGGGCTGTAAACGCTGTAGCCTTCGGCATACTCGCCCTGATGCTTCTTTAGGTAGCTGTCTTTGTGAACATAGTCCATAAAGCGGTCGCGGTCGTTATCGCTCACGAAGCGGAACTCGCGATTAGCAACTTGCTCGTCGGTTGGGATATAGAGTGCGTCATATTTGTAGCCGTCACCATTCATGTCATCAACTAACATATAAGAGTAGTTGTAGCCGCCTTGCCAAGCCTCATAAATGAGATTGTAGTGGTTGCCGCTGCGGTCGTGCAGAGTGGCACTGGCGATGAAGCGGTTAGGAGTAACATACTGCGAGTTGTGCAGGCGGATGTAGTTAGGACCCTCCCAAGTGGGCACGTAGGTGAAAGCGCTCTCGGCTGCCGAGCCAGGCATACCAGTAACTTCCTTAGAAACAGTGTGAGTGAAAGAAGCCATAAGGCTAATCCAGTCGGCAGGCTTGGCTGTTGCCATCAGGTTTGCGCTCCAGCCATAGCCCTTGCTGGTGTTCTCAAGAACGAACGCCTTGGGGCCATTGTGGTAACCATCAGGATAGATAGGACGGTTGTCGGCGCCATTGAAGCGTGCAAAACCACCCACATTGGGAACTGACCAGTCGCTGATAGCTACAGCGTTGACAGTCTTGTTAAAGATAAACTCACCAGTAAGCTCAAATGGGAACGATACTGGCAGAGCATAGTCGATAGCAATCGACGACTTCCACACCTGTGGCATTTTGAATTTAGGATCAACTCCGTTAACAGCCGATGGAACAGTTCCGTCCTCGGGAGTTACTGTGCTTGGATAGCCCATTTCGAAGAGCTTCTGCTGCAGGGCTGCAATAGTGGCTTTGCCATTGGCATCGGTAACTAATCCGCCAGTAAATGTACCTAGGATTTCTTCTATGCTACCATATTTCTCTTTAACAGTAGCTGGTAGATTCTTATAATTAACACTAGGACCAATTTGTGCTTGGTATTGAACCATACCGCCGTTAGTTGGCATGTTGGTGAAGAATACCAGTGGCAGACGACCTGAGAACAGGCCTGTTCCACCGCGCACCTTAAGGCTCTTGTTTCCGAGAACGTCCCAGATGAAGCCTACGCGTGGCGAGAAGGTGATAGAGTTCTTGGGCCACTTGCCGGTGTCGATGTTGCGAACGTTGCCGTCGTTGTCATAGTAGTTTAGAGCCAAGATGGCGTTGTTGGTCATCAGGTCGCCGTTGTTGAAGAACAATCCGTCGATGCGCAAGCCGTAGGTGAGTTTGAATTTCGGTGTCATGTTCCACTCGTCCTGGGCATAGATGCCGGCTTTGTTGAACTGCACGCGTGCGGCAGGTTTGGTCTCACCATCGTAACCGTAGGTCAAGCACACAACTTCGGGGGCTGCGCCGTTGATGAAGTCGTCAACGCTTTTATAGCGATAGTAACCGGTACCGTTGCGCATGTACTGGTTGTCGGCCATCTGGTGCTCGAAGTTGATGCCGGTGGTGAGCTTGTGGTTGCCGCGATAGTAAGTGATGTCATCCTTGATATTCCAGATAGTGTTGTGGACGGCGTTGTTCCAGGTGAAGAGTTCATAGCCGAGGGCCATGTAGTTGCCTGTGCTGCCTGTGCCATCGAGGATGTCGATGAATGGGAACTCGCTAGAGTTGGTGCCACGCACGTCATCAAGCTTTGAATAAGTGGCGAGGAACTGGTTTGACAGGTTGTCGGTAAGACGGCTATTCAAGTCAAACGAGAACGAGTGCACAATGTTCTGCATTGAGTACATTGCGTTAGAGAAAATCATCGAGTATTGCGAAGCGCGACTGTAGGCCGAGCGTGTGCCACCGTCCATTGAAGAAGCATTAGTGGGGTTCCACACGTTGTTCTTAGTATAGTTGTAACGCAAAGCCAAGTGGTGGTCGCTATTGATGTTCCAGTCGATGCGGGCAAGAAGCTTATAGTTGCTCTCGTCGGCAGGGAAATCGGTAAACGAACCTGTGTCATAGCCATATTTGTCCATCACGTGACGTTGCACTCTTGCCAAGTCGGCAACAGTGGTGCGCGATAGATAGTTGTCGGGATCGGCAACGCCATTCTCTGAGGCGCGCCAGCGGTTGGCAACGGTAGGAATTTTCGCCATCTCACCGTTGACGAAGAAGAATAGCTTGTTCTTGATGATGGGACCACCTAGGGTGAAGCCGTAGATGGTGTTGCGGTCCTTCTCGCGGGCACCGGCAAGCTGCTGGCCATCAACTGCGTCACCGCGCATGTGCTCGTTGCGGTGATAGATGTAGGCACTGCCCTTGAAGGTGTTGTTACCACTCTTGGTGATGGCGTTCACACCACCGCCAATAAAGTTGGTTTGGCGCACGTCAAAAGGCGAAATCACCACCTGCATCTCCTCGATAGCGTCGAGCGAGATGGGATTACCGCCACCAGGAAGTTTATCGCTCAAACCGAAGTTGTTGTTGAAATTGGCACCGTCAACGGTGAAGTTGGCGGTACGGCCGTCAACGCCGGCAAAGCTCATGCCGTTGCCTCCATAAGGCGAGAGGCGGGTCACGTCGGTGATGCTTCGGGTGACTGTTGGCAGATTCGTAATCTGCACATTGGTGATGTTGGTGGAAGCTCCAGTCTTGTCGATAGGGAATTTTGAACCAGTAGCTGTTACCACCACTTCCTCGAGCTGGTTGGCGTCGGCACTCATCTGGATTTCCTGGAGATTGTAGTTCTCACCAAGTTCGAGAATAATACCAGTAACAACCATGTTCTGATAACCTACGTATGACACGGTTGCTGTGTAAGGCCCACCGGTGCGCATACCTTGAAGGTAGAAGCGTCCGTCAAGGTTGCTCACTGTGTTGTACTCTGTTCCCGAGGGACCATGTACAAGCTTTACTACTGCGCCAATGAGAGGCTCATTGGTTTCATCAACGATTACACCCGAGATTGACGAGGTTGTAATCTGCGCGTTCAGTGATATTGCTCCTGCGAGCAACATCATTAACGCTGAGAAGTAAAATCTTTTAAGCATAGAATTTTGATTAATAAAAAATATTATAATTAAGGTGTCAAAAAAAAGTCGCACACCGCTATTAGTCGATATGCTAATAGCGGTGTGAAGGTACATTTGTTGTGCATTTAGTGGCTGAAATCTTATCCTTAACAGCAACTATATGACTGCCAGGATGATGCGCCTCAAGTATAAGAAAATCCAATAACTTCATTTCTCTTGTTATGCACAAATTTCGCTGCAAAGGTAATGCATTTTTTTAGAATACAAAAAAATATTTGACTTGCTTTTTTAAAAAAAATGTCCTAATTTTGCCGATTAGAATTTATTACTCACTTAAACAATATTTTAGGTTATGAAGAAATTATTTACATTAGCAATGATTACCCTCATGGCGGCACTGCCCATGATGGCACAGCGTCACAATTACAATTCCACACCCAGCAACCGTTATGACTATGAGCGTAGTCACAGCCGCTGGATTCGCAACTATTATGGCAAGGATATGTATTTTGGTCTGCGCATCGGTCCCGCCTTCTCGCATGTGGGCGGCGACGCTATTAATTATGCCGGCAGTACCAAGACTGGCTTGCACCTGGGAGGTGTTGTGGGATTTGAGATCACCAACCGCGCTCCTGTGTTCTTTGAGACTGGCTTGAGCTACGTGAACAAGGGCGGCAAGAGTAATAATTGGACTACAAGTCTGAGCTACATTGAGTTGCCTCTGGTGTTCAAGTACATCCATTACACCGATATGGGCCTCTCGATTCACCCACTTTTTGGCGGATATATGGCTGTGGGTGTTGATGGAAATGTTAAAGACTACATCACTAAAACTAAGGCTGGTGCGTTTACCAAAGAGACTAAGCTTGGCGTGCCTGGTTTCAAGCGCTTTGACGGTGGCCTTCGCATTGGCTGCGGAGCCGGTTTCAGCATGTTCTATCTCGACTTGACCTATGACATCGGTCTTGCCAATATCAGTCACAGCGACTACGACTCAAGCAGCAACGGCACATTCTATCTCAACTTTGGTGTGAACTTCTAATGTAATTCAACTTTGAAGTGCTCAGACACTTCATAAGTTGAAGTTTAGAGTATAGAGTACAGAGTATAGAGAAGGGGACTCAGTCTCTTTCTCTATATTTATAATCTTGGTTATTGCCCCATTATCAGTGAGATTAGCTTATTGAGGAAGGTTGGGTTTATCCAGAAGAGATAGATGAAAAGCGCTACTCCCACTATTTTGAATATTGTCATGAATAGCTTGGGGGGTTGGTGGCCTGTGAATATCTCATAGATGGATGTGACGGCTGCGGCCCCGTCGAGAGGGTAAAATGGCAGCAGGTTAAGGATAGATAGTGTGAGCGACATGCTCATCATGACATTGAGCCAGGGATTACCTAAGACCACAATCGAGAAGTCGTTAATAGCATAGCACACCAGGAAGGTTGCTAGGTTGACGAGGATGCCGGCAGTGTTGATGATGAGGCGTTGCCATGCTGGCTTGTGGTTGATAAAGGGGCTTCGCCGTGGGTCGGCAGGAGGTGGTGTTTTGGCACTTTCAAAGGTGGTATATCCTCCAAATGGTATCACTCCCAGAGTCCATACGGTGTCGCGCCAGGAGTGTGTGTCGGGATCGTAGGAACTGGTGGCGTTTTGCTTGAAGGAGATTGCCGGAACGAAGAACACCGCCACCTTTCTCACCACGCATCTGAACGCTCTGCCGGCGGCATAGTGACCGCATTCATGCAGCAGCACATTGATAGCGAGGCAGATGATAAAGAGAACATAATTGGGCTCTTGCCAAAGCATAACGATTGCCGCAGCCAGCAAGATGAGGCCTATTGCGTTTAACTCTATGCCATCGTTGTCCTTATATCTCATATTTAGCCACCATTCAGTGTCGTTTCTTGTTGGTTGGCTTTGTTCATGAGGATTATCCTGCACAGTAATGTTGCCGATTTTCAGACCTTGATTAATTGAATCTTCAGGCTCGTCGCCAGGCCAATTCATGATGTCGTCGTTCATATCTTTGTTAAGAGGTTATTATTTGTAGTGGAGAATCTATGGGCGAACGCCGTGCTTACGGCGCAATACATCAACAACGCCCATGCTTCTTTGGGTGGAGAGTAGAGAGTGGAGGGGGGAGAGGGAATTGTTCCCGATTCTCGACCCCCGATCTTCAATCCACGATACTCAAAATTGTGGCGGTGCGATTTTCAGCATGTCGCTCACTTCTTTGAGGTCGCCGTCGCAGGGGGCGGGGGTGATGCCAAGCAGGTGGGCGAGCAGGGGGTAGATGCACACGTTGCGGAAAAAACCGGGGCGAACGTAGCCCACCTTGAAGTCAGGGCCTATTGCACGGAATCCCACGAGCATGTCACTATAGGTGGGGTCCCAGCCGTGAGTGCCTCCGTTCACCTTGGTATTGTTGCGGAACACCCATCCCAAGTCGGGCACTACCACCACATCGCCCATGTTCTTGTTTGTGCCGTAGTGCAGATACTCAGGCAGTTCGCCCTTTTTCCATGCTCTGATGTGGTCCACGCCTTGCAGCGCGTTGATGATGGAATCGGCATACTCTGGCTTGTTGACATAGATTAGCGCTGGACTGTCGCCGTCGAAATGCTTGACCCACTCTTTCTTCACATAGTTGTCGCTGCGCACCACCCGCAATTCGCTAAGCCATGCCATGCCGTGGTCGCCAGTGATGATGAGGTTGATTTTGTCGCCAATCTCGGGAATCGCTTTAAGTCGCGCCCAGAGTTTCCACAGCAGCTCATCGAGGTTCTCGATGGATTTGCGCGTCTTTTTGCTGTTGGGGCCGTAGCTGTGACCTGAGTGGTCTGGTTCCTCAAAGTAGCACATCACCAGATGCGGCCGCTTCTCCTCGGGAAGGTTTAACAGTTCGATAACCTTATCTACTCGTTCCTCGGGCTTGAGCAGCGGTTTCTTGCGGTAGTCCTGCCAGTAGTCGGGATATTCGCCGTTGATTTTCACGTCGCTGCCCACCCAATATACTGTGGCGGTCTTCACACCCTGATGCTTGGCTGTGATCCAGATGGGTTCGCCGCCGTAGTTCTTGCCTTTTGCTGCCTCATCGCTGCCGATGCTGTATTTGTTGTCGGTGCCTTCGAGTCGGAATGTATTGGCGATAATGCCGTGATGGTCGGGATATAGTCCTGTGGCGAGGGTGTAGTGGTTGGGGAATGTCTTGGTGGGGAACGAGGGCTCCATCACCGCCTTCACGCCCTCCTTGGCGAGTCGGTCGAAGAACGGCATGTCGTAGCACTCGGCATAGTCCCACCGAAGTCCGTCGCACGAGACAATCACCGTATAAGTGTCATTACCAGCTGCCCAAGCAGCGCAAGCCAGCATGCAAGCCAGCATCAGGTTGAGAAGTCGTTTCATAGTTTTATTGTTTATTCACTGCAAAGGTACGAAATAGTTTTCAGTTATCGGTTTTTAGTTGTCAGTTTTTTTCGCAACAGTGTTGCGACCTACAGTCCGATTGTGTTCCATTTTTCAAATTATTTGCTGATATAGGCACAAAAAAATTATGCAGATGTTTCTCAACAGCCGCATAAAGTAAACCTTAAAAATCTAATCCTATGAAAAAACTTGATGCAAAGGTATTGAGTTGACAAATATTTTGCAAGCATTGTTAATAACTTGTGTGGTGATTTTAACTTTTTTAAAGGCATAATCCCAAAAATGCTACCATTTTGGGTGATTTCAAGGTTGTTTTTGCTCATTTCGCGATTTTTTACTACTTTTGAGAGCCGAATGAAAAACTGTTGTTATGGATATATTAGAGTTAAATATTTTGGGGTGTGGCTCGGCGAAATCGACGTTGCAGCATCTCCCTTCGTGTCAGGTGCTGAATGTGCGTGGGCATTTGTTTATGATAGATTGCGGCGAGGGCGCTCAACTTGAGATGCACCGCCATCACCTGAAATTTTCAAGACTTAAAAATATCTTCATCAGTCACTTGCATGGTGACCACTGCTTTGGGTTGCTTGGTTTGCTTTCTACGATGGCGCTTCACAACATAGGCGGCACTATCACGGTTCACATCTTCAAGGAGGGTGCGGACTTGTTTGGGCGGATGCTCGACTTCTTTTGTCGCGACCGCTCTTTTGACTTGAAGTTCAACATCATCGACACCCATAAGGCGGTAATATATGAGGACAACGCCATCACAGTGACTACGTTTCCAGTGACTCACCGCGTGCCTTGCGTGGGGTTCCTATTCCGTGAGAAGCCGAAGCTGCGCCATATCAACTCGTGGGCGTGCCAGCAGCACGAGGTACCTCCGCATGCCATGAACAGCCTGCGCCAGGGCATGGATTTTGTGACTCCTAATGGCGTGGTGATCCCCAACTCCGAACTTACCACCGATGCCTATCCTTCTATTTCCTACGCCTATTGCAGCGACACGAAATATTCCAAGCGCGTGATAAACGCTGTTAAGGGCGTGGATTGGATTTATCATGAGGCGACTTATGGAGACGAGAACATGAAAAACGCCAAGAACCGTTACCACAGCACAGCACGCCAGGCTGGCATGGTGGCGCGCGAGGCGGGAGCCAAGAAACTAATCCTGGGCCACTACAGCAGCCGTTACGAGGACTTGACCCTGCTACAGAAGGAGGCTCAAACCGAGTTCCCAAACACCATCGCCGCCAACGAGGGGATGAAGATAATCCTCAGCAAGCTGAGGTAGTGGAAGGTGGAAAGTGGAAAGAGGAAAGTGGAAAGAGGAAGGTGGAAAGTGGAAAGTGGGAAGTAGGAAGTAGAAGGGGACTTATTCGTTCCTCGTTCCCCGTTCCTCGTTCCCTGTTCCCCGTTCCTCGTTCCCCGTTCCACCATGAAAAAAGGAGCCCCAGCTCGTGAGGCTCCTTTGATTGATAAAAGTGATGTTATTGATAGTCGTAGCTTGCTGGCTTTATACGCCGAAGGCAAGTACGGTGTAGCTGTAGTCGTAAGTACGCTCGAAGCCGAGGTTTACGTATCCAATTCCGTCGCCGCCATACCATGAGTACATATTGTTGGTGAAGCTCACGGGGCTGCCATAGATGCTGCACAGCTCGTTGTAGAGGCTGAAGAATCGGCTGGTGTCATAGTCATCGCTGGTGTAAACAAACTCCACATAGTCGAGGTTGTTGTTGCCATCAAACTGCATCATCACGTCACCCCATCCATAGTCGAGCAGTTCCACGTCGGTCAGATATACGATGTTGTCCATGTATCCGTCGATGTAGTAGCCGTTGTAGTAGAGGTAGTTCAAAGCGTTGCCGAATGAAGTTCCCCATCCCAGTCCGAGCACTCCACCGATGGTGGGATAGCGGGAGTAGTTGATGTTCACAGTAACGATAGGACGATATACCCACATTGTGGTTGGACGCCAGGGGCGAACCGAGGGACGAATGGGGTTGCTCCAACTCCAGCTGTTGTAACGGAAACTGTTGAAGAAGCGGTCGCCATCGTAGCGAGGTTTCCAGTTGCTGTTGTAGCGGTAGGTCGAGTAGTCGATCTTGGGACCGCCGCCAGTAACTACGTGGCCCTTAACCTTTGGACGGTTGTCGGGACGGCTGCTGGGAACTGCGCTGTGTCCTGAGTTGGGGCGATTGCTGCTGCCAGTGCTTGGACGGGTAGTAGTGTTGTTGCCTCCGGTGTTAGGACGAACATTGCTGTTGCCGTGGCCTTTGTTCTTGTCGCCGGTGTTAGGACGAACGTTGCCGTTGTCATTCTTCTTGTTGTCACCAGTGGTGGGACGAACCGAAGAGCCAGTGCCAGTTGCCGAGCGGTTGCCGGTGTTGGCGTTGATCACTGTGCCACCAGTGCCGTGGTTGCCGCTAGTGGTTGGGCGAACGGTGGTGCTGGTTGAGCCACTTGTGCTGCGTGAGCTGCTGCCGCTGTTTCCGGTAGAAGGACGTACGGTAGTCGAGCTGCTGCCACTTGTCGAGCGAGTGCCGGTAGTCGTGGTGGTCCTATTAACTTGTGGAGTCACGCTGGTTGCCGACGAACGGCCCGACGAAGTATTGTTGTTAGTCACTGTCGCGGCATTATTCTTAGGTGCAGAGGCAACACTGCGGTTGCCTGTTGCTGCCGCGTTGTTAGTTGATGCTGGACGACGGCCTTGTGCCATTGCTCCAGTCGAAGTGATGGCGAGCCCGCAAACGAGCATCAAGCCAATCATTGTGTTGTAAACTGTCCTTTTCATAATGCTCAAATTTTAGAAAGTGAATAAATCTTGTTTCTTTGTCTCTTTGACATCTTGCCTATAGGTTGGTTTAACTGCCATAGTCGCGGTGGTGGGGCATTTGCCGCAGTATAGTTGGAATTTATAGATAAACGCCCCTTAAAAATCTACCAAAAATGGTGCAGAAATGGCACAAAAAAAGGGATAGTCTCCCGACTGTCCCGTTCCTTAAATACACAATTATCTATAAAACAACTATTTTTTTGAGAATGTAGAGGGATCACCCCTCGATTAGATTTCATGGTGCAAAGATATAACACATTTTTTTAAAATCCAAATTTTTTATTGAAAAATATTGCATTTTTATCAAAATAAATGAGAAATCAATGAGTTTTCAGGATAATGGATTGCATTTTATAAGTGAAGTCGCTTCGCCGTCGGCCGATTTTGATTGATGAATTCATTGGCATTTCCGGCTTTTGAACCTGCGCCATGGAGTTTGTTCTGCTCTATGACTTGCAGGCCGATGGCCCGTGTCATGAGTATGTCGTCGTGGCAACCTTTGCGGGCACCATAGCTTCGACCGTTGGACATAATCTCGTAGTCAATCATTTCGTTAACAGCCTGGTTGTCGCGTTCAATGTAGGCCTTGTCGCGTATGTAGGCGGTGAGGTTGCTGATGGCTTCGTTCTTACTCTTGAAATTGGTGTGGAAGCCTGGTTTTGATTTGTCGTTGTCACGATAGTAGAGGTGCGGATATCGCATGCCTATGGCATTCAGGAGTGTGTCTCCCACCAGGCGGTCACTCTCGATTGAGTTGCTCTCAAACACCAGCAGGGCATTGTTGTAGAAGCGCGCAATCTGTGCCGCTTTCCATGCCATCAGGTCCTTGTCGATGTGTCCCCGCCTTTGCGCCACAATCTCGGGACGGCTGTCCTGTCCTTTGCCGGCATCGTTGTGGGTGTCGAAGACGGCGATTACCGACCAGTCGGCATCGGCTCGGCTGCCTCCCACGTCAACGGCTACGAGATATCGGTATCGGCGGATGGTGGGTTCAGGCATTTTCCACACTTGCATGGCATTGCTGCCAAAGCCCTTAACAAACTTTGCTGCCGCAACGGTCTTGGTGCCATTTGCCACTATGTCGCCACGCTCGCAAGGGTGGGTGCAAGTGTCGCGCAGCGACTCGAGCAGCAATGGGTCAAACACGTTGCGGCTGGTGGTGAGGAACGCCTCCACATCGGTGCTGGGAAACTCCGCCTGCATAAGCACGTGGCTGGAATACTCCTTGCGCTTGTAGTGATACCAGTTGATTTGCTCAAGGGTGCAGCCGTCGTCCCACAATACCTTTTCGTAGTCGTCGAGTCCTTCGAGTAGTTTCTCGGGGTCGCTCACGTCAAGCTTGTAGATTTCAATCTCGTGCCAGGGAACAAAAACCGGTGCTTTGTCGCTGTGGCCGCTCTTGGCTCGTTGCCACTCGGTATGGAAGAAGTTGCCCACGCCGTTGGCGGTCGATTCAAGCACTATCATGGTTAGCGGTTCAAGAGGCACGGTGCCACCGATGGAGCGTATCAGGTCGTCGGGCGAGTGGAGGGTGGTATCGGGCCAGAACGCCACCTCGCTCAGGTGGGCCATCTTCACGTCATAGCCGCGGACGGCATCCTCGCTCTGCGCCGAGGCGGTGATGATTAGCGACTCGCTGCTGCTGAGCTGCTTCACGTTGCGGCTGCCCTCAAAGGTGACGAATTTGGGTTGCTCACCGTTAGGGGAAAAATCCTTGGGGTAACGCCGCAGCACTCGGCCATACATGCTCTTGATTGCTGCCGCCGTCTGCTGCAAATGTCCGCAGATTAGGCTGTTCCAGTTGTTCTTGAGCACCAGTTGAATCCATATCATGTAAATCTGCACCAGTGTGGAGCCACCCCATTGCCGAGCCTTGAGCATGATAAGACGCAACGGCTGGCCAGCCAAGCGTTGCGATTCGAGAATTTGCAGGACGCGCCGTTGCGGGCGGTTGAGAACAAAATTGATGAACTTCCCCGACATCTTGTCGAGAATCGTAACGCACATCGCGCACCAGTACTCGAAATCGTGCCTGAATCGCAGTAGTTGCCACTCATGTGGCGATAGGGGAGATGCCGAGGCTAGTTCATCGCACATTGTTGAGGGTATATAGTGTGTTTGGGTGTTACCTTCATCGTCCTGAAAAGGGTAGGGTACACGCTCGTTGCAGCATCCCACACCTGCAATGGGGTCGTAGTCGCTCTTGAGGGCTGCCTTGCGGCACTCGTTCTCGGCAATCAGCTCTTCACGGCTCAAGGCGTCGATTTCATGCTCTACCTTATTATTATTGTTGTTGACCTCAGGAGGCGATATTTTTTGTTCAGTGTTTTCCATGCCCGCAAAAATAACAGCGACTGTCATGGAGAAACAATATTAAATAATGGAAATTGTTTGATGGGTTTAAGTGTTGAAAAATAGAGTGTTGTGGGTCGGAAACGTGTGTTTGGGAGATAATGCGGAAAATATTTTTTTAAAAAAATTTGGCAGATAACAAAAAAAGCACTAATTTTGCAGTCGCTTAGTGAAAAAATCAGCACTAATGGCCCTGGAGAGGTGGGTGAGTGGCTGAAACCAGCAGTTTGCTAAACTGCCGTAGGGGTAACTCTACCGCAAGTTCGAATCTTGTCCTCTCCGCATAAAAAAGGTTGTGACCATTGGTCGCAACCTTTTTTTCGTTGATGCCCATGTGCAAGACAAGTCGAAGACTTGATCATGCGCGAAAAATGCGATTAAGCGAGTCAAAGTTGAGCTTGCTCAATGGGCATCTTGTTTCCAATGTCGTTTTGCCATAGCCCGCTATGCCTGCAACGACATTGTTACAATCTGCTCAACAAAAATTCTGTTCTGACATAAATCCTAATGACCGATTCGGGCTTAATTGACAGCCTTCACGCCTCAGTATGTCTGTTAAAACTATTTTTTTCAAAAAAACAGAGGAATTGCTTGTGATATGGGCATTTATTTATTATAATTGCAACGTGGAATAAAAAAAATCTCATGGATGTTTGACCTCAATTGGTTGAGCAACTATCCTTAAATTCAGAGAGTAATCTTTACAAATCATTATGATTATACGAAATAACAAGGAGTATGCCGAAAATCCTGCAACAGAGTAGGCATTATTTATTAAAAATAGACATATTAATATGGAATCACAAAAATTTGGTAATGTGCAGAAATGTCCAAATTGCGGAGCTGTTGTAGAGGCTGGAACTGCGAAGTGTAACTATTGTGGGTATGTTTTTCGCAACATCGAGGCAAATTCATCAACTATACGACTCGCTGAAAAGATAGACGCTATTGAAGCCAAACACTGTAGTAAGAAGAGCATCATTAGTGATATGAATCCTAATACTGAGTTAAGGCGACAAAAAGAAGTGGCAAGTGCAATTAAGAATTTTCCTATGCCTTCCTCTAAGGATGATTTACTTGAGTTTGCTATTTCAATGCAAGCAAAATGGACAAACACTGATAGATATGAATCGTTAATTAAAAAGGCATATAAGGCGAAATACGATGAGGCAATCAATAAGGCAAAAGTGCTATTTCCTAATGACCCTCAATTCAGTGGATTATTCGAGCAAGCAAAAAAAAGCAAAAAAGGTTGCTTTGGTAGTATTTTTCTTGTATTGTTGCCTTTTTTGTCATTTGTTATAGTCTTGTGTATGTGATAAGCATATAGGATATTATCAAACATATTTTTTTATTTGATCGGCAGGGGCACACATGGCGACCTTGCCGATTTTCAATATGACAATATGGGAGTACTAAGTGTTCTAGTTCAAAGCGAGCGCAGAGCTTGCAGTTTTTGGCCTTTTTTTGAGTTTTTTTTTGTTTAGCCGAAAAATATGACTATCTTTGCAATAGAATAACGCCAGTGAGGCGAATGTGTGCTTGAAAGCGCAGATAATAATGCTGATTTTTAGATTGTTGCGCCTTTAAAGCAGATTGTTTAACTAAAACTATTGATTTTGGATCCCGACCCTTTATCTTGTATATTGAATTTCTCTGCATTGTTATTGCAGTCTTTAATAACATTTCATCCCCCAACGCTTGATGTTTGGGTGGCAATATTAACAGCATTACTAGGTCTCGTGTTCTCGGCGTTCAATTCGGGCTCCGAGATAGCCTATTTCTCGCTGTCGAAGAAAGATATAGAAAGCATTGAGGATGACACCAAGCGCGGCCGTGTAGAACGCCTTTTGGAGCAGCCCGAGAAGTTGCTTGCCACTATCTTGATAGGCAACAACTTGGTTAATATCATGATTGTGATAGTGCTTAACTTCGCTATGAACAAGATGTTTGAGTTCCATAATGGCATCACTAACTTTCTGGTTCAGACGGTGATATTGACATTCTTGATTCTGCTCTTTGGCGAAGTGATACCCAAACTTTATGCCACAAACAACAATGTCAAGTTTGCCTCCTTTGTATCAGCGCCCCTCCAAGTGCTATCGGTGCTTTTCAGTCCCCTTTCCCGTTTGATGGTCAAGAGCATGGGGTTCGTGCGCAAGGCTGTGGGCAAGCGTGCCGATGAGATTTCTACCGAGGACCTGACGAATGCTCTTCAGATGAGCGACGTGAAGAGTGAGGACGAGAAAGATTGGCTCGAGGGCATCCTCAAATTTGGCGACAAGACGGTGAGCGAGATTATGACTCCTCGCATCGACATCGTGGACCTTGACATCGAGGATAGCTTTGACGAGGTGATCAAGTGCATTGTGGAGAATGGCTACTCTCGAATGCCAGTCTATGAGGATAATCCTGACAATATCAAAGGCGTGCTTTATGCTAAGGATATCCTGCCTTATATCAATAAACAGGGTAGTGACTTCAAGTGGCAGAAACTGTTGCGGCAAGTGTATTTCGTTCCTGAGTCGCGCATGATTGACGACTTGCTCGAGGACTTTCGCAAGAAGAAGATACACCTGGCGGTGGTGGTCGATGAGTTTGGCTGCACCCAAGGACTCGCCACTATGGAAGATGTGCTAGAGGAGATTGTTGGCGACATCGACGACGAGTACGACACCGAGGAGAAGTTCTACACCAAAGAAAATGAAGACACATTCATCTTCGATGCCAAAACCTCGATTGCCGATTTTCTTGATGTGACTGAGGTTGACGAGCGGCATTTCGCGAAATATACCGACGAGGCCGAAAGTATAGCCGGCCTGCTGCTTAACATCAAGGGCGACTTCCTCCAAGAGAAAGAGAAGATAACCTGCGGTCCCTGCGACTTCACCGTGCTCAAAGTTAAGAAATACCGTATTGCAAAAGTTAAAGTACACATAAATGATAAGTCATAAGTGATAAGCAGCAGGTCTGCTTGACAATCTATAATTTCTAGCTCTCTAGAGATACTGACAACTCAAAACTATAAAACAAATAAATCATGAAACATCTTTTTTCTAACTCCCGTGCCGTGGGGCTGATGGCTGTTGTGGCACTGATGATGGCGTGGAGCGCGCAGTCGCACGCCTGTACCAACCTTATCGCCGGCAAGAAGGCTACTGTCGATGGTTCGACATTGATTACCTACGCCGCCGACTCTCACACCTTGTTTGGATTCCTTGAGTATATTCCTGCCGCTGACCATAAGGCTGGCGAGATGCGCAAGATTACCGACTGGGACACAGGAAAATACTTGGGAGAGATTCCCGAAGTGGCTCACACCTATAAAGTGGTGGGCAATATCAACGAGCATCAGGTGACAGTAGCCGAATCGACATGGGGCGGACGCCATGAGTGCGAAGATACCACAGGACGGTCAATTGTTGACTACGGAAGCCTCATCTACATCGCCCTGCAACGCGCCAAGACCGCCCGCGAAGCCATCACAGTGATGACCGACCTGGTGGAGAAATACGGCTACGCCAGCGAGGGCGAGTCGTTCTCGATTGGTGACCCCAACGAGGTTTGGGTGCTTGAGATGATTGGCAAGGGCAGCAGCGAAAAGGGTGCCGTATGGGTAGCCATCCGCATCCCCGACGACTGCATCTCGGGCCACGCCAACCAGGCACGAATCCACAAAATTCCGTTCAAAGATAAAGCCAACTGCCTCTACAGCAAAGACGTGGTATCGTTCGCCCGCAAGATGGGTTGGTACAACGGCAAGGACGAAGATTTCGATTTCTCGGTGACCTACTGCCCCCCCGACTATGGCACTCTGCGTGGCTGTGACGCCCGTGCATGGTCGTTCTTCAACAGGTTCGCTGCCGGCATGGACCGTTACCTGCCTTATCTCGAGGGGAAAAAGGGTGCCGAGATTATGCCTCTATATGTAAAGCCCGACAAACTGGTAAGCGTGCGCGACATGCAGAACATGATGCGAGACCACTTTGAGGGCACTCCTTATGATATGACTCAAGACCCGGGCGCAAAGAACTACTTTGGCGTGCCTTACCGCTACCGTCCTATGGAATTCGAGGTTGAAGGCGCTACCTATTGTCACGAGCGCGCCATTGCTACCCAGCAGACAGGTTTCGTGTTCTGCACACAGATGCGGTCCTGGTTGCCCGACCCAGTGGGCGGCATCATCTGGTTTGGCGTTGACGATGCCAATACCGCCGTCTTCGTGCCAATGTACTGCTGTATCAACGAGGTTCCCGACTGCTTCCGTGAGGGTAAGGGCGATCTTTATACTTTCGACTTTGACGCGGCATTTTGGGTTAACAACCTCATCGCCAACCAGTGCTACCACCGCTATTCTCAGATGATTCCCGATGTGCGACGTGTGCAGCAAGGGCTAGAGGATGCATTCGCTGCCCAACAGCCTCAGGTTGAGGCAAAGGCTGCCGCCATCTATAAGAACAATCCAGTCGAAGCAGTGGAGTTCCTCACCAACTACAGCGCAAACAGCTCTCAGGATTATCTGCACAAATATCAAAACCTTGCCAAGTATCTCTTTGTGAAGTTCCTCGATGGTAACATCAAGAAGGAGAAAGACGGTGAGTTTGAGCGTAACCCCTACGGCAACCCTGTGCAACCCAAATTCGGCGGTTACACCCAAGACTACTTCGAGACCATCGTGAAAGGCAGCGGAGACTACCTGCGCGTTAAAGAGGTAGAAAAGTAAGTTTGTTGTTTTGACGCTCGCAGGCTCGCTGGTTTTGACGCTGCGCTGGTTTTGACGTGACGCTCGCAGGCTCGCTGGTTTTGTCGCTGCGCTGGTTTTGACGCTGCGCTGGTTTTGACGCATGCTAAAAAAATACCTATAAAAAATAAAAAATGAATAATTTTAAGAACATTGAGGCTTGGAAGTATAGTTATGACTTGTCTTTACAGATATACGAATGTTCAAAATCATTTCGAGAGATATGGACTGACATCACAACTTCGTAGAGCAGTTTTATCTATTCCTATCAATATTGCTGAAGGAGCAGGTCGATCGTCGAATAAAGATTTTGCACACTTCATTCAAATAGCCATTGGGTCAGCCAATGAGGTGGAATGCGAGTTAATGCTCGCATAGCGAGCGACACAACCATATGAAACATTATAAAGACTATAAGTCCCGTTTTGAAAACTGGCAGCTTGACCCCATAAAATATGAGTATCCTGGGGAGAAGCATCGCTGTGACTGCTGTGGTGAGATGCATGAAGGCAACTTCTGCCCGCTATGCGGACAGAAGGCCACTCATGGTCCCATCACATGGAAGAGTGTGTGGGCAGGAGTGATGGAGATTTGGGGATTGCACTCTCGCTCTCTGCCCTATACCGCCTGGCAGCTTCTCACCCGTCCCGGCCACCTGATGCGCGACTATGTCACCGGCAAGCGACAAGTGAGCTTCCCACCAGTGAAGATGCTTGTTATTCTTGGGGTTATTGTCTTTCTGATAGGTCACTGGTTGAATCCTAAAGATTACTCTCATGAGATTAAAACAGTAACAAGCACTGGCGCATTATATTATGTGGAATATGCCTTTAGGTGGCTCACCGCACATAGCGAATGGTTCTTGTTAGTGGTGTTCTCCATGTTCATTTTGCCCACATGGTGGGTATTCCGTCATGCTCCTCTTCTCAAGCGCCACACTCTGCCGCAAGGTTTTTTCATCCAAGTGTTTTTGGTAAACCAAAATTTGGTGATTGAGTTGCTGCTGTTTTTACTCTTATTATTCTTTCCAAGCACCACGATAATTGAATTTGTACTACTCTTTTCATTTTGGCTTATTGACTATAAGCAACTTTTCGGTTACAACTGGTGGGGGACAATATGGCGATGGATTATGATGTTTGTTCTGATAATGGCATTTATTTTAGCTCTCGATGCTGTGACGAATTTGGCGCAAACAATAATCAACCCAAGCTCAAGTCCCAATGCAGAGAAATATGGCATAATGTTCTATTTCGGCCTCTTGGCGTCTTGTGTGGCATTCTTATGCTTGTTATATGCTTTATTATATTCTATAAATACTATCAATCGCAAATCATGGCTTGAGCGGGGCAAGTGGAATGCTTGGAAAATTCCCGTTAAACTCCTAATTGTTGTTGTGGTGGCGTTGGTTGTACTTGCAGCGTTGTCGTCATTCTAAAGATAATAGGATGTTAATATCAATAACAAGGGTGGGTCAGAACAATCTTGACCCACTCTTGTTTTTTGCTTGTATAAGTTTTCTGCTATTCAGGCAGTTTCATAAAGCAGCGAAGCGGCAGACTACTTAGCATAGTAGCATTTTATCTCTCCTATAGGGAGTTTGCCCACGACCATAAGTGGAATGCGCTGTGCTGTGGTTGAGATGTAGGCATCGATGTCATCGCTCGACTTCTTGCCGTTGTCTTGGGTAAACTTGAGCTTGATGTGAAAAGCCTGATGCCTCGATTTATCTCTAAGCTGCAACTGCTCAATGCCCACATATTTAATGGTAAGTATCTCCTTTTGCTTACCCGAGAAAATCCAGCTACTGTAGACGTTGTGGGTTTTCATTTTGTCGAAGTCGATATTCCGCAGCATGAAGAACACACTGAGCATGTCGTAGGCTATACCGTTGGCCGATAGATTCAGGTTGACCGTCGGTTTATTCTTGCGATAGCGAGTGCATTGAGCCGTAGTGCTGGCGGCATAGTTTGTGAAATCAACTATGTCATGGGCAAAGTAACTGTTTTCGTGAGTTATTTTTTCATACTTTATGGGTCTGAAACTGTTGTTCATCGTGCATTTCAAAGTGTCGCGTACTGTATATACTTTGTCGGCCCAAGAGCGAGTCTTGCCAGTAAGGCGAGAACTGTAACCATTAGCAGACTTAGTGGTATGGAGAGTTGCATCTGCCGCATGTTTCCACACTACACCCCAGTGATACACAACTTGATAATTCAGTGTCTCGTTGGTAATCGTCAAGGCATTGACAGCGGGACTTAGCAAAAGCCCCACCATAGTAATCATAGAAAAAACAAACTTTCTCATACATTATTAAGATAAAAGCTGACAAGGCAATAGCGATATGTTTGTCAACACATAATTAATATTTTTCAATAGATAAGACTTGCACAGACTTTAAAGGTTTAATGCTCGCAAAAAAGCAATATCTATAATGTTTCTAAAATGAACGAGGAACGTTGGTGATTTTTCCACGTTCCTCGTTCAATGCGATGACTGATTGCAGAAGGGAACTTTTCACGTTCCTCGTTCCACGTTTTACCCGCCGATAGGCGTTACTTCACAAGCACCTTGTTGCCGTTGACGATGTAGATGCCTGGTGAGAGACCGTCGATGGTGAGTTTGCCACCGCTGATGGTCTCGCTGGCAATTTGGCGGCCATTGGTGTCGTAAACGCCCACCACAGTGCCATCCTTGCCGGCAACAACAATGCCGCCGTAAGTACCAGCCAGGTCGAAGCCATTGTCGCCAATCACGCTGTTGATTCCTGTTATAGCGCCATCACTCGACCAGTTGAGGTAGAACGTACTGCCATCGCCATTACCAGTATTATAGGTGTATGTGGCTTGGCCATCGGCACCGTTATCAGTTTCATTAGTTGCCTCAAGCACTACGATAGTTCCTGGCACATCGTCTGGATTGAGATATTGCGCCATGTTGTTTGGATCGAGGGTGACATTTTTACCACCGGCATTGGCAGTGAGCACGGCTGAATTGCCTTGATTCCAGTTGATGTTGTCAAGAACTAGACCATCGGTACCCAGAACACGAGTAGCGCCCTTACTATCCTCGCTGGTCTTCATAGTGAGTTGTGTGCCATTACCCTGCACATTCTCAAGCTGGAAGAAGTAAACAGTCACCACGTTACCAAAGTCACCATGAGGCGTGAATTTAGCGCAGTCGGCAACTATGTCACGGCCGTTGTCCTCGCTGTTGACGGTAGCACCGCTTGGCAGGGAAATGCCGTTGATATGGTTGTGAGCAAACTCGATGTTGGTCAAGTTTGCGAAGCTGCCGTTTGTGCCTGGCTTAATGCAGTGCAAATCGTTATTGTTGGCGCGCACATCGGCGATAGCCGTGCCGTAGATCACAAGGTCACTCAGACTGTTGTTGCCCACCTTGTTGTCAACAGTCACTGGCTTCACATTGTCGGCATCGCCGCCATTGTGGTTGTTGGCGGCAAGCGACTGGTCATTAAGAGTCTCTTCGCTGTTTGAGCAGTTGAGGTACTGAAGTGCTGTGTTGGCACTCAAGTCTATGTCTTCAATGCTGTTTCGGGCGAAGTCGAGCCATGTGAGAGCAGGGTTGCTTGCCACGCTGAGAGAGGTGAGCGAATTGTCATAAATACGCAGTTTCTCAAGAGCAGTGTTGTGGCTCACGTCAATAGCTTCTGCATTAATGTTCGATACCCACAGGTTCTTTAAGGCAGTATTGTTAGTAACATCGATGCCGCCAAATTGAGTGTTATTATAAGCAAACATCGTCTCAAGACCAGTGAGAGTGCTGAGACCTACAAAATTGTCTTTCAGCACTGGGTCGTTCTGGATGTAGAGAGCCTTGAGCTTAGGATCATTGCTCAGGTACAGCGTGTCGAGAACAGGACGATTATGAGCACGAACAATAGGCAGGTCAGAGCAGTTTTCAGCCTTTACAGTCCTGATGTTCGGGCAATAGGTTACATCAAGAGAGTTCCAGTTAGATGTAGTAGCATAATTCGCATGAGATGCATGGTTAGTGAAGTTGAGCGGGTTGCCACTCACGTCAAGATATTCGAGATATGGCAAGTCGGGTGCGCTACCTGGATAAAGACGAACTTCATTATATCCACTATAACTTAAATCCCAATATCTAAGTTTGTTGGGAAAGACATCGGTGGATGCTGTCGTGCCATTGGGACCAACAAGTACAATTGTTGGGTAACCGTCACTGTCAAGATTGTCCCAATCTACGCTTTGGAATTTCTTAATTGAGGTCTGTGTTCCTGTATTACCCATTCCATAACGGAGGTCACCAGAGCCATTGAAATCTCGCATAATCTCGCTGTCTCCATACATATAGCTACAAGTCAGCGTGTCAAGCTCTGGGAAGTATCTCACACCAAGCGAACGCATATTGTTGTGGTCGGCATGAATAACCTGGAGTTTTGTGCAAGGGATGAAATACACAAAGGTGTGCCAACTTACATAAGCACGATGGGTTGTAGTGTTTGAAGATGGTTTACCTGCAAAAGTACCCATATCTGTCACCCAGTCGGTGTCCATCCATCCGGGATTCATGTGTGTGGGACCTGCAGAGGTGTTATGAATATTTGTATAACTGAAGTCAAGCCATTCCAGATTCACATTCTTTCCTAAGTCAAGGTGATATAGACCTGTGGTGTCGTTAAGGTCCTCTATACGCAGGTCAAACGGGCGTTCACGGAGTGCCTGAAGATTAGTGTAACCAGCAGTCCATTCAGCAGCCGAAGGGTTCCAGCCTGGCATTGGTTTGGCATTGGGAGTATTGGGATCTTTACCATATACTCTACCGTATTTCATATAGTTGTATCCCTTCTTAACCCTCATTGCTTCTAAAGCAGCGGCATCATTAATATCAATGGTGCCATCATAAACACCATGAATCTCGTTGTTGTGGCTCACATCAAGATGTTTGAGGTTTACGTTCCTATAGAGGTGAACACTGTCTTGCAAGTTGTTGTAGGCAAGGTCGAGATATTCAAGATTTACGAGATACTCAAGACTCGACTCGTTGGGATCGGCAACACGGTAGTTTGCATGTCCCGCTACGTCAAGATTATAAACACCATTAGTGAATGTAGTGAACTCGTTGTGGCGGGCTTGGAGTTTTGTCAAGCCTGTAACACCTTGAAGTGAGTTCTGCTGACCGAGTTTGTTGAACGAGCTGTTCTCAATGTTCAAGGTCTGCAAGCTGCTGAGACCTTTGATATAAAGACCATTGTCGCTCTCGATAACGCCATCAGGACTTGTCTGAGTCAAAGCGGTGTTTCCGTGCAACTCAATCTCGGTAAGACCAGTGTTGCCAGCCAGTGCCAACGACTTGAGAGAAGTGTTGTTTTCAGCTTTAAACTTTGTGAAGCCGTTATTGCCCAAGTCAAGACCAACAAGTGAGGTCTGAGGCAAAGTGTAATCGCCTGCCTGGAAGTTGTTGTTCTGAGCGTAGAGATAATTCACGCTGCAGCCATCAGGAATATTGATGTCGGTAAGCTGGTTGTCGTTAAGTTTAAGGACATTGATTTGGTTTGCCTGAATATTGGGAACAGCAGTGAAGTTGTTATTACTGAAGTCTAAAATAACATTGCTAGCTTGAGCATCTACAGTCACTACTGGATAACTGCTGTTGCTGAAACTATTGTTGGTGAGAGTCACTGTCTGCATATTGGCATTGCCATTAAGGTTTACAGTGGTCAATGCAGGGCAATTGATAGCAGTAAATGAATGCAAATTGTTATTGTTGCCAGTCATGTAATTGTTGTCGAAATCAACAGTCTGCAAGGCAGTGAAACCGTCAAGAGCATAATTGGTTGACATGGCATCGTTCGACAAATCAAGTGTCACCAAAGTGCTCTTGTTAGTAGCGTCAAAAGCATTTAATTGCTTGTTGAAATAGATGTCAGCACCATTGATAGTGATGTCGGTAAGAGCTGGGCAATTATGGGCCGTTACAAACTGCAATTTCGAAGCATTGTGCTCAGCAAGAACCCTTGTCATTGTGCTACAGTCGTTGGCAGTTACTGTGAGCAATGTATTTGGAGTTTGAGGTATATTAAGCACAGTGAAGGGGTTGTTAGAAACATCCAAAGTTGCAAGATGTGCCAAAGTTGACAATGTGGTTGCCTCAGGGAAGTTAAGAGAGGTGATACCACAGTTGTTGATGGTAAGACCAGTCATCTTAACATTGCCACTCACATCAATATAAGTCAAGGCAGGGCAGTTGTTAATGGATAAAGCATTAGTCCAAGTGGCTTGTGTATTGAACTTGAAAGTCTTTAAAGCAGTAAATCCATCAAGAGCGGGATCGGCACCAGTGGTGGTCATATGTTGGTTGCTGATGTCGAGATATTCGAGAGTTGGCTTCATGTTGGCCAGATCTGCGATAATAGTAACAGGTGTTCCATCGCAACCGCTTACATCAATATACTTAAGCTTGGTTAAGGTTGTGACGGATGGTACAGAATTAAACGCAAACTTAGCTACATCACTTGTGTAGTAAACATCGCGAGCTATAAAGGTCTCAAGTGTTCCTGCAACTTTCTCGGCAAATGCTGCGGCAGTATAATTTCTTAGTCTCGTTTTAGACATATCTATATATTGTAAGCATCCCGATGGGAGACGAACAATATGATTAGATGTTCCTGGGTTGCCAACACCAAAACCTAAAAGATTCTCGTTCTGGTGCAGGTCAAGGATGCGGAGATTTGTAGCATTCTGCAAGTCAACGAATGTTATATCGTTATTGTTAGCATAGAGTTCCTCAAGTTCAGTTAAATAGGCAATACCTGTTGTATTGGTAATACCATGGTTGCTGATATCAAGCACTTTAATATTGTTGATTGTAATAGCCTCACCTTCTTGAATACCTGTGCTAGCGGTGATAGCAGCACGCAAGTTTGCATCAGGGAAATTAGTGCTGTTAAGAATTACTCCCGAAATAGTCAATCTGGAGTCATTGCCATAGTTTGACCAATAAGCACCGTTTGCCCATGTCAAGTCCGAAGTTTGCGAACCACTATTATTATTAAAAATCACATTGGCTGGGGCAGTTTGCGAGTCGCTTACCCACTCATAAACATCATTGCCGTTTCCATTAGTGCCAACTTTTGTCATTTTTTTACCTGGCCAAGTTGAGGCATTACCACTATAACCGTTGCCCCAAGCATAAGCATAAAGTTCGCCACTCCAATTACTTGCATTTACAACGTATGTAAAAGGATTGGAATGATAGCTAACTCCGTTTGGAGTGTCATAGTAGTCAGTAACATTATTGGCATTGTTATTGGCAAACTCGAAATAGCGAGTGCCAGTTATGTTAGTGATATCTCCCGTCTTGGTATCATCAGTGCCGAAGCTAAGGATGAGATTGACATTTGTTGCGTCAATGTCGATGTAGTACCAAGTTTGGCCACCAACGCTCTTCGTGTTGGTGAGTTTCGTGCCAGGATAAGCGTCAAGCAAGGGGTTTTGTGCATTGTCCCAAGCATAGACATACGGTTCTTGGCTGGCTTTCACATTGATAGTGAGAGCCCAAGCATTGCTGCTCCAGGCGGTAGAAAAGACTGCCAGGAGCATCATAACGCAAATTTTTGTTAGAAAAAATTTTCTCATAATCATTTATGTTTAATGTTATTTGTATCAGTCATTAGTGATAAGATGCTATTACGGAAATATCCTGCAAAATTATTAATAAAAGTTGTAAAGACAAAGAAATTGAGGCAAAAAAAATATTTATTTCCAGTAATAAAATTAACCCGAATCGGTAGGAGATTCGGGTTAAACCCAAATCGGTCATTAGACCGCTAAGGGTAATTTTATTAAGGCTTTTTATGCCATAACAGATTTTTGTTCTGACATAAATTCTAATGACCGACTCGGGTCAAAAAGGTGGGTAAAATATCTTTTGTGCAATTAGACTATTTCTTCACAAACACCCGGTAGCCTTTAGCGTCGAGCGCGAAAGTGCTGGAGGAGGTGAGGGTCACATCGCTCTGGGTGGTGCCAGTGGCAATGGTGCTGCTGTCGAGCCACTGGGTATAGTCGCCGGCGGCTATGCCGCTGATTGTCGCGGTGGCATCGATATTGCCTAAGTTCATCAGCACGAGAACTGTGTTGTTGCCGCTGGTCTTGGTGTAGGCCATAACGTTGCCGTTACTGCTGGCAAGAAAGCTTGTAGCGGTGCCGTTAGCAAGTGCGGGTTGTGTGTGCCTTAGAGCCATGAGTGTGGCGATTGTATTCTGCATCTTGGCATCGGTGGAGTTCCAGTTTATTTTAGTGTCATGGAAGTAGTCAAGAATCTGGTCGTTGCCCACTTCCTGACCGTTATAGAGCAGCGGCATGCCATAGATGGTGAAATAGAGCGTGGTGAAGGCATATTTGTTGGCGCCATACATCTTTTGTAGCGTCTTGCCACCATCGTTGTAATTCTGGTCGTGATTGGTGAGATAGGTCATACGGTCGAAGCTTTTCCCCTGGCTCTCACTAATAAACGACTGGCAATAACCTTGCAAAGTAGAGGCGCTGGTGCCGTTGGGACCGAAACGCTCCAACTTGCCGCTCTGGAAGTTCCAGGCGTAGTCGTAGTCGAAGCCCACGTTCAGCAGCTTGTTGGCATCGTGCACGATGTCGGCCTCGGCAACCATAGTGATGGTTTTGCCGCCAGCATAGTTGCGAAGCATGGGGATGGTGCTTGCCCAGTAGCTGCCGGGGATTGCTGGACTCGAAACGTAATCGCAGCGGTAACCATCGACGTCAGCCTGGTCAATCCAGAATCGCAGACAGTCGTTCATCGCCTCACACAGGTCGGGATTGTTGTAGTTGAGCTGATACACATCGCTATAATTGTTGGGATGCACCATCTCGCCGTTTTGCGTGGTATAATACTCTGGATGCTCGGTCACCCACACGGCATTAGTGGCGGTGTGGTTAGGCACCCAGTCGAGGATGACCTCCATTCCAAGCTCATGGGCATGGTCAACGAAACTCTTGAGCTGAGCGATAGTGCCATAGCTGGGATTGGTAGCCTTGAAATTGGTGGCGGCATACGGGCTGTTGATACCTCCGCCACGGGGATAGATGGGCATGAGCCACACTATGTCGATGCCGAGGCTTCGCAGGTCGTCAAGTTTGGCTTGTGCTGCGGCAAAGGTGCCTGCACTGGTAAAACTGCCCACGTTCATCTCGTAGATGACGCGATTTTTGTTTGTCAAGGCAGTGGTGTTGCTCACATCGAAGTCATGGACGTTGCTTGGTGTCACCACATCGCCACCGCCGGAGCCACTACCGCTGGTGCTCGACACGGTGTAGGCGCCATCGGCTGCCACACGAACATAAATATCTTGACTATAACTGAAGTCCTGCATCAGGTCATATTGCTTGCCGTTGTTGTTATTGTTCAGAATCCAGTTTGTGCCGCTTGTGGTATAATAAATCTTGGGCATTTCAAAGACGTACCACAGTTCACCATCAATGGTCTTGGTAGATGTGTAGTGTTCGCCAGGCCATGACGCACTAACCGGAGCAGCGTTTTTCCACACATAGAGGCAGTAGTCGTTCCAGTCCAGCTCGCTGTGCAGATACACCACAGGTGGTGGCGTTCCGTCATCGTCAACGACATAGCTGTAGTTCCCCGCCGAGCCGCTGATGGTGAGGTAGATATCGTTCTCGCCCATGGTGTGGTCACTCATCAGGTCAAGTTGGTGGCTTGTGCCACCATTCACTGCGGCATAATTGTTGGCGATATAGTTGAGGGCACGGCCATAGTACCCATCGGTCAGGTCAAACTTATAGTAGCTCTTGCCGTCGTGGGTCACAGTGCCGCTATGGTGGATGCCGGGCCAACCGTTGAGACCCTGTTCAGGCCACGCATAGAGTGCCATGTCGCCCCAATTGGCATTGTCGCAGATATAAATCTTGCCACGTTTAGGCTCAGGCGCGACATTGCCCAACAACACGTCATAAACAGCAGTGACATCGGTAGCTGTCACAGAATGGTCTCCATTGACATCGGCGGTGGCTTCATAGGTGGTGGAAACTCCAAGAAGCACATCGTAGATTGCTGTCACATCGGCGGCAGTCACCGCTCCGTCGCAGTTCACGTCTCCATATACTGCTGCTTTTGCCATTCCAAATGAGAGGAAAAAAGCCAATAAGAGGAAAATCTTTTTCATGTTGTATAGAATTTGGTGTGTTTTATTTGGTCAAAGTCATCAAAAAGTGCGTAAAATTAAAAAAAATATTTATTCCCTGCAAAAATGTTAAATTTCTCAACCGCTTTTTTGTTTTTAAATTATTTATATTTATCTTTGCGAGGTTGATTGATAATCAACGATTTATTTTTTTAGAAATTTTGATTTTTTGTTTAACAGCATCTTCTCGCTAGAGAGGTGCGTAATAACCATTAAAAAACATGAAAAAATTAATTGCATTAATGTGCGTGGGAGCTATCGCTCTCGCAGGTATCAATGGTTTTGATGCCCAAGCAAAAAAGAAAAGAACCAATAAAAAAGTTGCCAAAACTGAGCAAGTAGCTCCAGCCACCAGCACTGAGCAAGCTCAACCAGAGTGCCAGGCTCCTCAAGGCTGCGAGAAGAGCGGCGAAACAAAGCAGCTCAAGAAAGTTCAAGCCAAAGGCCTCAAGATGACTGAGGGTAGAGAACTCAAGAAAGGCGACTGCAAAGAATTAATGAAAGGCGAGTGCGACAAGAAGGCTGGCGAGTGCGACAAGAAAGCCGGCGAGTGCGGTAAAAAAGCTGGCGATTGCAAAGAAATGAAAGGCGAATGCAAAGGCGGCGAATGCAAAGGCGGCGAGCATAAATGTGCACACCAGTCACCTTGCTGCAAAGAAGGCCCCTGCAAACAGGATGGCAGCTGCGGCAAGCCCAAATGCAAAGAGGACAAAGAGAACTGCTGCAAATAACCAACAGAAGATATGCTAAAAAATGGATGCCATACGATATGGCATCCATTTTTTTTGAAGACCGTATAAACAGTCTCAGTTAGTCTTTCTTTGAACCCGAATCGGTCATTAGGATTTATGCTAGAACAGAATTTATTTTTAGCAGGTTGTGAAGAGATTGTCGAAGACATAACGGGCTATGACGAGACAATATCTGAAACAAGATGCAAAAATAAAACTGTTATGGCATAAATAGACCCCAAAAACATCCTATCGTCGCCTAATGACCGATTTGGGTTGAATTCACAACTCGTATTTTGGAATTCCCACGAGTTTGATGTCGAACTGCAAAGTCGAGAAGGGTTTGATCTCATCGCTGCTTGTAGTGCCATAGCCCTGAAGATAAGGAATGATAACACGGCAGCTGTCGCCAATGTGCATCTTGGGAACGGCAATCGCCCAACCCTCAATTACGCCGCTGTTTAGACGGCAACGGAACAGGCTGTCGGCAGGTGAAGTGCTCAGGTAAGACGAGTCGATAGCAGTGCCGTCATAGAGACGCAGATAATACTTCACATCCACCATCGACGAGAACTTAGGCTTGAGATTGTTCATGGTCTTGGTGGTGTCGTTGAACCAGTGGATAAGTACCTTAGCGTTAGGGTCCCAAGGGGCAGTCACAGTGGTATATTCAGATGATGCCGCCTTACTATTGAACCAAGCGGTATTGGCTTCTCGCCACTCGGCATAGTCATCGGCAATTTTCTCTTCCTCGGTTTTTAAGCACGATGTGAACACGCTGCCAAGCACCGATACCATTATTAATATAAAAGGAAATTTCTTCATTTTAGTAAACAAGAGAGTTGTTTATAAATATGTTTGTGGACTGACGAGACAGGTCTCGTCCCTATTTAACACTTAATCATTTTTGTGCATTGACTTCAGCAGGTTGTTGAGGCTGCACTGCTCGCCAATAATGGCGGTTAGGTCATCGATGGCCACACGCTGCTGCTCCATAGTGTCGCGGTCGCGCAGGGTGACGGTGTTGTCCTCAACGGTCTGACCGTCGATGGTGATGCAGTAAGGAGTGCCAATGGCATCCATGCGGCGGTAGCGCTTGCCCACGCTGTCTTTCTCATCGTAGCGGCAGGCGAAGTCAAACTTGAGCATATCCATTATCTCGCGCGCCTTTTCGGGCATGCCGTCTTTGCGAACGAGCGGCAGGATGGCGCACTTGACTGGAGCCAAGGCTTTGGGCAGGTGAAGCACCACGCGGGTGTCGCCGCCATCAAGCTTCTGCTCCTCGTAGCTTGAGCACATCACTGAGAGGAACATACGGTCCACGCCAATAGAGGTCTCAATTACGTAAGGAGTATAGCTCTCGTTCAATTCGGGATCGAAATACTGAATCTTCTTGCCACTGTATTTCTCGTGCTGAGACAGGTCGAAGTTGGTGCGGCTGTGGATGCCCTCCACCTCCTTGAAACCGAACGGCATCTGGAACTCGATGTCGGTGGCGGCGTTGGCATAGTGGGCCAGTTTCTCGTGGTCGTGGAAACGGTATTTCTCATCGCCCAGCCCTAATGCCTTGTGCCAGCGCAGACGGTTCTGTTTCCAGGTCTCGAACCACTTGAGCTCCTCACCGGGACGTACAAAGAACTGCATCTCCATCTGCTCGAACTCACGCATACGGAACACAAACTGGCGCGCTACTATCTCGTTGCGGAACGCCTTTCCAATTTGTGCGATACCAAATGGCAAACGCATACGACCTGTCTTCTGAACATTCAAGAAATTCACAAAGATGCCCTGAGCGGTCTCGGGACGCAGATACACATCCATAGTGTTGTCGCTGCTGCTTCCCATCTGTGTCTTGAACATTAGGTTGAACTGGCGCACGTCGGTCCAGTTGCGAGTGCCGCTGATAGGGTCAACTATCTCGTAGTCAAGAATTATCTGTTTGAGTTCATCAAGGTCGTTGTCGTTCATCGCCTTCTCATAGCGGGCGTGCAACTCGTCCCATTTGCGCTGGTTCTCAAGCACACGGGGATTAGTCTGGCGGAACATTGCCTCGTCGAAGCTGTCGCCAAAGCGCTTGGCGGCTTTTGTCACCTCTTTGTTCATCTTCTCCTCAAACTTAGCGAGTTGTTCCTCGATAAGCACATCGGCACGGTAGCGCTTCTTGCTGTCGCGGTTGTCGATGAGGGGGTCGTTGAACGCATCCACATGGCCACTGGCCTTCCAGATTGTGGGGTGCATAAACACCGCACTGTCGATACCTACTATATTCTCGTGCAGCAGCGTCATGGCCTCCCACCAGTAGCGCTTGATGTTGTTCTTCAACTCCACACCGTTCTGGCCGTAGTCATATACCGCGCCTAGACCGTCATAAATCTCACTTGACGGGAAAACAAACCCATACTCTTTACAATGTGATACAATCTTCTTGAAAACGTCTTCGTTCTGTGCCATTATTTCGTATTTTTTAAATCAAGGTGCAAAATTACTGCTTTTTTTGGAATTATAATTAAGGAGATGGCATTTTTTAAGTTTTAAGTTATAGATGATAAGTTTTAAAAGCCTAGAATGCCCCCTGGTTTCTATTTCTGATTACGGGTTTTTTACTACAAAACAGTTATTTAAACACTACATCAAAATTTTGCAATATTTATTCTGTCACTACATAGGTGGTCATAATAGATTATATATCAGTTATATGAAATCAAGCATAACACAGCAGAGATTTTCATAGCCTGAACATTAAACACACAATATGTTTGCATATTTTATTTTTATGTTGTATTTTTGCATTTGCTAACATAAGCAAGTTGAAATATGTTTGGACAGAAGAAAACAAATAAGACAATAAGTGACCTTGATAGCTTTCTCGACTATCTGGATGAGTGTGTGCTCACCTACAAAAGCGGCATCAAGAACTACCTTGAGGGCAATAAAAAGGAGTTTGACGACAACCTCGAGAACATCACACGGCTGCGTGACACCACCACCGAGCTTCGCCGCACCATAGAGAACGAACTATACAGCTACTCTCTTGTCACCGACCAGCGTGTGGAGATTATGCAGCTGCTAGAGCGTCTTGACATGATTATCAATCTGTTGCACAAGAACTTGTGGCAGTATGAGATAGAAATCCCCTTTTTCCCGTCGGAGCTCAATATCGACTTCCTAAAACTCGTGGAGGTCACTGGTCTTGCGGTAGAGGGTACTATTCAGGCGTCGCGCGACTATTTCAAGGCACCACGGTTTGTTGGCGAGAAGACTCATCGCATCTATTTCTTTGAAAAAGAGGTGAGCAAGATTGCCCAATCTATCAAACGCAAAGTGTTCCACGAGATGGACAACTTCAAGCTGAGCCAGAAGTTCCACCTGCGCTATTTCACCCTCCACGTCGAGGAACTTGCCGAGGAGGCCGTGCGAGTTGCCGACCACCTCTCAATAATGGTCATAAAGCTGAACAACTAATCTTTTTATTCATAAATCTAATCCTATGGAATTAACAGTGTCGATATTGACACTCCTCATGGTGGGAGCGTGGCTGGGATACCGGGAAATTGGAGTTAGTTTCCTGGGTATCCACATCCGCGACATGATATCGACACGCTTGTTCGGCTCAATGCAGTTTCTGGTAGTGGCAGCATTTATTCTCGGAGCCTATGTGATAAATGTCAATTTCCATACTGTACCAGAAGGGTCCACATTAACTATTATAGAGGCATCGGAGATTTTGTGTGCTATGGTTATTACAATCGCCATAGTGCGTGCCGCAAATCAATACACCTCGGCAATCACTGCTTTTTGGGGAGCCTTGATAGCATTTGGGATAGAATGCAACTGGTTCAACAACATCTCTTTAGTGGTTGCCTTGCTGATTTCGCTGATAGCTGCGCCCGTAGTTGGCACACTGCTGTTCTATATTTACCGTAGAATTTTCAACCACATTATATTTAAAAGCGACCATCACCTGCTCATCAAGAACCTTTACATGAAGCGCCTGGCACTCGTGGGCATCATCCTCGGCGGCGTGCTCCTTGCAGTAAATTATGCCTTACTCATTGCCCCGATGCTAAAAAGTGTGGCAACCGAGATGAAATCAATCTCACTAATTTCAATAGCCATTGTCGCCATTGTGATGAGTGCGGTGATGATAATTCCCGCTGCCACCGTACTGCGTAATGAGAATTATGGTGCTAAGCTAATGCGGTGGGCATTGCCGTCGCTTTATGCACTAATCACAGTACTGTTGGCAGGCAATGTGGCGGGAACCCTATTGCTGGGATTGGTGCCAGTGATAGTGTCGCCGAGCCAAATCAGGGAATGCTGCAAGATTTCAACGAGCTACCGCCACCGTAGCCTAATAAACCTTGCAAGCATCACTATTGCAACCCCAGTCATTGCATTCTTGATAGCCTATATAATGCTGACAGTCGTGAAGAATTCACTTATAATGCTGATTGTAACATTCTTTGCACTCATCACTTGTTTGCTTTTAATACAGAATTCCCGACAGAGACGCAAGCGCACTCAAACCGAGAAAGCCCTCAACGACGAGCTCACCCACAGCAGCGAGACTGGCGACGAGCGCAACCGCCTTGATGTCGCCGCCGTCACGTCACAGTTTAATGTGATGACCAGCGAAATCGACATTAAGCATAAAGAGTTAGTAAACCTTTCATTATATATCAAGCAGCAACGTCAGTACCTCGAAGACCTGAGTAAGAATCTTAACGATTTGTCGGAAGAGGATGACGTGGAATTTCTGCGCCAGCAACTGCGCGAGACAGCGCAAAAACTCAACGATAACATGCGGCTCACCGATGAGATGGACCAATTCTACAATCAGGTGGAGGACCTCCACAAGAACTTCGTGAGCCGCCTGATTATGCGTTGTGGCACCTTGTCGGAGAAGGAGAAGCGTCTGGCGATAATGCTGCGCCTGGGCTTCTCCAGCAAAGACATCGCGGGCATGATGAACGTAGAGCCCAAGAGCGTGGAAGTGAGCCGCTACCGCTTCCGCCGAAAGCTAAAGCTTGACCGCAGCGTCAATATCGTGGAATATCTGCAAATGATATGAGGCAGTTCATGGTTCACAGTTCACAGTTCATAGTTCATAGTTCTCAGTTTTCAGTTCATAGTTCTCAGTTCTCAGTTCATAGTTCTCAGTTCTCAGTTTTAAAACTCTATCCATAAATACAAATGATATAATACAGTAAACATCTAATTTATTAACTTAAATGTTTTGTACAATGAAAAAATTATTAACCCTATCCTTTGTGCTGGCACTATCCGCTTGGGGCAGTGTGTGGGCACAAGAAGAAGACGGGAACGCCACCTACAACCAGTATGGCGTGAAAGTCGACCGTGAAGAGCTGATCTCGGAGCAGCGCAACAACATCCTCACGTTTGAATCTAAGAACAAGGAGTATCGCCTGTGGTTTGACAACCGCGTTCAAGTTGACGGCGCCATGTTCTTTGGAAACAACGAAGACTACAACCCCATTGGCAACAATGTCTCCATCCGCCGTGCACGCTTTGCCGTTAAGGCTCGCTTGCCTCACAACTGGTATGGCGAGGTTGACGTGGACTTTGCTGACGGCAAGTTTGAACTCAAGGACGCAATCGTGCAGTTCGACGGCATCCCCAACGTGTCAATCAAGGCCGGTAACTTCAAGGAAGACTTCTCGATGGAGCAGACCACCTCGTCGCGCTACCTGACCTTCATGGAGCGCCCAATGGTATGTAAAGCTCTCGTGCCTTCGCGCCACCTTGGTCTCCAGATTGCTTACCTGCGTGACCATTTCCGCGCAACTGGTGGTGTGTTCTTCCAGACTATAGCTGGCGAGGAGGAACTTACCAACGTCCAGGACAACAACAAGGACTATGGCCGCAATCAAGGTTACTCGTTCACCGGTAAAATCGGTTGGATGCCCTATGCAAACGACCGCAGCTGGGGTCTGTACTTAGGAGGTAAGGCTTCTTACCGCACCCCAAAGACTGAGGATGCTCCAGCCGAATGGGGCGGAATGCGTTTCAGCACCCGTAACGCAACCAGCATCAACCGCAAGAAATATCTTGACACCGACGTAATCAAAGACGTTGACCACAACGTGCTCTATGGTCTTGAGGGAGCTGCATATTATGGTCCCGCTCGCATCCAGAGTGAGTGGATTCAAACCAATGTAGATGCTGCCGCGAACAACTACAAATTCAATGGCTGGTATGTTCATGCATCCTGCCTCCTCTTTGGTGGTAAGCAGCGCTTCAACACCGCCGAGGGCGAGTTCACTCAGCCTTCCCGCGGTCGCAAGTGGGGTGACATCGAGCTCGCAGTTCGCTACGACTATCTGAACCTCAACAACAAGGACGTGTATGGTGGTTCTGGCGAGAACTTCACCGTAGGTCTTAACTACTGGATTAACAACAGCGTTAAGATTGTTCTCAACTATCAGTACTCTAACAACGACCGTTACGCCAACGGCAAGGGCAAACTACTTGTTGGTCACGATGTCAACGGCAAGCCTACTGCCGACTACACCAAAGTCACTGAGGCTAAGGGCAAAGGTGGTGTGAACTACAGCATGTTGGGTCTTCGCTTAGAGGTTAACTTCTAATCTATTGTTTAACTCTTTAAATGATATATAGCAATGAAAACTATAAAGTTATTATTCGTGGCACTTCTCGCAGTGGCGATGACAGCCTGCGTTGAGGATAAAGTATATGAGGGTCCTAACACTATTGAAGCTGTGTCGATTAATCCCGATGCTCCAACTTCGTTTGACGACGTGGTTGTAACAGCAAAGGTGTCGGGCTTATTAGATGTTACTAAAGCCGTTCTGCGTTATTCTGTAAATGATGATTTCGTTGAGGAACTAGATATGGATGGCAATGGCACCACTTACACCGCTACCATTCCTGCTCAAGAAGATGGCACTAAAGTTAACTATGTTGTAATCATCACCAACGAGGCTGGCTACACCACCACTGCTGAACGTGAATACACTGTAGGCGACAAACCAAGTGATTATACTAAACTTGTAATCAACGAGTTGTATGGAGCAGGTGAGGATGGCGAGAAATATATCGAGCTATACAATATAGGTGATGACCCCATCAAACTTGATGGCGTAACAATCAAAAAAGACGAAGCTTTGACTTGGACCGGCGAGAAAAACGAAGTCATCATGGGTCATAGCTACTTCTTGATTGTTGGTGCCAGCAATGTGGCTGGTGAGGGAGGTAGTGGACCAAATCCACGTCCTATGATTAAGGGTTTGTCGGCCAAAAAGACAGTACTTATTGAGCTCTTCAATCCTCAAGGCGAGGTCATCAACAAGTTCCAACGTGGCGAGAAGGGCGACGGCTGGGGAGCTACCATAAGCAAAAATGACAAGACTTGGAGCCGCTGTCCTAATGGCACTGGCAAGTTCATGATCGCCGACAAGACATTTGGAACCAAGAACCCCGACACCGGTACCGAAGACGCAACTGTAGTACAGTAAACACAATCTATAAAACTTCTTAAGACTTGGCAGGCGATAAGCCTTGCCTGCCAGGTCTTTTTGAAAAAACAAGCAAAAAGTAATCCAAAATCTAAAAATCCTATAATAAAATGGCAAAAGAAGAATTAAAGATTGGTGAAATTTCTAAACCACGTTTTGAGTTCCGCAGCTTCGGTCGCTGCTTCTGTGAGGCCGGCAAGCGCATGGCACGACTGAGCGTTCCTGTTCCCGAGAAAGTGTGGGAGCGCCACAGCACCGAGACCTACATCGTTAGCCGCACCAACGACGTGAACAACACCAAGATACGCAACGGCAAGATGGATATCAAGACCTTTGTGCAAGCCGTTGACGGCCTTGAGCAGTGGAATCCACTGATGAAGGGCGAGTTCCCCATCAGCGCGCAAGTGTTGAAAGAGGAAGTGTTCCCAGCTTTCAAAGTTGAGGGCATGCCCGAGCTCACAAAGGACGAATATACCCTCGAGGAGTTCCTTCAGATGATTGACGAGCATCCCGACTTGCAGGCTGTGACCGTTGAGAAGGCCCGCTATGGCTACATGGTAAACGACACCATCTGCGAGACTGGCGAGGTTTACATCAACGGCGCTATGGTTCGCACCATCAACAGCGAGAGCACCGAGATTGAGGATATCAAGAAGACCATCGCCGATTGTGGTCTCGAGGGCGTTGAGAACATCAACTACCTGCAAGCCATCAAACGTGTAATTGGTATGATTAACAAACCTCTGGCGAATTAATTAGAAATCAAAGACAAAAGACAAGTAGATTATTACTCAAATCAAGTGACAATTACTACTATTGCCTTGTTAGCTTGTTTACTTGTCAGCTTGTTTACTAAAAAACTACTATTATGGCACAAGAAATAGAAAGAAAATTCCTTGTAAAAGGCGATTTTAAGGATGAGGCTTTCAAGGCCACACGCATCATTCAGGGCTATTTGAGTTCAGTTCCCGAGCGCACTGTACGCGTGCGTGTTAAAGGCGAGAAAGGCTTCATTACAGTCAAGGGCATAGGCAACGAGAGTGGTGCCAGCCGCTTTGAATGGGAGAAAGAGATTCCCGCCGACGAGGTTATGGAGCTGCTTAAGATTTGCGAGCCTGGCGTTATCGACAAGACCCGCTATCTGGTGAAAGCCGGCGAGCGCACTTTCGAGGTTGACGAGTTCTACGGCGACAACGACGGACTAACAGTTGCCGAAGTGGAGTTGCCCAGCGAAGATGCCGAGTTTGACCGCCCTGCCTGGCTTGGCGAGGAGGTTACCGGTGACGTGAAGTACTACAACTCTATGCTCATGAAGAACCCCTATAAGAACTGGAAATAATCTATTATCATCGACTTGCAACTGGGGGTGTGTCAAAAATAAAAAACAACTGATATTTCTGAAAAATCTGAAATTATGAAAATCAGAATATTATGATTGTCAATTAAAAAAATCAGAATATTCAGATGTTTCAGTTGTTTAAATTTTGAGTTAGAGCTTTGATACACCCCTTTTTCTAAAACCTTAAAGATATGGCGGAAGAGACAATCAAGCAAGAGGAGCATTTCGATCCTCTTGACATGAATAACTACAAGCTCGAGAAACTGCCCAAGATGCAGAAATCGGGCTTCGAGAAGATATTACAACGCATAGGCGGGCCTCTGGCGATTCTCGTCTTTGTGGTCATCTATTTCTTTGCCGATATTCCTTTCATAAACAATATCGATACCAACAAGGAGACCACACAACTTGCCGAGGGTGCCGTGAAACGCTATGACGAGATGTATAAGAAGGCCGAAAAGAAAATCGCGGTAGAAGTTGACAAAAGCGGCAAGGAGACCAAACGAGAACTCACCGATGCCGAGAAGCAACAACTCACCGCCGACACCCACGACAACTTCTTACACATCAACTATGCGATGCTAGCAATATTTGCCGCCGCCATTATCCTGTGGATTACTGAAGCCATCCCCAACTACCTCACGTCGCTAATCGTCATAATGTCGATAGTGCTGACCGGGGTGACGAGCGACAAGGAGGCCTATGCCCAGCTGGGACACCCGGTGATGTGGCTCAACATCCTGTCGTTCATCTTGGCGAGTATGCTTGTCAAGACGCAAGTGGCAAAGCGATTCGCGCTATGGTTTGTGATTAAATTCGGCAAGAGCACGAACGGCATAATCTTGAGCTTTATTGTCATCAACATCGTGCTCTCGGCATTTATCTCGGCAACTACCGCCAAGGCTGCCATATTGTTGCCCATCTTCATGGTAGTGGCTGCCATCTATGGCGCCAGCAAGGGTAATCGCAACAACTTTGGCCGAAACTTGGTGCTCCAGAACCTGTTCCAGATTAACTTAGGAGCCAACTCCTTCCTCACCGGTTCGGGCGCCACACTGCTTGCAGGAGCACTTATCGGTGGCGCGCTGGGCATCGGCTCCATCAGCTACCAAAACTGGTTCATGGCTGCATTCCCCATGAACATCATCCTCATCTTCATCGGTTGGTTCGTAGGTTCCAAAATTTTCTTCCCTCTCAAAAAGGAAGAGCGTGTGCCTCAGATTGAAGGCGGCATGGACCGACTACGCGACGAGCTGCACAAACTTGGCAAAATGAGTGGAGAGGAATACAGGGCAGTAGCGATTTTCGTGACAGTGCTACTTTTGTGGGCTACCGGAGATTATCATGGTATTGGTCAGACGGCAGTCGCCTTTATGGGTGCTGTGGTGGCTTTGCTGCCAAAGATTGGCATCGTGAAGTGGAACGACGTGGATATTCCCTGGCACTTGCTTCTCTTCTCGGCTGGTGCATATACCCTCGGAGCTGGACTTGAGGCAACTGGTCTGCCTGGCACAATGATAAACGCCTTGTTTGGTGCTCTTGGCATTGGCGAGGGCACTCCATTCTGGGTAATATATCTC
The DNA here is from genome assembly GCA_017557625.1 of Muribaculaceae bacterium. Lineage (GTDB taxonomy): Bacteria > Bacteroidota > Bacteroidia > Bacteroidales > Muribaculaceae > Sodaliphilus. The sequence goes on from JAFYYG010000066.1 coordinate 61,818, forward strand.
ATCCTCACAGGAAGCATTCTGTTGTTCTCGCTCATCTTTGAGTCGAAGACAATGCTCACGCTCATCTTCGTGCCCATTGCCATTGGTGTGGCGCAGAGCAACGGTTACCCCATCATGAGCCTCGCGTTCCCGGTTGCGCTGCTTGTGGGCCATGTTTATGTGCTGCCTTTCAACAGCAAGCCCGCCGCTCTTCTCTACACCACCAACCAGTACAGCATCAGCGACACCTTCAAGTTTGGTATCACCATGATGTTCATCAGCTGGCTGATGATAATCGTGTGGGGCGATACCGTGCTGAGGTGGTTCGGTTATACCGATGGAGTGTTCTTTTAAATGCATAATGCACAATTAACAATAAATAGCGTTTCCTATCAACGACAGCAACCATTATCAAACAAAAACAACAAGAAAAATAATTAATAAAACACTATTTTGTTGTATTTGTTCTTCTTTGTTGAATTTGTTTGATGATAATGTGGAAAAAACAAGATCACTGAATAGTTACAAACAATAAACTCAAATGATTGACATCAAGCCAAAGATTCATGACAGCAACACGCTGGAGTTCAAAGTGGGTTTCCTGCCTAACGACGGGAGGACTCACGATGACTTCTACATGAACACATGGATTTTCATCCCCGAGCGGCTTGATGTGAACAAGCACACCTATAGCAAAGACACGTTTTACTGCGACACGCTGTCATATCTGCGACTTATTACTCCACGCTATGAGCTGCGCGAACTTACCGATGTTCATTCGCTGCCATTCTCGCGCATGAAGCAGGCGTGCGAGAAGCCGGTGAACGACAACAAGGAGTTTGAGAACGAGGTAAAGATGTATGCCTCTATCGTAAAGAGCAGCGTGCGCGACGCATATATCAAAATCACCCGTCAGACCAACGGAGAGGCGCAACGCAGCCTCGCCTGCGACCTCGTGGAGCAAGCCAAGGTGGTGGCGGAAATGTACCGCTCCCTGCGCCCAACACTGCTTGAGAGCGAAGAAGGGAAACAAGTGGTGGTCTTTTATGACTTTGGCGATGAGTTCATCTCCAACATAATTGAGCAGCACTTAGGACGAATTGTCAAACTCTTGAACCCTCGTGAGAGAAGCGGTAGACCACTGCTGTCGATGCTCACCCAAATGCTCGACAGTGAACACAAATACCGCAAGAGCCGCAAATATCTTGACGTAGAGGCCGATAGTCCCGACAGCAACCGCCAGTTTGTGTATCACGCAAGCCAACTCAAGAAATATATCGAGAGCAACCTCTACCTGCCCACCCACAAGCGCCGCAACACCGCATTCCTCGAACAGGTGGCGTTCAGCGTGGCGGCAGGAATCTCGATGGTGTTTGCCACAGTGGTGTCGTTTGCCTTCCAGCAGACTTATGGCAACTTCACGCTGCCGTTCTTCATCGCTCTGGTGATAAGCTATATGTTCAAGGATCGTATCAAAGACTTGATACGCAACTACTTTGCTCATGGTTTGGGCAGCCGATTCTACGACTACCTCATTAAAATCCGCGTCGGTCTTCGAAATATTGGCAAGGTTAAGGAAGGCTTCGACTTCGTGTCGCCGCAAGATGTGTCGCGGCACGTCAACGAGAAACGCGCCCGCAAGAATCCGCTCGTCGTGAATCGCGGAGTGGATGAGCAGGTGATTCAGTACCGCAAGTACGTTCACCTAAAGCGCAAAGCTGTGGACCAGCTCTCGGCATATCCTATCAACGGCATCAACAACATCGTGCGCTTCAACCTCGCAGGTTTCATGCGCAAGATGGACAACCCCACCGTGCCGCTTTATGTCAATAATGGTGACGCCGCAAACCATTACACCGATGGCGACAAGGCCTACTACCTGAATTTTATCATACAATGTAAATATGAGGACAAGAGCGAGTACAAGCGCTACCGTGTGTGCTTGCGTCGCGACGGCATTCAAAGCATAGAGGAGAAACAGCAATAAATCATAAGTTTAGAGGTTAGAGTTTAGGGTTAGATAAAAACTTTAAGTCAATGAAAAAAATACTGACCATAATCGCCTTAGCGCTTGTTTGCATGGCCTGTGAAAACAAAAGCACCGTAAATATCTTAATCGCCAACGAGCACGACCGTGACACCACCAATGTGGTGGTGCATATAGCAGTTAATGAGATTATGCAGCACGTTGACGCTAAGTCGGTCGATTCACTCACGTTGCTCAACGAGAAGAACCAACCAGTGACCTTCACCACTACAGGCGACGGCAAGAACATCGAGTTTGTGGTGCCAGTGGTCAAAGCCCGCTCGCAAAAGAACTACTCCCTCAACACAAGCAACCCCAGCCTCAGCGACAACCTGTTCAGCTTCCGCAAAACAAGTATCAACATCAACCTATAACTAACCCTTGAAAATATAATTTGCTGTCGCTATTTCGAGTTGTTGCTCTTTTTTTGCCATTTAAAAATTTATTATTACCTTTGTGCAATAATAAAGTTTATAATACTATGACTGCTTACCGATACCATTTGAGAGTGCTGGCAGTGGTGATTGCTGTGTCGCTGCTGATGCCTAGCATTGCTCTGGCGCAGGAGACGCAAGATGATAATAGTGAGAAGCTAAACAATTTCACTGTTGATGCTGAACTGATGACACGCAGCGAACTGCGCCTGGGTGGCTTACCTGACAACGAGGAGGACAACGATAACAAGGCCTATTTCATCCTCGAGCGCACTAGATTAGGTCTCGACTATGAGCGCACTTTCCTCAAGGCGCACATCACAGCTCAGCACTCGGCAGTGTGGGGACAGGCGGGCAAAGGGTCGTTCAACCTTTATGAGGCATGGGTACAGCTAACCTCTCGCAAAGGCTTTTTTGCCAAGATTGGTCGCCAGGTTCTCAGCTACGACGATGAGCGCATTATCGGCTCCAACGACTGGGCAATGGCAGCGCTCTCGCACGACCTTGTGAAAGTGGGCTACGAAGGAGGCTCTCACAAGCTGCACGCCATGCTTGCTTATAACCAAAATGCCGAGAGCGTGAACGGCGGCACAGAATACCGTAACGGCGACAAGCCCTATAAGCTGATGCAGAACCTATGGTATCACTACGACCATCCACGAGTTCCCTTTGGCGCTTCACTGCTGTTTATGAATCAAGGTTTGCAAAGCGTGAATGAAGAAAACCTTGACAAGACTTATTACCAGCAGCTGTTAGGAACATATGTTAGCTATCGCCCCAAGCAATGGAGTCTTGAAGGCTCGTTCTACTACCAGATGGGCAAGAACGATTATGGTCTTGATATTTCGGCATGGATGGCGAGTGTGAGAGGTACTTACCGACCCTCAACTCAATGGGGCATAAATGCCGGTTATGACATCTTGAGTGGCGACCCCTATTTTGCTGTTCCTCCAGGTGGTGGCTTTGGACTTGTTCAGCACAAGACAATCAAAGGATTCAGTCCTGTGTATGGTTCTCATCACAAGTTCTATGGCGCGATGGACTTCTTCTACATCACTTCCTACTATGATGGATTCACCCCAGGACTGCAGAACTACTATGCCGGAGCTTCTTATATGCTCAGCAACAAGCTGAAATTTGACGCCACCTATCACTATTTCGCTATAGCCACCAACACCGAGAACCTTGACAAGCCCCTTGGCCACGAGATAGAGCTCTCGGCAAGCTACACACCCATCAAGGAAGTTACCATCTCGGCTGGCTACTCCTATATGCACGGAACAGAGACAATGGAGCGCCTGAAACGCGTTGACAACGAGCGCAATCTGCACTGGGCGTGGCTCAACCTCATTGTCAGGCCACGCTTCCTGCAAGTGAAGTGGTAGGATTTTTAATGCATAATGCATAATTCACAATGCATAATTTATTAAGCATTAAGCATAATGTACACTTCTCTCACTACTAAACACTAAACTGCGCCGTAGGCGCCATATAGAATGAAAAAACTGCTGGATAAGATAAAGAAACTCTTTAATAGGCGCACATGGATAACTCTGATCATCGTGTTTGCCGCACTGCTGATAGAGTTGTTCTCGTGGGCGCAGTATTACTATACCAAACAACTTCTCGAAGAAGAGCTTGAAAAGAAAGCCGCAATTGAGATGACCATGAAGGCCATCCTCGTTAAGAGTATGCTCAACACCACCGAACAGGTGCTTAACAGCCATGTGACCGAAATCACTAAACTGACCGAAGATCGCGACGACATTCACGATGCCCTGCGCACGATAGTTGAAGCTAACGACTACTTTACTGGTGTAGGTTTGGCATTTGAGCCTGGTTATTACGGGGGACATGACGAGCTGTATGAGCCCTGGGCTTTTAACTCTAAAGATGGTGTTAAGGTGAAAGAGAATATTGCCATGCGAGGTGGTCACGACTACACTAATTTCAAGTTCTACACCGAACCTATGTCAACGGGAAAGCCCTATTGGAGCGATCCTTACATCGACAGTGTTGAGACCAAATCATTTATCACCACTTATTCTGTGCCCATCATCGACAAGAGCGGGCAGAAGGCGGGCATTGCGGGCATCGACCTCTCGCTCGAATGGCTCAGCGACAGCCTTAACAACCGTCACATGTATCCATCTTCATTCTGTATGCTGCTTACCGATGACGGCAAACTCATATCCCAGCCTTCTAAGAACCATTCTCGCTATAAAGACTTTGACGATGCCATCCGTTTAATCAACGATTCCACCGCCAATGCGCGCACAGTTGCCAAAAGCAAAATCAAGGTGATAGAGTTCGACACCGAAGACGGCAAAGAGGCCTGTGTCTTTTTCCACCACATGAAAGGCAACCCACACTGGATGATTGCTGTGGTGTGCTATGACGACGAGGTGTATGCTGGACTGAAAGCTATTCGCCTGAGGACGGGCCTGCTCATGCTGCTGGGATTCATGCTGCTGGGTTATATCATCTACCGTTTTCTTAAGAACAACAAGCGCATGGCGCAAAACGAGATTGAGCGTGAGCGCCTGAGCAGCGAGCTGCAAGTGGCGAAGCGCATACAGAGCGAGATGCTGCCGCATGACGACATCAGCCACAACAATATCGACATTGCCGCCACTCTGCTTGCCGCACGCGAGGTGGGAGGTGATATCTACGATTACTTCCTGCGTGACGACAAGCTGTTCTTCTGCATTGGCGATGCCAGTGGCAAGGGAGTGGCATCGGCTCTCATCATGTCGGTGACTCACTCCATGTTCCGCTCCTTCGGCTCTCGTGAGAGCAACCCAGCCCGCATCATGCAGAGCATCAACCAAGCTGTGTGCCACGGCAACGACTCAAGCATGTTCGTCACCTTCTTCATTGGCGTGCTTGACTTGCCTACTGGTCGCCTGCACTACTGCAACGCTGGTCACGACACGCCCGTCGTCATCGCTGGCGAACCTTGCAAACTCGACGTGAAGGCCAACATGGCTCTTGGCATAGTCAAGGATTGGTTCTATGAGAGACAAGAAACAATACTTAAACCTGGCGACACGCTATTGCTCTACACCGACGGCCTCACCGAGGCGATGGACGCCAAGCACCAGCAATTCGGACTGCAACGAGTGATGGAAACAATCTCCAGTCACCCTGACGAGGCTCCACAGCGGCTGCTCGACACTCTCACTGGTACGATGAGCCGTTTTGTGGGCAATGCCGAACAAAGCGACGACCTCACCATGCTGGCGGTGCGATACAGTCCTGCCGTTAAGGAGACAGTTCTGAAACAAGGCCTGGCCATAGAAAATGACTTGTCGCACATCGCTCAAGTGAACGATTTTGTCACAGAGTTCTGCAACCATCTCAACCTTGACAAGAGCCTTGCTACCAATATGCGCCTCGCCATCGAGGAAGCGGTGGTGAATATTATCAACTATGCATATCCTAAGGGCGAGAAAGGCGACATCGGCATCGTGGCTTCGGCGACAAGCGATTCCATTGAGTGGGTAATCACCGACAACGGCGTGGCGTTCGCTCCTACTGATGCCCCCGATGTCGATACCTCGCTCAGCGCCGAAGACCGCCAGATAGGCGGCTTGGGCATCTTCCTCGTGCGCCAGCTTATGGACACCATCAACTACGAGCGCATAGATCACAAGAACGTCCTCACGCTGACGAAGAAGTATCAAAAATAACTTTCATTATTGGCTAGCAGGGATGACTTTTCGGCCTGCGTCGGTCATTAGTCCGCGGCGTTCAAGGTCGGCGCACCGTTGCTTGTTGAGTTCGGTCCAGTGGCTGCGTTTGCGTCGCGGTGATAGCCGTTGGGCGACACATCCTGGCGAGAGGCTTTTCACAGTTGAGTCAATCCACCCGAAACACAATGCTTCTTCCACCACATCAATGTAAGCCATAACACCTTCGGGCTTGATTTTTGAGCGGCTGCACACCACCCAGCATTCTTTCTCGGTGCTGTGGTTCAGTTCAAGCCATTGGCGCAGCTGAGTCCTCTCGCTGAATTCTAGTAGATTGGTTATCTCCATGTGACTAATCAATCTATTGTTAGTTTCTATACAGCATAGATATGCAGTTTTTCTTCTTTAAGTTGGGGAGCAAAGCGGTTGGATTTAAAGATATGATGAGTCAATTCTCGTTAATTGCCGCAGAATTGTCCCGCCAGCAGGATGGCGTGAGTGGTCTCGTCGTAGATGAAATAGATGAAGGGGTGGTTGGCGTTGAACTGTGGATTCAAAGCTTTAACAATAAAACTTTGCACAGTCACACCACTGGCTTCGGTGCCATATTCGTTGACAGTTATTTTTGTGTCTTGGGTGAATCGGTTGATATACGACTCCACCTTGCTGAGCCTGCTGAAGTCAGCCCTCTCGTCAAATGCAGTTGGCATAAAAGCCGATAACATCTCTTGCAGGTCTATATTGCAAGAGGTGGAGAATTGAGGCAACTTCAAATCAATCTCGGCCTCTGTTTCTTCCATGCCTGAGATTATGGCATTAAATTCATTGGCGTTCATGCTCGTCAAGAAATCATTGATTTTTGCTTTCTTGGGCAAGATGATGAGCATGCGGTACTCGCTGTTGTCATATTTCTTTGAGATTGCTTGACATTTGTCATTCTCGTAATATAGTTCATGAAAATACTGGAACATTGTGGGAACCTCTGTCGTATTGCCATCATCGTTGATAAATTCCCTGTCAAGAGTTTGGCTCTTATCAAAGGGATTTTCCCACAGAGCCTTGAAATTCATGTAATTGATGAGATAGGCAAGCTCATTGTCGTTTGTTTCCTCAACAATGTTGTCAAATTCGCCATTCGATTGTTGCTTTATCCAGTCATTGATTTGCTGTGTCGCATCGCTGGAGCCAAAGTAGAGATTGCTGATTTGTGCGTTATAAATACCTGTTATCGACATTATGAAATCCTGGCTAATTGGGTACATCATATTCATCGCCAAATAATTGCTCATCACGACCGATGGAGAGAAATGAGCGATGTATCGGCTGTAGAATGAGTTAGCCTCGGTTGATGGTCCAATTAAGGCCTCTATCTCTTGGAGCGTTGTACCGTTGGCTCCATTGCTTGTCATGGCAAGTGCGCAACTCACGCTCAATGGCGAAAACGTGAAACTTTTATAGGGTGTCTCGTTCGACTGTTTTTTCAAAAGAGTAAATGCCAGTTCATTTGCCTTGTCAATACAAAAAAGATCCTCGGTGTCAAGAGTTAGCGGTGAGTTGTTCTTCGCCACTTGTGATTGAAAACCATTCTCTGTTTTTGAAACTTTATTGGTTTCATTGTACACCTCGCACGATAAGAACATAACCATCAGCATACATAATGCTAAAATATGTTGTATTTTTTTTCTCATTATTTCTTTTTTTAGTTGATGAACAGTTGTGATTTTGCAAAGATATGTTTTATTTTGATGAGGAACAAGCTTTTTCTCAAAAAGTCGCACCTGACGGTGTCGAAAAGCCGGCTACGCCGGAATAATTTTCATTTTTTCTTCTTTAAGTTGTTTTGTCCTAAAAGTAACTACCTATTTAATCTGTTTCAAACTCACAAGTGAGTAGATGCCAATTTTGCACACCCCAAAATTGGCAATTTATCGCATTTTAAGAGAGGTGCTGTTTTCCGCGCGAGGTGATTGCTGAGAAAAATGGTATCTGATTATTAGCGAAATAGTTCTAAGGATTTACAAAATGGCGTGTCCCATTGCGGAAAACAGGACGACAGGAGAAATACAGTCTCTGTAACGTTTTGTGTGGGCAGATACTGCTGCGTCGATGAGATGGCATTTCTTAACGAAGTATTGGTATTAGACGACAAGTGAGAAAACAATAATCCGTTTGCTATCGATTTATCGCATTCTGAGAGGGGTAAAATTTGCAATTTATCGCAGTCAGAGATAGGTAAAATTTGCAATTTATCGCAGTCTGAGAGAGGTGAAATTTGCAATTTATCGCAGTTTGGATAACATAAAAAGGTCGAATTATTGCATTTTAGAAAAAAAAGTGTTTACTTTGTAGCGATAAAAAATTAGCTCAATGATTGATAAGCGCACATTAGAATTTATATTAACTGGCCAACGCAAAGAAATAGAGAGCAGGTCAGACGAAAAGCTGTGTTCAAGAATGGAGGAATCGCTTGTTGATTTGAATAGTACTCAAGCACAAGTTGTAATAGGATTGCGGCGTTGTGGCAAATCAACATTATGCTATCAGGCATTACATAATAAAGACGTAAAGTTCGCTTATGTTGATTTTGACGATGAACGTTTAGCAAAACTTCAATCCGACCAATTGAATGATGTTTTAGAAGTGCTTTACAAAATATATGGTGACTTTAACTATCTCTTCCTTGACGAGATTCAGAACATTGATGGTTGGCATCTTTTTGTCAACCGTTTGCTGAGGAATAAGATGCATGTTGTTGTTTCGGGGTCAAACGCCAAATTGCTGAGTGGCGAGCTTGCTACACACCTAACTGGAAGAAACAAAGAAATAGATTTGTTTCCCTTCTCATTCAAAGAGTTCTGCGAGATGAGGAGTGTGGATACTACAACAAGAACCACAAAGGCCGAAGCGTTTAGGCGTACAGCTTTTGACGATTATATGCGTCAGGGAGGATTTCCTGAATTGCTTTCAATTGGAGACGATAAAAAGTATGTGAAGAATTTGGTTGCAAATATCTTGAAACGTGACATAGAACAGCGTTACAAGATAAGTTATAAAGCGGAATTTGAGAATTTGGCAAACCACCTATTGAATAATTCTCCAACGGTTGTTGTAAGCAGCAACCTTGCTAAAACATTCCATTTCAAGTCAGATCATACCGTCAAAAATTATGTGGACTACTTGAAACAAGCATTCTTGCTTATCGGAGTGCGCAAATACTCTCAAAAGAGCAAGATAAGACTCTCACAAGAAAAGATATATGCTGCCGATGTTGCAATGATGAACAATCGGGATAATGCCTTTGCTGGAGAAAATCTTGGTCATCGCCTTGAAACGATAGTACTGAATCACCTCTACAGAAAGAGTCGGCTTGATGATCTTGATGTTTATTACTTGAATGAGAACAGTGGTGAGTGCGACTTTGTTGTTTGCCATGGAAACACCGTTGTTCAGGCCATTCAGGTTTCTTACGATATTTCGTCACTCAAGACCAAAAACCGCGAACTCAACGGCTTGATTTTGGCCGCAAAGCATACAGGCTGCAACGACTTGTTGTTGCTCACTGATCACGAGAGTGCTATTGTAAATCACTCTAACCATTCAATAAAAATTCAACCAGTTTATGAATGGTGCTTAGAACTGGGATTGTAATAACGATAAATCAGAAGAAAACTATTAACACACAATAAATCATACTATTATGAAAACAATAATTAATGACATTGATGGCAAGCTGGTTGCCGCCTTTATTGGCGAACTCGACACTGCTGCCGCTATCGAAGTGGAAAAAGAGATGAAACCTCTCTACGACAACGAGGACAAAGACATCGTGATTGACTGCGAGAAACTTGAGTATATAGCGTCGAGCGGACTGCGCATTTTGCTTGGCATCCTCAAGAAAGCCAAGTCGCATGGCCACACCGTTACCCTCAAGGGACTCAACGACGACATCAAGAACGTGTTTAAAATGACAGGTTTCATAAACCTCTTTAATTTTGAGTAAATAATTGCTGACAAGCTCAACCTGCAAATAAGCTGACAAGGCAATGGTAATGGATGACACTGTGATACATGCGGCAACAATTTCTACTGCCTTGTTAGCTTGTCCCTTATTAGCTTGTTTGCTTAAAACATAAACAATCATGAAAATTTCAGCACCCCTGAGCAAGTCTCAGTATGGGTTGTATGTGGAGTGCGCCAGTCATCCTGGCGAGCCATGTTACAACCTGCCCTATATCTATGTGCTTGACGGCAGCCTCGACGGAGAGCGTCTGTGTCAAGCGGTGATTACTGCCTTCAAGTCTCACCCCACCATGTTCACACGCATTGAGTTGAATGATGACGGTGAACCCATGCAGACCATTGACCTCGATAACGAGGATTTCACTCTCAACATCAAGAAAATCCAAGACATCGAGCAAGAGAAGCCTCATTTGGCTCAGCCGTTCAACATCTATGGCGACCGCTTATTCCATGCGAGTGTGATGCACGACGGCAAAAACTACTTCCTCTTTATTGAATATCACCACATCATCGTTGATGGCACTTCGATACAAATCTTGCTACGCGACATCGAGAAGGCCTATTTTGGCGAGGAAATTGTTGCTGAACAGCAGACTATAATGCAGGCTGCAACCGAAGAGGCAGAAATGCGTAAGACCGAGGCCTTCGAGCAAGCTAAGCAGTGGTATGCTCAGCATTTCGACTGCAGCGACACCTTCACTCAACTCAATCCCGACCTTGCCATCTCCACCCATAGCGAGGACAGCACTCAACGCTCTCTCGTTATCGAGTTACGGCAAGTTGATGACTATTGCAAGAACAACGGGGTGTATCGCAGCAACTTTTTCACCAGCGCGTTTGCCTTCCTGCTCGCTAAGTACAACTCCGAAAATGAGGCATTGTTCAACACCGTGTTTAACGGCCGCGGCGACAAACGCCTGAGTAACACGATAGGAATGTTTGTTCAGACGTTCCCGGTCTATGCCAAGTTTGATGATGCTACTACGGTTTTGGATTTCCTTCTACGAGGTCAGGAACTGATGAGTTGTTGCCGTGAGCACAGCATCTACTCCTATAGCGACCTCCAGCAAGACCAGCACCTGGAGATCAATGTCGCCTTTGCTTGGCATGCTGGCACCCTCGATTACGGCACAATGATGGGCAAGCCCATGAGCACAATCCAGATGTGCAACAACACCACTGGCGTATCGCTTTATGTTTATGCTTACATCCTCGATGGGAAATTTCAGATTAATGCCGAATATGCCAGCAATGAGTATTCCAAAGCACTTGTTGACCAGTTCCTTGAGAGCTATGAGGCAGTACTTACTGGTTTCCTCAACAAGGAGAAACTCTGTGACATTGAGCTCACTACTCCCGACCAGGTGAAGATGCTTGACGAGTTCAACCTCACCGAGAGCCCGTTTGACGACACTCAGACAGTGGTATCGCTCTTCCACAAGCAAGCTACCGACTACCCCGACAACATTGCTGTGGTTTATGGCGACAAAACATACACCTATGCTCAGGTTGACGAAATGAGCAACCGAATAGCTGCCCGCATTGCCAGCAACGGTTTAGGTGCCGAAGATGTGGTGTCAATACTGATTCCGCGCTGCGAGTGGATGGCTATCGCTTCGCTTGGTGTGCTCAAGGCGGGATGTGGCTACCAGCCTCTCGACCCGTCTTATCCCAAGGAGCGTCTTGAATTTATGATGACTGATGCCAAGGCGCGGCTTCTGATTGCCGATGAAGAGTTGCTCAACCTCGTTGACAGCTACAAGGGCGAGGTGATTCTCTCCCGCGACCTGCCCAACTTGCCAGTGGTACAGTCGTTGCCCAAAGGTCCAGAGCCGCACAGCCTGTTCACGTTGGTCTATACTTCAGGGTCAACGGGTGTTCCTAAAGGCTGTCAAATCGAGCACTGCAATGTGGTGGCGTTCTGCCACATGCATCAGAGTACGCATGACATTACCGTCTCAAGTAAGGTGGCAGCTTACGCCAGCTTTGGCTTCGACGCCTCCTTGATGGAAATCTACAGCACCCTTACCATCGGCGCTCAGCTGCACATCATTCCCGAGGAGATTCGCCTTGACCTGATGGCACTAAGCGACTTCTTTGAAGAAAAAGGTATCACCCATGTGTTCATGACCACTCAGGTGGCGTACCAGTTTGCCACAAACTTTGAGAACCAGTCGCTGAAGCATCTGCTCACAGGCGGAGAGAAGCTTTCAACTCTTGTTCCTCCAAGCAGCTATATCCTTTCTAATGGTTATGGTCCCTCCGAGACCATCTGTTATGTCACCAACTTCGACGTGACCAAACAAATCAAGAACATTCCCATTGGTAAAGCGCAACGCAACTGCAAGTGCTATATTACCGACAAGTATGGCCACCGTCTGCCTGTGGGTGCCGCAGGAGAACTCTGGGTGGCAGGTCCACAGGTGACACGCGGTTACCTCAACCGTCCCGAGAAGACCGCCGAGGCGTTCATCATCAACCCGTTCAACAGCGACACTAAATACAACCGTGTGTATCGCACTGGCGACATCGTGCGCTATCTGCCCAGCGGAGACATCGAGTTTGTGGGCCGCCGCGACGGTCAGGTGAAGATTCGGGGTTTCCGCATCGAGCTTAAAGAGGTGGAAACAGTGATTCGTGAGTTCCCCGGCATCAAGGACGCCACTGTACAAGCTTTTGACGAGGAAGGCGGAGGCAAGTTCATCGCGGCTTACATCGTGAGCGACGAGACCATCGATATTGATGCTCTCAACAACTTCATCCTCGATGAGAAGCCGCCCTACATGGTTCCCGCTGTGACGATGCAGATTGACTCCATCCCTCTCAACCAGAACCAGAAGGTTAACAAGCGCGCGCTGCCAAAACCTGAGAAGAAAGCCGCGGCCATAGAGGAGAGCAACGTGCCTATGAACGTGCTTGAGCAGGAGCTGCACGATATGATAGCACAGATTGTGGGAAATACCGAGTTTGGCGTTACCACTCCATTAGGATATGCAGGATTGACCTCTATCTCGTCGATACGCCTTGCTGTGCAGGTCAACAAGCGATTTGGCATTGTCCTTGACTCCAAGTCGCTCGTCAAGACTGGCACGCTGCAAACTATTGAGAATGAGATATTGACCCATTTGATGACTGCCGAGAAACAAGAAGAGAAAACCTCCAGTGATGAGGCAAGGCTCTCAGTGCCGCTGTCCTATGCTCAGACTGGCGTATATTTCGAGTGTCTGAAGAATCCCACATCAACAATCTACAACATCCCTTCGATGCTCACATATCCCGATAGCATCGATGCTCAGCTGCTTGCCGATGTGGTGAAGAAAGCGGTTGAGAGTCACCCCGAACTTGGCGTGCATTTCACCACCGAGGGCGACAAGATAATGCAGACTCTTGTTGGCGCAGTGTCGGTGAACGTGCCCGTCACTGCTATGAGTGATGAGGAATTGGCTACTTATAAGAATGAGTTTGTTCGTCCTTTCAACTTACAGAAAGCTCCGCTATATCGCTTTGAGGTAGTCACCACCCCAAGTGGTGTACATCTTCTTTTTGACGTGCATCATCTGATTTTTGACGGTGGGTCTGCCGACTTGCTGATTCACCAAATCAATGCCGCACTTGAGGGCAAAGAAGTGGAGAAAGAGACCTACTCATACCTTGACTTTGTTGCCGACCAGCAAAAGGCCGAAGACAGCGACACCTTCAAGGCTTCGCAGCAGTTCTTCGCCGAGCGGTTAGCGACCTGTGAGGGTGCCAGCGAGATTTCCGGCGATTTGCCCAAGAGCGATGTTCAGGGCTTTATAGGCGAGGCGGTGTGTGCGGTTGACCACGACAAAGCTGCCGCTTTCTGCCGCAGTCAAGAGGTCACTCCTGCCCATCTTTTCCTTGCCGCTACTTCCTACGTGGTGTCACGCTATACCAATAACCGTGAGGTGTATCTCTGCACCGTGAGCAACGGTCGTTCCAACCTCAAGATTGCCGACACGGTGGGTATGTTTGTCAACACCTTGCCGCTGGGTATCAGCATCGATGACGTGAGTGTGGGCGACTTCCTTCGCGCCACAAGCGACACCTTCGATAACACTTTGCGCCACGAGGATTATCCCTTCGCGCGCATCGCCGCTGACTATGGCTTCCGTCCGGCTATCGCCTATGCTTATCAGGTTGGTGTGCTATCACAGTATAAGGTAAATGACAAGGATATTGAACAAGAGGTGCTTGAGTTGAACGTGCCTAAGTTCAAGATCAACATACAGATTGAGAATCGAGGCATCGTGGTGCAATATGACAACGCCATCTACTCCGAGCAGCTTGCGACGGCTCTCTCGCAAAGTATCGGGGCTGTGGTGGAGCGCATGATGCTGCAACCTGCCGAGAAGGTGCGACACATTTCGATTGTGAGCGACGAGCAGGAAGCCGAACTCGCCAAACTGCGTGAAGTGGCCACTGGCGACGCGCCATGCCGATTCTTCCATGAGTGTATCGGTCATTTTGCCGAGACTCAACCCGACCGCGACGCTCTGATTGCCATCGACGGAAAGTTCTCCTACAAGGAGATGGATGAGGTGACAACCCGCATCGCCGCTGCACTGCAGGCTCGCGGGGTAGGGGAGTGTGACCGTGTGGCGTTGCTGTTGCCGCGCACCAGCCGTCTGATTTTGTCGCTCTTCGGTGTGCTCAAAACAGGTGCCGCCTACATCCCTTGTGACCCCGAGTATCCTGCCGACCGCATCAAGCTTATCCTTGAGGACAGTGAGGCACGATATATCATCACCACCGAAGACAAGATTGACACCGTGCCTGCCGAAAAGGCTATTAATGTGGAAGACCTTATCAATAGCGATGCAGAGTATCGTCAGCCCGAAATCACTCCCGATGATCTCGCCTATCTTATCTACACGAGTGGTTCGACAGGTCGTCCCAAGGGCGTGATGCTGCGCCATGAGGGAATCTGCAACTATCTCTACGGCCATCCTGCAAACGTGTTTGCTAATGCCGTCCTCACCGATGCCGACCGTGTGCTGAGCGTGACGACTATCTCGTTTGACGCCGCTCTGCAAGACATCGGTATGGCATATTATAACGGCAAGACGCTCATTGTCGCCACCGAGGAGCAGGCCAATAACCCGCTCGACCTGGCACAGCTCATCACTGAGCAGCGCATCAATATGGTGAGCGGCACGCCATCTCGCTGGCAGACTTGGCTCACGAGCGATGACTTCGCTAAGGCTATTGCCAATATCAAGATAGTGCGCGCTGGTGGCGAGAAATTCAGCGACCAGCTGCTGCATCAGGTGCGCACAGTGACCAAGGCTCGCATTTTCAACTGCTACGGTCCTACCGAAATCACTGTGGCATCGAACAATAAGGAGCTTACACACGCTTATCTCGTTACTGTGGGCAAGCCGCAGCTCAACGTCAAGGAGTTTATCGTCGATGCCGACGGCAATGAGTTGCCAGTGGGCGTAGTTGGCGAACTCTATATTGGCGGTTGTGGCGTGGCAAGAGGCTACAACAACCTCGACGAGATGACTCATGAGCGCTTTATCGACTATCACGGCACACGGATTTATAAATCGGGCGACTACGCTAAGTGGCTGCCCGACGGCGACGTGGTGATTCTGGGCCGCACCGACCACCAGATCAAGTTGCGCGGCCTGCGCATCGAGTTGGGCGAGATTGAGAACGTGATGCTCCGTGTTGAGGGCATCGACAAGGTGGTGATTATGATTCGCAAGATTGGTGGCAAGGAACACCTATGCGCCTACTACACAGCCGACCATGAGATTGCTGCCGACGAACTCAAGGCCGAGATATCGAAGAGCCTAACGCAATATATGGTGCCAACCGCCTATCGCCAACTCGACAAGATGCCGATGACCCCCAACGGCAAGACCGACGTGAAGGCGTTGCCCGAACCAGAATTGGCAATCACGGCTGCCTACGAGGAACCAGCGACCGACACAGAGCGTGCTTTCTGCGAAATTTTCGCCGACATCCTGCAAATGGACAAGGTGGGAGCCACCGACAACTTCTTTGAGCTTGGCGGCACCTCACTCGTGGTGACTCGGGTCATCATTGAGGCCGACAAGGCTGGAATGCATGTGGCTTACGGCGATGTCTTCGCCAACCCCACTCCGCGCCAGTTGGCACGTCTGGTCACTGGTGAGAAAGTGGAAGACGGACCCGACGAGGTGAAAGACTTCGACTACACGGCAATCAATGAGGCACTTAAGGCCAATACGCTTGATGCCTTCCGCAATGGAGAGCGGCAGCCACTGGGCAATGTGCTGCTTACGGGCGCTACGGGCTACTTGGGCATCCACATCCTGCGCGAGCTGATTGACAGCGACGCTAAGAACATCTACTGCCTCGTACGCGGAAAAGATGCCGAGAAGGCCGAGAGCCGACTACGCACCTTGCTCTATTACTACTTCGCCAATGCCTTTAAAGACCTCTTCGGTACCCGTCTGCACATTGTGGTGGGTGATGTGACGAGCGATTTTGACGACAGTCTCGACATAGACACCATCTTCAACTGCGCCGCCATAGTGAAGCACTTCAGCGAGGGTACCGAGATTGAGGACGTGAACATAGGCGGAGCGCAACGGTGTGTGGACTTCTGCCTAAAGAAGGGCGCAAAACTTGTACACATCTCCACTGCGAGCACACGAGGTTTGTGGACTGGCGAGCCGCGCGACGACGTGTTCACCGAGCAGCGTCTTTACATGGGTCAGTATCTAGGAAACAAGTACATCCACTCGAAGTTTATGGCAGAGCGCCTTATCCTCGATGCTGTTGCAAATCAAGGCCTCAGCGCCAAGATTATGCGTGTGGGTAACCTTGCGGCAAGAAGCACCGACGGTGAGTTCCAGGCCAATTTCCAGACCAATTCGTTTATGGGCCGCATCAAGGTCTATAACATGCTGGGAGCATGCCCGTTTGCCATGCGTAATGCGAGAGTTGAATTCTCGCCAATCAACGAGGTGGCCCATGCCATCGTGATGCTTGCCACAACGCCGCGCGAGTGTTGTGTGTTCCACCCCTATAACATCCACACCCAGTTCTTGGGCGATGTGCTTATGGGGCTTAGCACCGTAGGTGATGGCATACGTTTTGTGGAGCAGGAAGACTTCGACAAGGCAATGGAAGCCGCCAAGAGCGACCCAGCAAAGGCAAAACAGATGGCAAGTTTGCTCGCCTATCAGGACATGGCGCATGGCCAGAAGACCACCGACGTGACCCGCGACAACGACCTCACCACCCAAGTCCTTTACCGCCTTGGATTCGCCTGGTCGCCAACGTCATGGGACTATGTGGAACGCATGCTCACCGCCATCGGCGGCCTCGGATTCTTTGATGTGGAGTAATACAAAATGCATCGAGTTGGTTAGTGTCGCTAACCAACTCGAGTTTTTTTTAATGACAATAACTTGATATTTTAACTGAAGTGGTTAGTAACACTAACCGGTTGAAACTTCTTGCTGCAAATACTTACAAACAACTGATTATTCTTATAAAAAGTCCACTTTAAAAAAGTATAATCACACTAATTAAACTAATTAAAACGAATTATATTTTTGTTGATATTCAATTGGTTTTTAATCGTTTGATTTAGAAAACAACTGATGTTTCTGAAAAATCTGATATGTGTGGCAACGTGAGTGGTGTCAAGACTGGTATGATAGCTATTATTACCGAAATTCTCCATCTGTGAATCCTACTGGCCCTGAGACTGGTGGCTTGCATGTGCCACGTGGGGGCAGTTACGCTAGTAGAGCCAGAAGTTGCCGTGCTGCAGCCCGAGGTAACTGTTCCGACGACAATAGTTCAAGCATTGGCTTGCGACTTGCTATGTAGTTATTTTTTTTGAAACAATGATAATTATAAGATTTTGATTATTAATTACAAAGCAAATAGAATAGTCAGATATTTCTGTTGTTTTTCACATCCCAATTGCTGTTGAGCCAAAAGAAAATCCGCACCACACAATGAGCTATGGTGCGGACTTTTTTCTTGGAACAGGACTTTCTAATCCCTAATTAGTGCCTTGGTGCTATTGATTATTCTGCCTCCATTGCTAGGCGCAATCCACGTCCGTTGCCTTTTGCATCTGGCAAATTACGATCGCGAATGAAAACACGACAAGCAACTGCGTAGCTGTTCCATCTTCCTCCTCGAAAAACGCGGTAAGTTCCCGTCTCTGGCCCTGTGGGGTTAGTCTGTGGTTCAATATTATTGCCGTATGTGGCGAACCAGTCCATGCACCATTCATCAACATTGCCACACATATCATAGATACCAAGTTCGTTTGGAGCCTTAGTAGCTACTGTCTGAGTACCAGAGCCTTCAGTAAAAATTGTCAACGAAGGAACAGTCTCTCTGTACCAAGCCACATCATCGGCACTTTCACTGCCTGCATATTCATAGCCATGAGTCAGGTTGCCACCGCGCGCAGCAAACTCCCACTCGGCCTCGGTTGGAATGCGGAAAGTCTTGCCTGTGAGTTGACTAAGAGCTGCGCAAAACGCCTGGCAGTCACTGATATTAATTGACTCAACAGGGCGTTGGAGATTAGTGCCGTAATCATATTCATGAACCATTGCTCCACCTGTTCCGTTAAAATAGCTTGGATTTGAGCCCATCACAGCCTCCCACAATTCTTGAGTTACCTCAGTTTCGCCAATCCAATAGGTGCTGAGGGTAACCTCGTGAGCAGGATAAGCATTGCCCACATATTGGTCAATACCCATCATGAATGTGCCTCCTTCTACTTCTATCATCCTGAAGGTGACGCCATTCACAGTAAATTCAGTCACTGGTGCAGGAGGTTCCACGGGTGATTCCATGCCGAGAATGATGTTGTAGATAATAGTAATGTCGGCAACTGTGATGTAGCCGTCTCCGTCGATGTCGCTAGTGGCGAGGAAGGTCTCGTCGCCTTCGAGAAGATAGTTGTAAACTGCGGTGACATCAACGACAGAAACATCGCCGTCGCCGTTCACGTCGCCATAGACATTGGCCTGAGCAGCCAATCCACAAGCGACAAACGCTAAAAGAGTAAGTAGGGTTTTTCTCATAATGAAAAATTGTTTTTAGTATAATTTGTTTTTAATTCGCAAAAATAGTAAAAATTAATCTTTCATCAGCAAACAATTATTCAGAATTTTGTGTTGACACATAGTTTTTTTGTTTTTCTCAGGATTAATGCGTTACTTTGCACAAACGCTTTGAACTAATGGCAGAGAATAACATAAGCAAACAATTTTATGGCTACTTGTGGGCCTATATTCTGGTTGCGCTCTCGGGGTGCTTGGGCAATGTGGTTGACGGCATCATTGTGGGCAACCTTATCAGTGAGGACGGCGTGAGCGCCATCAACCTGTCGCAACCCATCACCCAGTTCATTTTCACGCTGCATCTACTCATCAATGCTGGTGCGGGAATGCTTGTGGCCTATGCCCTGGGCAAGAACAACATTAGCGAAGCGCGACGGTTCTTCACCCACGCCTTGACACTCAGCACAGGTTTGGGATTGCTGCTCACTGTCTTTGGCGGACTGCTGTTCCCCATGCAGACGGCCCACCTGCTATGCGACAACGAGCAAATCATGCCTCTCGCCGAAGACTATATGCAGGTGCTGCTCATCGGCAATCCAGCGTTCATCATCATGTGGGGACTCTCGACGATGGTGGGCGTTGACGGCAGCCCCAAACTCGTGTCAACAGCGGTGATTATCGACAATGCCGTCAATTTATTGCTTGATATAGTATTCATACAAATCTTTGACTGGGGTATAACCGGTTCGAGTGCAGCGACGGTGGTGGGGCACCTCGTGGGTATCGCCATCTTGCTAAGCCACTGGCGCAAGCCCGAGAACAGGCGGCTGCGGTTGCAGTTTGGCGGTGGAGGGCTCATGGCCTCGTGGCGGCGTATCGTGTCGCAGGGCGCGCCGTTGGCACTGGCTTCAATCTGTCTCACCCTACTGCTGTTCAGCGCGAATAAAATCGTGCTTTCGACCACAGGCCGCACTGGCATCTTCGTCTTTGCCTTGTGCATGAACCTGCTGCAGGTGTATAATCTTTTCCTCTCGGGAACGTGCCAGACGCTGCAGTCACTTGGAGCCACACAGGTGGGCAAGGGCGACGCGGGTGGCGTGAAAACTGTCATCGACAAAGGTTTGCGATTCATCACAGTGGCGATGGTGGTCACCTGCGCTTTAGTGTGGATTTATCCGCAGGGCATCGCCAAGCTCTTCGGCTGCGACGAACCCGACATGCTTGCCCAAAGCAACCATGCACTGCGAGTCTTCGCATTGAGTTTTATACCATTCTGCTACATCTATGTGCTGATGATAATCTACAAGCTCTACAGTCACCACCGCATGGCGTTGTTCATTTCCTTTGCCCTGTCGCTCACCGTGATTCCCGTGCTCTGGTTCATGGCAAAGCTCTTCCCTGACGCCATCTGGTACAGCTATCTCATCGCCTACATCATTGAGGCGGCGATTATCTTTTTCCTGCACAAGAGAAACCACATCGAATTTCGACTTAAACAATCAAAATAAAATAATCTATGACTAACAAAATCAAACTATTTGCCTTAGCTTTTTTAGCTATGTGCATGGGCTCAGCAACAAATGTTGCGGCACAAAACGCGAATGCCGCGGGCAACAATGAAATCATCCTACATGCCTGGACATGGTCGTTCAACACAATCAGTGAGCACCTTCAGGAAATCAAGGATGCAGGTTACACTATCGTGCAGACCTCGCCCATCAACGAGTGCTACGTTGGCGATAATGGCGGACGGCAGCTCTTCGGCAATGGAAAGTGGTATTATCACTACCAGCCCACCGATTGGACCATAGGCAATTATCAGTTGGGAACACGCGACGAGTTCAAAGCCATGTGTGACAAGGCCAATAGCCTCGGTCTGCGGGTGATTGTCGATGTGCTGCCCAACCACACCGTGATTGACCGCACCCACATCAACGCGCGCCTTGACAGTGCCGTGAACGGACGCGAGAATCTGTTTCATGCCAACGGACTATGGCCCATTGCCGACTACAGCGACCGCTACCAGTGCACAACAGGCGAGATGGGCAAGCTGCCCGACGTGAACACCGAGAATCCCGATTTCCAGTATTATTACATGCAATATGTTAACGATGTGCTGGCGTGCGGCGCGCGAGGTTTCCGCTACGACACTGCAAAGCACATTGGTCTGCCCGACGAGCCGCGCGACCCCAAGTCGCCTGAGAACGACTTCTGGGATGTGGCAATGGGGCGCAAGGCGGTGAAAGGTTTGTGGCTCTCTGTCCCTCGCGACCAGCTCTTTATCTACGGCGAGGTGCTGCAAGACAGGAATGTGCCCGAGCAGGGCTATGCCGAGTATATGGACCTCACGGCAAGCAACTACGGCTGGGTGTTGCGCAACGCCCTCAACAAGCACAATGCTAAGGAAGGCGACCTTCTGAACTGGCATCACAGCGTGAATCCCGCTCACCTGGTGACTTGGGTGGAGTCGCACGACACCTATTGTAATGCCCATGAATCGGCAGACATGAGCGATGAGCTTATAAGGCTGGGATGGGTATTCCTCACAGCACGTCAGTATAGCACGCCTCTTTTCTACTCACGTCCGCACGGAAGCACACGCGAGAACTACTGGGGCGACAACGAGATTGGCAAGGTGGGAAACGACGAGTTCAAGCACCCTGTGGTGCGCGCCGTCAACGAGTTCCGTCACGCAAACGTCAATGAGCCCGAAAACATCATCATCAGCGACAACGGCAAGCAGATTATCGTTGAGCGAGGCAAGAAAGCTGCGGTAATCATCAACCTCGACGAGCAGCCCGCTACAGTGGCCATCCCCGTGACTGTGGAGAACGGCAAATACCGTGACGCAGTCACAAAAAGTGTTCTGCAAGTAAAGAAAGGCATCCTCAACGCCACACTTGCCCCAATGACAGCTTATATACTAAGCAAGTGAGAACTTTGCTAGTTGTGTTTACAATAATAAAAACCCAAATCGGTCTAACCGATTTGGGTTTTGTGCTTAAAAGGATTGATTGTTACTTAATCACAACTTTTTTGTTGCCGTTGATGTAGAAGCCTGGAGCTGTGGGTTTGCCACTGAGCTTCTGGCCGTTGATGTTGTACCAGTCATTGTTGTTCTGGTCGGCACTGATTGTAGTGATGCCAGTATTAGTCTTGGTAACAATCATCTCGAGAGGCTCGTTGATGCCCTTGCTGCCAGCTTCCTTAATGGTGAAGGAGTATTCGCCAGCCTCTTCAACACGGAAGTTTGCACCGTCAACAAGTGCAATCTCGCCATTGAGCATATCGTTGTTGATTAAGAAGTAACCAACACCGTTGGCGTCCTCACCACCGAACCACTGCCACTCGCCTTCGCCAGCAGGAGTGATTACCTTGAACTCAGCATCTGCCTCAAGGGTGATTGTTGCGGTGAACTCGCCCTCGTTCTCGGTGAAGGCAACCATGCCATCAACTTGGCTCCAGCCGTTGAATGTACCAACCAGATAGAGCTCCTCAATGCCAGTCTCAGGCATTGTCATGGTGTAAGTGAACAAATCGAAGCCGATAAAATCATCGCCTTGGTCATGTGATGCCAGCACGTTGCCATCTGGGTCGGTAATGGTGAATGAGCACTCTCCATCATAGCTGCCAGAAACCCAAACGAAGTTGTAGGTCTCGCCGTAGCACAATGGGAATGTGCCTGTTACAGTAGTAGAGCCCGACGCCATGGTAATAGTGCCAACAACCGATCCAGTGGTAGCACTGATAACTTGGATGTAGGCGTTGTTCCAGCTGTCGGCGTATTTGTCGCCGAGAACATAAGAAATCTCACCTTGATCCTCTTCGTCGCATAATGGAGTGCTGAATGTGGTCTTCACCCAGTTGCTCGTACCATCATCAAATTTGGCTTGAACGCGTGCCTCATAATCGTAGCCGTTGGCAAGGGCATCGAGAACGAAGGTGGTGGTGTTTGCCACGCCTGCCGAAGTCCATTCCTCGTCGGTTGCCTTCTTGTACTCGACGTTCCATTCAGTCTCGGTGCTGCCAGCCTCCCAAGTGAGGGTTGCCTCGTTGGGACCGATATTGCTCGCATTAAGGTTCTTGGGCTTGGGATAAACAGTAGCACTTGCAGGTGCGTAACTAAATGTGGTCTTGGGGATGAAGTTGCGCTGACTGGCGGTAACGGCTTCCAGTGAACTATAGCTGTTGCCCTGCACACTGGCACCATTCACGGTCATGCCATAGAATGAAGACATAGAATAAGCGCCTTTGTCGGTTTGATAAACACCGATGAGCAAGTTGCCACCATTATAGACGTAGGGCTCATTTAACACAAGAGTAAAGTTCTCGCCACTGGCATCAAAGGTGCCTACATAGACAACAGTCGCATTCTCGGGGCCGTAAAAGTCAGAAATTGTGGCATCTTCAACCTCCATCATAAACACCTGGAAGTTGTCGGACCATGCTTTGCCAGGCTTGGTTTTCAGATACCATGTAATCTCGTTGATAGCATTGCCATTCATGTCAGCAAGATCGTCAGCAGGAATTACAAACTCGCATTTCAGATATGCGTCACAATAGTAACCATAGACGGGAACATAAGCGTTGCCTTCATCACCGTCATAAACGGTCAAAGTGTTCTGGGCCATAGCAGGCACAAATGCCGCCATTACCCACAAAATCAGTGTAAAAAGTAAATTTCGGTTCATAAGAATAATTAGTTTGGTTAATTATTTAATAAAAACTCACTTGTTGTTAAAGGTTGTTTTGAGTCACCAAAGTTAGTAGGATATATTCTTTCCACCAAATATTAGTAGGTTTTTTATGTTTTTTTCTCACTTTGACGAGTTAGCAAGTTGAAAAGTTAAGTGGTGAAGTAGTAGAATGGTAGATTAGTTAAATTGTGGAGCAGAAGAGTAGTATAGTAGAGAATAGTAAAGTTTAGAATATTTGAAAAGTTGACAAACAAAACTCACCTATAAAGAAATATAGAAAGTAAGAGAAGTGCCTATATAATTTTTGTAATGATCATTGAAGTAGAATTTTCCAGCCTCTTCGGTGTTGAAATACTGCTTGAAGAAAATGTACCAATCAACAACATGTCCACTCAAACCTATACCAGCATTCCAGTTCATGAAAGACGGAGCATCTTTTATCCCCATGCCATACTCATAGCCCGCGCCAAGATAGAATTTGCAGCTTTTGTTGGGGTTGGTGTTAATTTTGAGGTTTACAGGAAACACCACATAGTCCCCCAAATCGCCCTTTGTCGTCTTGTAGTTGTAGCTATATTTCATGTAACGAGCACCAGTAGAAACACTCACATATTCGTTATAATAAGTGCCAAAAGTTACGCGGAACAACATACCGCCTCCCCAATTATAAAACAGCTCGGAGTTATCTTTTGAGCCAATCCTTTTCATGTTATAATTGGCACTTGCAGCCAAGTCAAATCCCAATGCGCATCTCACTTTAAGCGAGACTTTATTATTTTGTTTGTAATATTGATTAACTGTAAACTCTTTGGGAGGTGTGTTGTTATAACTAATAAACACTTTGCCACTACGAGGATAGTCAGTGGTATTCTTTTCGTAGTTCAAAATAAATCCAGTAGCATTTTTGTTTACAGTAAACCAATCGCTTTGATAGGTCACCTCACAGTCTTTGTAGTCTATGTTTGATGCATTAACCCTATAACTTGCCTCGCCACTTTTATGGCTCAGATTGAAATTGCCGTCACATTCTATATGAGGCACTAAAGGAATATTTGCCAGAAGCTTTTCTTTGCTCTTTCCTATGGTTTTGCTATCATTATTGCTCTCATCATATATATATAAAATTAATTCAACTGTTTTTCCCAGTCCGGTAGGGTCAATATATTGAAAAGGAATAGACATTTCTATCTTATTCTTTGCGAAATCGTATTGTGGTGTGTATGAATCACTAGATTTGCAAAGATTGCCATTAGTTGTTTCGTAATTTGGGATATTTGATTTCAGTGGATTTCCATCAGTATCATAAAAATATACTACCCCCCTAACTCTCTTGCCTTTCATATTATAGTAATCAACATCGCAAGTTACAGTCATTATGTTCTCTTTCTCTTTGCAATGAGTTTGAATATTACGTATTTCGGCCTTTGGAGATCTGGCATTCTGGGAGATACTAACTGTTATTCGCTTATTATTGGTTTTAACTGTTATTGTAGCATTTCGTGAATCGCCATAATTTGGGTGGCATTGGACAGTGAAACCACCTGAAGTCTTTTTATAGTTATACCATTCATTATTGGTGTTTTCTATATAAAAGTCGCCATCATTGGTAGATACGTTAAAAGTGTGTTCACCACCATCAACGGGGAAATTATAGGAATTGTTTTCAACCTTCAACTCATAAACCTGTCCGTTCTGATTTATATGAATTTTCTTATAAATATTGTTATTCATTTTATGAGTTACAGTTATAGTCGCCGACCGAGTTTCAGTGGTCGGATTTTTTTCACATGTAAAATGAAAACCATCTGATTTCTCATTCTCTATTTTACACCAAGACCTATCGGATTTAACATTATATTTACCTTTGTCTTTTGTGACTTCAACATATCGGCTACCTCCATTAGCCCCAAATGAGATGTCATAATAACTAAGTTCAATTTCGGGCTGTTTTGGAGGTTTGGGATTATCATTACGCCTGTTATTATTCCCGTTTTTTTTACTATTTCCATTAGTACCTGCTTTTTGGCCAGATTTGCCATTTTCCATGCGAGAATTAGTTTTTTCTTTTTGTGCCATAATACAGGGTGAACAAAGAGAGGTAAACAGAAGAGCGATCGTTAATCGCAAAAATAGATTTTTATTTGCTGTTTTCATAACTGTGAATCATATTAAGTTAAAAAATCTTCAATAAACAAACTCTTTTGGGTGTGCAACAAATAATTTATTTCAATTTCCCATTGACATAACGTCCATCAAACTTGCCTTGATAAGTCCATGTCCCATTCCACAAAAGGCCATCTTTTGCATAGCCCTTGAAAACTCTACCATCTGTTTGAGTATATTTGCATGGACCATTATACAAGCCATTTTTGAAATGCCCCTCATAAATGTTTCCTTTGTCTTCTCCTATTTTTTCTATAAACTTGCAATTATCTCCTTCCCTCACTCCATTTATATAGGGTCCAATATAATCTCCACGAGAATATTTACCAGTACCAATGCCATTTGGTAAACCATTAAACGTAGTGCCAGTATAATAAAAAGTTTCTGAAGAAGAGCCTTCTTTAATCGTAAATTTTTTGGGGCTTCCTTTGGGTATAGTGTCATACACATCACAACTGGCACTATTCTCATGAATAGAATCATAATCAGGTTTGTTCACATTAGCAAGTTTGTTGTTTTCTTTTTGTGGTGATTTCTTGTTCTCATCATTGTGCCATAATAAGAAAGACGATGCCGACAATGAAACCGCAATAGCCAAGACTGCCATCACAATAATCCATTTTGTCATCCTTCTTCTGTTTTTTTTGTTCTTTTTCGAATCAAGATTTTTTTTGGAAACTGATGATTGTGCTAGCACCATATCCATTTTTTCAGGATTATTCCTTTTCTCTGGAAAATCTCTTGAGAAAATGTCATTAATCAGCTCTTGTGCAGTCTGATAACGTGCTGCACTATTCATTTCTATCGCCTTCATGATGATAGAGTTAATCTGCTCTGGGATGGCAGGATTCAACTCAATAGGCTCCTTCATTGGCTCTATAGTGCGTTCGGTTGCGTCAAGAGGGCATTGCCCTGTCAACAGATAATAGAACACCGCTCCCACCGAATACATATCAGTAAAAGCCCCTTTTCGAGAGATAGATGAGTATTGTTCTATGGGAGCAAATCCTCTCTTGAGTACGGTAGTATGGCGTTGTGTCTTATTCTCAACAAAGTTACGAGCCGATCCGAAGTCAATGAGAACTATTTTCTGCATAGGAGTAACAATGATGTTGTCGGGTGTCACATCTCGGTGAAGAATGTGCTTAGAGTGAATGTAAGTCAGTGCCTCACACACCTGCACAATATAGTTGACAGCCATCTCATAGTCCATGGGTCCATTATTCTCAACCATTCGTTGCAATGTTATGCCTTCAACAAACGACATCACCATATAGGAGGTGCCGTTCTCATCAAAGATGTCGAGCACCTTCACCACAGCCTCGTTGTGTAGTTTTGCCAATGTGCGTCCCTCATCGATGAACCGTTGTCGATAATGATTGAAATCTGCGACCTCTATCCCCTGCAGGCTCACGTGGTTGTTTGAAGTATTTCTTACGTTGTGTCCACTAAGGAAAAACTCTTTGATGGCAACTTTCTTGTTAAGGTCGGAATGGTGACCAGCATAGGTTATGCCAAAGCCACCAGCGCCTATAACACTGTCAATTATATATTTGCCACCACATAGGATTGTTCCTGATGGAAGTTCTGAATTACATACTTCGTACATAAGCTTAGACTATTTTTTGTGGAAAATAGTATTTCTTTTATTCTAAATACAAAGTTTCTTTAAATGTAATCTGACTTAAGCAATATATATGGAACGTCAGTTAAAAGTGTCCTCTCATTTTGGTAAATATATACATCATCAGCAACGAGGTCAAGATTGCCAGCATTGTCCTTCCAATCCATTTTCCCACATTCCCCATAGACTTTTTGAACTTCTCTCTTCTTGCCCTTTTTTCCTCAGGTGTCTTTTTGTGTTTCTTTTTGCGTTTTTGTTTGGTTTTTCCTTCTTCCCCTTCGGTCTCATTAGAGGTCATGAAATAGCTTATCCAAGACAATGTTGTGTCGCCTATTTTAATAATGTCGTGCTCATCGAGTGGCACCTCCCCTGTGATTCGTTGACCATTGACAAAAGTACCGTTCTTGGAATTTAGGTCCTGCAAGAAGAAGGCTCCAGCCTCATCCTGAATGATTTCTAAATGATGACGACCAACAAACGAATCGTCTATGACAATATCATTGCCCATATCTCGTCCAACAGTTATTACCTTCATGTTTTCGTTTTTTATAATAGTTACTATTTCTTTTATGTGATGTTGACATCCAACTCAGATTCAAGCAATTTATATGATCTCCCTTAATTCTTTATCTCCTTGCCATCAGGAGAGTAGTGCTTTACTTTTTCCTCATTAAACCATTCAAATCGGGTGGTTCCAGGAGCGAAACTGCCCTTGCCAATCCAGTATTCTTTTGTGTCACTCTTCACACGAATATAATCCCCTTTTTTGCGATCAAGATAATAGAGATATTCTTTATTATCTGTATTTATCATTTCTACACTATTGTCAGAAATTATTTTCACATAAGCGTAGGTTTTTACAGCTTTTTGTTTCTGACCATTCTCTTTGATATCTCTTATCTCATTGCCATCACGATCGTAGTGTTTCACTTTATTCTCATTCTCCCATTTGAAAGTGCCATCAGAGTTCAGAGATGCTTTGCCTTTGTAATATTCTTCTGTTTCTAGATTTACTTTCATCAACTGTTTTTTCTCTTTATTATAGTAGTTTTTACATAAAAAACCGTTTTCCTCAACAGGATCATATTCTTCTTTATAGTTCTCGATTTCCTTGTTGTAAGCTGCGGGCTTTTTTGGTGTTGCAGGCTTTTGCGGGGCATTGTCTGCTGTTCCCTCTGGCATTTCTGTTTCCATTGTCACTTCTTCGGGTTCTCCTTCAAGTAGTGCCAAATCTAATTCTTGTGCAAGATTTGTCAACAAATTGAAATAATTATCAGGTTTCTCGTGCGAATATGTTTTATTGAAATCCTCAATAAGCTGTACAACTTTTTTGTTCTCGATATCGCCAAGCAGATCTTGTGTGAGCACTTTCAGGTACAGAGAATCGATGCCATTAACGAGAAGAACACTATCGGAGACAAATCCCTTAACCAAAACGTTGTTAAGCGCAGAATAACAGCGGCGGATGCCTGATTTTACATCAGTTGCTTTTAAAGAGTCTTTCTCATCGCTGATTTTTCTCATATCAGCTCTAAAGGCGGCAAGCACACTGTCTTGACGCTGTTGCAGTTCCCTGGCTATGAGCATACTGGCATTTTCCTCCAATTCTTTTTTGTTGGATTTTGTGCTTACTAAAACCTTATCTCCCCCCGAAAATTTATAGACATTTACTACCACAGGATTCTCTTTGGTATTTATTTTGTCATAAATTGCCTTGGCTTGCGTCTCGGCACTCGACTTGGTGAGATAATGAGTCCTGTAATCTTTCTCACCCTCCACTTTTACACGATAGATGAACTCATAAGTGCTCAGGTTGCCCGATTTTCCATATACATTGCAGGGCCCTCCCTTCCACGTAGTGGGAGAAGAGTAAGACCCCTGTGGCGAATGACTGCCATTGTATTTCGGTGTCCCATTCACATATTCAACCCAGGTAATGTTTTGGACTGTTTGAGTCTTATTGCCGTTGGGTGTTTTTATTGTGATAACATAGTTGCCGTTTTTGCCTTTTAGGCTAGAGGTTTGTGATGCCACAGCAACATCAAGGTCGTGCCTGGTTTTAAAGGTTCGGGAATATATGGATGCCTTATTAGGATATACCTTTAAAACATCTAATGAGTAACCATCATCGGCAAAGGCTGTGATTGCAAATAATATTGCGCTAATAATTGATAATGCTTTTTTCATAATATATTGTTTATCTTGGTGTTCCGTCTTTTTTATACTCTTTATAAGCTTTTGTTTTATCTAAATTATAGAAAGGTCCACTGACACCATCACCACTATTTTTTCTTCTTTCAAAAGTTCCTATTATATAGGTGGAGTCGTTAGATAAATCTACACGAAGTGATTTGCTGGGATCTTTAGTGTTCTCAAAATAAAGAAAATGTCTGTTTTCGTGATAATAATCAATCGGGTTTGCCCCCTGAGGAATCTCTTTTATGTAGGCAGGTTCGTGAGCTTTCTTTTCAGCTGATATTCCAGTAGTGGTTGTTTTGCCGTCATCTTTAGGCGACATTATTGTCATAAACAGGGCTATTGAGACAAGAAGTGCCACAACTCCAAGAATGATCCATTTCCAGAATGATTTGGATATTCTCATTTTAGCGGTTTTATCTGTTTTTGAGACATCAGCTGCAACACCGCTATTTTTAGCGTCAAAAATGGCTTGTTTGTTGTCGGTTCCCGAGAATCGCACTAACTGTACTGTGATATTATCGGTGCCACCTCCTGAATTGGCGAGCTCGACAAGCATTTTTCCTGCCTCATTCACGTCGTGGGTTGTTGCCAGCACTTCCCGGATGTCGTCCTCGCTCATCATTCCCGACAGGCCATCACTGCAGATTAGTAAAATGTCGTTGTCGCATGGCACCAATGGTATTTGGCATGGTTCGGCATCAACGTCGGCTTTGATACCGAGTGAGCGCCTGATTTTGTTCTTGTCGGGATGATGCTCTGCCTCCTCCTCGGTGATAAGGCCTTGGTCAATAAGCGCTTGGACAACAGAGTGATCTTTGGTGAGACGGTAGAGGGTATTTTGCTTGTCATTGAAGTAATAGATGCGACTGTCACCTACATGAGCATACCACACCTTGTCACCGCGCACCAGTGCCACACATGCTGTTGTGCCCATGCCCTTCAATTCGGGTTTTGCGCAGGCGGTAGCATAAATCTTGGCATTGGCATATTCCAGAGCCTTTATTAGGAATTGCTGAGGTATCACACATGTGTGCTGTTGAGCATATTGGCATATGCTGTCCACACCAATTTTTGATGCCGTGGCGCCTCCCACATGACCTCCCATACCATCACAGACGACAAACAGCTCGCCGTTCTGGGTAGATTCCACACGATTGGAGTCCTCGTTTTGTGTACGCACCAACCCCGTGTTGGTCAAGGCACAAACGCCATTGTTATAATTAACTATACTCATATTTGGTCTAGGATAAAGTTCAAAAGATTAAATACAAATATTTTACGTTATAATTGCTGATGACTATAATTGTTTAGAAATAAATTTTGAGAACTGTATTACCCAACTTAATTGTGTCACCGTTTCGCATTTTAATGTCTTCCACCTTTATGCCATTCATCACAAGTCCATTAGTGGAACACAAGTCTTTTATGCCAAATGCCTCTCCATTATAATAAAGCTTGGCATGCTGGCGGCTCACTGTGGGATCTTCTATCACAATATCATTGTCCTCGGCTGTGCCAATAGTGGTCTCGGCCCTTGTGATGGTCGCCTCCTGATGACCAGTCATGGAGAAAATCAACAAACGAGCACGTATATTCTTCGACATCATCAGTTGATTAATTGTATTAAGCTGCTCTTGACGCTTGGCTTCCATCTCGCCCGAAAGCTTTTGAGCCTGCTTCTGACGCCTCTCACTATCGGCATTGTCGATGCGACGTCGCAGCGTTTCCTGTTCGGTCTTAAGCATTTTTCGCTCATTGTCCAGACGCTCCTCCTCTTCTTGCTTCTCGGCCGCAACATCACGCCGGTGACGAATAAAGAAGAAGATACCTAATCCTAACGATGTGAGAAACACGAAAAGCAAAATAGAGAATAGCACGATGTGTGTCTTAACCCACAAACCAAATGTCTTGCCAGGCACATTGTAAATGCTGTTAATCCTTTCGCCATCAATTTCTACCGAGACTTGTTTAGATTCGCCTGCTCTGTCATAATGCGATGTGAAGGTGATTTGATAGTCAGTGCCTCCCCAACGACGTGGCAACTCATTGAGCCACTTGGTGATAATCTCATTCTCGGAATATGTTTTATTATTTATTGGTTGTATCACACCCGATGACGTGATGGCTTGTCCATTAGTCATTTCAGAGAGTGACTCGCCTAAGTTTGTGCTAGAGTCAACATCATCAATATTCACGACATAAATGAAAATATTGTGCATCTTTGCCTCTTTAACGACAGTTTGAACCCCATATCTCGAAGAAGAGTCGTATTTGCCTGTTGTGATAAGAACTATTGCTTTGGCCTCGTTGTCAGGAACACTTTTGAACAGTTCAAAAGATTTCATTAACCCCCACAAAATGTCGGAGTTAGAATCATTGTTCTTAAGCTCTCTTTCACCCACCTCTTGCACTTGATCGCATATTTTTTGAAAATCACTAGTAAAAGAATTCGTAAGCGCAAAATATTTTTCTTCGGTGTTGCGATTCAATACTGCCACAGTGGCTTTGAGAGCTTCGTTCTTAGGCATGTTTTCAAACAAATAAATCAGCATATCCAAAGTGAAATACATGCCTTTCTCACCACGGTAGTCCCAAAGGAAGAGGACATTCGACTTCTTCACAGCGGTTTTTGTGAGCGAGTCAATCTTGGTGACTGGCACTTTAACACCCTCCTCCATGACCCTAACATTGTCTTTTGTCAGTTTCTCTGCACTGGTGGTGTGGACTTTGAAAGACACATTAGGGAAGTCATTGGTGTTGAAGTCCCTGATGACACCCTGACCCAATGCCACAGGAAACAGTGCCAAAACAACGAGGCTAAGTAATAACAAACGTTTCATATCGCATCAATTTCTGTTTTAATCTTCTGTAGTGTAACAATCAAGACTTGCATGTCACAACGCATTTTATAGGCTTCCATCCGCATAGGTTCTATAATCACACTGAAGAATTTTGCACCCACATCGTCACTCCATGATTCACGAACTTGAAATGCTGTTTCAGTTAATAAATCATTGCTCTCCTGATAAGAATAAAATGATGATAACATAATAAATAGAGTCTAATTTGTGGTTTGTAATAATCTTTTCCTTTATTTCTTGGGATGACAAAAACACTCTCATCTTGTTAATGTGTTATTTGCTCCCATTGCTTAGACATTCAATTGCCGAATCTATCTTATTGGCAAGGTTCAATTGATCATGCCTATTCATAGAATTGTTATTATCTGTGTCAATAGTCGCATTTATAATTATGGACATGCTGTCAAGCTTTTCCTTCTGTTTTACAAGTGTTTGTTTGCTTTCAGCATAACGACTTTCTACTTTTGCCTTTGATTCTAATATTAAGTCGCGTTGTGATTCATAATTCATTGCATTTTTATAATCTATCGCAACCTTACCCATTGACATAGCGTCACTTATATTGCCTAAACTGCTTTCAACTGATTCCCTTGTCTGCCCCATATCCTTAACATAATTATCAGAACGATTCAATGAATCTTTCATAATGTTGTTATCCAAATCTAAATGGGTATCTGATCCTTCAATCGCGTTATTTACTATTGAAACAGGAACAGCTGCTGCATTATCATTATTTACAGCAAATTCTACAGTCTTAATTTCATCTTCCGGAATGCCCTTTTCAAGAAGTTCATTTCTCAAACGCTCAATTTCTTTCGGATACATACCTCCGCCAAAATCTCCATATTCTTCCCTGTAGTCCTTAGTCCATGGGGTGGCATTACTCAGCCCAACACCAAGATTTTCCCAACTGCTCCCATATGGATCAGGATTTAATGGGTGCTTTTCCATATATTCCATCATCTTTAGATTCTTGTACTTCACCTTATAGTCGGCTAATTGATATTCCTTTTCAAGCATATCAATTTGCTCTTTGTAGCTGGCATCACAATCATCTATTGCTTGATTATTTTGTGTTCTTTCTGATTCTACACTTTCTAATAATTCTTCCTTACTTAAATTGTGTGTTTTACACATAGTTTCAACAAGAGTTTTTGCATCCGATTGTTGGTGTTTGAGATAATCATCTACATTATCGAAAGGTAGGTTCTTTTTTGATTTGGTCACTTGCCAGATAGGATTAAACATATCAAAATCGGGAGAACTTGTATAATCATCATTTACATAATTGAAGTGAAGTTCATCATCCTCCTTTTTGTTGTCTTTATTTCTTTCGTCTTTCTTGTCCATGAAATATACGCCGGCACCAATGCCTAATCCTGCACCAAGTGCGGCTAATCCCACGCCCGCAGCAATTGTTCCTCCGCTAGCACCTTCGTTCACTGGAGAGGCATCGGGTGACATGGTGTTTTGTTCTCCTGCTCCATTTCCTGAATTGAAGATTCCTTCGCCACTACTATTGGCACTTGCGCCTTGGTTGCCATTGCCGCCATATCCATTACCTACACCTTGACTGTCACCGTAGTTACCACCACTTGGATCATAACTGCCATCACCGTGACCACCATTTGGCTCATAGTCACCAGTGCTTTGACTGCCATTGCCATGACCAGCGTTTTGGCCATAGGTGCCATCACCATGACTGCTATTGGGGCCATACTTGCCGTTTCCGCCGTTATGTCCATACTCGCCATTACTGCCGTTAGTGCCATGTTCTTCATGTCCAGGCTCGAGACCACCTCTTTGAGCAGGCATTGTTCCTCGGCCAATACCAGTGATTGCTAGGGTGTCAACACTAAGATATTGTAGGAGGATAGTATTTATCTCATTCATCGCATGTTCGCTCTGCGAGACGAGTTGTATTATCGTCTCGCGGTTTCTTGCTGCGCATGATTTAAATTCGTTGATGGCATTTCGCGCTTGATTCACTAGACTCAGGCAACGATTATAGCGAGCAGCAGCACGTTGGTATGCACTCTCCTCTGCGTCACACGACTTAGGGTTCTCCTCGTCGTCGTTTTTATGCAACTCGCATTGACTCAGCGCCCTATAAGCGCGCTCTTTTTCCTCAGCAAGCCTTGCAAGCTTAGTGTTAAATTCAGCAAGCATAGCTTCAGCTCGACTTATGAACGCAGAAATCTCTGCAAATGATCTATCCCTGTTGGAAAGAATCTCAGACCTAAGACGGCCAGCCTCTTCCAAGTCAATTTTACTTACCGCCATAATTATTAATTTTTATTGTAATTATTAATCTTATTACTCAATATTTGTAAATGATTGTTCTCTATATCTATATGCATAAAAAGAGTGTCCATATCCAGTTCTTCGAGCCGATGCTCCAAAACTCTTCTTTGTCGGTCGTGCCAATTTGATTTTTCAAGCGCCTTCCATATTCTTATGATGCTTTGTTGCATTCTCTCTTTATAGCCTTCTAAACTTGATTGCAGAGAGATCAGCATCTCGGCATCGTTTTTTGAAATAGTATTATTCATAACATTAATGATTATCAAATGGTTAATTCAAATTTATTTCATTGTGATATAAAACCTAATATTTAACTGCTTGATACTTTATGATATCTTCTCTTTTATTATTTACAGCTTTTGCTGTTTTTATTAGTTCTCCTATAACGCTTGCGATTCTCGGTTCGCTATTCTGATTATAATATGTGACAAACTCATCACGTTTCATGTCATCCCACCAACTGATACTGTTCTTTAAGTCCTGCTCTATGCTTTTTTTGATGTTATCAAATTCGGCAGCTTCATTTTTTATGACCTGCATCAACTCCCCAAGGGATTCAGAACTGGCGTTGACAGCAGGACCGCCATTGCTTGAACCAAAACCTCCTTGCTCGTGAGGATTGCCAGCTGCACCATGGCCTCTATAGGCCCCAAAACCAGCAAAACCGGCAAAACCTGGATTGACACTTGGATTCCCATAATTTATCCCATTTGTCCCATAAGGAGTATTATTTCCTGCACCTTTGCCCATGTGGTTACCTAAATAATTGTTTGGTTGTTGATTGGTGGTTTGAGGATTCTGCGTCAATATGAGTTTCTGCTTTTTTTCATTATACACTTTCCTAAATGCCTCTTCAGCTGACTCTCCATATTTATAGACATCATCTTGAGTGGGGTTATTATGTATTGTGGTTTTTATCCCGTGTGTTATCTTCTTTTGACTATATTCTTTTTCCAGTTGAGCCTTTTCGTCACTTAATATTTTTTCTTTAGCCTCTAATTTATTCCTGTCAATCTTTAAAAGTTGTTTTTCAACTTGAAGATTTCTCTTTTTGTATCTTTCTTCTTGAGAAAGAGGCATTCCTCCTATTCTATGTGAATCATTATAAGCTATCTCATTATCCAGATTATTTATTTTTTTATCTATCTTTGATATTTTATTTCCTATCTTCTGTATTTCTTCATCTTTTTCATTTATTTGTGTATTTAAGTCCCTCAAATCTTCTAAATATGGTTCATTATCTTTGGCATGTTTCATTTCATGTGCAATAGTATTAGCCAAATCATCTGGATGCTCAGTATCTGCAGTTGATATTGTTATATCATGAATGATATCACCATTTTTAGTGAAATGATAACTAGTCCCCCCATAAGTGCCTTCTGGCAAATTTTTATCAGCAGTTATATTTACAGGATGTTTTATGTCCAGTTCTTTAATTAAAAAATCTTTATACTCATTGGAATCAAAAGATGCCTTTATGTCTCCTGTCTTCGCATCTTCCTCTACAAACAGATGCTGCTCAAACCACTTCTCAAATTTACCTTGTTCTGTGGGGTCAGAGACATCATTACAATTACCATTAATACTGAAATCACAACGACGCTCATCAAGAACAATATCATTTATAATACCTAACTTTGCCATAACGAATAATAATGTTTGATTCTATTGATTTACTGAGATTAAAATCAAAAACTGAGAAGAACTCATACTAAAAAGACTCAAAGAATTAACTTAAAAACGAATAAACTTCATTATTGACATCTGTATTCAGTGTTTTATAATGAGGGTGAGTCCGTTCAAGATGACGCACCCTCAATTATTCAGTGATTCAATATAAAAGTGCCATGGATAATAACATAACTATCGACAAATGATTAACTTGGATCATACTGGCTAATGATTCTAGCCTCTTCTTCTAAGTGTCCAGTGAAATCTCTTATAGCGGCAATAAGAATGTTATTAACCTGTTCCATGCAATCATAATAACTACTCTTATATCTTGCTGCCACTTCATCTTGCCAGAGGAGGCCGTTAAGTTCGTCTTGCAGTTTTTTTTCTATTGAAAAAATATCATTCGCGCTATTATTTAAATCTGTGGCTAATTGTCTTAGAGAACCAGCCGTTGCAATTGATTGTGTTGCCATAATTTCAATTTGTTAAGTGGTTATAAATTAAAATACAACTGTTTTTTGATAAAAAGTAACTAAATATTTGTCCGATAGAGATATTGGTCAAGAAATGCAAGTTTCGTGTCTAGCTCTCCTTTGTGTCTGCTCATTACTTCAATCAAATTCTCAATAGTTTGTTTTCCTCTGCCTTGATAGGCCTGGTAAAACTGCTCTGCTTTGTCGTCAAGCCACTCTGATCTTGCTTTCGTTATGTGGCCATCAATCTGATCGCAAATGTTTCGAAGCTGATTCATCTTATCGTTAAGCGATCCAGAGAAAGCTCTTAACTGTTCATTATCTGCATGTACTCTGCCCATAATTGAAAAAATTTATTAGTTAAACAATAGAATTAATTATTAGTATTATTATTTTTTCTTTTTCTGATATTTTTGGCGTAATTCTCTCTTGCCCGGCGGCGTTTTTCTTCTCTGTCGAGCTCGCGTTCGGCGGCATCGCGGCGGCGGGCTTCTTCTTTCTCGATTAGTCGTCGGCGTTCTTCTTCCGATTGTGCGAGGGCGATGCCAAGTTTCTCGTTAACTCTAAGCTCCTCATACATGTCGCCAATTATTTTCCTTTGCTGGGCCATAAACCTCTCCACGTGAGGCAGGTTGTCAACCGAGATGACACGTCGCCATGACTGTATTCTCTGTGTGACCCCATCGAGAATCTCTGGATTCACCGCTACACTGCCTCGCATGCGCTCAATCTCGGTCATGACTTCGCTCTCCACCTTTGCGAACTCCTCACATTTGGCAATCGCCTCGTCAATGACAAACTCTCCAAGATAACCCGTCATGCCGTTGCGGTCGATAAGTGCGAATAGCGACTGCGCTAACAATGGGAACTCTCCCAACTTGGGCATAGCCTCAACCAAGTGCGCCCCATAGCGCTTGATGTCGGCTACCGTCTCCTCCGTCTGCATCTTGATTTTCTCGGGACTAGTGAGCAGGATATCGGCCGAGCGCACAAGGCTCACATACTGGCTATAAAATGATAACTTGTCGTCCATCACTGTTGGTTGTTATAGATTGAGAATATATAGTCGAGCACTTCATCATGAAGCATCTCGCTCTTGAATTCGTTATAAATCATCACAGGATCCTGCTCGTAGGTAGTGGAGCCATCTTCGGTGACAAGCAGTGCCGTGCCCTCGGCAAGTGCATTAGCCTCATCCATCAGCTGCATCCCAATCGCGCCGCTTTGCAGAATTACTCGGTTACCGAGAGATGGAAGTGCTGAGTTGTCCAGGATATCGATAAGCCCCTTATAAGTATAAGAATATACAATAAGGTGTATGCCATAATCGGGACCGTTTCTCAGGATATTCTGAATTTTTTCAGCAAGAGGTGCCGGTTGACCATACTGGTTCTTCTTCATGTCGAGAGCATTCTGTATGTAGGCTATTGTAGCCACAACGGGCGGAGTCTCAATCTCATTTCCTGCCATGTCGTTGTCTATGCGCATCTTCAGCAACTGCTCAAGCTGATCGATGAATGGCGACAGTTCTTTCTTCTGCAAGTAGCCAATGTTGGCAATCTTTGCAAATTGTCTTATGTATCGTGACGCCTCTGACGACTCGCTGAAAAAGTCGGCGATAAACACCGAGCCTTGCACCTCTACCGTCTGGCAGATTTGATAATTCACCAAAGCAATAGTTGAAAGAGCGGCATTCAAATCTGTGCCGCAAATAATAAGGTTTGAACCAATAGCTTTGCGGAAGGTCAAGTAAGAATGCGATCCTCGTATGAACATGGGCACTCCAATATAGGTGGTGATATTGTCAGGGTCAAGTTGCTGGCTTGTGAGCGACTCAATGAAAGTGCCGTTCTTGCCAAGCTTGCTGACGGCCTTACCATCGAAGACGAAACGCTTGGGCTTCTCGCAGTCCATAGCCTCCCAAGCTTCTATGCAGAAGCTCACATATCGCTGCATCTTGTCGGTAAACGCTGCCTGGAAAATGATGTTCCCATCCTTCTCACCGTTGTTTCCGTTCATAATCGCCTCTCCTTTCTTGGTGAGGTGTGCTGCCGAGTCGTTGCTTCCGCCCAGCACTTTGTAGCTGTCCATCTCTTTCAAGTTGAAGGCGATGCGCAGAGTGATGAGCTCGGTATCTAAATCAATATTGCGGTAACTCTGCGTGCAGAATATTATGCTGATGCCATATTTACGTCCTTCGCGGATAATCTTCTCAAGGGTGCTGCCTATTTTCATCGACAGGCGGTCATGCTTCTCAAGAAGTACTTGGAACTCATCGATAATCACCACAATGCGTGGCAGCATATTGCCAGTAATCTTACGGTATTTCTCTATCTTCTCGATTGCCTCACCGGTCTTGTTGCTGGCCTCCTTGAATAGGTCGGCACGGCGATACATCTCGTTGACAAGATGCTCTATTGCACTATCGGTGTACTCGCGTTGTTTGGTAATTGAGACAAAGCGAGCGTGAGGCAAGTTCTCATATGGTTTGAAGCCTGTGCCGTTGGTGCAGTCAATAAGATAAAACTCAAGTTCTTGTGGAGAGTAGATGATGGAACCGTTGCAAATGATATCGTGAAGCAGCACTGTCTTACCATATCCTGGTCGTCCACCTATCATGGCGAAGTAGTGAGCCGTGTCACCGGCAAGAGTAAAATTAACTAGACCGTTGGCGCCTTTGCGTCCTATTGGAATAGTAATGCCATCGGTGGTGTTGCCTTTCCAGTACTCCCCAGAGGCTATCATGTCTTCAAGCATCTGGTCAAACGAGACTATTTTAGGCTTCACATTATTTGCCCTCTTGCCAATCTCCTCTATTATGGCATCCAGATTTTCGGGCATTCGTCGCTCGGGCTCAAAGAGAAACTTCTCTTCAAAGTCTTTTCCGTAAATCGAATTCGACAGACGGAAGCCATTGGCGTCCTTGCTTACAAGAGTGGAGATCCCCATTAGGTCTTTGAGAGGGTCATTCTCCTGCTTGATGACGTTGGGGTCAATGGAATAGAACACATATATGCCACAATTCGCTGCATTCATCCCTGAGCAAAGGGAATACAGGCGAGAAATGATATCCTTGTCGATGCGGTCATGAATGTGAGGGATAAATACAAAATGATAGGGTACACCTATATGTGACGGCTCGGCATTGTACTCTCTTAGAGTGACATTGTCGAGAAGCTCGTTGCGGTTCAGGTTGCCCATTATGTTCTCTAGCTCGGTGATGAACTCTGAGAGTTTACGCTTTTCACAAATCAGCGCACCATTTGTCACTTTTTCGGTGATACGGTTGAAGTGTTTTGCCGACTGACCGTAGGAATGCAAATCAATGAAATGAAACTTTGCTAGTTCTACTGGTATCGACAGCAGGATGCGCATTGCAAGCATCTGCATCAGGTCGATGACAAACGCGTCGCAAGAGGCGTCGGTACAGAAACCAGTAGCATTAGATGCCGTGAAGGGCAATAAGGCGGGTAAGGTCTCAACACCCGTAGTCGAGTGTTTAAACATTCCTAAGTACAGTCCGTCAGGGCAAATAGCAGGGTCTTTTGAGAAATCTATACGCAATGAAGGCACAAAGGCATTAGTAGAGAATCCTGCTTCATCTACCAAAACCTCAAACCGCTGCGACATAGATTTTGTCTCTTCTTCGACAGATTTGAGCAATGAGTCAAACTTCTCGCGCATCAATTCGATTCGTGAGGAGCATTCTTGCCTGATGGTTTCTTCTGTTATTAACTTCAACATATTTTTGTGTATTTGTTTTGTAGTTAAGTCCCAATTCTATATAACACATTTGTGGGAAAGTAATCTGTTTTGTGTTGTTTTTTCCTGTTAAGGTGATTCTTATTCAAAGACATGGAGAAGAGATGTCTTTATATGTTGCATGCAATCAGGATTTTACAAATAGACAAAAGCACAAAAAAGTGAACTCTGGGGTTGTCCCCAGAGTTCAAAATATTAACATGATTCACCTTAGGTTTACCTTTTTGCACCCACGGTGTATAGCTTTACAAGCCGCTCAAAACAAATATTGCTCTGACATAAATCCTAATGACCGATTCGGGTTAAAAACTTCCCTGTATTGCTTATTTAGGCAACTCCGAAGTTCTGAACAAAAGAATTGTGTCACCTATCTGAATAATGTCTCCATCATTCAAAACAACTGAATCATCTTCAATATCCTCGCCATTGACATAAGTGCCATTGGTCGATAAGTTGTCTTTAATCATGAATTTTCCATTACGATACAGCAGAATTGCATGTTGTGCGCTCACTTTGCTATCATTAATGCATACGCTACAGCTGAAATCTTTCCCTAAGATATTGCGACCTTCAAAAAGCCTGAAATCAACACCTTGGGGGTCTAATGAGTAAGTAACCAACCAGCCTACCAGCTTTGATGCAGCTCTGACCTCAACTCTATTGACGACAGCACCGCTTTCATCCTCCTCCAAGATTTCTTCTTCTATCATGGTCTTGGAATAGTCCTTGTGGGGGTCAAGTTTATCAAACACGCTGATCGAAATGGGAGCATCATCGGTTGTGGTCTTTAATCCCACTTCGTCATGGGCTGATATAATCTGGGTCGTTTGAAGGCTTCCCACTTGAGAAGCAGGAGCATTGCTTCGTTTACATATGGGACACTCTGGTGCGTCTGCTTTATAAGTGTGGCCTTTAGGGCATTTTTTAAACCGACTCATAAAAATAATGTGTTTTACTATTGAATTGTGATTTTATTATTAGTAATACAAATGCTTGTACTTCTCCTGAATAGTGGTCAATATGTTAATATAGAACTGATAACAGCTCTCAGAATGCTAACTATACAAGTTTTGCAAAATTACAATTATTATTTTACAAATATCCATCTCTGGTAGTTAACATAACCCAAAGTGAGTTAAATTTATTAACACGATTTGCTGTGTGACTGCAGTGACGTTTTTCTGACACTACGGTCTAAGGCATGCGCTACTCTACATCGCCCAAATCAGCATGCCGGCGCAGATGATGACACCGGTGACGAGAAGGTCGATGAGGCAGTAGCCCATGATGTCCTTCGCGTCAAGGCGAGCTATAGCCAGGGCTGGTAGCGCCCAGAATGGCTGTATTAGATTAGTCCATGCGTCGCCCCATGAAATTGCCATGCCCGTCAAGCCAGGGTCCACACCGAGGCTGGCGCCGGCGGTGAACATGATAGGTGCTTGCACGGCCCAATGACCGCCGCCGCTCGGAACAAAGAGGTTGAGCACTGCGGCACAAATGAATGTGAGCAACGGATAGGTGACGGGATTGCTAATTTGGATGCAAGCTTCGGCCATGACGCCACCTAAGGTGATGCCGCTGGCACCGACGCCCGTAAAGATGCCCATAATACCGGCATAGAAGGGAAACTGCAATATGATTCCCGCGGCACCGGTGGTCGCTTTCGCAAAGGCACGCACGTAGCGTACTGGTGTGGGATGCAGCACGAGTCCCAGTGCGAGGAATATCATTATTACCCCGCCAAGGTCTAAACCAGCATCGCTCACGGCGAGATGAATGACGAGATAGACCACAAGTATCAGAGCCACGAGCCACGATAGTAATTTGCTGTGCTCAAGCCGCTGTGCCGGTGTCTTGGCCGAGATGGAAACATCGGTCGAGGTATTATCATCGTCCTTCAGGAGCGCGGGGTCGATGGTGAGGACACCTTGCTTGGGGTGCATCAAGGTGTTGGCGATGGTGATGCCGATTATCACAAACAGCACAGTCACCAGATTGTGCCAGTTGAGGATTGTCTGCGCCAATGGCACAGGATCGGTCAGCGCGCCGTTGGTGGCCATTGAGAGCGACTCGCCTGGTGTGGCCATTGTGAGGGGGATGGAGCCAGACATGCCGGCATGCCACACTACGAAGCCGCTGTAAGCCGATGCGATAAGAAGTCGGTAATCGACATCCGAACGCTGACGCGCTATTGCCTTGGCAAACACGACACCGATGATAAGGCCAAAACCCCAGTTGAGCCAGCAGGATAATGCCGACACCACAGTCACCAGAGCTATCGCGGATGGGGCACTCTTGGGGAGGCGGGCCATCGCTGCAATGGCTCGTTTGATGACCGGTGCAGCCGCCAAGGTTGACCCGCATACAAGAATCAGAGACATCTGCATGGCAAACTCCAATAAATTCCATACTCCGTCACCCCAGTGCTCAACCACCTCGAGGGGCGTCTGGTGACACAACGGCATCGCCACCAACGCCGCCACGAAGGTGAGCAGTATGGCGAATATAAACGGTTCTGGCAACCAACGTTGCACTAATCGCACGCAGAATTTAATCATTTTAGACCTTTTTTGTTTTATGGTTAGTGAGGTGCAAAATTACACATTTTCTAAATATAAATATATTTTGGGTAGGAAAAAGTTTGATGAGGCATGAAAAAGCCCCGCCTGAAGGAAAGACAGGGCAAGAGTTTCATAATATGTCATAAACTGTCAAAAATCACAACAGGATGAGTTGCTTTTTCTCAAGTTTATGGGTCTATTCACATATTTTTACTGGCAAAAAACATTAAAAACATGCTTTTATTTGTCTGGACGTGGTATTTTGCCCCAAGTTCTAGAAAAATATAAGCACTTTTTTCTTTTAATGGGGAAACTAAACTCTGCTAAATCTCACTTTTTTTGCCACTTTTAGCAATGTTTTGACACAGAAATTTATTGGATTTTCTGCCGCAAACGCATTTTTTCCAACCTTTGCGGCAAGATTGTTGAAAGAAATTTTGCCGCAAACGCACTTTTTTCACCCTTTGCGGCAAGAGAATAATCCTCCAGCAACTTTCCGAGGGCGGTAGTTTACAGGGTTGACAACATGCTCATAACCCCCGAATTCCTGTCCCTTTTAATGCCTTTTTAAGGTAAGGCTCTATCCACTCGTCATACTCCGCTGGCAGATTAAGAAAAGTGTTGCCATCAGTTACTTTTAACTCGCAACCACCAGCTATCAGGTGTGCCTTCTCTGGTTTGCACTGAAAGTAATACACCTCGCATCCGTCACTTTGGGCAACGAATATGGCTCTCTCGCAATCCAGCTCCTGTGCGAATTTGTCAGCAAGCTTCTGAAACAATGCTCTTTTCATAACTAAAATTTTGCGCAAAGGTAGTTGTTTTTTGACTTTCAAAAGGGACATCGGCTGTTTTTTACATGCAGCAAGATTATTGAACGCAATTTTGCCGGAAACGTGTAATCCAAAGAACAAATAGTTGAAAAATGGGACAAAAAGTCACCAAAAACAAAGAGATGCAACCAGCGATATTTGATTATCAATCAGTTGCCTCTCTTGTTTGGTGCGCCTGATAGGAGTGAGAAGTTGCACAATAAAAAACAAT
The DNA here is from genome assembly GCA_017557625.1 of Muribaculaceae bacterium. Taxonomy (GTDB): domain Bacteria; phylum Bacteroidota; class Bacteroidia; order Bacteroidales; family Muribaculaceae; genus Sodaliphilus. The sequence goes on from JAFYYG010000066.1 coordinate 106,384, forward strand.
AAGACATAACGACTATTCATTTTCAGGCATTTGTGGTAGCCCAAAATATCTTGTTGTGTCATAAGATATCATGAACTGTCAAAAAAGGGGGAGCGCACGCTCCCCCTGTGTCAAAGCCTAAGACTCACATTCTAGAGCGAAGCAGGAAAAGAAAGTGAGGTTATTTTTGAGACAGCGCGCCTTGAGCCACATCACATAGAATTTTTCTATCAAGGCGCGCGTCTGTCAAGTTCGCCCATTTAATGGGTGCAGTGTGGAGAGTGTAGTGTATAATGATTATGATTATGATTGCAATATATTACTTACCAGTAAACAATCCAGGCCAATCCTTGCCACCATCTATATGCGCGGCATACCCATGAGGGGAGCAGTAGTAATATAATGGATTACCATAATTATCATAACCATTATTACTGCCTACTTTTGTTCCTTGACCACCACGGAGGTTATTGCACCCCTCGAACATCCAAATAGAATAAGACACATAATTCCAATTGCCGGCATAAATAGTCGTCAACGAGGAGCAACCTTCGAACATATAATTCATATTCGTCACATTTGAGGTGTCAAAACTGCTCAAATCAAGGCTCGTCAACGAGGAGCAACCATTGAACATACTATACATACTCGTAACATTTGAGGTGTCAAAACTGCTCAAGTCAAGGCTCGTCAGGGATGTGCAATTATAGAACATACTACCCATATTCGTCACATTTGAGGTGTCAAAGTTGCTCAAGTCTAGGCTCGTCAGGGAGGTGCAATTATAGAACATGTCAGACATACCCGTCACATTTGAGGTGTCAAAACTGCTCAAGTCAAGGCTCGTCAACGAGGAGCAACCACTGAACATCCAATTCATACCCGTCACCTTTGATGTGTCAAAGTTGCTCAAGTCTAGGCTCGTCAACGAGGTGCAACTAGAGAACATCCAACTCATACTACCAGTCACCTTTGATGTGTCAAAGTTGCTCAAGTCTAGGCTCGTCAACGAGGAGCAACCATTGAACATACTATACATACTCGTCACCTTTGATGTGTCAAAACTGCTCAAGTCAAGGCTCGTCAACGAGGAGCAACCACTGAACATCCAATTCATACTCGTAACATTTGAGGTGTCAAAACTGCTCAAGTCAAGGCTCGTCAACGAGGTGCAAATATAGAACATGTCAGACATATTCGTCACATTTGAGGTGTCAAAGCTGCTCAAGTCAAGGCTCGTCAAGGATTCGCATTCACGGAACATACAATACATACTCGTCACATTTGAGGTGTCGAAGCTGCTCAAGTCAAGGCTCGTCAAGGATCTGCAATAAATGAACATTTGGTTCATATCCGTAACCTTTGAGGTGTCGAAGCTGCTCAAGTCAAGGCTCGTCAACGAGTTGCAACCACAGAACATACAATGCATATCCGTCACATTTGAGGTGTTGAGATAACATAGATTCTCTATGGTTTTTAAATTGCACCAGAACCAATAAGCTGTGCTTGATGGTTTGTAGTCATAAAAAGACTCATCAAAGATGACTTTAGCTATGGTACCGTCCCATATCCATTCAGGATAGTCATTGTTATCTCCAGTATATTTTTCTTTAACCCGATAAACAGTACCTTCTCTTTCACCTTGTTTGTCATCATAGTAAAATGTCAATGTGCTGTCTTTCAGCACTGCATAGGCAGCTTTCCCCAAATCATACGTCTCGTTGCTATAATAATAATCGTCATCAACTTTAAGATATGTCCTGTATTCATATCTGCAAGTGTCGCAATCAAGGGCATCTAAATTTCCCTCAATGACATATTGTTCTATTAGGTCACCATAGTTGCTCACTTGCACATCTTCGATAGATGACTGGTTGAATGGCACATGGGTTTCCTCTCCTGTGGCTTTTTTCTTGAACCAGAAGCCAGCCTCTAAACCGCTGTCTCCGCTGTCACCGCTCTTGAGAGATGGCGCTTCTTGAAGATGCAGCAGAAGAGCTAAATTAGGGTCAATCCTCAATGCTCCCCGTGGGTGATTGCCTCGGGGTTTTACTGCTTTGGGGGCTTGGTATATGACATCATCCATTGCTCTCATACTATATTTCCCTGTGACGTTTCCCATGGTATATTCTATTGAACGTTGATGCTTTGTGTTCTCTTCAATTGCCTTAAAGGCTTTTTCAGATGTCGCACCATTATAAAATCTAGGAATAAATTCTTTCAGATAGCCTAAAGGTATTGCTCCATTAATAGAAGCATTAGCTCCATAAAAGTCAGCAGCGTTAGCTTCGTCAGCAAGATATTTAATAACCGAAGTGTTTGTGTAAGCATGGCACATTATTGTCCACAGAATCGTTTTTGACAAATCCTTGGGAAAAGATCCCTTAATTTTGTTGAGGTTTGGTATTACACCATACTCCTTTTTACCGTTCCCGTTTTTTATAATTGCAAAAGAATAACATTTCTTGCCATAGATTTCGTCTAATATGGAATCTGTTTGTTCTTTAAACATAGGCAATACAATTTCTCCTGACTTAGTGCCGTGACAATCAAGAACCACAATATCGTAGTTGGAGAAGTTGCTCAACGAAGGTAGAGTACAGTTTCTACCTTTTATAGCATTAAAACTAATCTTGTTTTTATTTGCTATTTTTTGAACTGAATCGCATACACTCAAGCTGTGATTCCATGGAGCCCAAACTAAAATATTACGACGAGTAAGTATGCGCTGCCTAACAGTTGTTGAAGCATTATAAGTGGCATTATTATTAATATCTAATGTGTCTTTTCCTGATTTGCCCATCAATGCTGGTGCTTTATCAACATCCGGATCTCCTAATGCAGCCTCGATATCAGCAATCACTTGGTTCATCACTTCATCGTCAACGTGTCCATCGGGAGAGTCGCTTAAGGCATAAGTTCCGTTTAAATCAAGATGAATCGGCCTGCCGTCTCGTGTTTTCACAAACAGCACGCCGTCTTCGATTGTGGTAGTGATTCTGTTGCCATATTTAGTTAGGTACTGAATAATCTGGTCGTAGGTGGCATCGGGATTGTTGTCAAGATAAGTATCAACGTCCTCAAAAACGGTCCAATAGTCATTGTCATACTCATCCGACACATTATTCAGCAATTCGTTATAAACTGCTGTGATATCATAAGCAGTTATCACACCGTCACCATTTACGTCTCCATTCACTAGTTGACTTGTGTCATTGTTTAGAAGGTAGTCGTAAAGAGCCGTTATGTCAGCTGCCGTGACCTCTCCATCACCATTCACGTCAGCATATCTGGCATCTACAGAAAATGCAGCCAATAAGAATAAAATAAGAAGCAATGATTTTTTCATATTATAAAGTTTTTATAGATTATACATTTCAGCTAGTTCCGAGTAGAAGTTGATTAACGAGTTACGGAGTTCCATATCGACATATGGAATTTCGCCATGCTGTAGCAGACGGATACATTCCGAGAGATATTCGGTTGGCTCTGTCAACACATTTACTTGAGTTTTTAATTCGTTCTTAAGAATACATTTAATGCCGGCCTCATCAAGACGCTCCTTGATATCTATGGCATTTATTTCGTTATCAAAAAAGTTCAAAAGCTTAGGTTCCATAGTAACGATTATTTTGAGATTATGATTTTGTGTTATTGGTTATAATGAAGGTGGAATAATCTATTGAATTGCAAAGATACTTATAATATTTGTAATCACACAAATAAAATCACAAATTCAGAACAATAATATTATTGAGGCAAAAGATGAAACCATGCTGGTTCGTTCCAAATATCGGCTAATTATGAATAAATCACAATAATAAGGAAAAGCACAAGGGGTAAACGAAAAAATATCCCACTGATTTTTCAGCGGGATATTTGCTTTTTATGGTGCGCCTGATAGGACTCGAACCTACACAACTTGCGTTACTAGATCCTAAGTCTAGCGCGTCTACCAATTTCGCCACAGGCGCAGGCTTGAGTGTAGAAAACTCAACAATTCCACTGCGAGCCAAGTGCTCGCTTTTTGAAATTGCGGGTGCAAAGGTAGTGATTTTTTCCTAATACGCCAAGAAATCGTTGTTTTTTTTAGTAAAATGCTCACGCTCGCAAGGCATTGAGCAAGCTCAGCTTTGATTCACTTAATCAAACAAAAACAACAAAGAAAAACAAAGTCAACATTTTTTGTTATTCTTGTCTGCTTTTGTTGATTTTGTTTGATATCCTTGGTGCAGTTGATTCGCATTATTGGATAAAATGCTCACGCTCTGCTATTTCTAAGGAGTCATGGAGTAGCGGAGTAATCAAACTCCAAAACTCCTTAACTCCGTAGATAAGAGACTGCGGCGTAGCTCAGCTTTGGATAAATCAGGCTGCGGTTCAGAAATCTCAAACAAGTTTGGACTTTCATTCACCTTGCACTGATTTTGTCTCGCTTAGTTGCATTTTTAGATAAAATGCTCACGCTCGCAAGGCTTTGAGCAAGCTCAGCTTTGTCTCGCTTAGTAGCATTTTTGTTTATTTTTGAAAAAAGTTTGGTTTTTGTGAAATTTTTTGCCCCTTTGTTGCGTCTAATACATAAAAATTCAAGATTCTAAAGTTTTAAAACTTTATAAGCTTGAAGGTGAGAGGTTAGAGGTGAGAGGTGAGAGTGGAGTGCCCAATCTCCGATAAACGAAGATTTATAAACTATAAACAGTGAGCAGGTTAACAACTTGCGAAACTTGAATGAAAATTAAAATAGTTCAAAAACCGCTTATAATTCAGTAATTATAACTACTTTTGCAAAGAATTGAGAACAAGTGTCATTCAAAGTTGGCTTTAGACATACTGACATACAAAACAAACTGTCATAACTTGTCTTTATGTCTGTTTGTTTAAAAAACACGGGGCGAAGCAAAATAATTTCTTTGTTGAGTTTGTCTGATTATAAAGCGGAAAAAACATAATCGCTGAACAGTAACGAGAACAACCATATATTAACTTATTATAAACAACTATTTTTATGACAAGACTAAAGAAAATCTTGGTTCTGGCGGTGGCTTTGCTGCCATTGATGAGCGTGAGTGCCCAGAACGAGAAGCACGGTCTGAACCGTGCCGACATGGATTTAACAGTGAATCCAGGTGACGATTTTTATCAGTATGCCGGTGGCGGCTGGATGAAGGCCAACCCTCTGAAGCCCGAGTATTCCAGCTATGGCGTGTTTAACGAACTTGCAGAGAAGAACCGCGACCAGCTCAAGGAGCTCTTCGACAACCTCGCCAACGAGCATCACGCCAAGGGCAGCAACGGTCAGAAGGTTACCGACCTCTATGCCCTTGCTATGGACAGTGTGCGCCTCAACGCTGAGGGCACTCAACCCATCCAGCAGGACCTTGCCGACCTGGCGAGCTTCAACCGCGCCACATTAACCGAGTTCATCGCCTATCAGCACATGTACCTGGGCAATCCGTTCTTCGGGATTGGTGTGGAGGCCGACCTTGCCAACAGCGCCATCAACACCATGTACCTGAGCGCTGGCTCTATGAGTCTGCCCGACCGCGACTACTACCTCAAGACCGATGCCGACAGCAAGAAAATCCAACAACAATATCGTGACTATCTCACCAAGATGTTCATGCTCGCCGGATACAAGAAGAAAGACGCACAGCGTGCCACTAAGACTATCTATGACATTGAGTATAAGTTTGCCGAGGCAAGCATGACCCGTGCCGAACAGCGCGACATCTCCAAACTCTACAACCCACGTACCATCGAACAGTTGCAGGCTGACTATCCCGTTATTAACTGGGCTCGCTATTTCGAGCTGATGGGCGTTAAGAACATCAGTACCGTGATTCTTGAGCAACCTAAGGTGATGGCTGTTGCCAACGACCTGATGACCAACCTCAAAGATCAGGAAATCAAGGACTATGTGGCAGGCATGATTATCACTGGAGCTTCAAACTACCTCAGCGACGAGGTGGGTGAGACCAGCTTCGACTTCTACGGCCGCACCCTTAGCGGTCAGCAGGAGCGCCGCGCTCGCTGGAAACGCGCCATGAACATCCCTAACGGTGTGGTTGGCGAGGCCGTAGGTCAGCTCTATGTGGACAAGTATTTTGCCGGTGACAGCAAGGACAAGATGGTGAAGCTCATCAATGATCTTCGCAAGGCCCTCGCCGAGCGCATCGCAGGTCTCGACTGGATGAGCGACCAGACTAAGGTCAACGCACTCGTGAAGCTCAACTCCTTCACAGTGAAGGTGGGCTATCCCGACAAGTGGAAAGACTACAGCGCACTGACTATCGACCCCAGCAAGACCCTCTACGACAATATGAAGGCCGCTTCGCTGTGGGCAACCAAGCGCAACCTTGAGAAATATGGCAAGGCTGTTGACCGTGAGGAATGGGGTATGACACCACAAACCGTGAATGCCTACTACAACCCTCTGAACAACGAGATAGTGTTCCCCGCAGCCATCCTGCAAGCTCCGTTCTTTGACCCCAAGGCTGACGATGCCACCAACTATGGCGCTATCGGCGTGGTGATAGGCCACGAGATGACTCACGGCTTTGACGACCAGGGCCGCACCTTCGACTATCAGGGCAACATGGTTGACTGGTGGACCGAAGAGGATGCCGAGAAATTCAACGCCGCCGCCGAGAAGCTCGCCGAGCAGTTCGACGCAATCGACCTGGGCAATGGAGAGCACGCCAACGGCCACCTCACCCTCGGTGAGAACATCGCCGACCAGGGCGGACTTCGCATCGCCTACGATGCCTTCATGAAGACTCCACAGGCTCAGGCAGGTGAGAAGATCGACGGTTTCACCCCCGAGCAGCGCTTCTACCTGAGCTATGGCCGCATCTGGGCCGAGAACATCACCCCCGAGGCAGCCTATATGCAGACCAAGAGCGACCCGCACTCACTTGGCGAGTACCGCGTGAACGCCACCCTGCGCAACATCGACACCTTCTTCAAGGCCTTCGACATCAAGCCCGGTGCCAAGATGTGGCTCGACGAGCAAGACCGCACAATAATCTGGTAAAGATAGGAGTGGATAGGAATAGTTAGGAATTAACCTCTCAATCCCTATCTCTAACCCTTTTTCATCTATATGATATAGCCACCGCTCAGTGATGGGCGGTGGCTGTTGTTTCAAGCCCCAGATGTACTCTAAATCCTATAATAAATCACATAATTCCTATAACTTGTCATATCATCACATGTAATTCTTGACAAATTGCGAAAAAATCTATAACTTTGCAAGTGTAAAAATCACAGAAAATCAAAGTTAAACCTTTTTAATTATAGAATTATGATTGACTACGAAGACAATGGATTCGACTTAGAGAATCAAGACTTAGACATGGAAGAGAACCAGGATTTTTTAGATGAACCATTCTATGATGAGGACAACCAGGAAGGCCTCATCGATCCCGACGAGGTAGAAGGGGAGATGAGTTTTGTTGATATGGACGGTGATGGACACACCGAGACCACAATTGTTGATTATGACATGGACGGTGACGGATATGCCGAGACACATGAGGTGCATTCTGACCTTGATAACGATGGAATTGACGATTATCACGCTATTTTTCAGGAAGTAGACACTAACAACTCAGGTGAGATGGACACCATGTTTGCCGAGATAGACAGCGATGGCGACATGGTGCCTGACAAAGCGGTAAAATACAACGATTATGATCAGGATGGTGTTTACGACAATGTGAAAGTATATAGCGATACCGATGGAGATGAGCAACTTGATGTTGTAGAGAAGCATTTTGATAGCGACGGCGATGGCATTATCGACACCACCGAGGTTTATGTTGACGAAACTGGTGATGGTTTTACCGATTATCATGTGATGTATGATTTTGATGAAGAAACCAATCTGGTTGTACTCGCCGATGACTATGATTTTGACTATGACGATGTTTATTATGCAGATTTGGAGCAATATGACCCATCTACAGTATCCGACCCCGACATGATCCTTGGAGATCCCGAAGAGTCGTTGGATTATTGGGAGTATCAGGGAGAGGATGGTCCTTGCGCCCTCTATGCTCAGATGTTTGTCATAGAGGAACTCTCTGGAGTGGACATTGATATCGATGACTTCATCAATGAGGCCACTGAGAACGGATGGTATGAAGACGGTGAAGGAACACCTATTCTCAACATGAACCAGATGCTCGACTACTATGATATAGATAATGAGATGGGCTTCAACAAGTCGATGGACGACATTGTAGAGTGCCTCAGCGATGGTGGCAAGGTTATCGTATCGGTTGATGCAGCACAAATTTGGTATGGAGAAGATACCGACATATTCTCTCCAATGAGTGGTGCCAACCACGCAGTAGAGGTTATTGGCATTGACAACAGTGACCCCGACAACCCCATGGTGATCCTCAACGATTCGGGACATCCCAATGGACAGGGCGAGATGGTGCCTCTTGATGTGTTTGAGAACGCTTGGAACGAAGGCGACCGCCAGATGATAGTTTGCTATCCCAGCTAATGAGTTTTCGCGTGAATATTAACTAATTAAAGACAATAAAAAACAAAGATATGAAAACAAAGTTTTCCACCGAGAAATTTCTCAACGAGTTTAAGAACAGCAAACCTGTGCAAGCGATAATTCCGCTGGGGTATGTGCCCAATCTTCCCATCATCACTTCGGTTAATGGCCAACTCTGCATACATGTGCCATTAATGAGATACATGGTCACTGGTGTGGTTGACAAGACTCTCGTCTTTCCAGTGAGATATGTGTTCACCGTTACCATACCCGAAGGTGCGGTAATCAGCTATGAGGACCTTGCTTACAATGGCAAGTTTGTCAATGTTGATTTCTCAAAGCCTGTGGGCACCTTCCGCCATGACGCCGTCAAGAACCTCAACAAGGATGAGTATGCTGCTGTGCGTAGTAAGCTCTTTGCCGAATATGACAAGATGATTGACTTCCTGGCAAATAGCGCTGAATATGCCGAGACCGATAAGCAAGTATTCATGGCACTGCTCAACCAGGTTCTCGAGCCATCGTTGAAACCCTTCTATCATGCGATAGACAGCAACTTTGCAAAGAGGTTTATAAAATAAAGACTTTTAGATAGCATAACTATGAATGGCTAGGAGTGGCTTGGAAAGCTGTTCCTAGTCGTTCTTGGTTTGTGGGCTTGTGAAAATGTTGTAACTTTGCAGTTCAAAAGCAATAAAATAATGGACATCGACAAAATCATAATTCGTGGAGCTCGGGAGAACAACCTCAAGGACGTGTCGCTTGAGATTCCAAAGCATCAAATCACGGTATTCACTGGCGTGTCGGGCTCGGGGAAGAGTTCGCTGGTGCTCGACACCATTGCCGCTAAATCGCGGCGGGAGTTGAACGACACCTTCCCGTCGTTTGTGCAGCAGTATCTTCCCAAGTATGGCCGCCCCCATGTCGATGCCATTGAGAACCTGCCCATCGCCATCGTCATTGACCAGAAGAAGCCGGCGCAGAACTCGCGCTCCACGGTGGCAACCTATACCGACATCGCCGCCCTGCTGCGACTACTGTTCTCGCGCGTGGGGCAGCCCTGGGTGGGTTATGCCGAGTCGTTCAGTTTTAACCATCCCGAAGGCAGTTGTCCGCGATGCTCGGGGCTTGGCGAGATACGCGAGCTCGACATCCACAAACTAGTGGATTTCGACAAGAGCCTCAACGACGAGGACACTATCCATTACATAGCCTTCGGCAAAGGCGGCTGGCGCTGGATACGCTATGCCCACAGCGGACTTTTCGACCTCGACAAGAAAATCAAGGACTACAGCCCCGAGGAGCTTGACCTGTTCCTTAATAGTCCGCAGATTCGCCTCAAGAACCCGCCGTCCAACTGGCCCAAGAGCGCAAAATATGAGGGCATCATCCCGCGCATGTACCGCAGCATCATCAACAGCGAGGAAGGTCTGCTCCATGCCGCCGTGCTCAATCCAATGCTCAACATGGGCGTTTGCCCCGACTGCGCTGGCACCCGCCTGAGCCCCCGTGTGCTCTCGTGCAAAATTGATGACATCAACATCGCCGAGGCATGCGCCATGTCGATAACTAAACTCAATCAGTGGATAAAAGCTCTCACTTCACCATTGGCGGTTGACTTGAAGAAGGCTATCAGCGCGCGCTTGACAGCGCTTGAGGAGATAGGACTTGGTTATTTGAGCCTTGACCGTGCCGTTGGCACTCTCTCGGGCGGTGAGGCGCAGCGTTGCAAGATTGCCAAATATATCAATTCGTCGCTCGCCGACGTGCTTTATATCCTCGATGAACCCAGCACAGGCCTTCACGACCACGACATCGAGAAGATGAAGCACTCTGTGCGGCGATTGCGCGACGCTGGCAACACCGTGCTGCTCGTGGAGCATCACAAAGAGATGATTGTCATTGCCGACCACATCGTTGACCTCGGTCCAGGTCCGGGGAGTAGGGGAGGACAGATAATCTTTGAGGGCAGTTACGACCAACTGCTTCATAGTGGTACCAGTACAGGGCAGATGCTGAGTCAGCGAGGCGAGTTCAATACCTCGCCCCGCAAGCCGTCGGGATACTTTGCCCTGCGTGACGCCTCGCTCCACAACCTCAAGAACGTGAGCATAGACCTGCCACTCGGTATATTTGCTGTGGTGGCTGGTGTGGCGGGCTCGGGAAAGAGTTCGCTCATGGAGTGCTTCCGAAACAATCTTGATGGTATTGTCTATATCAGTCAGAAAAATATTGGTGTGAGTCTGCGTTCCACGCCGGCGACCTATATGGATGTGGCTCCCGACATCCGCAAGCGTTTTGCCCGTGCCCACAAGATGAAGGGGCAGTATTTCACATTCAACGGCAAGGGTGGCTGCCCGGTGTGCGGCGGCAAGGGAGTGGTGATTTCGGAGATGGCGTTTATGGACAACATCGAGACCACCTGCGAGGCGTGCGGTGGACTGCGTTACTCGAAAGAGGCTTTGCAATACACCCTCGACGGCAAGAACATCGCCGAGGTGATGGACCTCTCGGTGCGACGCGCCAGCGAGTTCTTCGCAGGAACATCAATAGAGGAAAAACTGCGGCCATTGATGATTGTGGGGCTCGACTATTTGCATCTTAATCAGGCGCTGAGCACCCTCTCGGGTGGTGAGTTGCAGCGCATGAAAATCGCCTCTTATCTGCAAGCCTACACTTCGCCCGAAGAGAATGGCGGCAAGCGCGGCATCTTCATCATCGACGAACCCACAGACGGTCTGCATCTCAAGGACGTGCATCATCTCATCGATCTCTTCAACGAGATGGTTGACGAGGGCAACACCGTCTATGTGGTGGAGCACAATACCGACGTAATCAAAGCTGCCGACCATGTGATAGAATTAGGACCAGGGGCAGGCGAGGACGGCGGCACCATCATCTATTCAGGCGCGCCGGCAGGTATGCCTGAGTGCCACGATTCAGTGACAGCAAAATACCTTTAATTAGGACATGATGCAAAAATGATGAAAAGGAACCAACTCCTTTTCGTCGTTTTGTGTTGTTTAGAATCTTAGTCTGATGCCGCCCGACAGCACACCTTGCTCTCCGAATCCGAGTTCAACGAATCCGCGTAGGTTGCGGTTGCCAACTTCTGCACCAACGAGCGAAACTTGGAAATTGAAGAGATGGCAGTCGTTGTTTTCCTTAGTGTCGTTGCCGTTAGAGTCTTTTCCGGTGGTTTTGAAGCTGCCGTAAGTGTATCCGGCTCCAATTTTAGAGTACATTCCCCAATTTGGCTTACGTAGCCAGTTGAATTTCACAGCAGGAATGATTGTGAAGTAATCGCTGGTGCGCTTGCCTGTTACCTGTTCTTTTTGTATCACATCTTGTTTGTGATGATTGTAAACGCCAATACCTCCCACACCAATCAATGGTGTTACATGGTAGAAATACTCGGCAGAGAATGGACCTATGAATTTCTCGTTCTGAAAACGTGCTCCAAATATTGCGCCGACCACATTTGAAAACACGTCAAGAACATTAGATGAGCTCACAATTCCATAGCCCACAGACAATTCACTCTTGGGCTCATCGTTTGGCTCAAACTCTTGCGCTGTGGCATGAGGGGAAGCGTATAATGCAATGATGGTTAAAGCAATTGCTATTCTGATTTTCATATACTTATCCTATAATTTGCTGGATAATAAACGTTGCGCTCACCACTGTCATGAAGATGGCAGGGATAAGGGTTACCCAGTAGCATTTCTTGTACTTGTGCAGGAAGATGGTGATGGTCCACAAAGTGAACACCGAGAGGGTCTGGTTAGACCAGCCAAAGTACTGCCACAGCACGTTGAAACCATTGGGATTGGCTTGCTGCCAGATGAGTAGTAGTATTACCGCCGCAAACATAGGCACAGCAATCATCAAACGCTTGGCGATGGGCTTTTGGTCAAATTTCAGGAAGTCGGCGATAATCAGTCTTGCGCTGCGCAATGCGGTATCGCCGCTGGTGATGGGTGCCGCCACCACGCCGAGCATCGCCAAGATGCCTCCCACAATGCCAAGCCAGCTGCTGCACACCAATTTCACCACTGCTGGCGGATTGAAATATTGGATAAGAGTCTTTCCGTCGGTGTTGCCCACTTGTGCGAGGAATTCGTTTACGGCATCTTGTGGCAGAACGTCGCGCCAGCCACTGCTATAGAAGAACCACGATGACACGGCCGCCCATACTAACGCCACAAAACCCTCGGTAATCATAGATCCATAGAACACAGGTCGTCCTAGTTTCTCGCTCTTGAGACAGCGTGCCATAAGTGGACTCTGAGTGGCATGGAAACCACTGATGGCACCACAGGCAATTGTGATGAACATTGCAGGGAAGAGGGTGTTCTTTGTTAAATAGGCTTTCATGCCCAACAGGTCGGTTCCGTTATGGGTTTGAGCTGTCATCCAGGTGTCCATGCTGCTGATGTTCCAAATCTCGGGGATGGCAGGCATCTTGATGATAAGGCAAACAAACAAGCCTATCGCCATGAATATCAGTGCTGCGGCAAAGACAGGATAAATCTTGCCGATAATCTTGTCAATGGGTAGCAGGGTGGCAATGATGTAATAGCCAAATATGATTATAAACCACATTTTCTCGTTGCCGCCAATGCCAGCAAGTATCAAGGCGGGACTATAAACGAATACCGCGCCTACCATCAACAGTAGCAGCATCGAGAATATAAGCATTATGATGCGCATGGCCTTGCCCAAGTATTTGCCTATCAGCTCAGGAAGGCTGGCACCGTCGTGGCGCAGCGACATCATGCCGCTCAGGTAGTCGTGAACCGAGCCGGCAAAGATGCAGCCCAGCACTATCCACAGGTAGCTCGCGGGGCCAAACCATGCGCCCATAATGGCACCAAAAATGGGTCCAGTGCCGGCGATGTTCAGGAACTGAATCATAAACACTTTCCACGTGGGCATGGCAATATAATCCACTCCATCGGGGTGAGCTAGGGCTGGTGTCTTGCGGTCATCGGGACCGAAAATGCGCTCTATCACGCGACCATATATCAAATACCCCAATACCAGGGCAGCGATGCTTATCAAAAATGAAATCATAAGGTAGTAGTTTTTAGGGACGTTCTATAAATTCCCGATATGTTCTTTTTTATTATTGGTCATATTTGGTTTCTTGCTGGCATATTTTGTTTCAAATGCTCGACCTGTAGCCCGCTACTATGTCTTCGCATTTAAACCAATATCTACTCAGCAATAAATCCTAATATGACTCAAGCAATTTATAGAACGTCTCATTTGCGGTGCAAAAGTAGTAAAAAGAAATCATTTTTTTAGTAAAAAAGGTGTGATAATAAAAAAAAACTGTGTAAATTTGCACTTCATTAACCAACAAAGAAAATTAGGATATGAAAGCTAATTTATACAACGAAGTGGAAGAAACGGTTGAGCCTATCGACGAGCACAAACTGGCGGTTGCCGAGGAGAAGCCCGAGAAGATTGACGCTCCAAAACCCACTTACTATATTGTTGACTACAAGACTCTGGCTGTGCCCACTGTTATAGCCCTCGCAATTTTTGCGGCTTGGGCTGTGGCAACGTGGCTGCTCTAACTTGTTGCTGCATAAAGCAATGCGGAGGTAGATGAAATTTTTTTTGAAAAAAGTGGCGAAAAAGTATTGCCATATCAAAAAAAGTGCTTAACTTTGCAACCGCAAAATGAGAAATGATGGCTCCTTAGCTCAATTGAATAGAGCATCTGACTACGGATCAGAAGGTTGCAGGTTTGAATCCTGCAGGAGTCACAACAGGAGAGCCAAGTGCCACAGCAGCAGTTGGTTCTCTTTTTTTTTAATACATAATTCAAATTCATCTTTATCACCGTTGAATGTTATGAAAATCTCGTTTAGAATATTATCTATAATGCTTCTTGTGGCTATGTTCAGCGGCATGGCTCAAGCGCAGTATTTTACCGACCGCAAGCACGACGAGGGCACCGACACGCTCATGGTGTATAACTCGTGGCATTCTATCTTCTATGAGGGCCCCGACACGATAGCGGTCAACCCCAATGTGGAAATCTACTCGCCTTTCCAGTATAAGTTCAAACCCACCGAGAAAGACCGCAAGCCGCTGTCGAAGATGATTGAGAAGCAGAGTGTGGCGGTGGCAATCGGTGACTCGGTGTGGCTCGTCAATAGCAAGTATCTTAAAGACAATTTTCAAGGCGGCTACAACAAGTATTTCAATGACTATCTGCCTCTATATTTCTGCGAGAAGATTGCTTTTTTCCAGTATATCGCTACCGAGATAGATTATCTTGGCGCCGAGATAGACAACTTCGAGAATCTGCAGTACTATGTGGGAGTGGGGCGCAGCAGTGTGTTTGAATACCCCATGGGAATTGCCGATGTAGCCCACTTTGTCATTGACCTTGAGAACAAAACAGTTTTTTTAGTAGATAAAAACTATCTACTGTTCCTCCTTGAGCGCTATCCCGACATGAAGCGGCGATTTGAGATGATGCAGGGACAGAATGAGTTTTACATGATCAACGAGTTCTTCTGGGACTATGTGGACCGCATCAGTCAAGACCCGTACGCACCAGATTTAGTTCAGCCTTAAAAGGCTATTGAGAGGGACTTTTTAGTCCCTTGCTTATTGTTTTTGGTGGTTTTTCTGTTTTTTTCTTTAAAATTGTTTGCCATTATTAAAATAATGTGTACTTTTGTTAGTTGATTAGGCGGAATAATGACTGTCTGCTTTTATTAACACTTAAAATGATAATTAGTTATTAACTTTTTTATTAACCAAAATTTCAGCTATTATGAAGAAATTCTTACTTCTCGCAGCTTTCTTTGCTGCATTCACGATGAGCGCTCAGGAGTTCACACTCACTGAAGTAACTAGCACTAACAATGTGCCTACTGACAAAGCTAACAACCGTCAGGGCTTCGGCATGGACGGCGCATTTGTTGTTATGGACAAAGTGCTTGGCCAAATCAATGCCTTCAACGCTGAAGATGGCTCTTTGATTGGCACCCTCGAGACTGGTGCTACCGCTTCTTGGCCCGCAATCACTCGCGACGAGGCAGGCAACATCATCGCACGCGTTGACAACAGCTGGCCTGGCAGCTTCATGGGTGACACTGTTATCATGAAGATTTTCCCTGTTGGCAGTAATACCCCAATTGATGTTGAGGCCAACATCTTTGCTGACTTTGAGGCAGAGAATGGTCGTTGCGACTTCTTCGGCTTTGTTGAAGGCAACGTAATGGAAGAGGGTATTCTTTGGCTTGTAACAGCCAAATCTACCGGTATCCTGAAGGTGCCTTTCGTTGAGGGTGAGATCGATGGCGACCATATCGCTCTGTTCCCAATTGACGGCGCAGCTCTTAATCCAACCAGCTCTACAGTGGTTAACCCCTACTATACTGTTGATGGTGAGAGACGCTACATGCTGTGGACCCGCAACGCTCAACCCATTGACCTGGTAATGAACGAGGACGAGGACGGCTTCATTGGCGTTAACTTCACTCTGCCTAACAAGGGCGCTACCAACGGCTGCTTCCCATTCGCATTTGGCGGCAAGGATCTGGTTCTCTACACCACTCTGCCTAACTACGGCAACGCTTGGGCTATCGCCGAGAAGGGTGCTGATGAACCTATCGCATTTGTTTCTGAGGAGGCTGGTTTCTTAACCAATGGCTTCCAGTGCAACTGGCTCAACGCTGAGGTTGTTAGCCCCACTAAGGCTATCATTTATCAGTACTTCCCTGGCAACTTCTTCAAGACCTACGAGCTCACTTTACCAGAAGAGGAACCAAATGATGAGATTACCGAGGCTTACTTGGTTGGTTCTTTCAACGACTGGAATCAAGGCGAAGGTGGTGGCCGCGTAGCATTTGAGGATGTTGACGGTGTTCTTACCGCTGACGGCGTAGAATTTGAGGCAGGCGCAGAGTTCAAGGTTATCGTTCCTACTGAGGACGGTGGCTGGACATGGCTTGGTGGCGAGGATGCCAACGGTGTTGGTTACTTCCTGATCAATAGCGACTTGATGGGTGCTCCTATCACTTTGTGCGACGGTGCAAACTTCCGTATGGAGAATGCAGGTACTTTCACGCTTAAGATTTTTGAGCTTGACAAGGCAGGTAATTATTTCTTGGAAGTTACCGAGTCAGAAAACACTGCTATTGAGACCATCGCTACCGATAAGGTTGACAACAACTGGTACAACCTCCAGGGTGTTAAGTTCAATGGCATGCCAAGCGTTCCTGGCATCTACATCAACAACGGCAAGAAAGTTATTGTTAAGTAATTGTTTCTTACATAAATAAAAAATGCACTCGCATCGCGGGTGCATTTTTTTATTGATAGGAGTGGCTAGGAATGGCTGGGAATGACTATGAATGCGCATAATCACTTGATACATGGCTGTAAACACTTAACCAAGGCACGCCTTGTCCCTACTTATGACTTACCTCATTGGTGTAAAGCATTCGTACTTGGGGCACTTTGTTGAACATCTCAGTGGCGCGGTGGGGGTCGGTGGCACTCCACATTGCCATGGGGATGTTGCAGATCTTAATGAACCATCGTGTAGAGCGGCTACTGTTGTAAGTGTCGCGGCCCATCGTCACCATCTCTATACGTGGTTCGTCGCTGCAGAACAGGTGTTTGATGTCCTGCCAAATCACTGTGCCTGGTGTGAAGGCCTCCTCGCTGAGCATTGCCTGCTTGAAGCCGGCTTTTGTGACCTCCTTGTAGCGCTGTATCGAGAAGCACTCTACAATCATGCGGTCTTTGAGTTTAGGGAAGTATTTCTCGAGGATGGCAGGGTCATCGGTCTTGTCAACGACGAAGATGAGGTCGGGATGAGAAAGGAATATTTCGTTGATTTCCCGCCAGGTGAGGGGGGTGTAGGTCTTGCCGTTCTTGCCTCGCAGTGGTGCGGCAGTGAACTCGCCGATATGTGGTGGGTCGCATGAATAAATGGTGTCAATCATGTCATCGCTGGAGTGGAACGCCAGTGGCTCACCCTCGGGCGATACCACGATGTCAAGCTCAATGTATTTAACTCCGCAGGCAATGGCATGCTCCACCGCCTCGCGGCTGTTGGTGTAGGTTAGCGAGTCGATATTGCCGCCAGCATGAGCAGCAATCACGTGCTCGGGCAGTGCGGGCTCATTGGCACGCACATAAAGCAGCAGCGCTCCCGCCAGCACCAAAATAACACCTGTCGTGTATAGAAAAATCTTCTTTTTCAAGGCAGTAGGATAGAAATGTGTAAAAACAAAATAAAGGGCAAAGTGTCAAGCATCTAATGCACTTAACACTTAACCCTTATAACTTGAAACTTATTATCAGTCTTCCTTAATCTCCCAGCCTAGTGCTGATGCGCCGAGCACGGCGGCATCGCTCTCTTTGAGCTCGCTGATGAGGATTTTCACCTTGCCTTTGAACACCTTCATGATGTTCTTGTCGAAGGCTTCACGTATGGGGTTCATGATGTAGTCGCCGCTCTTGGTCAATCCACCAAAGATTACGAAAGCCTCAGGACTTGAGAAGGTGACGAAGTCGGCAAGTGCCTCACCGAGGATGGTGCCTGTGTAGTTGAAGATGTCGATAGCAAGCTTGTCGCCCTTTACAGCGCAGTCATACACGTCCTTAGAGGTGATGCTCTCGATGTCGTAGTCACGCAGCAGCGACTCCTCGTCGCGGATTTCGAGGAACTCGCGGGCTGTGCGTGCCACACCTGTTGCCGAACAGTAAGCCTCAAGGCAGCCAGTGCGTCCGCAGCCACACACGCGACCGTTGTTGCGCTTCATAATCACGTGTCCAAGTTCACCAGCAAAGCCGTCATGGCCATAAACCATCTGTCCGTTAACCACAATACCGCTTCCCACACCAGTGCCGAGGGTTATCATGATGAAATCTTTGAGACCGCGAGCTGCGCCGTAGGTCATCTCACCGATAGCGGCAGCGTTGGCGTCGTTGGTGATTACGCAAGGGATGCCAAACTTTTTTGTGATGAGGTCGGCAAGGGGTATTGGAGTTGGCCAAGGCAGATTCACGCCGTCTTCTATCACGCCGGTAAAGTAGTTGGCGTTAGGCGCGCCGATGCCTATGCCATTGATTTTTCCCTCTGCATCGTTAGCCACGATGATGCGGTTGATTTCGGTGTAGAGTTCATCAATGTAGTCCTCAATCTTTGAGTGTTTGCCAGTTTTGATAGAACTACTGGCGATAACAGTACCGCGAGCGTCAACGATGCCAAAAGCGGTGTTGGTGCCGCCCATGTCGATTCCGATTACAAATGGTTTTGCCATAATGTCTTTTGATTTTAATGAGTTAATATATCTTTTTCTTGTCTTCTTGTTCTCTTGTTCTCTCCTCACTTAGAAATTCATTGTCAGTCTCACATTGAACTGTCGGCGGGTGAGATAGTTGGGCACGGCATACTGGATGCGGTTCACGTCGGTAACCCAGTAGTAGCTACTCACGTTGCTGATGTCTAGCAAGTTGAACACGTCAAGGCCCAGCCATATGCTCTTGAAGTGACTGAAGAATCCCGATGCTGGCTTGTGGTCCTCGCCGAGTAAAAGATAGGCCAAACCAATATCTACACGTTTGTATGACGGTTGGCGGAAGTAGCCCTCGTCGCGGGTGCGCAACGGGGCAGTGGTGGGAAGACCATCGCTTATGATGCCCTTGAGGCTGAACTTGATGCGCGGGTACTTAGGGAAATAGTCAGTGAAGAATATTGCCACGCTATAGCGCTGGTCGGTAGGCAGTGGCACTTTCACGCCATTGAGGTCCTCTTGCGTCTTCATCAGCGAGAAGCTGATCCATGAGTCGGTACCTTCCACAAACTGTCCGAAAATCTTGAAGTCGAGACCAGCGATGTAGCCCTTAGATGAGTTCTCACCGCTGTAGTTCATCTTGAGATTGTCAACCTCGTAGGGAATAAGGTTGCTCAGGTTCTTGTAATACACCTCGGCGGTGAGCTTGAAGGGGCGGTTCAGTGCTCGGAACGAGTAGTCGCCGCCGAGTATAACATGGATGCTTCGCTGCGACTTGATGTCGCGGTTGAGCGTTATCACCGAGTTTCCGTATTCGTCAATAGTCTGGATGCGGTATTCCTTGTAGAACGGTGACTGGTAATACAATCCACCAGCAAGTCTTATGGCAAAGCGGTTGTTGCGCTCAGGCACATAGCCAATGCTGAAACGTGGAGAGATGAGCGACTCTTTGTTGAAGTCCCAGTAGCTGTAACGCACGCCCACGTTGAAGGTGAAGGCGCCAGCACCCGAATAGAGCTTGTAAGTGTCTTGGACGAATGCCGAGAAGCGGTTGGCGCTTAGGTCGTTGCTCGAACTCATGTTGTATATGACATTGACCTCATTGGGGATGTGCGGCAGCGAGTATCCCGCCGAGTCGCGCCATTGCCACTCACGTGAGCGCTCATAGAACACGTCGTGGCGTAGCTGAAGGCCATAACTGATATTGTTGTGGTTAAGACCTATATTTCCATTTAGCGATGCACTATACACATTTATTTTCAAGCGGTTGCGGGCATGCTCGTGATATTTGCCCACACCCAGCTCGCCGCCCACGCTCTCCTCACCGCTGGTGCCTGCTTGGTCGAGCCAGTACTCGCCGTGGATGTCGTAGGCCACAAGCTCGTCGGTGCGGTAGGCACTACCGGTTAACGTGAGGTCGGTGCCCTTGTCGTTGAACTTGTAGTTGAACTGAAGTGCTCCAAAGTAGGTGTGGAACTTATCTTTCTCCTGACCGTCGAAATACACGAGGAACGATTTTGCGTTGGTCGAGGTGCCGAAACTTGTCTCTCGGTTGGCAGGGGTGAAGCGGTAGTCGTTAATTGACACGTTGCCCAGCAGCGATACTTTGAACTTCTTGCTAGGCTTTATCACAATGTGGGTCTGGTAGTCAAAGAACTGAGGGTCATACTCGCCCTTCGACTCCAATGAGCCGAGCATCGACGAGTTGCGCTTGTAGCGCACACCGTGCATCTGCGAGAACTTTCCTGTGCTGTGACCGAGAGTGAGTGAGCCGCCTTGAAGACTGGCATTCAAGCTGCCTTCAAAGCTCTGTGGCTCTTTATAGGTGATATCAAGCACGCTCGACATCTTGTCGCTGTACTCGGCGTTGAAACCACCGGTGGAGAATGCCACCTTCTGCACCATGTCGCCGTTGATGATACTCAATCCCTCCTGTTGTCCGTTGGTGACAAGCTGCGGGCGATATACCTCGATGCCGTTGATATAGACGCTGTTTTCGTCATAGGTGCCTCCACGCACCATATACTGTGCGCTCATCTCATTTTTGCTGCTCACACCCGCTTGAGTGGTGATCACGTTCTCCACGGTGTTGCCGCTGGCGCTAGGGGTCATCTTGGCAATTTCAACATCGATGTCCTGCATCGTGTTGGTCTGCTTCTTGTATTCTGTGACTTGTACCTCTTCGAGCTCTACAGTACTCTTGTATAGCTTGGGGCTTAGGTTCACTGGACTTACGGGCTTGATGAGACGGCGCTTGACATCGCTGTAGCCTATGCATGAGAACACTACCTCGATGGTGTCCTTTTGTGGAACGGTTATCTCATATTTGCCGTTCAAGTCGGTGTTAACACCAAGCATGGTGCCGTGAATGCGAACTGAGGCAAACTCAATAGGGCTGTCAAACTCATCGACAACCGTTCCCGTGATTTTAATTTGTCCGTTCATCGCCAATGCTGTAGTGGCAAGTACCAAGAGCAAGGCAATTTTCCTTATTATATTTCTCATTATTTATTATAACGAGAAAAAGCGGGGATTAGTATTTTTGCTTCTCCCAAACCCCAAATTTCACTTAAATGAAGAAAACGGAACCATCCCCTTCTCTTCATTTTTTACAAAAAAGAAAGGGTATTCACCTTGTGAAGCGAATACCCTTATAAATGTCTTTCACTAAAGAGTCAATCGGGAATGAACGGAATCAATTATCTTTGAATTTTCTTCACGCCATTCTCAATAACGATACCCTTGTAGTTCTCGTTAACTGGCTGGCCAAGGAGATTGTAGCGTCCGCTCTTAACGTTATTGGCAGCGTTGATGGTCTCGATGCCGGTGATGGTTCCTTCAATAGTGAGGGTCATTTGCTCGAGATTTACAGTGAATGTGTACTCACCCTCGGGAACCATAAATGCCTGACCGTTGTCGTATGTCAGATCCAGTGGCTTA
>JAFYYG010000067.1 GCA_017557625.1 Muribaculaceae bacterium
AACGCTCCTTTGAGTCAGGATGTTCCCGGCGACGTGAACGGCGACGGCAATGTCACCGCTGCCGATGTGACTGCGCTTTACGACTTCATGCTTAACAACGACAGCTCACACATCGTCAATGGCGACCAAAACGGCGACGGCGATATCACAGCTGCCGATGTCACAGCTGTTTACGACATCCTTCTGGGCGTTAACTAATGCGTAATTCTTAGTTTAATCCGCTTGGATTTATCAAAAATGAGACAAATGGGGTCTGACCCCATTTGTCTCATTTTAGGTGGTGGAAGTCGTTAAAAAAAGTTTTTATCGGTGTTAATGTTGTTATTTTTTCTATTTTTGTAAGTTATTTTGTTCTATGGCAATTTTTGTGAATATAATAACCATCAAATAACTTTATTACAATGAGAAGACTAATTCTATTAATGGCATTGATGTTGTCGCTGGCGATGGTCGCCAACGACAAGATTAGTGCGCCAACTAAGCTATTCTTGAACAACTATGCCAATGGCGTAGCTCAGCAGGCTGACAAGAAACTGTTTAGCAAAACAAAGGCAGTGAATGGCGTGGAGTACATGGACTGCTTCATTTTGCTCAACGGTAAATCCACAGACCAGCTCAAGGCGATGGGAGTGACTATCACTGGCGATTTCGATGACCTGGTAACAGCTCTCGTTCCCATCAACAAGGTTGAACAAGTGGCAAACCTCGACTGTGTGAAGCAGATTGCCATCGCGCAGATTGCACAGAAGTACACCGACCAAGCCAAGAATGTCACCAAAGCCGTTAAGGCATGGAACGGAACTAGCAACGGACTACCACAGAACTACCGTGGCACGGGAGTTGTAGTGGGTGTCATCGACTTAGGCATGGACTTCAACCACCGCGCGTTTTTCGATGCTTCGGGCAACAACCGCATCAAAGCCGTGTATATGCCAAACGCCACCGAAGCCAACGGCGGCACCGCGCCACAGGTGGGCAGCACCACACTTCCTGGCTATCATTACACTACCCCCGCGCAGATTGCCGTTCTCACCACCGACTACACTGCTGAGAGCCACGGCACCCACACCAGCGGCTGCGCCGGCGGCTCAGAGGTAGGCAACTATGCCGGTATGGCTCCTGACTGTGATTTGGTATTGTGTGGACTTGGTGACAACTTGAGCCAAACTGCCATTGTCAATAGCGCGAAATACATCGCCAACTATGCCAAAACTCAAGGCAAGCCATGCGTAATCAGCATCAGTTTGGGTTCCAACACTGGCCCTCACGACGGCTCAAGCTACATCTGCCGCGCTTACGACCAAGTAGCAACCCAATATGGTGCAGTGATTTTGCTCTCTTCGGGCAACGAGGCCGATGTCAATGGCTATGCCAAGAAGACGCTCTCAAGCGAGACCGATGCCTTTGTCATCATGCACGAGTCCTCTACTGGTAGTGCCAACGTGGGTGGCTCATCTTATTATGGCAATGCCATTATGGACATCTGGGGCAGAACTAACGACCAGCTCAAGCTCAGAGTGCTTGTGGTGAACAGAAGCACCGGCAGCATACTTTACACTAGTGATGAGATTACCAGCAGCACCACGTTGAACGACTTTGGCACCTTCTTCAATAGTTCAAGTTCGGTGGAAATTTCTTTCAGTTCTTCTAACAACCGTAAGAATATTTACATTCATCCCACCATGACAGGTGCGAAATTAAGCAACTACCGCCTCACATATATGGTGACCAGCACAGCTGGCAACACCATCGACGCATGGTGTGACGCTGGACATGCTTCGAGAATCGCTGCTTCAGGAAAAGTAAGCGGATATACATTAACCTTGGGACAGGCCGACGGAACTATGAGCGACGACATCTGCGGCAGCAAGACCATCAGCGTTGGAGCTATGGCTTCGCGTTCTAGCTACAATTCCCCTTACAGCATCAACGATGTGGCCTATTTCTCAAGCTACGGCACTGATGTCAAGGGAGATGACCACCCATTTATCACCGCTCCTGGCCACTATGTGATTTCTGCGCTCAACGGCTATGACTCCTATAATAGTCAGTATGGAACATCTTATTCTGTGTCTTATAATGGCCGTACCCATAAATGGGGCGAGATGAGCGGCACCTCGATGTCAACGCCTATCGCCGCCGGCGTAGTGGCACTGTATCTGCAAGCCTACCCCGAACTTGATGTCAATGGTGTTAAAGATGTTATTGCCAATAGTGCTTCGCCCTATACTGATTTCATTACCAATCCCACTAGCCCAGCCAAGCAGCGTGGCCATGGCGTTATTAATGCTCTTGACGGTATTTCTTATGCTCTGCAACAAAGCGTTATGCCAAGGATTATAGCCAATAAAACCGAACTCAACATGAGCGGATATGTGGGCGACACTATCACCACCACAGTGAACCTTGAAGGCCGCAACCTCACTCAGGGCGTGAGCGTTAGCGTGGTTGGTCCGAGCATCTATAGTGTAGAGCCCACAAGCTTCACCAACGCTGAGATAATGGCTGGCGCAACACTCACTATCAAGTACATGCCGACAGCCGCTGGCAGCACTTCGGCGACCATTAATCTCAACAGCGCTGGTGCCGAGCAAGTTTCGCTCAGCGTGAATGGCGTTGCCGAGCCAAAAACGCCTACCCTTAGTGTGAGCAGCGAATCACTCGACATTACTGCCTACGCCGGAGGCACAGCGACCAAGGGCTTTAGAGTCTATGGACAGTTCCTTAATGATGACGTGACACTCACCTCCGACAACGAAGTGTTCACTATCAGCCCAACCACTATCGCTGCTGGCGACCTTGCCAACGGCTATTATGTGACTGCTATAGTGACCTATGCGCCTACTAGCGCTGGCAATCACAATGGCACTATTACTATTAGCAGCCCAGGCGCCGAGAGCCTGACTGTTGCTCTCACCGGCACTGCTACTGTCAACATCGTGGCACCTCACGCCAACGAAGCCACTGGCATTGCCGGCACCTCGTTCACCGCAAATTGGGATCCATGTCCCTTTGCCAGCAGCTACTCGTTGCGCATCAAGCAGATGGCATCGGTAACTTCGTTCTTTGTTGAGACCTTTGCGAAGTGCACAAAGGAAAGCACCACTAATATCGCCAGCTCTGTCAATAATTACACCGACAATTCTGGTTGGGCAGGAAGTTATATATATCAAGCTGTTGGCGGCATAAGATTAGGTGCTACCAACTATAATGGTATTCTGCAAACTCCTGCCTTTGACCTGTCGAGTAGTGGTGGCAAGGTGAGCGTGAAATTCACAGCACGCGCCTACGACACCGACACTGATTGCCCGCTCACCGTGAGCTGCGGCGACAATAGCGAATCGTTGACCGTCCCAACAAGCGATGAGGGAAGCTTCATCGTAGTGCTTGACTGCGCCGAAGAGGCAGGGCAAAAGATCAGATTTGCCACTACTGTCAAGAAGAAACGTGTGGTAATCACGGGTGTGGAAATCTACGAGGGCAATATCTTGGAGCAGAGCAACGAGGGCGAGACAGTTGTGATTGACGGCATCACTGCCAACCACTATCTCGTTACTGGTCTATTGCCCGAGACAAACTATGCCTACGACGTGAAGGCTCTCTACGGCAGCGAGTTCAGCAGCTGGTCCAATATGATAGAGGTTCTGACGCTTTCGGGAGACGACCATGTGTATGGCGACGTTGACGGCGACGGATATGTGACCACGGTGGATATCACCGCCATCTACAACTATCTGCTCAACGGCGACGAGACCTACATCGACACCAGCGACGTGGATGGCGACGGATTCATCACAACTACCGACATCACGGTGATTTATAATATCCTGCTGGGAAACAAAAAATAGTTCAGAGTTCACAGTTCATAGTTCAGAGTTGGGCTGCGTCTTTGTTAATGCAAAATTCATAATGCACAAAGCATAACTGGGGTGCGCCTTCATCCATGCAGGATGCACGATTCAGCCGGAGGCTGACCTTATTAAGACAAGTCGGAGACTTGGCGGTGTGCGAAAAATGCGATTAAGTGAGAAAAGCAGAGCTTGCTCAATGCCTTGCGAACGTGAGCATTTAATCTAAACACATTGTGCGTTCCAGCTCGAAGAGTTGGGGCGCACTGTGTGTATGTCGCGCTCTCATGGCAGGGTGTGTCAAAATGTGGAATCTAATGAAAACTCCTCCTCTAAGATAGAGGATGTGCCCGAAGGGCGGAGGAGTATGGAAGTGTCGAATGTGCTGACAATCAACAATATTTCAAATTCTTGTGCCTATCATACTCCCCCTTGCCCCCTCTATCTTAGAGGGGGAACTGCTACAAATATCGAATTTTGACACACCCTCTAGTGGTTGTATGGTAAAATGAGACCGCAAGAGCATCAATGATAATTCGTGAAAATTTGTGGTTATTTTTTTATATTTTTTGTTTTTCTTGAATTATTTTACTAATTTTGCCGAAAATACCGAAAAAAAACTTTGATTTGCAATTTATTCAATTAAAAAACTATATGTTATGAAGAAAAGACTACTGATCACCATGCTTGCGTTTGTGGCTTGCCTTGTGGGCTTCACGGCTTGGGCGCAATCGTTCACCGTGACAAACAGCGGCAACACGTTCACCATCAAGCGCAGCGGTAGCAATCTGCCGGCGCAGACGGTACGCTACCGCACTGTGAGTCTCTCGGCGCTTGCCGGAGTGCATTTCACCGCTGTCAGCGACGAACTTAACTTCCCCGCTGGCGTTGACTCTATGGCTGTCACGGTCTCGGAGACTTCAGTCACATTGTTGGCCTTGCCATATCGCTACCAGAGTTCCACCTCGCGCACCTACCGCTTCGAGGTACTTGACAAGAACGGCTCCCAACTCGCCTACAAAGACCGTGACATCATTTACGGAAGCAACTATAAGGTCTCAAACTCCTACCTCAACAAGAGTGTCACCGACCTAGTATATTTCAACAACAGCGGCAGCATCCAGAGTGGCAGCGGCAACAAGTACCTTGATGTGTCCTATTCCTCGTCAAATTGGGTCCAGGTCACTGATGCTGGCTACAGCCAGGGTGTTCACACCGTGAGCACCAGCAGCCTCTTCAACAACAATTCAGGTTTGCGCACCTACCTCAACAGCGTGGGCTACAAGATGTATGCCACCGTCTATTTCACCCAGAAGGAGGAGCAGGACGGATATCAGTACATCCAAATCCTTGCCGACAACTCTTCGACCTACGACGGCAACGACCCGAATGGTGCTGTCAACGACCCATCCACCTCATTGTACAAAGCCTGCTTCATCTTGAGCTATGAGAACAGCGGCAGCGTGATGAGCGATGCGCATCATCAGTTCTTCCCGCACCGCTACAACTATGTTGACAAGGCGGCTGAATTAGCTGCCGGCATCAGTCACTATGAGTTCGACTATGACGACAGCCACCTCTACCAGCAGAAGTACCAGTCTTCTTCCTATAATGCCTCAAATACTGGTTCGTTGAATTTGTCGCCAACCGTCAACAACCTCAACATCCGCTTTGATGCTGCAGGCTCGGGCGGTGACAACTGGGACTTCAAGGACCTGAAAGTGCGTCTCGCTTTGGTCGATGCTACAACGCCATCTAGATATGGCGACGCTGTGGTGTCGGCAGGGCCTTACAATGTGGGCAGAACCTTCACCGTGAGCATTCCCTTCAATGAGATTATGATTGTATCAGGGACACCCACGCTCACCACCTCTTGGGGCACTATGACCTACATGGCGGGTAGCGGCAGCAATGTGCTCACCTTCCAGGGCACCATCGACGCCCCACATGGCACGGCGCTCAGAATCACGGGCTATAGCGGCACAATCCGCGACTATGTAGGCAATGATTTCGAGGGCACGATTATTGCTGTCTTCAACAACCTCACCGCCCGCGCCCGTTACAACTTCAACAGCGTGACTGGTGTTCTTTCGCTAAACTACGGCGAGTTCAACAGTAATGACATGTATTGGGGCAGCGAAGTGGTTAGAGATGCTGTCAAGAGCGTCACCGCCACCAATGAGGTGAGTTTCACTGGCGACTGCAGTAGGATGTTCTCTGCGTTCAATAATTGTACGAGCATAGACATAATAAATGTAAACACCAGTAATGTCACCGACATGAGCCACATGTTCTCTGAATGCTGGAGCCTTGATGTGCTCGATGTTTCGAACTTCAATACCAGTAATGTCACCGACATGAACAATATGTTCTATAATTGTTCTGCTTTGACCACTCTTGATGTGTCGGGGTTCAATACTGCGAATGTCACCAATATGAGAGAGATGTTTAGCGAATGCCATACCCTCACCTCGATCAACGTTTCGGGCTGGAATACAAGCAAGGTAGAAGATATGAGTAATATGTTCTATCGTTGCTTAAATTTGTCCTCTATCAATCTATCGGTATTCAATACCAGTAGCGTCACCGACATGAGCTATATGTTCAGCAGTTGCGCAGGGTTCACTACGCTCAGCCTCTCGAACTGGAACACCTCCCAAGTCACCAACTTGGAGGGCATGTTCAGCGGTTGCATCAACCTTGTCACGCTCTACATCTCAACTTGGGACGTGAGCAAGGTGACCAACATGAAATTTCTATTCAATAATTGCGCGAGCCTTTCTATACCTTCTCTCTCAAACTGGAACACCTCCAATGTCACCGACATGAGCTTTATGTTCGGCAACTGCTCGAGCGCCACATCGGTCAACATCTCGAACTGGAACACTGCCAAAGTCACCAACATGGAAGCGATGTTCAGAGGTTGCTCGAGCCTCTACCAGATTCCTGTGGCGAGCTGGAACACTGCTAGAGTCACCAACATGGGCTCCCTTTTCGAGGGCTGCTCGGGCATTAATTCTTGCCCTGTGACGAGATGGAACACCGAGAGTGTCACCAACATGAGCCGCATGTTCTACGGCTGCTCAAAGCTGACCAAGCTCTACCTCTCAATTTGGGACACTCACAATGTCACTAACATGAACTCTATGTTCCAAAATTGCTCTCTACTTAATACCATCTATGCCGGCACGGCATGGAGCCTCGAGAGCGTCACATCATCGAGCAATATGTTCTCCAACTGCTCGGCACTGGTGGGAGGCAACGGCACTGCTTATAACAGCTCGTTCACTGACATGAGTCGTGCCGTCATCGACAAGCCCGACGAGCCTGGCTACCTCACGGGCGTGTACGCGCTCACTCTTCCCGAGGATGTAAGTTCCACTCCGAGCCCCGTCACCACTGTCAATGAAGTGAAATACTACCAGGCTGGTACCGAGGTCACCCTCAGCTACAATGGCACGCCTCCCCAGGACGCCAGCATTCTCTTCATCATCAATGGTGAGCCCATCGAGGGTGACACCTTCACGATGCCTTTTGAGAATGTCACTGTGGACGTTGAGAACGTCTTTACAAGCGTGCCTATCGATTCCATAAACTTTCCCGATAAAAACTTCCGCAACTTCTTGCTGGCACAGGACTACGGCAGCGACGGCGTGCTCACCAACGCGGAGATTGCCGGCATCACTGAGATGAATATCAATGGCCAGCAGATTGCCGACCTCACGGGCATTGGCTACTTCGTCGCCTTGGAAGAGTTGTGGTGTGCTTGGAACTCCATGACTACGATTGACATGAGCCAGAACACTGCTTTACAAGTTCTTAGATGCTATGCCAACAGTGTGACCTCACTAAACTTGAGTCAGAATACTGCATTGAGAACGCTTGAATGCTATAACGATTATGGTTTCGGTCAACTAGCTGTGCTCGACGTGAGTCACAATACCGCTTTAACCGTCCTTGATTGCCATGGTTGCAAGTTGACCTCGCTTGACGTGAGCCATAACGCCGCTTTGGCAAACCTTAATTGCAACAGCAATCAGCTGACATCGCTCAATGTGAGCCAGAACACCGCTTTGAAACACCTTGATTGCAGCAGAAATCAGCTTACCTCGCTCAATTTGAGCCAGAACACAGCCTTGACATGGATTAATTGCTACAACAACCAAATCAACGCCGAGAACATGGAAGCGCTGGTTGACAGTCTGCCTACTATCGAATCGTATCAAAACGGAATATTCAGTGTCATCAACCTTGATTCCGAAACCGAGCAGAACGTCATCACCACAACGCAGGTGGCGACGGCAAGAGGCAAGAATTGGAAGGTGTATGGTATTATAAATGATAATTGGGAGGAATATGACGGCAGCGAGCCCATAACGACAGTGCCAGGCGACGTGGACGGCGACGGATATGTGACAACAGTGGATATCACCGCTATCTACAACTACCTGCTCAACGGCGACGAGACCTTCCTCTCCACCAGTGACGTCGATGGCGACGGATTTATCACCACAACAGACATCACGATGATTTATAATATCCTTTTAGGAAACTAACACTTCGTTTATGGCTTATCGAAAACAGTGATGGTGCGCGTGGGGGGATAGGACAATTCCCCCACGCTAGTTTTTGTGGCTTTTTTGCTTTTCCACATATTCATATTATGAGACTCGGATTCTGACCCCAAGTCTAATTTTCTGTGCTTTTTTGAAAAAAATCACATCTTGATGCAACATTTCACGCATGTTGTTGCGTCTAATGCATGAAAACAACTAATTTTGACAAGGATTTGACAACTTCACATCTTGTAAAATAAAAAACTCAAGAATATGAAAAAATTATTTATCACAATGCTAATGGCAGTGATAGTGCTCGCCACTGCCCAAGCAAGGCCAGAACTAAAAGACGACAACAAGAATGTCGTCTCTGAGCAGACCTCTGAGCAAGAAAAAACTCAACAGGCCAATGAAGACGAGAACGAGGTCACCGATAAGGTGAAACTCACCAACGACGGTATAGTAGTGAAGGACGGCAACGGCAATGCCGTGGAAGTGAAAATTAACGACCTCAACCGGCTCATCAACGAGAACCTCGACGACACCGTGCTAAGCACTGCACAGAATGGAGCCACACAGCTCAACTCTAAGGATGTGAACGAGATGGCAAAGCAGGGCATGGACCTCGCCAAAGACATTGCGAAATTCTTCTTTGAAGCCATCGTTGCAATAGTGTTCTTATCGCTGCTGTTCTACTTCCTGCACCGCCGCCGCAAGTACAAGACCGTAGACCGCGCTATCCAGGCTGGATATCCATTGCCCGACGAGTTCTTCGGAAAACGTTCGCAGCACGTTCCACAGCAGCCCAGCACAGTCTATGTCACTCAGGTGGCACCTCCATCTGCCAATCCTAACGCGCCACAAGATTCACAAAACGCCCCTGGCATGACGCCTCCCAACTTTGGGCAGAGTGGCAATCCCCTCAACAACATCACCGACTGGACTCCGTTCAAGAAAGGCATCAAGATTACCGCGTGGGGGCTCGGACTGCTGTTCTTCTTCTGGATTTTGGGAGCGCAACCTATCGCGGCTCTAATGGTAATAGTGGTATTCATCGGATTAGGAAAGCTCTTCATTACCTACCAGGAACAGCAGAACCTAAAGAACCAATGGCAACACCAGCAGTGGACGCAGCAACCACAACCGCAGCAACAGCAACCGCAGCAACCACAGCAACCAACTAACAACGTGCCTCCCGTGCCCGAGACACCGCCAGAGTTTGACCCGAACAAATAATTTATGGTAAATCGGAGTTCGGGGATCGGGAATCGGGAAAGCCTCTTCTCTCCCACCTCTTCCCTCTCACCTCTAAACACTAAACTTTTAATCCCGTGTTATCAAAAGTTGAAGAACTGAAACTCATTTCTCGATGCGTGCTTGCCGACGACAGGCACGCTTTCGGGACGCTAGTCGAGGCCTATCAGCCTCGGCTGAGGCGGTTCTTCATGAACCTTACTCTGGGTGACGAATATTTGAGCGACGACCTGGCACAGGAGACGTTTGTCAAGGCTTACATCGAACTTCGCAGTTTCAAGGGGATGGCACGGTTCAGCACCTGGTTGTATCGCATCGGCTACAACGAGTTCTACAGCTACAAACGCAGTCAGCATCCCACTGGTGACCTAGAGAGCGCCCCCGAACAGTTTGAGACTCCTGTTGACTCCAGCGAGATTTCAATGGACGTGAAGACAGCGATGGCACAGCTCAGCGAGATAGAACGCACAGCAGTAACACTATTCTACATCGACGACCTGCCAGTAAAGAAGATAGCGACTATCATGGGACTGAACCAAAACACAGTGAGATCACACCTGCACCGAGCAAAAGAGAAAATGGCTAAAACGCTAAATAAGTGATAACTTGGTTATTGGTTATCGGTTATAGAAAATAATAACAACTAAAAACTGAAAACTGATATATTATGAGCAAACGAGACAACAAAGATAATGAGCTGGGCAAATTGCTCAAGCAGGAAAGCTGGGACGCTGATTCCAACGAGTGGTTCACCCACCGAGTGATGCACAAACTGCCTGTCAAGAAAAACAACTCGGCGCTGCACCTAGCATGGATGTGCTACATCGCAGCGGCGCTGGTGTGTGTCGGATATTGGGTGTGGTCTTTGGTCTTCAACGACAACACCGTTATCACTGTGCGCGACATCATCTACTTTGTCATTGCCATTGCGGTCACTGTCATGCTCGCCCTATCGCCCATCGTGGCAATGTTCCGACATGAATAATCACGAATAATTCAAATATGAGTCACGATCCCCCCGATTTGCTAAATTGGAGGGAATTTGTTACTTTTGCAGTCGATATATGGACTCTACAAACAACATAACACAACAGCCTGCATTGGCTATTGATATTGAGAAGGACAGACTCTCTTATCTCGTTTTTGCTCATGGCATGAAGCCTGCGATGGCGACGATAAACTTTGACAATGGCGGCAGCGACTTGAAGCAGGCATT
>JAFYYG010000068.1 GCA_017557625.1 Muribaculaceae bacterium
ATGAATACTTAAATAAAATTCTATTCTATTTATTTGGCGATAACTTGACATTTCAAACGTTATGCGTGCTGCGAAAAAATACGATAATAAACTCCTTTAGCAACCGGTGAACTTCGACCAGATGTCGAGCAAAGCACCGGGCGAACCAAGCGCAGCGATTAGGGAACGCGTCATCAAGGCCCGCGCCATCCAGAGCCTGCGTTACAAGAACCATCCCGGCATCCACTGCAATGCCCAGATGACCACCGCCCTGCTCCACAAATACGCCGAGCCCGACGCTGAAGGAATGGAGAAACTCCGCGAAGCCATCACCAAGATGAACATGAGCGCGAGGGCTTACGACCGCATCCTAAAAGTCGCCCGCACCATCGCCGACCTCGAAGCCAGCGTCAGCGTCCGCCAGCACCACATCATGGAAGCCATCGGCTACCGCAACCTCGACCGCTCAAGCTACTTCAATATGTAATTAATTGGTAAACAGAGAGCATTCTTCTTGTACACAGGCACAATATACACAATTTGAATAATAATGCTTATCTTTGCACTTTCAACAATAATTAAGTTTTCTTCAATAGAGATGTGATGCGAAAATTGTGCTTCATACTGCTGATTTCATTGGCTTGCCTGTCTTTATATGCTAAAGAGCAACCGACTATTTTAAAAGGCCGTGTAGTGGAGGCTGACGGAAGACCTGTGATGTATGCTTCGGTCAGTTTAGTTGCTGATATGAAAAATGTTGCTGGCACCTTGACCGATACCACTGGACTATTCTTGCTTAAGGGTCAGTTTGATGGAAAATACGAGTTTAAAGTAAGTTCTATTGGATATGAAGATATAGTACAAGTTTTTAATCTTCACAAGGGCGAGACTCTCGACCTCGGAAATATTGTGGTCAAGCAAAATGACGTACTGCTTGAGGGTGTGGTGGTAGTGGGAGAGGCCGCATCAAAGAATGTCACTCTTGAGAAGACGCGAATCAATCTTGCCTCTAACATGAGCACAACCACCGGCTCGGTGATTGATGCTCTGAGAGGGTCGTCAGCAGTCTCTGTCGATGGCAATGGCCAGGTGTCAATAAGAGGCAATAGCAACGTGCTTATCCTGGTTGATGGCATTCCCACCACACTTGACGGGCTGGGAGGAATACCCGCCGCCAACGTGCAGAGTATCGATATCGTGACGAGTCCCGATGTAAAATATGATTCGGAAGGTACAGGCGGCATCATCAACATTGTGTCGAAAAAACAAATGAGTAATGCTTTCACCGCAATGGCGTCAGCTAATTATGGCTTTAACAATCTCTTTAATGCCAATCTTGCCATGAGCTACAACACTGGTCGCTGGGGATTGCGGATGAACTATAACGGCAGATATGAGAAAGACCGCATCGAGAGTGAACTCCACCGTAATATCTTGCCCATCAGCACCATTCTTGACCAGCTCATTGATGCCAACAAGAAGACAACGGGGCAGAATGTGGGTGTAAATATCAGTTACAAGGTGACAAAAAAAGATGTTTTGGCTCTTGATTTCAAGGCTGGATTTCCGAGGATGAACAATCTTCAGACGATGCATAACCATTATGTCATCGATGGAGCGGCAAGTGATAAAGTGCGTCTTACCGACATCACTTTCAACCGCGAAATGTATGAGGGAGCTTTGAACTACAAGCACATCTTTGACCCTGGTAAACGTGAGTTCAGCACTATGCTGTCGCTCTCGGCAATCAATGGTCACCGTCCTTCATATTATTACGAAGATGACTTTATGACTCAGTATTCAGAGTCGGGCGGTCATCCGCGCATCGCCGCCTTCCAGCTCGACTATATGACCACCCTGGGAAAAGGGAAACTTGAAACCGGTGTGAAGATGACATACCGCAAGAACAACATTGACCACAAGATGTATGAGCGCGATGAAACTGACTCTTGGCTGTTGTCTTTGCCCTTGAGCAATGACTTGAAGCACCGTGAGTATATTCCTGCCGCCTACGTCATGTTCTCGTCAAAGTTGTCAAACAAGTTATCCTATAAAACTGGTGTGCGCTTTGAGTATAGCCATGTATCGCTGCTTGGCGAGAAAGACAACTTGAACGAGACGAGTGACTGCTATTTCATCGCTCCAAATGTCATGCTTAACTACCGCGTCAGTGAGCCGTGGTCATTGTCTCTCGGTTTGTCACGAAGAATATCACGACCAACCTATCCACAGCTCAATCCCTATATCAATCTTATTGACAATAAAACCTATGAGACTGGCAATGTGCGCCTGAAGCCAGAGAAAGTCAACAAGATAGATTTTGGATACACCTTTGCCGGTTCTAAATTGAGAATTAGCGGTAATGCCTACCTCAATTACACTCAAGACTACATCAACCAGATTGCCTACCTCAATCAGGATATTCTCGTCACTTCCTACATTAACAGCGACATGGATTTGAAAGCCGGTATAGAGCATAATCTAAAGTGGAACACATCGCAGTGGATGGGCATTGATGTGAGCGCAAACTTATTCTATTCCAAGTCGCATGGTGACAGGCAAGAAGTCTCCTTCACCAATAGTGGATGGACGTTTAACGGCAGCACATCATTGAATTTCTACCCAATAAAGGGGATGACAATCCAAGCACAGTATTTCTTGACAACTCCGCAATATTTCCAGCAGTTCACTTCCAAGACCGTACATTACTGCAATATCGGCATCCGCCAGCAGCTGCTTGACAAATCATTGACATTGTCAGCTCTTGTGACTGACGTTTTTAATACTAGAAGATGGGACATTACAACCGATAATCCTATTTATTCTCTTATAAATACCAGCAAAAATCGAAGCCGCATTCTTTGGCTTGGAATCAGCTGGAATTTCCACTCTCACAAGCCTGTTGGCGGTCAAAAGAAACAAGAGGAAGATAGAAGTATAATTAGACTGGGAGATTAAGCCTTTTTCAAACAACATATTATAATAAAAAATGGACATTAAACTCATACCTTTAGAAACGGGTGACCGTGAGCAGTTTATCCGTGATAATCAAGAGGCATTCAAGTATGGTGCCACCGAGGAGTTCGGTATGCGTGACAGCCACTTTGAGGAAGAAGGTGAGATTATCTCACGCGACACCATTGAGCATTCCATCGATGGAGAAAATGCCGAGGCCTACAGGATTATGCTCGGCAAAGAGAAAGTTGGTGGTGTGGTCATCAGTGTGGTTGAAGACAAGGGAGAGCTGGAACTGCTTTTCGTGTCGCCAAAGGCTCACAGCAAGGGCATAGGCTATAAAGCATGGTGCGAGGTGGAAAGACTACATCCCGAAGTGAAGGTATGGGAAACGGTCACGCCATACTTCGAGAAGCGGAATATCCACTTTTATGTCAACCGCTGCGGCTTCCATATTGTGGAGTTCTTCAACAGCCATCACCCAGACCCAAACGACCATGACATTATGGAAAATGACGGCGATGGTATGTTCCGTTTCCAAAAAGTGATGTAATCCGCCAACACCACATCATGGAAGCCATCGGCTACCGCAACCTTGACCGCTCAAGCTATTTCAATATGTAATATTTTGTGGAAAAAAATGATTTTTTTCAAACCTATGCTATGATTTGGCATAGGTTTGTTGTATCTTTGCAAAAAACTTTGAGATATGAGTTATAGCATTCAACAAAATTTAGTCGGGAAGTATGTGTGGCTGATTGAGACCATCTATCGAGCCAAGAGAATTACGTTCAAGGAAATAAACGAGCGGTGGCGTGACAACGTGGACATGAGCGGAGGCGAGGATTTGCCGCTGCGCACGTTCAACAACTGGCGCTATGCCATACAGGACATGTTCGGGCTCTTCATCGAGAACGAGCGTTGCGGCGGTTATCGCTACTATATCGAGAATGAGGAGGACATCAACGACAACGGTCTGCGCTCGTGGATTTACAGCACCTACTGCGTGAGCAATGCCTTGGCAGGTTGCCAAAGCATCAAGAGCCGCATTCTGCTGGAGGATGTCCCCTCGGGGCAAATCTTTCTTCACGCTATTATCGACGCAATGAAAGAAAACCGGACGCTCAACATCACCTACAAGAGTTATTTGGGGAACGAAGAAAAAAGTTACACCAGCGTGCATCCACTGTGCATCAAGTTATTCCGCCAGCGCTGGTATGTGGTAGTGCGATACGACAAGCCCGGCTATTCCCCCTGGATTTGCGCACTCGACCGCATCTTGTCGCTCGAGAAGACCGAGGAAACCTTCACCATGCCTAAGGATTGGGATGCCGAAGAGTTTTTCGACGGCTTCATCGGTGTTTTGCGCAGCGACGACTATGACAAGGAGATGGTGAAGATAAAAATCTCCGAAGATCAAGCTAATTACCTGCGAAGCCTCAAGATACACGAGTCGCAAGAGGAAGTGGAGCGCAACGAGGACTTCAGTATTTTTACCTATTTTCTGCGCCCTACTTACGATTTCCAGCAAGAACTGCTCAAGCACGGCGAAAGCCTTGAAGTGCTTGGGCCACAATGGCTCCGCGACGAGATGAGAGGAAGAATTGAAAAGATGTTTAAGTTGTATAATTCAAGTCCTGAAGTGGCAAGCACTTCAGAACTTGAAGGTTAGAGGTTAGTGGTTAGAGTTTAGCTCGTTAACTAATTTAATAAAAATATGACTGATTTTGCTGCTATAGATTTTGAGACTGCCAACAGCGAGCGTTCCTCGGTGTGCTCGGTTGGCGTGGTGATAGTGCGTGACGGCGAGATAGTAGATTCGTTCTACTCGCTCATCCAGCCCGAGCCGAACTATTATAACTATTGGTGCAGCCGCATACACGGTCTGTGCTGCGACGACACCGACGATGCACCCATCTTCCCCGACGTGTGGGCGCAAATCGAGCCGCTCATCGCAGGGCTTCCTCTAGTGGCTCATAACCGCCCCTTTGACGAAGGTTGTCTTCGCGCAGTTTTCCGTACCTATCAGATGGATTATCCTGAATACGAGTTTCTTGACACACTTGCAGCTTCACGCTGTGTGTTACCAGAACTGGACAACCACCAGCTGCACACAGTCGCAGCCGCATGTGGTTATCAATTGAAAAATCACCACCACGCCCTCGCCGATGCCGAAGCCTGTGCCGCCATCGCACTCAGCATACTCTAAAACAGATAAAAAATATATATAGAACCACATTTAAACTTTAAAATATGATAGGAGCAATTATTGGAGACATTGTAGGCTCGATTTATGAGTTTGACAACATCAAGAGCAAGGATTTTGACTTCTTTGACGACCGCATGGAATTTACCGACGACAGCATTCTGACCATCGCGACTGCCGACTGGCTGCTTAATGGCGGATCTGCTGGCAGCTACTATCTGCGTTATGCCAACGAATACCCTCATCCCATGGGAAGTTACGGCACAAGGTTTGTCGGTTGGGTGCATCGAGCAAACAGAGGAATTATAGAACCATATAACAGTTGTGGCAATGGCAGTGCTATGCGCGTCAGCCCAGTGGGATGGGCGTTCACAAGCGAACAAACTACTCTCGATGCCGCCAAACAATCGGCGGAATGCACTCACAACCACCCCGAGGGAATCAAAGGGGCACAGGCCACTGCTTTGTGTATCTACATGGCCCGGCATGGTGCCATACCCCAGGAAATCAAGCAGCGCATCGAACGGGATTTCGGCTATGACCTATCGTTGACAATCGACGAGATCCGACCTCGCTATTCCTGGTTGGGGCTTGATGGAGCCGAAAATGGCGGAACTTGTCAAGGCAGTGTGCCACAAGCGATTGCCTGCGCTCTGCAAGCCACCGATTTTGAAGACGCCATCCGCAACGCCATCTCTATCGGCGGCGACAGTGACACCATTGCCTGCATCACTGGAGGTATAGCACAAGCCCTGTTCGGCGTCCCACAATGGATGCAAGACAAAGCCCTAGCACTCCTACCACAGCAATTACGCACCATCGTTACGCGCTTTACAGCAACTATACAACCCAACAACTCTTAGCACCAGAACAGCAAGAAAAATTTTTGTGAATTTAAAAAAAATAGCTTATAAGGCTTTCCACCGCCTAAAACCCTCCGAAATCGTTTTTTGCTGATTTTCAAGCAGAATTGTTTGGCGGTTTTGAGAAAATAGATTACATTTGCTGACAAAAGAAAACCTAAACTAAAAAATATTATAACATGTTTGAACTCAACATTGAAGATTTTATGGCCGATCTTGAAGGATTGACCATTCAAGAGAAGGTGGAAAAATTAGATTCTTTGAGCTCCGATTTAGAGGATGCTCTTCAGGAAGCCCTTGGGGATGTTGACTATGCTAAGCAAACTTTAATCGATGACTATGAGAAGTCGGTTCATGATCCATTATTTACATCTGTATCAGAACTCATTAACAAGAACCACTGGGAGGACTCTGTTACAATAAACAAAACGAGGATGGGCCGTGATTGTTTCATCGTCAATACAAAGCCCACAAGCGTTAGTATTAGCACACATTGGAATCAATGGGACCAATGGATAATCGAAATAAACCCCACAGAATTCATTGCCAGCAATACCAAGCGACACGAGACACTTTCCAACCTAGCCGACAGACTCAACTTGCCTTATTTACAAGGCCGAGATGACATTTCTGTGAAAGTGGAAGAAAACGAATTGCAACCCACTGTATTAAGGATAATCACAAAGCTATGCGAAGAACCTGAAACGTTGGAGCAATAAACCTTTACGCCCTCGCTGATGCCGAAGCCTGTGCGTGGATAGCAAGAGAACTGTTATAATTTTCAACTTTTAAACCTCGCATCTTTGTTATAATTCATATTAATAGAATGAAAATGTAACGACAATAAACTCATTAATAACATGGAGCAAAGAACACAATTTAAGCGCTTAAAGAATTATATCTATGATGATCACCCCTTGTTTGTAATACCAAATTATCAAAGAGGATATAAGTGGTCTGTTAAGCAAAAAGATAAATCTTCCCTGGAGCACCTACTTCTTGACCTTGTAGAAAGATTTAATGGATATATTGGTAATCCTAACAGCGACTATGACTATTTCTTAC
This sequence comes from Muribaculaceae bacterium, assembly GCA_017557625.1. Lineage (GTDB taxonomy): Bacteria > Bacteroidota > Bacteroidia > Bacteroidales > Muribaculaceae > Sodaliphilus. The sequence continues at coordinate 7,069 of JAFYYG010000068.1, forward strand.
AAGGAGTAACTGTAACTGAAAGAGTTATAAATGGTCGAAAGAATGTGGTACTGATTGATGGTCAACAGAGGACAACAAGCATATACTTAATTTTGTGGTATCTTTCAATCGATAACCTTCAGAAGACCATTGAACATGATTCTTTTGATTTGTCTTACGATGTGAGGGAATGCTCCCGATTACTTCTTTCTGAACTAAAAAAAATACCATCAGAAAAAATTGATAATTTAAAAGAAGGTTTATGTTCTGCACCATCTTTAAGTCGTTTCTCTGAAAAGATAAAGAAGGATATGAACCAAGACGCATACTACTTTATTGAGGCAACCCGACAGATTCACAATATATTGAAAGACATTGACAAAGACAATTTTCAAAAGTTCTTGTTGGATAAAGTGAGTTTGCTATATATTGTTGTGAATGAAGACAAAGCCGTTAAGACATTTACCATGATGAACGGTAATAAAGCTACAATGTACCAAGAAGAGTTGATAAAAGCAGAAATGCTCCATGCTGTTTCAAGTAAGCAAACGACCTTAACACAATATATGTCACCAGAGAAACAGTTAATGCAAATCTGGGCGCAATCTTGGGAGAGTAATTCATTGCGAAGCAAATATGCAAGAGAATGGGACAAGTGGCTATATTGGTGGAACAGAAAGGATGTGAAGGATTATTTCAATACATCAAAACCAATGGGGCTGTTGCTGGAGTTCTATGCTCTCAGAAGAAAGTCTTTAAAGAATTTGGACTACAAAGAGTTTAAGCAGTTATTGAGTAAAGGAACTTATGAGTATCAGGCAAAGCAGATTTTCAAGGACTTACGAGATTTGCAAAAGTCTTTCGAGGATTTGTTTTCTACCCCCAAAATCTATAATTATCTGAAAATGTCCTTATTGTGTAACACTGGTAGAGAAGACATGATGGATATTTTGCTCTTTTTCATTTCCAACAAGTATGATATCTCAATTCTGAAGGATTATGCCAACTGGAGATTGGTAGGAGCCACCCATAGAGAGTATTGTTATCCTGAGTCATTGAAAGAAGAAGAAAAACCAAAAGAGGCAAAAGCTGAAAACGTGCTAGACTCTCTTTCAAAAAATAGGGTATATGGCGAATCTGATGACCTAGCATTTAAACAATTACTTCGATTAAATGTTGAGGAATACAATCGACTCCTTGGAGGCAAAGGGCAAATTTTCGACTTTTCAATATGGAAGACCAAGTCTCTGGAACATATCTATCCTAAATCAAGAGTTTATCATGTTGCATTAGATAAGGACAAGAATCAATTATTTGATGATGATCAATTGTTATACAAAATGGGGGATGGCTCTGATATTACTGAGAGAGATTTGGAGCTTTTGAAAAATGCCCACCCCAAAACTATGCTGGATAGGCAACTCTTTAATGGAAATGGTAGTGAACATTGTATAGGCAATCTTGTTCTCTTAGATGTTGGGGATAACTCTAAGTTTGGGCCTAAATCTTTTGAAGAAAAGAAAGCTTTGTACTTCAACCCTGATGCTGAAAGTGAAGGATTAAGCTTCAAAAGCAGAGGTCTCTTGCATTCTATGTATGCTTTTGCAAAGTCAAGCTGGGGCATATCTGAAATACAACAACAAAGAGACTCATTTATTGAGGATTTTAAGAAAACATATAGTATCAATTAGAATATTATGAGTACATTAAGAAATGGAGAAGAATTCTCACTTAGAGAGTTGTTTTCACATGACAATAAAATAGTAATTCCTGATTTACAACGAGATTATTGTTGGGGAGACAGTGCGTACATCGAGCATGAGAAAAGTCAAAAAGAACTTGTCTCAAGTTTTGTTGGTGATTATTTGCTGACTTCATTTAAAGATAAAGAGAAAAAAGAGAAATCTTCCACCGACAACGACCTCATGCTGGGCCTTGTTTACGGTTATGAAGAGCCTTTAAATTGTTTCAACATTTGTGATGGGCAACAACGCATCACCACGTTATTCCTATTATTGGGAATGGTTAATAGATTGTCAGATGGAGAATTTAACGAATTTATTATTTCGTCAACTGAAATGTTGGATGACTATGAGCCACATCTTCTCTATTCAATAAGAGAAAGCACATTGTATTTCTTGAGTGACCTCTCGTTACATTTTTTTATCAAGAACTCCAGATTAAGTGTTTCACAAATCAAGAAATCCAATTGGTATTTTGATGAATATGAAAGAGACGCATCTGTACAAAGCATGTTAGCTGCTTTGGGAACAATCGAGAAAATACTAAAAAATGAAAAAACTGTTGACTATAAGTCTTTTGGGCATTTCCTTCTAAACAACATCAAAATGATATACTATGATATGGAAAACCGAGCCAGAGGCGAAGAGACATATATAGTAATCAATACAACAGGAGAACCTTTGTCATCAACAGAGAACATAAAGCCAATATTATTAGGGAATATAAGAGACAACAAGGTTTACAATGATCAATGGGGAGAACGTGAGGACTGGTTTTGGCAGAACAGAGGCATAGACCTTTGTGCCGATGATGGAATGAAACAGTTTTTCATTTGGTTTTGGCAGTCAAAGTTATTACAAGAAAAGACTTTCAAAGATGGTAAGGAATTCCCCATTGACCCTAGAAAGGAGTTCCTGAAAATTGACAAAAATGCTTATGCCAGCATTTTAGAAGAGGTAAATGCATATTTTGATGCGCTTAAATATTGTGTAGACATACTGAATGAGAACGAAGAAATCAAAAAACAACTCCTCTTTATACAATCACCGAAAAATAGTAATGGAACCTATTCATGGCTAAGGGAACAAGACAATAATATTGTTCTTCCTCTTATTGGATATATACAAAAGTTCAAACAGCCTCAGAAATTGGATGCCTTTATAAGAAGAATTAGGCGTAATTGGTTTGATTCAATTCGTAATCGCCACATGGATGGAGAGCCTGCTGTTAATACATATTTCGTAGACTGGAGGTATATATTACAGATTATTAGAAAGTCTGCCGACGAGGGGGAGGTGTTGAACTATAATACAGTTACAAATGCAAGTTCGATAAGATTAATTAAAAACGTAAGACTGAACCAATGGTATAATGAAGATGAAGTAAACAAGAAAGAACTTTGTGGAAGTGATGCCAAAAAGAAAAAGAGTGTTTGGAAATGGGAAGACAATATAGATTTGATGGGTGATTTGTCTATTTTATGGAAAGCCCTTGATAACTCTCTCCAATGGAACGAAGTCCTAAAAGTATATAATACTTTTAATCTCTTATTGAATTGTTTTTGCAATGAACAATATGTTAAGGATACTGGTGATCCATTAATTTTTAACATTGCTAACTATTATCGTCTTTTCCGAGTTTTGAGAGAACATCCTGCACCAGGTCATATTAATTATACTAAAAATATGAATGGAGCTTGGTTCTCCTGGAGAGCAGAGGATCCTACCTATTTTTACTATTTACATGACCCTGCATTGGTGCGTGTGTTAAAGGCTGAATCAGAAGAAGATTTGTTGTCTATTTTAAAAAATGAGGTAAGAGAATCGATCCTAAAAACAGACATTGTAATTAATAACTTGCCAAATATAGGTGATGATAATTTTAGATCCATATCTTATTTGAAACTATGGCTTACAGCAAAAGTTCTTTGGGCGGAGAAATATGAATTGCTATTAAGTTATTGGGATGGAGCTGGTATCGCAGCTTGGGATGATTGTCAAAAAAACAAAATAGACACAGAGCTTCCATTCTCTCTTGCAAATTCTCATTGTGGTTACGCTATTTGTAGACCAGCAAACAGAATTGCTTATGCTTCTGAAGAAAATAGTGGAAAAGAAGAATTCTTTGACTCGCAAATTTCTATAAAGAAACATATTCAGGAGGTTGACGAAGAAGTCAATAATTTGTTCCTCAATTTTTTGAAGAAGGAATAACGCATTGGATAGGCCGACACTGCAAAACGTGTAAACGCAAAGATTTCTGCCCAGCCCCAATCGTCTAATTTTTTCCAAAAATATCCTTAAAGGTCAGCCTATGCCTCGATTTGGCATAGCTCCATTTTATTTTTGCTCAAAATTAAAAACGCGAGCGAAATGAGCGAGATTGTAAAAATGCGGGATGTGCGGTATAACTTAAGCGAAAAAAAAGAACTTTTTCAAAAAATATCCTTTGTGGCCGAGCGACTGATAAATCCATAATGGTAGATTAGATTCATTATTCTGTTGACAATTTCAGAATAATCAGAAAAATCTGTTGTTTTTTACCATTGTGGATGAAACAATATTTTTTAACCTTACCACGTTTTAAACTCATGATAGAATACATCTCCAACATAGACCATTACAACCAGGTGCTGGCGCGGGTGGCTACTGTAAAAAAGTGCCTGTGGATTGGAACTGCCGACATCAAAGACTTGCACGTAAAAGTCGGCGCATCGACCAAGCCGTTTCTCGCCGTCATTGCCTTGCTCATCAGGCGAGGCGTGGCGGTGCGGCTTATTCATGCCAAGGAACCAGGACCGAACTTTCGTGAGGACTTTGATAAGTACCCAGTTTTATATGACCGATTGGAACGGGTGCTATGTCCGCGAGTTCATTTCAAGATGATGGTATTTGACTGTAAAGAAGTATATATCGGCAGTGCCAACCTCACAGGGGCTGGCATCGGTATGAAAACCGCCGATAAGCGCAACTTCGAGGCGGGCATCCTCACCGATGACCCCGTTATCATTGAGCGTGCAATGACGCAATTTGATGACGTGTGGATAGGCCGACACTGCAAAACGTGTAAACGCAAAGATTTCTGCCCCGACCCCATCACATAGCGTTATTTATCGCAACCTAATTTCATGGAACTGTGCCTTGATTTGACATAGCTCCATTTTTTTCCATAAAACGCTAGCATTATGAGAGAAATCTCAGAAGTACGCCTTTTGTGGTTATTTAAAAAACTGTCCTTCTAAGAGGACTCAACGACTAACTTCTAAACTAAAATTTTATGCCGGCATAAAATTTTTTACTACCTTTGCATTCAAATGTCACACGATAAGATTATAGACTACTACAACAGCTTAGCTCAAACCTACGACGAAAACCGCTTCGGCAACAGCTATGGGCAGTTTATCGACAGGCAGGAGCGTCGTGTTCTCAACAAGTTGTTGTCACCGCTCACCGAGCAAAGGCATGTGCTTGAAATAGCCTGCGGCACTGGACGCTTGACAAACTATGCCACTCACGCTCTCGATGCCAGCGAACAGATGATGGCTATAGCGCAGGAAAAACACAAGAATGTGAGCTTCACCCTCGCCTCGGCAGCCGACACTGGCTTTCAAGACGAGACTTTTGACGCGGTGTTCTCTTTTCACCTGATGATGCATCTCGACAACGAAACCATAGAAAGCATCTGCAAGGAGGCGCACCGCATCCTCAAGCCTGGAGGACAGTTCATTTTCGATATTCCGTCACGGAAACGCCGCGAACTGTTTCACCACAAACAGGACGGATGGCACGGTGCCACACATCTCAGCGCCGACGAGGTCAAGCAACTTGCCGGGACACGTTTCAAGGTCAATCGCTCGGCAGGAATAATGATGATGCCTGTGCACAAACTGCCAAAAGTCATGCGGAAACCGCTTGTTTCAACCGATTATCTTCTCGCAAACAGCCCAATAAAACAGTATAGCTCATACCTCGTGTACGAGCTAGTGAAACAGTGAGCCACATAGCACAGAAAAAACCTTATTGTACATAATTAATGATTAGTGTCCTATAAAAATTATATTCTAATGAAAATTAAATTATTTGGGGAAGGTAAACTGTTTAGAAGGGCTTTTAGTGCCACTAAGCATGAAATGTTTGTGTCGGTGCGCATTTTAGTGATTTTAAGTGTTCTTTTCTCTATTCTGCTGTGGTTTGCTGAGTGGAACCATCCCGACTATTCGATAGGCGACGCATTGTTGTGGCCGTTCATCAAATATATTGATGACCCAGCCGAAGTGGGGGTCGAACCTCCCATTACGGTGCTTGGTAAAATTGTGGGATCGCTGGTTGGGGTGCTTGGTATAGCCATATTTGCAGTTCCCGCAGGCTTGATAGGTTCGGGCTTGATAGACGCCATGGGGGAAGAGAAGCGCGAAAAGGAATTGCTGGAATGCCGTGAACGAATGAGAAAGTCGTTCAAGCGCATGGTTAACGTGTCGTTTAGGGAGTATCTCAATGGTCTTCCTGACGGACATCCCGACAAGAACCGCAAATTCCTCTTTGTTCCTGACATGCGTCCCGTGACACACTATCATGTGCGCAACGGAATGAGCCTTGAGGATATTATGGACACCATTAAGAAATTCCCTGAATTCCGTTTGGCTAACACCGCCAAGGCTCAGAATAGAGACGAAAGGCGTGAAGACAGGATTGTAGTGACACATTACCCCATTAACCGCAGCTATGGATTCTTTATCGATCGTGATTCAAAAATCACTATCGTTTCAACGTCGTCATCAATTGAAGTCGGCACGGGATGGTTTGCATTCTATCTCGCGAAACTTGGCGGCTTCAACTTCATAAGCAAAGAAATTGAACCTGATCCCGACGAGATTGACTCTTACTACAACTTAAGCTCGAAGCCAAAAGTCAACGGAATGACTCGTGATGAACTGGCGGTTGATGCCAAGGCCAACAAAAAGCTGCTGGAAATCATGGAGATTAAAGAGAAAAACCGTGCCGACTTTATGGCAGACCTGAAAAGTTTGTGTCGAGGCGAGGATTCGTGGCTGATTTTCAATTTCACTATGTTGATGAACAGCACGTCAAATACAGCGAGTTTCCATTTTGCCCACAGTGCCGCCGATGGTTCAAATTCAACAATAAATCCTGACCAAATGACAATCTATAACAAAATGATAGAGAAATTTGAGCGTGCCATGAATGAGGAGTTTAAATTAAGTGTGTCCCAGAAGATGAGATACCCTCTTCCTAAAACATTTATCGGTTATCGACTTAAAGACAAAGGATGCAGCTTCAACTCCTTTGTGCTTAGGACTGGAGGTCCAGTGATTATAGAAGACAGTCGCAAGCATATCATTCTTTATCGCATGGCAAAAATCTTAGGAGAGGCTTTTGATCCCGATCACACTATCTCAGAAGATGAACTGAAAGATTTTAATACTTTGGCTTTTGGGTTCTCAGAGCAAAACGTGGAGAATACCCAAGTGCGCAGCACATGGACTCTTGAGGACGATTAATCCCAATGACCGATTCGGTTTTAATATAAAATCACCCAAGGCACGCCTCGGGTGATTTTACGTTTTGATTTGGTATAATTTATATATTTCTATATAAATCAAATTGATAATTATCGCCCATCCGTTATGAAAAGGCAATATTTTTTACAAAATTAATACTTTTTCTTAAACTGAAAAGCTTTTTGCAAAAAAAGTTATTAACAAGGGGCGTTTGAATAGAATTTATAGAATAGAATTTGAATGGAAGATAGAACAAGAGTTGTTAGGACTAACATTGGGCAACTACGCACTTTGTCTCTCCTTTCACCTTTTGACATGTTATATAGTTAGAAAAAAATCCCCCAGGCTTGCTCCGAGGGATTTCCAACTTATGAAAAAGAAAATTAAGTGTTACTTTATCACGCCGAGTTTCTTGCCCACCTTGATGAAGGCGTTGATGGCCTTGTCGAGGTGCTCGTGCTCATGACCAGCCGAGAGCTGCACGCGGATGCGCGCCTCGCCCTTGGGAACCACTGGATAGTAGAAACCTGTCACGTAGATGCCTTCTTCCTGCATGGCAGCAGCAAAGTCTTGCGAGAGTTTGGCATCGTAGAGCATCACAGCGCAGATGGCACTCTGAGTGGGCTTGATGTCGAAGCCTGCCGCCATCATCTTGTCGCGGAAGTAGTTTACGTTGTCGATGAGTTTGTCGTGGAGCGCGTTACTCTCTTTAAGCATCTTGAACATCTCAAGGCTTGCGCCCACGATGACAGGAGCCACTGAGTTAGAGAACAGATAGGGGCGTGAACGCTGACGCAGCATGGCGATAATCTCCTTGCGGCCAGTGGTGAAGCCACCCATGGCGCCGCCAAACGCCTTGCCCAGTGTGCCGGTGAACACGTCAATCTTGCCGTAGAGGTTGAACTGCTCGGCCACGCCGTGGCCAGTAGGGCCAACCACGCCTGCTGAGTGCGACTCGTCAACCATTACCATGGCGTCGTATTTCTCGGCGAGCTCCACAATCTTGTCAACAGGAGCCACATTGCCGTCCATCGAGAACACACCGTCGGTGGCAATGATGCGGAATCGTTGTTCCTGAGCCTGCTTGAGGCATTCCTCGAGTTCTTCCATATTGGCGTTGGCATAGCGGTAGCGTTTTGCCTTGCACAGGCGCACACCGTCGATGATTGATGCGTGGTTGAGGGCGTCACTGATGATAGCGTCGTCAGGACCGAGCAGAGCCTCGAAGAGACCGCCGTTGGCATCGAAGCACGAGCCGTAGAGGATGGTGTCCTCGGTTTGGAAATAGTCGCTGATGGCAGCCTCGAGTTCCTTGTGGATGTCCTGAGTGCCACAGATGAAACGCACGCTCGACATTCCGAAACCACGCTGTGCCATCATCTCCTGGGCGGCGTTGATGAGACGGGTGTTGTCGCTAAGGCCAAGATAGTTGTTGGCGCAGAAGTTGAGCACATCGGTCGCGGGTTTCACTTTGATGGCAGCCTTTTGGGCTGTGGTGATTAGTCTTTCTTCTTTGTACAGGCCGGCCTCTCTGATAGCTGCCAGCTCATTGCTAAGGTGTTCTTGAAATTTACCGTACATAGTTAGTTTTGTAATATTAAAAAGTTGTTTGTTTTGGTTAGTTTTATATTCGATACCCACAAAGTTCTAAAAAAAATGCGACATAGAACAATTTTTTTGCCGAAATTTTATAAAATTTGATTGTTGTTGAGTAATTTTGCAAATCATAACTTTAAAACAACTATTTTTTATCACGAAATGAAGAATATTTTAGTAATTGGGTCAACAGGGCAGATTGGCTCTGAACTCACCATGAAGCTGAGAAGCATTTATGGCAACGATGCCGTAGTAGCCGGTTACATCCCCGGCGCAGAACCCAAAGGCAGGCTTGCCGAGTCGGGGCCTAAAGAGGTGGTCGATATCACCAATGCGCAGCAGATTGCCGATGCCGTGAAGAAATATGACATCGACACCATCTACAACCTTGCCGCACTGCTCTCTGCAGTGGCCGAAAGCAAGCCATTGCTGGCTTGGAAGATAGGCATTGGTGGCTTGATGAATACCCTTGAGGTGGCTCGCGAGTGCCAATGTGCTGTTTTCACACCAAGTTCCATTGGCTCCTTTGGTCCTAACGCACCCAAGGATGGCACACCACAAGACACCATCCAGCAGCCGCGCACCATGTATGGCGTTACCAAGGTGAGCGGCGAGTTGCTCAGCAACTACTATTTCACGCGCTTTGGAGTTGACACTCGTTCGGTGCGCTTCCCTGGCCTCATCTCCTACGTCACCCCTCCTGGTGGCGGCACCACCGACTATGCCGTGGATATCTACTACAGCGCCGTCAAAGGTGAGAAGTTCAAATGCCCCATCAAGGCCGGCACCTTAATGGACATGATGTATATGCCCGACGCACTGCGCGCCGCTATCGAGATTATGGAGGCCGACCCCAACCGTTTGGTTCACCGCAACTCGTTTAACATCGCGTCGATGAGCTTCGACCCCGAAGTCATCTACAGCTGCATCAAAAAGTACATCCCCGACTTTGAGATGGAATATGAGATTGACCCGCTTCGCCAGGGTATCGCCGACTCGTGGCCCAACAGTTTGGACGACACATGCGCCCGCATGGAGTGGAACTGGAGCCCCAAGTACGACCTCGACACCATGACACAAGATATGATCGAGAAGCTGCGCATCAAGTTCGGCAAATGATTTTACACTCTAATTGAGCGAAATTCAACAAATTGCATTGCCTGAGTGGAAATCTCTAATTTGCACTCAGGCAATGTCTTTATTAGCATATTGTTTTATTGCTTTCTCAAGACAATCAAGGACAACAATAGCATAAAACCATAAAATATTTGCACTTTTAATCAATAGCTTTTATCTTTGCACAAAAACATTGAAAAAACCTCAATTTAAGTTCCGTCTGTTGCGATGTTATCGCAACTAAAAACTAACAATAACTCATGGACTTCAACATAACTAACCCCTTCCATTGCGAGCTGCCGGTGCAGCTGCGGTTCAGCGACCTTGACACGCTGGGACACGTCAACAACTCGGTGTATCTCAACCTCTTCGACCTGGGCAAGAGTGTCTATTTCGAGCTAGCCGCCGGCGAGAGGCAAGACTGGAACAACGTGAACGTGGTCATCGCCAACATCAACTGCAACTTCCTGCACCAGACGCTCTTTGACGAGCCGCTCGTGGTGAAGACACAAATCGACCACGTGGGAAACAAGAGCTTCACCGTGCTGCAAATTCTCCAGAACACCGCCACCGGTGAGGTGAAATGCGTGTGCTCGCAGGTGATGGTGTATCTCGACCCTGAGACACGCCTACCAGCACCGCTGCCACAGCACTGGCGCGACTGCTTCGCCGCCTTTGAGGGACGTGAGATGTGAATTTATTAACAACTTAAATAACAACTCATTATGAAAACTTTTTTCAAAAGATTATTGCCAGTTTTAATGATGGTTGCAGCACTTAGCTTCAACGCACAGGCGAAAAAAACAGTTGATGCTAATGGCTACTACAACGTGATGAATGCCCCGCAAACACACAGCAAGTTTAAAGCCCAATCAAAAGAAAACCAAGACGGCTCTTTCACCACAAAAATCTACAGCGGCAAGAAACTGCTGCAAACTTTCAAGCACGAAGCCACATCGGGCGAAGTGCGCTTCATCGACATGAACTTCGACGGATATGTTGACCTCTTTGTGGGCCCGGCATCGTCGCGCACCTACAACATCATCTACCTATATAACAAGAAAACCGGCAAATTTGTGCCAACACAGGGAGAAGTGAGCCTCAACGGATTTTTCCTCGTCAACGACAAGAAGAAACATTTCGTGGGCATGGGAAGCAACGGCGCAAACTCCACATTCTACCAATTATACACTTGGAATGGCAACAAACTCGAGGTAAGCCAGTCGCTCATGGAATTCAGCGACAACGAATATGATGAACCCAACGGCTTTACCACCAAATATACCCTCATCAGAGGCAATGACTATTACAGCAGTGCATCGGTAGGCTGCTTGATAATGGCAACCAACAAATTCTCAAAACTCCCCAAAGAGTGGCAAAAAATCATCAAATCATTCGAGAAAATGTAGCAGTGACAACATTACTGATTTACGTATGATTTTTTTTATCAATGAATAAATCATTATCCTTTTTATTCATAACTGGGCTAGTGATGGCATGTGACTTATAAACTCTTAAGGATATGAAACTAATTGTCAAATTATTGGTGCTTGCTATCGTGTGCATGAACGGTGCCTCACTTGATGCACAGAACTATAACTCGGTACTGAAGGCTAGCAAGACCAAGACCGACGCTAATGGCTACTACAGCCTGCTCGACTGTCCACAGTCTCTGCCTAACGTGGAGGTGATAACAGAACAAAACGATAACGGCTCCTACGCAGTAAAGGTTCTTATTAAAGGAAAACAAGTCGATACCTTTACCTGCGAGTCAACAAGCGATGACGTGCGCTTTGTTGACGCCAACTTCGACGGATATTACGACCTCTTCATTGGCCCCGCCACGTCACGCAACTACAGCCACCTCTACCTGTGGGACACAAAGAAACAGTGGTTCTACCAAGCTGTGTCGTCCGATAACCTTAACGGCCACTTCATCCTTTACCCGGCAAAGAAGCAATGGGTGAGCGCCGGGTCGAGCAGCTACTGCTCTATGTACTACACCATATTCCGCTGGGACGATGACAAAGAAGTAGATATCGAGTCGCTTATAGAAATCAGTGACCCAACGGCCCATCACGAGTATGGCGTGAAGCGCCGTTACACCGTCATCCGCGGTGGCGATTTCGAGAATATCGCCCCTAACCGCAAGCTGCACACCAACCGCAAATCGGCCCTCCCCAAAAAGTGGCGCACCATCCTCAAGGAATTTGACAAATACATCAGATAACTAATTTTTGAACCGAAGATTAAAAACTAGCAGTCAACCACTTAAATATATATGAGATATGAAAATGAGACTATTATTATCACTTGTTCTTGCCTTTTGTGCAAACTCTATGATGTTGTGTGCTGCCACCACAGCATCGTTGCCTGAGCTAACCGTAGAAGACGAAACAGAGGACATCGTTTCCCTCAACGACATTCGTTTTGCCAATTTCAGCGATGAGGACTGGCTCGACAACGACTATATCCGCACTTTGCGCCTGTATCTCGATGATGTGGTGACAGGGGAAATTGAAGATGAAAAATTAACACCCTATCTTGACATCATCAAAGGGAAATTCGTAATCTTGAATATCGAACCGGCGATTATGGGGGGCACTTTTATTTATTTAGCGTTTATCGACCATCCGCAAGACATGTTCGTTGCATGGGTTTACAGCGATGTGAACCCTGAGACCAATGCCATTGGCCCCTACCATACCAACATGGTAAGCCACCATGAGGAGCCATTGGATTTAACCAAGGAACAAATCATGCAGATAGTGGAGGAGCATCCTGAGCTGAAGCTGTGGTGAGCCACAGGGGTGCCACAAGGCTAACTCAATGCGGGCGCGCACTAAAAAGGTGAGCACCCGCATATTTGTTTTCCCGAACACCTGCACAAAGAAATCATCAAAAGCCAGCATTTCGTCATTTATTCCTGGCATTATGAAATAAAAGCAGTGTATTATTTGAAAAATGTAGCATCGTCTTTTTTAATTTGCAGGCAATTTGCAATGTAAACATCCCTACATTAGTTAAAAAAAAGAAATCTGCATTATTAATCAGAAAAAAAGTGTATCTTTGGCATTTATTTTGCATTATTGAGAAAAGGCTTAACAACAGGAATACAAAATCAAACTATAAAACAAAAAATGGACTATTCATTAATCGCCAATTCTGGCATACAACTACTGTCGAAACGCATTGACATCAACCTCAATGCAGGATTTAAGTGCCGTTTCGCCGAGTCATTTGACGACGAGCGCTTTCAGTGGAAACTAGAATTTGCCTACACACTCAGCAACCAGATTGTGGTGCTCACCTCGCAGCTGCGAGAGAAAGGCTACCTCGACAACGACAACCACCTCACCACCGGTGAGGCTGTAATCCTCGCCAACCCCGAGGTGCAGCAGTTCAACGTTGCCGACAACGAGGAGGAGAACTCTGGCATCTTCTTCTCTAAACTTGCCGCCAACAACAAGTTCCTGAGCCATTACTTCAACGTGTGGCTACCCATGCCGTTTATCGAGAAGGACGATACCGGCGACTACAAGAAGGGACCTTACAACTGGTGTAAGTTCATGATTGTGCCGCGCGAGACCAATGCCGGCATTCTCACTGCCGACGTGGTGCTGGCCTTCGACACACAAGTGCGCTACAATGCCCTCGACGCCTACAAGGAATACCCCGTGTTCATGAGCGACGGCGAGACCGAGAAGACATTCGGCATGTGCGGCAGCGAGCGCCAGCTCATCGACTACTGCACCTGGAACAACAACTGGGTGCGCGATTACCTGATGGAAATCGCCTATCCCGAAGCCAAGAACTTCGACGTGCTCGAGCTCAAGGACGGCAGGCACAAATATGAGTTCCTCGCCACCTACCTCATGCTCATCAAGTACCTTAGCAGCCTCGACGACTTCTTCCCCACCGTGAAGCTCATGCGCGACCGCGATGTGAACATCGTCAACGTGGAGATGATTATCGACATAGGCAACTCACGCACCTCGGCGCTGCTCTTCGAGAACAACAAGTTCACGCAAGACTTCACCAAGGTAGACCCTCTGCGGCTCCAGAACTTCACACATGTGATATTGCCCAACGGCGAGCTCAACCGCGTGGAAGAGACCTTCGACATGCGACTGGCGTTCCGCAAGGTGAAAATCGGCAAGAACATAGCCGGCAGCAACCAGTTTGTGTGGCCAAGCATAATCAGGCTGGGACGTGAGGCCAACTACCTCATACACGAGGCCACCGCACTCAACCTGGGCCTTGAGACACTATCTACCAACTCCAGCCCCAAGCGATACCTGTGGGACAATAAGCGCACAGAGAACGAATGGCGATTCATCAATATAGGTGACGAGAACTACTCGCTGCCACCCGTCATCGAGGGGCTAACCTGCTTCCTCAACGACGATGGCTCCTACAACGCTGAAGGCTACGGCATAGGAGCGCACTACTCACGCCGCTCGCTCATGACACTGGCCTTCATCGAGATTATAGAACAGGCCATTACACAAATCAACAGCTTCCAGTCGCGTGAGCGCCACGACCTGCGCAACACACCCCGACGCCTCGAGCGAGTGATCATCACCTGCCCAACGGCAATGTCGCGAGTGGAGCGCCAGGCACTATACAGCAGCTTTAGCGATGCGGTGAAAATAATCAATTCTTATCACCACATCATTGACAACAACAGCATGACCCTGCAGATGCAAGTGATTCCTGGAGAGCAGCCACGGCGCTTCGACGACGAACACAAGCAGTGGTACTACGACGAGGCCACATGCTCGCAGTTTGTGTATCTCTACGCACAGTTCTGTGAGCGCTACAAAAACCGCAGCGACCTCTTCTTCAAGCTCTATGGCAAGAAACGCGACATCGACGGAATCACCTGCGACACCCTAAAGGTGGGCTCAGTGGATATTGGCGCCGGCACTACCGACGTGATGGTGTGCCAATACCTCTTTAACGAGAACAACCCTTCGCAAATCAAACCAAAACCCATCTACTGGGACAGCTTCAATACTGCGGGCGACGACATGCTGCAGTTGCTGGTGCACAACGTGATTATCGAGAGCGAAAACGGTATCCTCTATAGGCACCTTACCGAGAAAATGGGCATGAACCGCCAGCAGGCCTACAAGATTCTGTACCACTTCTTCGGTCAGGACAACAATATGATGACATTCAAAGATCGCATCATGCGACGCGACTTCAATATGCAGGTCAATATCCCAGTCATGTACCGATTCCTCAACCTTTTGAGCGAGGGAGAGCGTTACCTGGAGATTGGCTTCGACGAGATGTTTGGCGACAGCAAGCCCAGCGACATCGTGTGTCAAGCCTTCAAAGACTGCTTCGGGTTTGAACTTAAAGATGTGGTATGGACCTACGACTACAGCATCCTCTCGCAGCATGTGGAGAAGTCGCTCGACTCGCTAATAGAGTCTATCTCTACTCTGCTCTATGCCCACGACTGCGACATAGTGGTGCTCTCTGGGCGACCCACCATGCTCAAGCCCATCAAGGACTGCTTCCTCAAGTACTTCCCCGTGAGCCCCAACCGACTTATCGTCCTGGGTAAGTACCGCATTGGCAGATGGTACCCATTCCGAGACGAGAACGGCTACATGCACGACACCAAGAGCATCGTTCCCGTAGGAGCAATGATTGGCTACCTCGCGTCTATGGCGGGTGGACTCAACGAGTTCTCACTCGACCTTAGCGACCTCAGCGGCAAACTCACCCCCACCACCGAGAGCTTCTATCGTGTGGGCGGCATCCCCAAGGAGGAGTGCATCATCACTCCCACCATCAACACTGGCCGCATCACCATCAACTCCTTCCCATGCTACATCGGCGCCAAGCAATTTGACATCAGCATTTATCCGCTCAGACCGTTCTATGTCCTTGAAATCGACAACCGCCGCATCAAGGAACGCCTCAGCAAGAACAAGATTCTCACCCCAGAGATGCTCCAACGCATGCTGAACGATTACCGCAAGGAGTTGCAAAAGAAGGCACCATTCACCTTTGAGATAGAGCGCGAGGCCTACGACGAGGATAAAGAGAGAATCACCATCGCTTCGGTCACCGGCAGCGACGGCGAGGAACTCAAGGCCGATGACTTCATGCTGCAAGTGCAAAGTATCAACGACCCACAAACCTACTGGCTCGACTCAGGAGAATTTAATTTGAATATTGCAACCACCGAATTAAACACCAACAACTGACACTATGAATATCAATCAATATCTTCACATTGTAGAGAAAGCCATTTCCTGGCAGTCGAATGTTCCCGAGAGCGAGAGGCAGAACTATCTCGAGCAACTGGTAAACCTGAGAAGAGCATTCAAGAAGATTCAGTTTGCTGCCGATGAGAGGTGCTCTACAGCTGCTTTCGGAGAGAGCCAAATGGGTAAGTCCTACCTCGTCAGCGCACTGATGAGTGACCCTGGCAAACCTTTCACCGTCACCGACGGCCGACGGGAATATAACTTCATCGACGAGATAAACCCCAGCAACCCTAACTCGCGAGTAGAGGCCACCGGCGTAGTGACACGATTCACCTCCAACATCGACCCCTCAGTACCCGAGGGATACCTCAAGGCGCGTCTTCTTTCGGTTGCCGACATTATACTCGTCTTGTGTGAAGCATATCATACACAGACCGACTACGACAACTCCGAGATTAAAAAAATCGACTATATCCATCATTATTGCGACTCTATTGACGTGTCGTCGGCACCAAATCCATCGCCCATCCTCACACAGGACGACGTGATGGACATCTATGACTATCTGCGCAGCTCCACTATGAAGCAGAGGGTTGCCAACCTCACCGACCCAGAGTCGGGGCTATTCTCGTTTCTCTTGTTCAACGTGAACCGTCTTACCGATGAACAGCTCATCTCGGCTATCAAGCTCCTCTGGTTTGACAATCCTTCCATCAACCGACTCTTCGATACCCTCATCACCGCCTATCGTTCCATAAGGTTCAACTCCACGGTGTATGTGCCCTTCGATGCGGTGCTCAAAAAGCATGGCACGCTGCTCGACGTGGCACGCCTCGATGAAATCTACGATGAGGCCGAGATAGAACTTCCCGACTATCGCCCCACCACGATTGTCACCACCCAACAGAATATTTCAATTGAGATGCGCAAAGGCGAGCTCAGCGCTCTTGTCGCCGAGCTCTACATGTCGCTGCCTGCCCTCGAGAGCGAGACACGCAACTTCCTTTCCTGCCTCGACATCCTCGACTTTCCTGGCGAGCGACGTCCCGAGAACATGAGCTCCGAGAAACTCACCAACGGCAAGAACCTCTCGGTAGTGCTGCGTCGCGGCAAGGTGACTTACCTCTTCAACCGCTACAGCGACACCAAGCGCATCAGCTCACTCATGCTCTGCCACAACAATATGCAGAGTGCCGAGAGCAAGATGGGCATCGTCCTCGAGCAGTGGATAAAGAACAACGTGGGCGTCAATGCCGCCCAGCGCGACACCTTCATGCGCGACACACAGATGTCGCCGCTATTTATCATCAGCACGTTCTTCAATCTCGACCTGGAATACCAGACCAACGACTCGCCCGCCAAGCTCGAAGAGCTGAGGCGACGCTGGGACAACCGCTTCAAGATTGTGCTTGAGAAAGAAGTGCTGCGAGCCAACACCGACGAGGACCAGACACACTGGTTCAACCAGTGGACCACTGGACACCCCTTCCGTAGCATCTTCATGCTGCGCGACTTCAAGTACTCCACCAAGTCGTTCAATGGCTACAATCCCAACACAAAGTCGCCCGAGACCGAGGAGATAATCCCAACGGCATTCCCCAACTTCATGCAGTGCCTCAAGGACTCTTTTGTCAACTACGACTTCGTGCAGCAGCACTTTGTTGACGCCTCGCAAGCGTGGGACAGCGCGGCGACACTCAACAACGACGGCACCAAGCCCATCATCACCGCCCTCAACCAGCTCGCACCGCGTGTCAAGCAGGCCCGCGACAATATGTTTGGCACCGAAACCACGCGTCTAGTGGCTTCGCTCAAGAGCTTGCTGACAAAATACTACCATAGCGGTTCGGCCGACGATGAAATCAAAAAAGCGCGCCGTCAGGCAGCACAGGCCAACCTGCAGCTGGGCAAGATTGAGGGCACCGACCCTGCCGCCTTCGGCAAGATGCTCGACATCATGATGATTGACGAGCCTCACCTCTATGAAAAAGTCCACAATGCCCTCAACAACACGGTGACCACTACGTCAACGCCCGACTCGGAGAAAGCCCTCTTCATGATGTTTGGACTCAGCACCGAAGCATCGCGCTCCAAAAACCTCGAGACACTGTGCGACTCGCTCGGTGTGGACACCGAGGAAGAGTGCATTGAGATGCTCTCGGCCGAAGGCATCGACATCAACAAACTGCTGAACTCCAACCGCATGGTCAATTCTCAAGCCAACCAAGTGGCAACGATAGTCGAGAATTTCTGGTTTGACGAGTTCCTCACTCAATATGCGGTGCCCAAGTGCAAAGACACCATCCCCGCCGTGAGCGACATGACCACCAACCTCATCAGGCTTTACCGTTTCCTGGGTATGCACGACCGCATCACTAAGCGCATCGATGAGTATATCACCACCTTCGACAAAGACAGTGCCGTTGCAATCATTGCCGACTATCTATCAATGGAGTTCAACCACTTCGTCACCACATTCGGCTTTGACTACATCGACAACAAGCAACTCAACAACATCCTCGAGAAGAACATCAGGCTCAAACTCAACATCAGCGAAGAGATGCTGTCATCGCACAACGACCTAACAGGAGTGAAGTTGCTCGAAGAACTCGACCAGGCCAACCACAACCTGCAAGAGAAAGGGTATAACAATACCGACCGCAAGGCGCTCACTCGATTGCCACGCTACGGCTTCAAGTGGACATGGATTGAGTATCTGAAAGTGGGTTACATACTCTCATGCGACCTCCCCGACTATGATATCGCAGCCAACAAGCGACTCGGAGAAATCATAAACGAAATTGACATCAACTAACTTATGGTGGAAGGTGGAAAGTGGAAGGTGGAAAGAGCTTTCCGTTCTCAATCTCTCGTTCCACATTCCACGCGCCAAATGGCGCACACTTAAAACTTAACATTTAAAACTTAACACTTATATATTATGCCAAACGTGAAAAATAAAGTGCGGCTGTGCACCACATCTCCCATGAGCAACTTCATCGTGGAGAACTTGGGCGGCACTCCGTTCTATAACAGGCGAGACGACTTCGAGAGATTGATCGACAAGTATGTCACTAACCCTCGATACAAGAATTTCTTCGCCATGCCCTATTTTGAACCATCCCTGCACGGCTTGGAGTGGCATGTTGACCCTGAGTTTGCTTATGCTGTGAAACTCTCTTCTATGGCGGGAACGCAGCAATATAATGTCGCAAAGCGATATATTGCCGAAGCCACCAGTTATTTCCGAAACCTGGTGACACAAGTCAACGAGGCCGAGCAACCTTACTTTAACTGCCTCATCAAGTATATCGACTCTACCGATATCGACGAGATGGCATTTGTTACAGAGTCGCAGGTGATTCTAGGCGTGTGGGGCATCAGGTCGATGCCAGGCATGAACATGAACACCTCTATCGTTACCGATGTTGATGACAACCGCTTGCACAGGGTATCGTTTGAGACCAACAATGCCGTACTACAGGGAAAATCATCGTTCATGCGGCGACATGGCTACAAATTGCATCCAGGTATTGATGTCCCTAAGGTGATTCCAAATGAGGGGTTCGAATTCGTGAGCTGGATGCCGTTTGACCCCAACAATGCCCAAGTCAACGAGGACCTGCACTTTGTGGCAGAATGCAAGGAAATAGAGACTCCTCCACCCTATGAGCCTCCTGTTTTGCCACCACCATTGGAGGAGGAGCCACCAGTAATCGAGCCTCAAATGTGCCAAATCACCTTTGATAACGGAGGCTACGGTGCCTTTAGTGGCACCACGCCATCATTCACAGTGCCTGCTGGCACCGTGCTCACCTCATCGATGGTACCTTTTGTCACACCCATCAAAGGCTACTCCTTCCTGGGATGGGATAAACCCCTTGAGAAACCCATCACTGGCGACACCACCTTTGTGGCGCAGTATTCCAAGATACCCTGGTGGAGACGATGGCTTGACAACGGTTGCCTGCGCTGGTTACTCTTGGCACTGCTCGCACTGCTGCTGTTCTTGCTCTTCTCTATCTGGCTCACACGCTGCACCAATGCCTCAGGCGCTTATGGTGGCTGCGTGCGCGACGCTCACGACAAGATAGTAGACACCGACAGTACCACCGACACCATTAGACACACACACGTCATCATACACGATGAGCGAGTGGTTGGTAAAATTGACATCGGCGATGGCCGCACCATCGACGACAACGGCAACCGCAGCCGCAACAGAGACATTTCGGGCGACAACGACTGGGACTCTGACGATCCAGTGGCACCACCAATTGTTGACGATAAAGGCAATTCCAACCGTGGCCGTTACGATCCAAATGATCCCAACAGCCCCGAAGTGATAAACGACAGGCTCAATATTTTCTTCGACAACGACAACCCCGAATTCCAGAAGTTTGCCACTGAATTCAAGCGCAACTATCCTGGTGAGCAATACATGATTATAGGCAAGGACAAGAACACCCGCTGGCTGCTGGTGCAGATTCCGCCCGATGAACGACCCAAGATTCGTGACGAACTGCCCTCCAAGATACCATCTATTAAATTTAAAGTAGTTGACGATTTTATCATGGAAGGCGGCCAGATGCCTCGCTCACAATCCAACCTGCCTAAAGGATGGCATCTCACCGCAGCACACATCAAGCAGGCGTGGCAAATCTCTAAGGGCAATGCTAACGTGACTGTGGCAGTCGTTGACGACGGCATCGACCTCGACCACGAGATGTTCTCGGGACGCATCGTCAAGCCTTACAACGTGTTTCGGTGTGACGACCACCTAAGCTCAGGTGTGGGACACGGCACACATGTGGCAGGCCTAGCCGCCGGTAACACCGCACACCTCAACCAGGGAGCTGCCGGTGTGGCGCCAAACTGCAAAATCATGCCCGTGCAGGTGTTTGACAACGGTCTTTGCACCATCTCAACATTGATACGCGGCATCATGTATGCCATTCGCAACAACGCCGATGTGGTAAACGTCTCTATTGGCTCCATACCTAATCAGAATTTTTCCATCGAGGAGCAGAAGGAGATAGCTCGCAACGAGTTCAAAGACGCCGAGGACGTATGGAAATGGGTTTTTGAGCAGGCAAGCAAGAAAAAGACTATCCTCGTCTTTGCTGCAGGCAACAATCATCTGCTGGCAGCCATGCAGCCTCAGTTGAGGTCGAGAAACACCATCAACGTGGGTGCCATTGGTAAGAATAACACCATGACCGATTGGTCCAACTTTGGCAACACCGTCTATGTCACTGCACCTGGCGAAGGCATCTACAGCTCCATTCCCGGCAATAGCTATCAGGCACTTGACGGCACAAGTATGGCTGCGCCCATCGTCACTGGAGTTGTGGCACTCATGAAATCGGTAAACAAGAACATCAACGTCAATCAGGCTCTATCTGCATTGACATCTACAGGAATCAGCATTCGCAACGGCAATCAGAGCGGCCCAGCTATTCAGGCCGACAAAGCAGTGAATAAAATCAAACAAAGTTAGAAAATATGAGCAATAAAAAATTTAACTTCGCTTTTGTCATCTCTATCATCATCCTACTGATATATTCCTACATAGTTTTTATGGGAATAGTCTATTGGAAAGACGGTGACATCGTGCAAGGTATCATATACTCAGCTGCCCTCATTGCTATAACCCTGGTGTGCATCATCATCATGTGCAAGGCAAAAGCCACCCGATGGAAGAAGACCGGAAACTTGGCACAAATCCTTTGTGGCACAGTGATTCTTGCCGCATTGGCTTTGAGCACCATGCCATTTGCACACTTCATCAACCTCGTGGTAAAGCAAAAGGAGATATCCGAAACTTTCGAGAAAGCACATCAATATGGCTCACAAAGCGTGGTAGCCTACAATGACTATGTGAAAAAACGCGAGGCCGACACACGCAACTTCCTCTACATGGTTGATGCTGGACACGGCGAGAGCAACCCATCAGAATATGAGGCAATCTTCGGGCTGCCTGGCAACGACAGCAACGCCGTGAAAATCGACCGCATGATTAACAGTCTACACATGATTCTGCTTCCCGACTCGGTAACACGCGCCAATGACGAGGCGCTGAAAAACCTAGAGAAAGGCGCCAAGATGAGCGTGTGGAACATCGCTATGCCGCAATACATCAATAGCATCGATGATATGGTGAAGACCAACGTCGAGACCTTCAGCAAGCTCAGTAAGAGCGCTCACGGCTACAGGGGCGACAACAATTACCCTGCATTTACCTACAAGCAATACACCGATCAGAATGCGCAGCTCAAGGAAATGCTAACACACATGTCGATGCCTTCGGTAATCTCAGTCATCGCAGCGCTGGTGTGCTTCGGCTTTATGCTGCTGCCCTACTACCTGGTGGAGCGTGACCTGGCAGGTGGCACCAGCGGTGGCAACAAGCGCAGCCCGCTCTCCACATCGCCCACCATGCGCCCCAACGGCAGCGAGCGCCGTAGCCGCTTGAGCGAGCGTGACAAGCATAATAACCTATAGACTCCACTATTCTACTATTAAATCACATATTGTTTTCTGTTAAAATATAATACTAATCAACTATTATGCCCACTAAAGAACAAGTATTAAGTATAGCTCATGGCGTTCCAGTGCCAAACCTCATCTCGTCGATTAAAAGAGGTATCATCACTCTCGACGAGTTGAAGATGATTAAACTTGCACCCGAGAAACTCGAAACCATAGAACAAAAATTAAAAGCCGAAGAAGACCAACTGTGGACTAAAGCATGCACAAGCGGAGAGGTCGCCGACTTCTTCAACTATCTAAAAGTGTATCCCAACGGAGTCTTCGCTGACGCATGCCGGCAATCGCTCGTCTCGGGAGAAGAGTACTTCTGGAGAAATGTCCTTGACAGCGGTTCAGTGCCAATGCTCAAGCAGTATCTTGAGTATTACGAACCACTGGGAGGTGCACACGTCTATGAGTGCCAGGAGATGATTGAAGACCCCGACTGGGTGCAGGTCAAAAAACAGCCCACACTCATCAACATTGAAGCCTATGAGCAGGCCAATCCTGGCAAGCACAAAATCGAGATTGCCGAGATGAGGGAAAAAATCACCGACGACATCGACTGGCAGAAAGCACAGCTGGCAGGCGACACACCAGCTTTCCATAACTATCTTGAAACCCATCCGCAGGGCAAGTTTGTGGCATTAGCGCAAGAGCGCATCGAAGCTGCCGCAGGGCACGACGCCTTTATAGCCGATATGCAGAACGACCTCAAAAATGCCGACGAGATACAAAATGCCGTGGCAAGCAACATCATCACCTGGAACGATGTGATAAAGGCCTACGACACCGAGCGTGCAAAGGCTATCCAAAATTTCATAGAGAGAGACATACAGCCTAACCCAAACATCCCCGACGCTTTGACCAAAAACTCCACCGAGGTGTATTTCTGGGGCACTCCATCGTCGGGAAAGACCTGCGCTCTTGGCTCTATATTGTGCGGTGCCATGAACAACTATTTCCTTGAGCCACAGCAGTGCCAGGGATATCACTACATGACACAGTTGCGCAACGTGTTTGACTCCAACAACAAACTGTGCAGCCTGCCGCCAAGCACCATCGTCAATGTGATACAGGAAATGGTCTTCACCATCACCGACCCTAAGAAGAAACTCCACCGCGCTACCTTCATCGACATCGCCGGTGAGATATTCCGTGCCATCTATTCCAACATGAACGGAATGTTCCTTGACCAAGAGCATAAAGAAACCCTCTCACATGTGATGAAGTTCCTATCCGATAACAGCAACCCAAAGATTCACTTCTTTGTTGTGGAATATGGTGCCGAGAGCACCCAGTGGGAAGGACTCTACATGCGCGACTACCTGCACGCCTGCTCACTCTACATCAAGGACAACAAGATTCTGAAAAACTCTACTGGCGTGTATATCCTCGTCACCAAGTGCGACAAGATGCATTGCCCCGATGAGCAGATTGTTGACAACGCCGAGCAATATGTGCAGAACAATCTCATCTCGTTCTATCACAATCTGCACTTGGCATGCGAGGATGCCGGCATTAAGGACTTCAAGGTGATACCATTCTCCATTGGCGAAGTATTTGCCGGCAAGATTTGCCGCTATGACGACAGCTTCATCGATGATGTGATTGATGTGCTCATCGCCAAGACTCCTACTATAAAGAAAAATAATTTTTTGAGAATGTAAATTTTTATAAAGTTTCAATATTATGTCAAACTACAACTATCTCAAAATAGACTTCTACGGCCAGTTTAATGCCGACACGATACACAAGCTCACTTACCCCGAGCCTTACAACCCCATGGGCTCAGCGTCGCAGCTGTGGCTCAACCCCATCACCGACCCGCGAGTGATAAGGACGCTGTTCCCAATGGCGAAATATGGCTACAGGGTTCACCGCGACGCTAACGGCACCTACTATTCCCTCCTCACACGCTATGAGCGTGACGCGCGACAGGGATATGTCGCCATCACGGTGATGATTGGTGCGAAATATGAGTCGCTCATCAACGGCAAGGCGATTTTCAATCTGCTCAACATGCTCAAGGCCAACGTCCTCGACACCGACAATATTACGTCAAGAGCAGTGGAGCAATGCCTCATCGCCAGCCAGATGCCCACCATCAACGCCTCCCCGATGCGCATCACTCAAGTGCAAAACCGCAGCCAACAGGCCTTCCGTGTGTATAACACTAACGAAGAGCTCTACGACATCTTCCAGTTCCCTAAGCAGGCGGAGTATGACCAGTATGGCGAAGTGTTCCTTATCAACAAGTTTTGGTGCAACAACACCGTGCCGGGTGTGGCACTGCTCACCTCGTCCATCATCAAAACCTATAGCGTGACAAAAACCGACAACGTGAAGTGCGACAGCACCACTCAAACTGGTAAGACACTAAATATCACCTACAACAAGCCTGGCTTCGCACCATATACGATTCCTCTCACCATCAATGGTATCAACAACCAGTATGTGCGCTACGACGGGGCTAATATAACCATTCTCACTCCCGATGACCTGCCATTTATGCAGCGCATGAATGTGCGTGTGAAAATCAACGGATACAGCTACAGCGACAGCACCGTGAAAGCAGCAGTGGGAGGAGCCCCTATGCACTACTCGGCACAGCTAAGCGCCTATACCGCCGATGTCTCCAAAGAAGCACTCTCAGAGGCCGACATCAAGGTGAGCGTAAACATCGACGACCCTTTGCTCGACCCCACTGGCGAATCACAGCGCAAAGCGGCCATCTACAAATGGCTGGCTCCCATCATCGCCTTCCTCCTCGGAGCAGCAATCGCTGCAGGAGTAACCTGGTTCTTGATGAAAGGCAATGATAGCGAGAGTACCGATAATAAACCCACCACCGAAGAGGTAACCGACTCTGCCACTATCGCCAAGCAAGAGCTCGACATCAAGTACATGAAAGAAAAAAACACATGGGTTATCGACAGCATTAAGTCCGATAAATACAGGCATTTTGCTATGGCTATCACCAATGGCGATGTTCAAGAGGTGGTGAAAATGGTTGGAGAGATGCAAAAAGACAGTTTGCCCATCAACGGATACCTGACACAAATCGTTGAGAAAATTAAACAAAACCCTGAGACGGCTAAAGGCATATTAAAGAATCCCGATCAAAAGGGCAAAACAATCGACTTAGAGAAAATCAATAAAGAACTAAGCACAAAAATAAATAGTTCTACACCCGACCCCTCCAGTGATGTCATGATGAGAGGTAGCAACGGTGGCGCCAATGACGATGTTCGGCCAAGAGGCAACAACAGTACTAGCGATAGTGATGTTCGGCCAAGAGGCAACAACAGAACTGGCGATAGTGATGTTCGGCCAAGGGGCAATGGTGAGGACAATGTTGATCGACAACCTAAGTCTAAGGATATGTTTAATTAATTTTCTTCCATCATGAGAAAGGCTCTAAAAATAGGACTTATAGCATTTGCCGTCTTGGGCATCGGCGCGCTGATTTGGCTCACCCTGCTTTACTACGACAACGACATCAAGAAGGTGACCGTTAACGACTCCTATTTCACTGCGCAAATCATTTCGCAATCCCAAAAGGAGATTACAGGAGGCAGTTCCTTCGATGCCATTTTGCGCTCTTACAACAACATGATGCAGGAAGTGGGTGACGCCGCCTACCTCGAGAATATCAGTGCCAACGAAGCCGACACCTGCTGCAAGCTGCTCGCCTACAGCTATGCTCCCAAACTCATCAACTACGCTAAGGAGTACTTTAAAAAAAGCGAGTGGAACGTGAGTGTCATCGACACGCTGCACCACGAGGCAGACAAGCTCATCAAAGCCGGCATTCTGCCTGATGACTCACACGATTTACCTAAGCTACGCGACATAATAAATACCGTCAATGACTACCATGATGCCGTAGCTGCCACACAAGTGGGAGGAATAACCACAGTTGCCGCTGCACAGAATGCCATCACTCTAGCCAACTCCTACAAGCGGCCACCGCTTACTAACTGTCGTAGCCTTGCCGCCGCACTCGATGCCGTGCCCGAAAAAGCCAAGACATCGCTGGCCAACAACATCGCCGCCGCATGCCAACGGCACAGTGCCAGCACCGACGTCCTGCTAGGACGCATCAGAGACTATGAGATTGCTTTCGGCTACAATACTCAACTCTCACAAGCAAGAGCAAGACTAGAGGCCGACAGAGACAGTGCACGTGAACGCGCGGTGCGAGAAAAGATAAATGAAGATAACACCAACTATGATGATCCAGAACTTGAATAAAATATTGTGCCTCATAGTATTGGCTTTTAGCGCTGTGCTGCCTCTTGATGCGGCAGCACAAGCGGGCAATAGCATTGACTATATCAACGCCACCAAGCAGCATATCAATGCCCTTAACGACAGTATCGACAAGTACTGTCGCGACTCGGTGGCTCTGCAACACGAACTCGACAAACTGCCAAAGGGCAATGTCGATGAGTTAACTAAGAAGCTTAATGCTTGTGTTGCCGACACCATTTCACTCAGCTCGCAGCTCGACACCAATACCCAACTGCTCGACTCCATCACTCTCAAGCGCATCGCTCTCAACGACTCGCTGCTCATGAAGGTGACAAAGTTTACCAACAACCTGCTAAACACACCCTGCAATCCTGAGGCAATAAAGTCGCTGGAAAGCTACAGAAACTATCCCATACTGAAAGAAAATGAGCAGATTGTCAAAAACATAGAGCAACTCAATGCCTACGAGGATTATTCCTCGCAACTCATGACCATTGTCAAACCTCTTTATGAAGCTCTTGACCGAAACGGGTGGCAACCGCTAGCCGAGAGCTCCGAGGTTCTCAAAACATTTAATAATAATCTGAAAAACTACAAAAAGAATATCTACAAGAACTTTGGCAAGGAGAATGACAACATTCCTCTGCTTGACCGAACCATCCAGAGTCTTGAGAAGCATAGCGACACTAGATTTGGAGATACAAAAAATACTTTAGATGAAATAATATTCAATCTTACGCCGTGCAACGCACCATTTGTGTCGCCAGTGGAAACGTTGAACGGCTACAACACACTTACCGACAGTCTCAACACCGCTAACAGACAAGCACAGGAGAAACTTGCGAAAAAGCACGAAGAAATCACAAAACTCAAACGCGACATCACTGTGAACGGCGATGGCAAAAGATTAGCACTTGTGCAGAAACTTAATGCCATACACATCAAGTGCGACGACATGCGAGAGCTGAAGGACATCGCAATCTTCAAGGAATGTCTATTCATCAACCTCAAGCAACCCTATAACGACACTATCATCACTGCGCTAAGGCCCTATGCCAAGGAGACCTTCTTCAAGAGCTATCAAGAATTCCAAGAGCCATATCTCCCCATCATCGACAACTACGGCACCTACACCGACTCACTATATATCGTGATGCGCGACTGCTACAACAATTACTGCCGCAAGGCGGGATGGAAACGACTGCCGAGCGATATCCTCAAATATGTGCGTCACCAGCTCACCAGCCAGGAATACTATAAAATGTATTACTTGCGCAAAGACAAGGTCAACAGTCCACACCTCAACGACATCATCAGCGAGTATCTCAAACTTCTTGACTCTGGCTTTGCCAATTGCAAGACTCAATATGTCAAACTGCTCACTAAACTCAGGGGTAAAGCACCAAAAATCAAAAAGCAAAGCAATAGCGACCCACCCGAGGAGAACTTACATCAAAATGAAAACCAACAATAACAAAATATACAACTTTAATAAGGATTTACGATTATGGAAAAGGACATTAACACAAAGAATACCCCCCCCAAGGCGGTAAAACCGAGAACCGAGGAGGATAGACGCAAGCGCCGACTGGCGTGGATTTGTGGCATACTGGCTCTGCTCAACCTCATAGCACTGGCTCTGCTCATTCTGCTGCCTTTCAACTGCAAGGGCACCCACCATAACAACGATGACAGAGATACAGTGGTTATCGATTCCACAATATATGTGAGCGACACCTCTCGAGTAGTGGAGGAAGAGGAGGAGGATATTGAAGATGTTAGAGAAATAGTTGACAGTATAGGCGGCAACAATGATGGTTTCATGCAATTTACAATAACATGGAACAAGAACGGTCGTGATATCGTGGATCTCGACGCACACGCCATAGAACCCACTGGTCACATATTTTTCGAGCAGCATAACAAAAACAAAGGTCAAAGACCAACCCGCAGTGGAGGAGAACTTGACATCGACATGCAAAGACCACGAGAGAAGGGAGCAGAAAACATCACTTGGCCTAGTGCCAACCAGCTCGCCGACGGAAAATATGAGTTCTATATTGACAACTACACCGATGACCCGTTCAGTGAGTGTACAGCGATGCTCAGGGTGGGCAACAAGTCGTTCCTCTACAAAGTGGGACACTTCAGTAAAAGGACTCCTGTAAAAATCGCCGTTGTCACCATCAAGAACCATCAGGTGGAGGATATTAAGCACTTTCAGCAACCTATTTCTGAGGAATAACTGTTTTTGAGAGCAAATATCTGCACAATTCGTGTTAGTGATGGCAACTCACATTATAGTGATCTAAACACCATATCATTATGAAATGTATAAAATGTTATCGAGAGATTAACGATGGCAACAAGTTCTGCAACTTTTGCGGCACTATGCAACCACTTGACAGGGAAGCCTACTATAGAGAGCATCCCGAGCTCGCCACGGCAATGACCAATGAAGAGCTTAACATATTTGCACGCAGCAATCCTTTGTCACCAACACCGCGCTATGGAGCTGTATCGCCACCGCAGCCACCCACTCCACCTAGTGCGTCAGCTGGTAATGAGGAGTCTCAAGAGGTGTATGTAGTGACGCAGCCACACATCGCTAACAACCAGAAGGGCGACATGATGCAATGCCCCGAGTGCGGTAATATGGTAGCTGCCAACTCTAGTTCATGTCAATATTGCGGATGCCCGTTTGTAACACCAGGTGCACCAGAAGAATATGGGCATAAGCCCGACCCTAAGCACAATAACATGAATTATGATTCTCTCGGCAACCAAAATCCTAAAAAGTCGGGCATGTCGTGGTGGGCAAAAACCCTCCTCACACTGTCGATACTCATGCTACTGGGAGCCATAGGCGCCGGAGTTTATTACTTCCTCTTCTACAATAAGATAGAAAAATTGAAAGCCGATGTAGAATTGGTGAAATTCTCACGCAAAGGCGGCGATAAAACGATAACTATCACTACCGACGCTGATAGTTTTGAAGTAACCAAAAAACCAGAATGGGTAACTGTGACAGTAGGCGACAAAGAAATTACCATCAAGTGCCTGCCTCTAGAGTCCTTCGAGGACCGTGAGGGTATCATCAAACTGAAAGCTGGCGACAAAGAAGACAAAATCACCGTCAAGCAAAGCTCCAAGGCTACTTATCTACGACTCTCGCAAGACATGATAAGAACTGGCTACAAAGGCGAAAAGATTGTTATTGAGATTGACACCGATGGCGATCCATCCACCATAGAGTATGATATTGAAAACCCTATGATATGCAGCATTTATGATAAGACAGGAACGGGATTCACTCTTAACATAGAAGAAAACACTTCTTACTCAGTAAGGCAAGGCACCATCACCATCAGAAGCGACAAACTAGAAAAGACGATAACCATTGTCCAAGCTAAAGAATGCAGTTATTGTGATGGCACGGGAAAAGATTTCTGTTTCTCTTGCAGCAAAACAGGCCGAAAAGATTGCCCCAATTGCACAGATGGTAAAGTGTATGATGGCTATAATTATGAGTTAGAAGAATCCACTTACGTCACATGCGATGAATGTGGAGGACGTGGTGACAAGGCTTGCGACAAATGCAACGGGCGAGGCTACAACACCTGCGAACATTGCAACGGAACAGGAAATACATTCTAAAGAATCTAAATGATTCCTTTATGTCAAACTACAACTATCTCAAAATAGACTTCTACGGCCAGTTTAACGCCGACACGATACACAAGCTCACCTACCCTGAGCCCTACAACCCCATGGACTCATCGTCGCAGCTGTGGCTCAACCCCATCACCGACCCACGAGCCATCCGCACTCTGTTCCCAATGGCGAAATATGGCTACAGGGTGCATCGCGACGCTAACGGCACCTACTATTCCCTCCTCACACGCTATGAGCGTGACGCGCGGCAGGGATATGTCGCCATCACAGTGATGATAGGCTCGCAATATGAGTCGCTCATCAACGGCAAGGCGATTTTCAATCTGCTCAACATGCTCAAGGCCAACGTCCTCGACACCGACAATATCACGGTGCAGGCAGTGGAGCAATGCCTCGTCGCCAGCCAGATGCCCACCATCAATGCTGCCACCCCACCAAGCATCACACCAGTGCAAAACAGCAGCCAACAGGCATTCCGCGCTTATGGCTCCAACGACGAACTCTACGACATCCTCCAATTCCCAGAGCAAGAGGAGTATGACCAGTATGGCGAAGTGTACCTTATCAACAATTTCTGGTGCAACGACTCTGTGCCAGGAGTGTCACAGATTACTTCGCCCATTGTCAAAAGGCAGCAAGTCGATGATTATGACTCCAATATCATCCAAAAGCCTAAAAAGGAAGGTATGTCGTGTTGGACCAAAGCCCTCATTACTCTGTCAATTCTTATGCTCCTAGGGGCAGCAATAGGCGGCGGGATATATTACTTCTTCTACTACAACAAGGTGGAGAGACTCAGTGCCGACAAAAAAGAAGTGACATTCTCGCGCAAAGGAGGAGAGAAAACAGTAACCATCACTACCGACGCTGATAGTTTTGAAGTAACTAAAAAACCAGAATGGGTAACTGTTACAGTTGGCGACAAAGAGATTACCATAAAGTGCGAGCAATTAGACACCTACGAGGACCGGGAAGATATCATCAAGCTGAAAGCAGGCGACAAAGAAGACATAATCACCGTCAAGCAAAATGCCGAGACTACCTATCTGCGACTCTCGCAAGACATGATAAGAACTGGGCACAATGGTGGAGAGGCTGTTGTTAACTTTGACACCGATGGCGACCCTTCTGCCATCGAGTATAAAATTGACAACGCTATTTTCTGTAATGTCACTAAAACGAGCAGAGGATTCACATTTAACATTGGAGAAAACAATTCTTACTCGCCAAGGCAAGCCATTATCACCATCATCAGCGACAACCAAGAAAAGAAAATAACCATTCACCAGGCAGGAAAATGTTACAAATGCGACGGCAGAGGAAATGAATATTGTTTTGTTTGCAATGGATCAGGACAAGAACAATGCCCCGAATGCTACGGATATAATCAAGATTGTGATAAATGTGGTGGACGTGGCTACATACCCTGCAGATACTGTAACAGACAACATCCCTGTGAAAGCTGCAACGGCACAGGAGACAATTTTGAACCAGTGCAACAGTACGGGAGAGATATTCAGAATATCTACGACTACGATGATTGGGAAGAATACACTCGACCAATATAAATTACATATACTCAATAGAATATTTTTAATTTATTAATATAAACTCTAAATTATGAAATGCATTAACTGTAACCAAGAGATTAATGATGGCGCAAGAATATGCAGATATTGCGGTTCGGCGCAGCCCATCAACCAAGTGATCAACGACATTGCTCCAGCAACTGAAGAACAAGTGCCGCCAATTCCCGAGGAAGTTCCCAACATGCAGGAACCTCAAGTGCCAGAAACTGATGAAAATCCTACGTATCCCTCGCTCGGCGTTGATGACATTGAGCAGCCATATTACGAGGAACCACCCAAGAAAAAAGGCATGTCAGGATTCTCTAAATTCCTTATCGCCCTAGCGGCATTCCTGGTGCTTGCAGGAGCAGGCGGCGCGGTTTATTACTACTTCTTCTACAACAAGGTGGAGAAACTTGATGCCAAGCCCGATAAAGTGAAATTTGACCGTACAGGCGGCAAGAAAAAAGTGAAGATTAAGACCGACGCCAAGGAGTTTGAAGTTTCCGAATGCCCCGACTGGCTAGACGTTGACATCGATGACGATGAGATTGTCATCAAGTGTAAGGAATTAACTGGAGATAAAGACCGCAAGGGAACCATCGAAATCTCTGCTGGCGACAAAACCACCGAAATAAAAGTTGTGCAGAGTTCTGATGCAAGCTATATAAATGTGGATCCAACATCTGTTGACGCTTCAGCCGCAGGTGATAGAATTACTATTGATATTGATACCGATGGCGATACCGAAAAATTTGACATTGATGCCAATGTTGACTGGATAAATTACGATATCTCTAGTTCATCCATAACGCTGATGATTAATCAAAACTATTCAGGCGAAAGTAGAACTGGAACAGTAACTATTTCTAGTGGCAATACCGAAGCAACCGTTAATGTTGAGCAGGAGGGAAAATGCTACAGGTGTGACGGAACAGGTGAAGTTACATGTGACGAATGTTATGGCTCTGGAAGAACATATAGCGAATACTGGGAAGAATACGTTGATTGCTATAAATGTGATGGGACAGGAAGAATAACATGTCCTGTATGCGGTGGTGGTGCTTATAAGTAAAGCAACCTCAAACTCCAGCAAAGAACTTGGCGTGACACTTTTCTCACAATGCAGACATAACTAAAACAGTTGGAAATAGATTTCGACATAAAGAATTTCAAGAAGGCTTTCAAGCACATTCTTCACAGCAACGCTGGAGCGGCTGTGATGAATGTGCTGCTTGCCTACCTTGTGTTCATGCTCTCGCGAGTGGCGTTCCTGGCCGAGAACTGGAGTGTCTATAGTCCCTACCTCTCATGGAAGAGCGCAGGGCAACTGTTACGTGGGTCGCTGGTGTTTGACACCTCGGCTCTGCTTTATGTCAATGCTCTCTATCTGTTGCTCGAACTGCTGCCGCTGCATCTCAAGGAGCGGCGGCGGTGGACCAGCGGCCTGCGATGGCTGTATGTAGTCACTAACGGCATAGCAGTGGCAAGCAACCTGTGTGATGCTGTCTATTTCCAATATACCGGTCGCCGCAGCACCGTAACGGTGTTCTCAGAGTTTGCCAACGAAGGGAATATCACGTCAATCATCTTCAGCGAGTTTTTCAGCCATTGGTACTTGGTGCTCGTGATGGCGGCCATTGTGTTCCTGATGTGGCGATGCTTCACACGCAGCGACTACAGCGTCTATGGCAACCGACGATGGCTCTATTACACAGCCCAGGCGGTGTCGCTACTCATTGCCGCTCCATTGCTCATCATCGGCATTCGCGGCAGTGCCACCGCAGGCACCCGTCCTATCACCGTGAGCAATGCCAATCAGTATATATCTCGCCCCGTGGAGGCAGCATTGATTCTCAACACGCCTTTTTCCATAATTAGAAGCATCGGCAAGAAGCCTTACATAACTCCCAACTACATGAGTCGCGAAGAGATGGAGCGAGTGTATCAACCCATCATTCGTCCTGTGACTCCCCCCGACAGCGTGAACTACTTGGGCAGAAAGAATGTGGTGATTCTCATTGTTGAGAGCATGGGCAAGGAATATGTGGGTACCCTGAACCACAGCACTATTGGCTCTGACTACAAAGGGTATATGCCATTTATCGACTCGTTGCTTACGCGATCCCTCACGTTCCAATACAGCTTTGCCAACGGCCGTATCAGCATGGACGCCATGCCGGCAATATTGGCGGGAATACCCATGTTTGTAGAGCCGTTCTTCCTCACACCAGCATCGCTCAACGAGGTTCACGGACTGCCCTGGCACCTCAAGCAAATGGGCTACAACAGCGCGTTTTTCCACGGCGGCCACAACATATCGATGGGATTCAGCGCATTTGCCCATGCTATAGGTTATGACAGCTACTATGGTCTCGACGAGTATTGCGACGACAAACGCTACGATGGTATGGATGACTTCGACGGCAAGTGGGCGATATGGGACGAACCGTTCCTGCAGTTTACCCTCGACAACATCAACACCATGCGCGAGCCGTTCCTCGCAACAGCATTCACCGCTTCGAGCCACCACCCCTATAAAATTCCCAAAGAATACCAATCCACATTAACCGACGAGGGAGGCAACCCCATCCACAAGTGTGTGCGCTACACCGACATGGCGCTGCGACGCTTCTTTGAGCGCGCATCGCAGCAGCCGTGGTATAACAACACCATCTTTGTCATCGTCGCCGACCACACTAATCAATCGACTCATCCATTCTACAAGACCGACCTCGGTCTGTACTCCATCCCTATCATCTTCTTCACACCCGACGGCAGCATAACGCCTGGAGTGCGCAGCGATATGCTTGTGCAGCAGACCGACATCTCTCCCACCCTGCTCCATTGGCTAGGTTACTCAAAACCCTACGTCTCCTTTGGCTGCGACCTGCTCAGCACACCCGCCGAGCAGACATGGGCGGTGAACTACAACAACGGCATATACCAGTATTTCAAAGGCGACCTGATGATGCAGTTCGACGGCGAACGAGTGATTGCCATCTACCGCTTCAAAAGCGACCCCATGCTCCGTGACAACCTCATCGGCAAAGTCCCCGAGCAAGCAACCATGGAACACGAACTAAAAGCCATCATCCAGCAATACATGAGCCGCATGAACGAAAACAGGCTCACTATCTCACGATAAGCAAGCCAGCTCTAAGATATTAAAGCACACAAATTAAACGAATTAGAACTAATCCTGTGGCTAGCGCGGGAATTCGTTTCAATTCGTCTAATTCGTGTGCCTTAACTCTATATCTTACCGCTTTGAGAGGAACTCTGTAAGCTTGGCGACGGCGCGGCCGCGGTGGCTGATACGGTTCTTCTGCTCTGGGGTCATTTCGCCGAATGCGCAGTCGGCCTCGTCGGGCTTAAAGATGGGGTCGTAGCCAAAGCCGCCTGCACCATGTCGCTCGGTGAGGATGTGACCCTCCACTTTGCCTTCAAACTGATGTGTCTCGCCATCCATGATGAGGACTATAGCAGTGCGGAAGCGTGCGGTGCGCTGCTCCATGGGCACTCCGTCGAGCAGGCGCAGCACCTTGTTCATGTTGCGCTCGCTGTCGTGCGCCACACCGCCATAACGTGCCGAGTGCACGCCTGGTTCGCCGTTCAAGGCATCAATCTCCAGTCCAGTGTCGTCACTGAAGCAGTCGTAGCCGTAGTGCTCCTTCACCCACTGCGCCTTTATCATGGCGTTGCCCTCGATGGTAGGCGCCGTCTCAGGGATGTCGTCGTTGCAGCCTATATCGGCGAGGCTCAAAACATTATACTTGCCAGCCATTATCTGGCGTAATTCACTGAGCTTGTGCTCATTGTTGGTAGCGAATACTATATCTTTCATAAGTTCATATTTTTTCTAGATATACTAGATTTTCTAGAAGTTCTAGATTATCTAGCAGAAATGTCACTACTTAACACTTAGTACTCCAGCGTCTCTTCTTTTTTCTTGCCGAGCATCCAGGGGGCGTAGTGGTGGATGAACCAGGCGAAGGGGTAGATGATGGCCATGACGATGAATGGGGAGATAAACTTTATCCAGATGTGGTCGTCCATGACGCCAGTGTAGAAAGCGCGCTCAAGCATCACCTTGATAAATCCTATTGTGTGGTTCTGGAAAGCAAGATAAACGGTGCCGTTCATCACCACGAGCTGAATCACTCGGTTGCGTCCGTAACGGCCAGCGAGCCACTTGGCGAGGGCGATGTAGGTGGGGATGACCATCACACCGCAAGCTATCTTGATGGCGTTCATGCTGTTCTTCTCCTCGATGTAGATACTGAATGCCATTATTACAAGCGAAATGATGCCCAAAGCAATAAGGATGGCGGTGCGCCGCGGCGTGGAGAACTCCACCTTTGCGATGTAGTTCTTGAAGCTGTTGCCAAAGGCGTAGAACGGCATATAGACCATCGCGTTCCACACGTGCCAGTAGTTCTCGAGCGGACAGTTGATAGCCGCCACCGAGAGCAATATGCTTGCCGGGAAGAGCCATTGCGAAGGCAGCCACCGCTGCATGAAGTAATAGAGAATCTGCATCACTATCAGGCATGAGAGATACCAGAAGGTGCCTAACACGGTGTGCGGCTCGCCCTTGACGAAGTCAAGCAAAGGCTGCCACCACATTACGTCGGCATCGCCCAAACTCTTGCCAAAGAGCAGCCACAGAGCATAAAAGATGACAAAAAACGTGACGTAAGGCACGAGAATCTGCTTGCCGCGATGCTTGAAGAACTGCCAGAAAGTGCTGTATTTGCCAATGTTAAAGAGGAATCCCGAAATGCAAAAGAAGAGCGGGATGCGCAAGTTGATGATAATCTTGCCATCCATGATTGGCGTTTGCGGAGGCGTATGAAACAGTATCACAAGAAAGATACTGAAAAACCTCACATAGTCAAGCCAGGGAAGTCGCTCCTTCTTTAATGCATAATTCATAATGCACAATGCACAATTTTTAATTGAGTCCCCGAACTTCGATCCTCGATTCCCGATCCACGCGCCGAAGGCTCATCACACTACCACATTAACAATCTTGTTGGGCACTACGATGACCTTTTTGGGCTGCTTGCCGTCGAGCCAGCGAGCTGCGCCTTCATGGGTGAGGGCAATCTTCTGTACCTCGTCGCCTGGCGTGCCGTCGGGAACCTCGATGTTGAAACGTGGTTTGCCATTGAAGAGTACTGTATATTTCACCATGCTCTCTTTAAGGTATTCCTCATTCCACTCGGGCCACTTGGCATTACACACGGTGCCCTGCTCACCAAGCTGATGCCAGAGTTCCTCGGCGATGTGCGGAGCGAACGGCGCTAGCAGCACGATAAAGTCACGATACACACTCTTGGACTTGCATTTCATTTCCTTAAGCTCATTAGAGCAAATCATGAACGCCGCCACGCTGGTGTTGTAGGAGAACACCTCAATATCTTGCGACACCTTCTTGATGAGGGTGTGAATCGACTTGAGAGCCGCAGCACTGGGTTTCTCATCAACGAGTTGCATGGTGTCGCCGTCGAAGAAGAGTCCCCACAGACGCTTAAGGAACTTGCTCACACCGCTAATGCCGTGAATATCCCAGGGCTTGCTCTGCTCGATGGGGCCGAGGAACATCTCGTTGAGACGCAAAGTGTCGGCTCCATAACGCTCCACTATATCGTCGGGGTTCACCACATTGAACATAGACTTCGACATCTTCTCGATTGCCCAACCACAGATGTACTTGCCGTCCTCGAGGACAAACTCGGCATCGGCAAACTCAGGTCTCCATGCTTTGAAATCATCAATGTTGAGCACGTCGTCATAAACGAGCTTGATATCAACATGGATAGGAGTCACATCATAGTCCTTCTTGAGGTTGAATGACACAAATTTCTTGGTATTCTTGATGCGGTAAACGAAATTGGAACGGCCCTGGATCATGCCCTGGTTTACAAGTTTCAGGAACGGCTCAGACTCACACACATAGCCGTAGTCATAGAGGAACTTATTCCAGAAACGGCTGTAAATCAAGTGGCCTGTGGCATGCTCGGTGCCACCAACATAGAGGTCAACCTGACGCCAGTATTCGTCGGCCTTTTTGCTCACTAGAGCCTCGTCGTTGTGAGGATCCATATAGCGCAGATAATAGGCACTTGAACCGGCGAAGCCAGGCATGGTGTTCAGCTCCAACGGCCGTCCGTTGCTTGCCACCCAGTTTTTGGCGCGACCCAATGGAGGTTCACCAGTCTCTGTAGGCAAGAACTTGTCAACCTCGGGCAGCTGCAATGGCAGTTCGCTCTCGTCAAGAGGCTGTGGCTGACCGTCCTCGTCGTAATAGATTGGGAACGGCTCGCCCCAGTAGCGCTGACGGCTGAAGATGGCGTCGCGCAGGCGATAGTTCACCTTCACCTTGCCGATTCCTGCCTCTTCGATATATTCTTTAGTCTTTGCGATAGCGTCCTTCACCTGCAGACCGTTGAGCTGCAGACGCTCGTTGCTGGAGTTCATCATAATGCCGTCTTTGGCATCGAAGCTCTCCTCGCTGATGTCGGCACCCTCAATCAATGGTATGATAGGCAAGTCGAAATGTTTAGCGAAGGCATAGTCGCGGCTGTCGTGCGCGGGCACCGCCATTATGGCGCCGGTGCCGTAGCCAGCCAGCACATAGTCGCTGATGTAGATGGGTATCTCCTTGCCAGTGACAGGGTTGACGGCATAGCTGCCGCTGAACACACCGCTCACCTTCTTCTCGATAAGGCGCTCGCGCTCGGTCTTGTGCTTCACCTCGTTGAGGTAGGCGTCAACAGCCTCGCGCTGCTCTGGTGTAACCACCTGATCCACATATTCGCTCTCAGGAGCCAGCACCATGAATGTCACGCCAAAGATAGTGTCGGCGCGGGTAGTAAAGATAAGCAGTTGCTCGTCGCTGCCCACGATGGGGAAGAGCATCTCGGCACCCTCGCTGTAGCCTATCCAGTTCTTCTGAGTCTCCTTAATAGACTCGCTCCACTCTATGGTGTCGAGGTCACACAGCAAACGACCAGCGTAGGCGCTCACGCGCAGACACCACTGACGCATCACCTTCTGCTCAACGGGATGCCCACCACGAATAGAAAGTCCCTCGCTCACCTCGTCGTTGGCAAGCACGGTACCCAACTCCGGGCACCAGTTCACCATTGTGTTGCCAAGGTAGGCGATGCGGAAGTTCATAAGCATCTGGCTTTTCTCGGCATCGGTCATGGCGTTCCACTCATCGGCAGTGAACTCCACCTTAGCATTAGTGTGGGCATTGCAGCCCTCACTACCGTTTTTCTTGAAATATTCTTCAAGTTCTGTGATGGGACGCGCCTTGTCGAGAGCTGTGTTATAGTAGCTTTTGAACATCTGGAGGAATGCCCACTGCGTCCACTTATAATAGCCAGGTTCGCAAGTTCTTACCTCACGATCCCAGTCAAAGCTGAAACCTATTTTGTCGAGCTGCTCACGGTAGCGAGCAATGTTCTCGTTGGTGGTTACCTCAGGATGCTGGCCAGTTTGGATGGCATACTGCTCGGCAGGCAGACCATATGCGTCATAACCCATGGGGTGCAGCACGTTAAAGCCCTTGTGACGCTTGTAGCGGGCATAGATGTCGCTGGCGATGTAGCCCAACGGATGCCCTACATGCAGACCCGCGCCACTGGGATAAGGAAACATGTCGAGAACATAGAACTTAGGCTTGCTATCGTCGATATCAACCTTATAGACGTTGTTTTCCTTCCAATACTGTTGCCACTTTTTCTCAATTTCGTTAAAATTGTATTCCATATTACCTATTGAGTTGTATAATTATATTATTTCTTTTTAATTCAAGGTGCAAAGATAGTGCAAGCCGAGTGAAATACAAAATCAAATAACATAGTTTTTTGATTTTTATTGCCGAGGCGCAGCCTATCTAAGGCGATAGCCAACGATAGTAAATAGTTGTCAGTTATCAGTTGCCATTTTTTTGAAAAAGGGAATGGCAATTACCATAAGACTGAACAGGTAACAGATTGAAAGTGCAGACCAAGGCTGATGGGACAAAAGTGGGACACTATTAGATAAAAAATTTTTTGAGTGATAATCAGTTGTTACATCTCTCATTTTTTTCAATGTTTTAAGTATTTAGACACAATAAATTTATTTTTATTAGTATCTGGGACAGTTTTGACGAAGTTGCAATCTATAATCATTTTGCCAATCTTTTGACATGTGACACACATACATCCACCAATTACAAATTTAGTGGAAACCGTGAGGGAGTAAAAATATTAAAATACTGTGTAAAAGAAACTGTCGATTGTTGGCTTTAACCTGCAATTGAAGCAATATTTAATCTCACAAAAATGCGATTAAGCGAGACAAAGCTGAGCTAGCTCAATGCCTTGCGAGCGTGAGCATTTTATATAAAGCTGCGAGCAGAGCTCGTCACAAAGCCTGCTTACGCAGGATTTTTTTACTATGATTCTTGAAGGTCTCTTAATAATATCGCGCTTGCGCGGCTTTGCGACACCGATAGGTGCAACTTTGCGAGAGGACAAACACAGCAAAACTGCACAATTATTATCTCACAAAGTTGCGAGCAGAGCTCGTCACAAAGCCTGCTTACGCAGGAATTCTCTTCTGAGTAACAAAAAAACACCGCGCTTGCGCGGCTTTGTGACACCGATAGGTGCAACTTTGCGAGAGGACAAACACAGCAATTCTGAACAAATTTAATCTCACAAAAATGCGATTAAGCAAGAGAAAACTAAGCTTGCTTAATGTTTTCCGAGCGTGAACATTTTATATAAAGTCACGAGCAGAGCTCGTCACAAAGCCTGCTTTCGCAGGAATATTTTTCTGTTCACCTTGATATTCTTCACTCGTTTATTCTTTGCTAAATGAATTAGAATTACTAACTTTGCAAAAAACAATAAATAATATGAATGATTTTATAGATGATAAAATAAGACTTAGCCTTTATTATAAAATAAGAGAAGCAGCAATAACTGTTGAGAAACAATTAGGCCCATACTTAATCGAAAAATTTTACGAGAAAGCCTTAATTTTCGAATTGCAATCCAGAGGTATTAATGTTGAAAGCCAAGTGGAAATACCAACATTTTATAAAGAACAACCTTTGGGATTAAATCTTATCGCAGATTTGGTGGTTGAGGATAAGGTGATTATCGAACTTAAAGCAACTCCAAGAATTGAAAAAGCACACATCAGACAAATTCTTACATATATGAAATTGATGCGCAAACATTATGGTCTGATTTTAAACTTTGGCGTTTCTTATATGACCCAATATGGCATCAAATCTTTTATTTTGTCTGATTTTGATGAAATTGTCAATTCCAATGTCAACACAGAAGATAATATTGGATTAATTGCTTTTTCTTGAACGTCTCATAAAAATACCGCGCTTGCGCGGCTTTGCGACACCGGCAGGTGCAACTTTGCGAGAGGACAAACACAACCAAACTGTAAATTATAATCTCACAAAGCTGCAATCGGAGCTCGTCACAAAGTCTTGTCCAACATGAATTTTTGAATAATTATTAAAATTCATTTATAAAAATACCGCAATTTTATGAGAATGTAGTATCTTTGTGGCCTAAATATGACTTTAATCTTTAAATAACAATATTATGAAAAACATTTTTAAGAAAATCTTATTGACGTTAGTGGGTATTATTGTCGCTATCGTCATCTTTGGCGGAGCTTTCTGGCTGATTGACGGGCGCTCACCGCAGGCATTCATCATTAGTCATTCATTAACCAAGAGAACCATGGAAGACTACGAGAAAGGTAAGGGAGATAAGACTGACAAGAGCACTGTGGATATTCCCGCCGGAGTAGAGTTCCCGCGAGAAATGCGCCAGTACCGGGTAGGCAATATGCAGGTGTTTCACATGGAAGCTGAAGATGACAGCAAACCTATCGTTCTCTACATCCATGGCGGCGCATATCTTAACAACTTCGAAAAACTGCATTGGAAGGCTATGGCAGAGTGGGCCAAGTCCACAGGCTGCGGCATTGTGGCACCTAACTATCCGCTGCTTTACTGCTATACCGCCAGCGATGCCCATCCGCTGATGATGCAGCTATATCAGCAGCTTATCAAGCAATATTCCGCCAAACGCATCATCATCATGGGCGACTCGGCTGGTGGCGGCTTCACGCTCGCCTTAGCGCAGGAGATACGTAACGACTCCATCGACCTGCCCAGTCATCTGGTGCTCATCTCGCCCTGGGTAGATGTGCTTGGAGGTGATGACGCGTTGCAAGAAAACGACACTTTCCTCGATGCTGAAGTGTTAAGGAAAGTAGGTGCCGACTGGGCTGGCGACATTGACCCACGCGACCCTATGATTTCACCACTTTACGGCGACATGCAGGGACTGCCACCCACCGACCTGTTCACTGGCACATGGGAAATTTTCTACACTGATATCGTCAAGACTCACGACAAGATGAAGGCAGCCGGAGTGGATGCAAAGCTGCATGTGGCAAAGAAGTTAGGACACGTCTATCCCCTGTGGCCATGTCCTGAAGGCAGCAAAGCGCGCAAAGAAATAGCGGAGATTATCAAAAATTAATTTTGTATTCCTCTCGATTTAAGCTATCTTTGTCACAAAATATGAATCAATTATGACAAAGATTATCAACACCTTACTATATTTAATAGTGTTACTGATGATAGTTTCGACCGATGTTATGGCGCAGACTGACAAGGTTGACTATTACGCAGCTGGCTATTATGAGTATGGTGGCATAACTCTGCCTTACCGTGAGTTGGATTTACATCAGAACAAGGACGGCAAGTCGATTTTAGTAATACAACTGCATGGCGGTACGGCGCGTGGCGATGACAATGAGGCGCAACTCGCCGCTTCGGCGGTAGATAGCGTGGAGATTTATCTGAACACGCATGGCATAAAGTCCATTTTTCTGCTGCCTCAGTGTGGCGTTGATCGTGTGTGGAACGAGAATGCCAACAACTATGACATCACTATGACTATGGTACTTGAGCACTGGATTCATGACTTTATTACAAATCACCCCAACGTTGATGTCACGCGCGTATATATAACTGGCTATTCGGCTGGAGGCAGCGGTTCGTGGCGTATGATAAACGACTATCAGTCAATGTTTGCCGCAGCATGCATCGCCGCCGCCAATCCCGTTATGGTCACCGCCGAGAATTGCAAAAACACTCCTGTCTATGCCATAGCCGGTAGTGAAGACAGGATTATGAACGCCACAAGAATAGAGAATTTCGTCAATCAGATGGTAGCACTTGGCGGCGATGCACTATTCGACTTGCTAGAAGGCAAAGACCACTTTGGCACCTGCGACACGGCATTCACCAACGAACGCCTCGATTGGATATTTACCCATCGCTGCAGCATTACAGGCGATGTGAATTGCGACGGTGCTGTCACATCTGCCGACGTTACAGCCATCTATGACTATATGCTAAGCGGCATAACCACCTATCTTGCCACCAGTGATGTCAATAACGACGGCACAGTAACCTCCAGCGACATCACTGCAATATACAACATCCTCTTAGGCGTAGAATAATTCAGAACTTTTGCTCTAACTCATTGTTTTTAGCTCTTAATTACCTACGAAACACCAAAAACATCGTTTCGTGGACGTTTTAAAGCCTCACTAAGATGGCCAAAACAGCATTTTCCCAATTTTACCACAATTGTAGCAAATCTAATCTCACAAAGTTGCGAGCGGAGCTCGTCACAAAGCTTGCTTGCGCAGGATTCATAACCATTAAACGAAAAACACACCGCGCTTGCGCGGCTTTGCGAC
Organism: Muribaculaceae bacterium; assembly: GCA_017557625.1. GTDB lineage: Bacteria > Bacteroidota > Bacteroidia > Bacteroidales > Muribaculaceae > Sodaliphilus. Next base: position 51,099 of record JAFYYG010000068.1, read on the forward strand.
ACCGGCAGGTGCAACTTTGCGAGAGGATAAACTCAGCATTACTGCACAATTTTTTAATCTCACAAAGCTGTGAGCGACAAAAAATCACTATAAATGAAAAGCCCCAAAAAACTATTCAGAGTTTATTGAGGCTTTTGTTCATATTAATAGTTTCCTAGAAGAACATCATAAACTGCAGTAACATCGGCTGCGGTGACTACACCGTCGCCATTGACATCGCCATAGATGCCACTACCAGAACCACCACCGCTTACATCGCCCCAATCCTCAGCATCTTCAACAATTATCACGAAATCTTTCCATACTTCTTGATTCTCATAACGGATTTTTGAGCCTTGTCTAACATGGAGGTCGCAACTGGCCTTTGGAACACCTTCAAAGACATTGCTGTTAATGAAAATAGGCCTCTCCCTTAAAGCAACGAGATTCTCCATCAAAGAACAGTCTTTAAAAGCCTTTTCACCAATACTTGTTACATTTTCACCAATAATGGCAATATTCAAACTAGTGCAACCATAAAATGCAGAATTGCCCACTGAGCTAACTGAGTTGGGTATATTTACCGATGTCAAACTACTACAACCATAGAAGGCAGAATTGCCAATTTCTGTTACGTTATTGGGGATTGTAACCGAGGTTAAACCAGTGCATCCTGAAAAAGAAGAGTTACCAATCGAGGTTACCAAGTTTGGGATAAAAACCGAAGTCAAACCCGTTAATCTATAACATAAACAGGCCGGAATTATCTCAACTTCGTTGCCAAAAGTAAAAGATTGAATATTTTTCAAGTTATTAAAAGGACCAAACTCAGAAGTAAAGTTATTGCATATTTTTGCATTCCATGTTACTGAAGTCAAGCCAATACAACCGTTGAAAGCGTTCTCGCCAATTAAAGTCACATGGTTTGGTATAGTCACTGAGGTCAAACTACTGCAACAAATGAAAGCAGCTTGACCAATCGAAGTTACCGAGTTGGGAATAGTCACCGAAGTCAAGCCTGTGCAACTAGATAAGGCGCTGGCACCAATCGATGTAACCGAGAAAATTATTCCATTATAAGTGACATTCTCGGGAATTACAAGGTCTCCGCTTAAATTTGAATAGCTTGGAGAAGAACTATTCTGACGTGCAACAGTAACACTTGTTCCATCGCTGTTGATATTATAGCACAAACCATTGACCATAAAATCGTAAGCATTAGCAAAAAGTGATATGCTGATAAACAGAAGTGTAGAGATAAATTTTTTCATTATGCTTTCATTTTTAGTTTATGATGTTGCAAAGATATGAATTATAGATTATTAGTACAAGTTTTCATTAAATATTTTTTGTATTTTAATTACCCAACAGCTCATTGTAATTTTATATAAAACAAATAACGTCATTTTATTGAGTTAATAAAATCCTCATAATTAACAGCATTTGTTTTGAATCCATATAATTTATAAGCAACATTAGCTTTTTCCATGGTTCTTCTGTCTTCAGTAACAAAAAAATCACATATAGTCGCAAAATATGCATGATTTGCATCGTATGAACGGTTCATATTTGAACCTTTTTTAAATTTATCTTGCCAAAAACCAAGATCATCAAGAATATTGAATAAAGATTGAAATAGCTCTTGTCTAGATTTGCAAGTTTTTTCAATATAAAGTTTGATTATATATCCATACTTTTCAAAAAGTTCTTCTGGTGTGTAATTGTTTATTATCTTCTTTTCAATATTCAGTTTTTCCATAAATGACTTTGAGATTTCATCATCCTTCCTATGCGACATTGATTCATGGATGTAACTAGAAATTATCTTCGCCAAACTTTTATTTAAAGTACCAAAATTATCAATCGGTCTCGCTTTATTTATAACTATTTGGTTATAATTGTTATGACATACATATCTATTAGATGTCAATTTCTCAATAGTTTGAAATCTTTTGTTTTTCTTATCTTCTACTTCTTTTAACTCTTGTAGTTCTTGAAGATGTACATATGAATAGACATATTTTAATTCATCATTTAATGGTAAATCTTTTTTCCCATCTTCATAATCTATCAATATATTATTGTCAATATAAATTAGCATACTTTTTTATTTTAATGGCAACAAAATTATTATTTCTTTTTTGACAGCCAAAGACTCAGCAATGGGTCGGTAATTGAATATATTTTCTCTTTGCGGGTGATTAGGTCATATTCAAGCAGTTTTATTGATGCTGTCTGTGTGGAGCTGGGAGAGCGCAGGCGGTGTTTCTTGTTGAAGGCTGCCGAGGTAATGCTTTGTACTTGACCTTCTTCATGGATGGCATAAAGCAATTCCTTTTGAGGTTCGGTTATGAATGATAACTGTTCTCGAAGGTGCGTGTCGTTCTCGTCGATGAAATCATCAATCAACTCCTTGATGGTGTCTATGTCACAGCATGCGCCAACTGGTGTTTCGGCAAAGGCATCTTTCATGATGCGCTGCACATAGAAAGTGACACCCCAGAAAGTGTCATAGACATGATAGAAGGCATCAGGGTCTATATCCTTGCCAGCTTTCTTAAAATGATCAACTGCAAAATCAAGATATATCTCCCGCTCAATAGGCTCAAGTTGCAATGCTTTGGCACTCTGATAGAATGGACGCTTGTAGGAAAAAAACATCTCTTCCATTATTCGACGGCGACTGCCAGAGAACACAAAATTGGCATTCGACAGTTTTTGTATGTGAGTTCTCAAGAGGGCTTCCACGTTTTTCTCTGGATAACGGGTAATCTGCTGGAACTCGTCAATAACAACCAAACAGCGTTTGTCAACATTCTCTAAGTATTCAAAAATCTCGGCAAGTGTATATTCCGGCCTAAGAATGTCACCTAACTTTACATCAAAAGTGGGGGTATTCTGCAATGGGTCATATCCAAAGCTGGCACTTAACGATTTGAGCAAAGTTACAAACTGCTTACGCAACTTCTTGCTTCGAGTGGCGACACTGTCGAAAACAGCATTTCCAAAGGCAAGGATAAATTCGCGAAACGTGGTAGTGTGCAGAATATCAACCGTTATGGTTATGTAGTTGTTTTTTATAGTCGGTTTGTCAAAGACATAATCCACAAGTGAGGTCTTCCCCATGCGTCGAGACGATGTGAGCACCACGTTCAACTCATTAGTAAGAGCTTTTTCCAACTCTCCCGATTCTTTTTCTCGGTCGCAAAAATATTCAGACAGAATTTTTCCAGAGACAATAAATGGATTTATAGTTTTATTCATAACACTTGAAATTTTTGCAAAGATAATTATTTAAATCAAATTACCCAAAAAAAATTACCAAAAAATAATAATTTTGTTAATATTAACTTTAAAATATTAATACACAAGTATATAAGTCTTTATTAAAATTATTAACCCACGAAACGATTAAAACACCATTTCGTGGACGAATAAAGTCTAATATTATAAAAATTAGAGTTATTTTTACAGCAGGAAGAACAGCGAGACTCCTGCTACTGAGATGCAGGCGCCTATCACGCTTTTAAGGGTAATGGGTTGCTTAAAAAGCCACCAGGCTGGGAGGATTATGATGATTGGTGTGAGTGCCATGAGGGTGCTGGCGATACCGGCGCTAGTGTATTGCACGGCTAGCAGTGAGCATCCCACTCCTACAAATGGTCCGAAAATGGTGGTTAGTGTCGCCACTGTCATGCTGGTGCGGTCGGTGATATTCTTGCGTAACGAGACGAATCCTTCGCGGAAACGCAGCAGAATGGCAAAACCTATAATACCCGCTATGCAGCGAAACACGTTGGCATAAAACGGTAAAATCCATGGTTGGCAAGGAGTGGCCATAGAAGCCTCGTAATGGTTCATTCCTATCTTGCTAAGAACAAGCCCCACTCCCTGACAAACAGCGGCTCCTATGGCAAATAAAACGCCATTTAGAGGAAGTTTCAACGATAGTCGGTGATTATCATTGCTGCGTCCCATCACAGTGATGGCAATACCTGTGAGTGTTACTGCCATGGCAATGATTGCAGTAGCTCGCAGTTGCTGCCCAAGAGTAATCCATGCCATTATAGCGGCAGTTATGGGCGCTAAAGTCATGAATAGTTGGCCGAACTTTGAACCAATAATAATATAGCACTGAAAGAGACAGAAGTCACCTATCACATAACCCACAAGTCCCGAGAGCATCATCCACAAGTAGGCTTCAGTGCTGGCTTTTGCGGGTAGTGGACTGCCTGTAACAATCCAAAATAGTATAGCAGAAAATATCAAGGCAATAGCCATGCGAGTGAAGTTGAGCGTGACGTTGCCCATGCGTTTGCTGCCCATCTCGCTCAACAAGGCAGTGGCGGTCCATGAGAACGCCACACCAATGGATATCATTTCACCGAGATATTGCATTTTTAGCTGACGAATTTACAAGCGAACGAGCTGACGAGACAATGGATTCTTCCATGCTACAAGGGTCGGCTTCGCCGAGAAATTTATTGAAAATTGAAATTAAAATTTACTATAAACAAATATTAAATTTTGAGCGAAACACCCATTAAAAACAAAAACTCTATTGCCTTGTCAGCTATCAACAATTATTTCTCCTATAGCAATTATTGTGCTGTCACCGCCTACCCATATTGCTCCATCAGTAAGGAGCGATGTTGCTACTACCGATGGTCTTTTCATTGCCTCTCCTTGCAAGAAATTGCAATTGGCGGGACTCGATATGATATCGTTGTGATGCAGATAATGAGTCAAAGCACCATTTGCGGTGCCTGTGGCGCTCTCTTCAGGAATGCCATAAAGTGGAGCAAAATTGCGCACATGAGCAGTGAAGCCGTTATCGCTAAGCGCAAAGGCATGAACCCCAGTTACATTAAGTTCGTCATTAAATTGTGCCAGCGCTTCCATGTTGGGAACGAGCGAATTTAATTCATCAACGTTACTAACAGGCATCATTATGTCGGTCAAACCAGTACTAACAACCATCACAGGCAAATCGTTATGCGGGCATTTCACTCCCATAATGCTATGCAACCGCTCTACATCAACTTTAACATCAATAATTTGCGGCTCAGCCATTTCCATCATAACTTTATCTCCTACTCTCACCTGCAAGTTGCCGGCAAGGGTGTGATTGATGCACATTGTACCGTCATCAATTATTCCCAATTTATACAAAGTGCCGAAGGTGGCTACTGTAGCATGACCGCACAAATCAACCTCGCCGCGCGGCGTGAAATAGCGCACCGTGAACTCATTTTCACCATCCCTGCGCACAAATGCCGTCTCGGAATAGCGGAATTCAGCAGCCACCTGCTGCATAAATTTCTCACTAGGAAAATAACTATCAACCATCACCACCCCAGCAGGGTTACCCCCGAAAGGCTGAGTGGTGAAAGCATCAACTATAAAGTATTTCATATTAGCTATCAAGCTAACGAGTAAACAAGTTAACTAACCAATGGCAGAATCTGCTACTTTTTATTTCACTAAACTCTAACCTTCACATTCTGAAGTAATTACTTCAGAATGTGAATTATATCTTCCTCAATGAGTTTGATGTCGTGAGTTGGTTCGTAGCGTGCTACCACGTTACCTTCCTTATCAACTAAAAATTTAGTGAAGTTCCACTTTATATCAGGATTCTTGGCGTAATCGGGATCTGCTTTGCTCAGCATTTCGTCAAGAATTTTGCCAATGGGATGCTCAAGGTTGAAGCCCTCAAAGCCTTTCTCTTTTTTGAGGAAGGCAAACAGCGGATGCTCGTTCTCGCCATTTACCTCTACCTTTTTGAACTGAGGAAACTCGGTGCCAAAATTGAGAGTGCAGAAGCTGTGAATCTCCTCTTCGGTGCCAGGAGCCTGGTTGCCGAACTGGTTACAAGGGAAGTCGAGAATTTCGAGTCCTTTATCCTTATAAGCCTTGTAAAGTACTTCCAGTTCCTCATATTGAGGAGTGAAGCCACAACGAGTGGCGGTGTTTACTATAAGCAGCACTTTGCCCTTATATTCACTCAGTGCCACATCATTGCCCTTGCGGTCTTTTACCGTGAAATCCAGTACATTAGTCTGTGCCATAACGGTTGTAAAATTAAGTATTATTGTTAATAATAAAAGTGTCTTTTTCATGATAGTGTAGTGTTAATAATGTTTTGTATCTTGCGATGGCATCGCAAAACACTTAACTTATCACTTCTTTATTAATCCCAAGCGGTTGGAAATCTCAAGCATGCGCTCGATTGGGCGCACGGCTTTTACTCTGGTTTCCTCATCTACCTCGATGGTAGGAGCGAGGTATTTGAGCGAGAGGTAGAGTTTCTCAAGGGTGATAAGTTTCATGTAAGCGCACTCGTTGCAGGCGCAGCCGGCGTCGTCGGGAGGAGCGGGGATGAACTCCTTGTCGGGACAGCGTTTCTTCATCTCGTAGATGATGCCGCTCTCGGTGGCTACGATGAACTTCTTGCACTCGCTGGCTACAGAGTAGTCGAGCAACGCTTTGGTGGAGCCAATCTTGTCGGCAATCAAGCGTATGGGTTTCGGGCACTCGGGATGTACCAGCACCTGAGCGTCGGGATGCTGTTTCTTAAGTTCTATAATCTTCTCGATTGAGAATTTCTCGTGCACCTCGCAGTAGCCGTCCCACACCACCATGTTGCGGCCGGTTATGCTGTTGATATAGTTGCCCAGGTTGCGGTCTGGGCCGAATATGAGTTTCTCGTCCTCGGGGAAGCTTTCAACAATCTGCTTGGCGTTGCCGCTGGTAACTATCACATCGGTGAGAGCCTTCACTGCTGCACTGGTATTAGCGTAGCTAATAACAGTGTGACCAGGATGCTCCTTGATGAACGCCTCAAATTCGTCGGCGGGGCAGCTGTCACTCAATGAGCAGCCAGCGTTGAGGTCAGGAACTATGACCGTTTTCTCAGGGCACAGAATCTTGGCTGTCTCGCCCATGAAATGCACTCCGCATAGCACAATCACCGGAGCCTCCACATCCTGCGCAAGCTGTGCCAAAGCCAGACTGTCGCCAATGTAGTCGGCGAGGTCTTGGATTTCGTCACGCTGATAGAAATGCGCCATTATAACGGCATTCTTCTCCTTTTTGAGTCTCAATATCTCCTCTTTGAGGTCTATTCCTTTAGGAATACGTGCCTCAACATATCCTTTGTCAACTTTCATAATTTTATTTTTTATTTAAATTTATTTTTTATATAAAAAAGAATATGATAATAATAGTCTGTTGATATAGTGGAAAACTTTTTTCAAAAATACTTGACTTTTGAATTATTATTGTTTCATTATTAGTTATTAATAGGTTATTTACAACTTTAAAAACTGATTAATAATAGATTGCAAACTTTATTCACAATCTGTTAACAACGTGCAAAGTTAATAAAATTCTTGAAGAATAATAAACAAAAAGCCTCGAAAAGTTGTGTAAAAAAAGAAATAAAGATTGTGAACAAAAAATTTGGAAAATGAGAATTACTGTATAAGCCAAGCGACTTAGCAAAATCCAAATTTTTTGTCCACTTTTTTTCATTAAGTTTTCCACCACCTGTAAACACAGTTATCAACAAGTGGTTGTGGATAGCTTTGAAATACTATGCAGCGGCGAAGGTCAACGAGTGGCCGAGCAGGGTGATGCCGGCGGCGTTGAGGCGGTCATAGTCTATTGCGGGAGGCACACCAGTGAGCAGCGCCTCGCGGCAAGCCATTAAAATCTTGCCCATTACATTATTGCCGCGGAACACACCTACCTTTGACCACTCTCCAAGTCGGCGCGCGTCGATCTCACGCTTGATGGCAGCCTTGTTCCACCCTTGAGCCTTGAGGTCGCGCTTGAGGGCCAGCGTGAGCCGCCTCAACTCATCGTTGCGAGTACCCCAGAATGTGGAGGTGTGACCAGTCTGAAAGGTGCTGTTCTCAATAATCACGGCCTCGCGTGGAATAGACATTAACTTGCGGGCAAAATCACTATTACTTAAGCATTTACACCAAACCACATACTGCATCCATGCTACGTTGAACTCCTCCCAGTCGCTGCGCATGAGGTGGGTGTTGGGGCGGCGGATGCCTTTTTTGGCGAGAAAGCCATTGCTGCAATCAACCAACTCACGCTGGATGGCGAGATGCTCGGGAGTGCCCAGCGAGAATGCTGCGGCGATGTAGGCACTCTCAGAATTGTGAAACTTAACACCTTCAATATCAAAAGGATAACCACTCACCATATTACCCACTGACAACTCAATATCCCGCCACACGTCAGTACCACGGCAGAAGGCACAACACAAAAGAGAAGAGGCATCGTAAGCCTCAACACGATACAAATCATTGATTTTCATTGCTTTGTAACTCATCATTAAATATATTAAAATCATTTTACATAAAGTTATGTAAATTTTACGAGAAAACCAAAAAATCGGAGTTAAGAAAAGTGAACACCTAAGAAATATATCGAAATTAGGCGAAAAAGCGGGCAACGTGCCTTAATAAACCCAAATCGGTCATTAAGCGACGGTAGGTGTTTTTTTAAGTCTATTTATGCCATAACAGTTTTATTTTTGCATCTTGTTTCAGAGATTTTCTCACCATAGCCCGCTATGTCATCGACAATCTCTTCACAACCTGCTAAAAATAAATTCTGTTCTAACATAAATCCTAATGATCGATTCGGGATAAAAAAAAAATTGTATCTTTGCAACGTGAAGCAACTAAAGGGCTAATATATGTTATAATTGTTTTGTTAGCTTGTCATCTTGTTTCCTTGTAAGCTAAAACAATGAAAGGATTTTTCAAAATATTGAGGCGGTTTGTGCCGCCATATAAGAAGCAGCTGGTGTTGAACATAATCTTCAATATTCTCGCTGCTGTGCTCACTTTGTTCTCGTTTGCCTTGATTATCCCCATCCTTGAAATGCTGTTTGGAATTAATACTTCCCATTACGACTATACCCCGTGGGGATCGGCGAGCATTGACAAGGTGGTTATCAACAACTTCTACTATTATGTGCAGACCATAATCGAAAATTATGGGAAGAGCACGGCACTTGCATGCATAGCCGCCGCACTTGTGGTGATGACAGGTCTCAAGACTGGTGCAGCCTATATGGCCGCCTATTTCATGATTTCGCTGCGCACTGGTGTGGTGCGTGACCTGCGTGCCATGATTTATAATAAGATGGTGTCGCTGCCCATCGGCTTCTTCTCGAGTGAACGCAAGGGCGACGTTATGGCGCGCATGAGCGGCGATGTGACCGAGGTAGAGAACTCGGTGATGATGTCGCTCGACATGATGTTCAAGAATCCCATTATGATTGTGGTGTGCTTGGCGATGATGCTCTTTGTGAGCTGGCAGCTGACGCTTTTTGTCTTTATTCTGCTGCCTATTGCCGGATTTATAATGGGTAGGGTGGGCAAGTACCTGAAGCGTGTGTCACTCGAGCAGCAGAATCAGTTGGGCACCATCATGAGCAATATAGAGGAGACCATTAGCGGCTTGCGCATCATAAAGGCTTTTAACGCCGAGGATAAAGTGAAGAACCGCTTTGGCAGCGAGAATGAGAAATACCGCAACATATCGCGCCGCATGAGCCGTCGTTATGAGTTGGCGCATCCCATGAGCGAGTTCTTAGGAACTGCTACCATCGCCATAGTGCTGTGGTTTGGCGGCACGCTGATTTTGGGTGGAACGTCGGCAATCACCGCGCCTAAGTTCATCTACTACATGGTGATTTTCTACAGTATCATCAACCCCGCCAAGGATTTTTCAAAAGCGAGCTACAACATACAGCGCGGTCTTGCCTCGATGCAGCGCATCGATAAGATAATGAATGCCGAGAACCCCATCGCCGACCCTGGGCAGCCAGTGGAACTGTCGTCGTTCAAGCAAGGCATAAAGTACCAGAACGTGCGCTTCCGCTATGAGGATGCTTGGGTGATTGATGGAGTGAACATCGACATCCCTTGTGGCAAGACGGTGGCGCTCGTAGGCCAAAGCGGTTCGGGCAAGACCACCATCGCCGACTTGCTGCCTCGCTTCTACGACGTGAATGAGGGCAGCATCACCATCGACGGCATTGACATCCGCAACTATCGTGTCACCGACTTGCGCGCACTCATGGGCAACGTGAACCAGGAGGCGATTCTCTTCAACGACTCGTTCTTCAACAACATCGCGTTCGGCGTAGAAAACGCCACGCGCGAGGAGGTGGAGCAGGCGGCACGCATCGCCAACGCCTACGACTTCATCATGGCGACAGAGCAGGGCTTCGACACCAACATAGGCGACCGAGGCTGCAAACTCTCGGGAGGTCAGCGGCAGCGCATCAGCATAGCGCGTGCCATCCTCAAGAATCCGCCCATCCTCATCCTCGACGAGGCTACTTCGGCGCTCGACACCGAGAGCGAGCACTTGGTGCAGGAGGCTCTCGACAACCTTATGCACGGCCGCACCACGTTAGTTATAGCTCACCGTCTCTCGACTATCAAGAATGCCGACCTCATCGTGGTCATGCACGAAGGCAAGATTGTAGAGCAAGGCAAGCACGACGAACTTATCGCCCTTGGCGGCACCTACAAGCACCTGGTGGATATGCAGACGTTTTGATAATGCATAATTCATAATTCAGAATGCGGAATTATTTTTCCTTTATTTAACAATTATACTGCTATGAAGAGGATATTGTTTTTTGCCCTGATAATGGGGCTTGTGAGTGGAATAGTAGAGGCGGCGCCAGTGAGTGAGAATGCTGCCCGTGCTATCGCTGCACAATTCATGGCGCAGAAGAGAATGGGCGTCATTGCCACTGCCGCGCCAAAAATGCTGCGTGGCAAGGCAACCAGTCAGCCCGCTCTCTATGTTTTCAACGCCGAGAAGGACCAAGGCTGGGTAATCGTGAGCGGTGACGACCGCACCCGCCCGGTGCTGGGCTACAGCGACCATGGTAATTACGACCCTAACAATGTACCCGAGAACATGAAGGCATGGCTCGACCAGTATGTCGAGGAGATTGCGTGTCTTGACGAGGGCGAGACTTCAACATATCAAGGTGAAGCTGCCACCACCAATAAAGCTGGCACTCCCGTGGCGCCAATGCTGTCGAGTCAATGGGACCAAGGGGCGCCGTTTAATCTCCAGTGCCCTAAGGTTGGCTCAAACTATTGCGTGACAGGTTGCGTGGCAACGGCAATGGCGCAAATAATGTATTACTACAAGTGGCCCTCGTCTACAAGCCAAACGATTCCAGGTTATAAACAATCAAGTGATACGGCCTATGATATGCATGGAACAACTTATCCAGCCCTTTCTACAACCACATTCAACTGGAATATAATGAAAGACTATTATTCTAGCAGCGAGACC
>JAFYYG010000069.1 GCA_017557625.1 Muribaculaceae bacterium
GGCACGAAGTGACTGAGGGGTATGTAAATTGCAAAATTGTAATTTCTAGAGGCCATCATACTCCCCCTTACCCCCTCTATCTTAGAGGGGGAGCTACCAACACAATGATTATCAGGAAACAAATTCGTCGAACTCACGTTACTTAATAGTATTGTTTTGTTTTGAGACGTATGTCTTAAAGTCCCCATTCTTTTGCGACTGATCCTACTCATGTTCTTATGTCTAAAAAAGTAAGGGGATTAATGCCTAGGCACAACAAATGCCGTCGTAATCTTGTGTGATTACAACGGCTGTGTCTTTTTTTGTCGCGTGCTGCCTCTCGGCGGCACGGCTGTTTACTGCCCTCTCGGGTGCTTCTTACTTGTAAACAGTGTCGCTAACGGTGAGGCTGTAGCGTCCCTTTTGGCGGCGACGTGCGAGAACCTTGCGTCCATCGGCAGTGCGCATGCGGTGACGGAAGCCATGCTTGTTAGCTTTCTTGCGGTTTGATGGTTGGAATGTACGTTTCATTTTATCTAAATTTTTATTTGTTTTCCGATTTCGGACTGCAAAATTAGAGCATTTTTTGGAAATAACCAAGAAAGTTGTGAAATTTAGACTAAACTTTTTGCATTTTTTCTCAATTTACCATGATTTTGAGGTCTTTGACCTGTAAATAAGGCTGCGTTTCGGCAATAAAAATGAAAAAAATTCCTTTTTCATTTTGTATTTCACACGGTTTGCACTAACTTTGCACCTCATAATGACTTAGAAATAGAAAAATTTACAAATTATATAACGAAAATTCAGATTATGATTAACGCTCAAGACATCAAAAACGGAACCTGTATCCGTATGGACGGCAGACTTTATTTCTGCATTGAATTCCTTCATGTAAAACCTGGTAAGGGCAACACCTTCATGCGCACCAAGCTCAAAGACGTGGTTGATGGCCGCGTGCTGGAGCGCCGCTTCAATATCGGCGAGAAGCTCGAAGACGTGCGTGTGGAGCGCAGACCTTATCAATACCTGTATATGGATGGTCAGGACGCTATCTTCATGAACCAGGAGACCTACGAGCAGATTCCTATCCTCAAGGAGGTAATCACCGGCGTTGACTTCATGAAAGAGGGCGACGTAGTGGAGGTTGTCACCGACGCTTCTACCGAGACAGTTCTCTATGCCGAGATGCCAGTTAAGACCGTGCTCGAGATTACTTACACTGAGCCAGGTCTCAAGGGCGACACCGCCACCAACACCCTCAAACCCGCCACTGTTGAAACTGGCGCTACCGTTAAGGTGCCTCTGTTCATCAACACCGGCGAGAAGATCGAGGTTGACACCCGCGACGGCTCTTACGTAGGCCGCGTGCGCTAAACCGCAGTTTTCACCATAAAAACTCCCCAAGCATGCCTGGGGAGTTTTTTTGTGGTGGAAGGTGGGAGGTGGAAGGTGGGAGGTTGAAGGTGGAACGGTGTGGTTTCGTTCTCCGTTCCTCGTTCTTCGTTCCCCGAGTTACCTGATTACCAGCTTTTGGGGCTTGCGGGCCGATGCTGAGCGCATGATGTAGATGCCTTGTGGCAGGTAGATGAAGTCGTCGTTGTTGACCACATCAAGGTGCTTGACATGCTGGCCGCTGGTGGTGAAGATGTCCACGCCGTAGTGCGGCTCGCTGCACTTGATGAGCACGCCGCCGTTGGTGGGTATGAATGCGATGGGAATGTCGGCCTCCACACCGTTGATTGCCGAGTAGGCCACGGTAATCACATTGGATGGGGTAGAGGTGTAGCCCAGTCGGTAGCTCTGCACGGTGTAGGTGTGAGTCTGTCCCGGCATGAGGTCGTCAAACGGATAGCTGGTGTCGTCGGTTGAGAACTGGTCGCTCGAGACGATGTTGTTGTGGTCGTCATAGACGATGCGGTTTACGATGTAGTAATCTACCGTCTCGGGAGCTGCTTCCCAGTGCGCCACGTAGTTCTGACCTTCGATGTCGGTGGCGGGCAATGCGTTGAGAGTGCTGAGCGATGGCACGGGAACGCAGTGAGCCGAGATGTCGGCGCCGTAGCTGCCGGTGAGACCGCCGTCATAAATCAGCAGTCGGCACTTGTGCGATCCAATCGCCGTGGGAGTGTAGGTGACTTGCAGCGGGTATCCCTCCTCGCTGTTGGCCACGTTGCGCGGGATGCTATTCACGGGGATGCTGAACATCCTGAAATCGTCGCGGAACAGCAGCACCGATAAATTCTCTTTCAGGTATTTACCTTTCACATATATTGTCATGGTGAGTGACTTGCCAAGTGCCACCTCGCCCATCTCTATCACGGTCTCCAGGTTGGGGGTGATGAGGATTGGGTCGCCCTGCGGCTCTTCGCCGCCTTCGCCCACGATAAACGCCTCGCCTTGACGGTCTCCCCAAATGTACTCGGCAAGTAAGGGGTTGTCGATAAAGGGGTTGCGGTTGTTCTGAATCTTATATACGGCATCGTTGCGCGCTACCTCCTTGTCACTCACGGGGTCTTGCCGCGCCCACTTGAGCAGCAGGTTGATGGACCACTGGTTAAGAGTGAGCCACGAGGAGTTGGTGACCATATAGGTATATTTCCAGATGTAGTCTTGATAGCAGGTCGCCATATAAAAATAAGTGCGCGCGAAGTCACCCTTGTATTCGTCGTCGGGCTCAAACACTGTGGCGCAGCCGCCGCCTTGTCCCGCCACTGGCGTGCCCACCTTAGTGCAGCCGTTATTGAAACTTGCCGACGATACCTCACCCAGCGGGTAGTTGTTCTTCGCTAGGTTAGCGTCGCCGTCGCTCGGGTAGAGGTGGTTGAGGTCGGTGTAGGCATCAACCTGCGTTCCGCCCCACCAGCTCTTAGGAAAGGAGTGCTCACGGTTCATGCCGCTCACAGCACTCGAGCCGCGGAAGTAGCGCGTGATATTGCTGTACATATCCCACACTTGGTTGCGGTTGTCGAGGCGGCAGTCGGTGCTCTGAAAATGGTACCACAGGCTGCTGTAGGTCATCACGGTGTGGTTCTTGATTAGCTGGTGCACAGCGTTTTTCAGGTCTTGACCCCGCTTGCCATCGATGCTGGAGTAATAGCCCACAGGCACAGAGGCTTTTGCCCCTAAAGCGACTGAAATTGCAATAAATAATATGATGTTTTTTAGTTTCATGTTCTTCGCTGATAAGGTGGTTTATAGGAGTTATCGTTCAATGATTTTTGTGAAGTCTTTCCATTGTGGAGCGGCCTTGTAGCTGTCGGCTGTGCCGCTGGGAACGTAGAGCGTGCAAGATTTCTTGTCGATTTCGTCAAACACGGCTTTGCCCATTTTCACGCTGCTCACATCCTCAATATTGCTGGTGAGAGATGTTATAGAATCAAGGCCCTTGAACGCCCATTCGCTAATGGTCGTCACTCCGCTTCCTATCGTCACGCTCTTAATGTGGTCGTCGTGCAGGAAAGCGCCGTAGCCAATGAACTTGACAGAGTTTGGAATTACAACTGTCTCAAGGCTGTCGCAGCCGCAGAATGAACGTTCTCCGATTCTTGTCACCGAGTTGGGCAGTTCTATGCTTCTAAGGTTAGTACAATAGAAAAATGCCTGGTCTTCAACTTCGGTCACCGATGAGGGGATATCAATGTTATAAATATTCTTGAGGCCATAAAATGCCTCGTCGCCAATCTTAGTCACCGAATTGGGGATGACGGTATTGTTGCATCCTGCCACAAGCGTGTTGGTGGCAGTCTCGATGATGGCGTTGCAGTTGGTTCTTGAATCATAATTCTTGTTGCCGTTCTCCACCTGCAGAGTGGTGATATTGTTGCAATATCTAAATGCTCCATCACCAATGCTTTTTGTGGCGGCTGGGATGGTTACCGATTCCATTCCACCCTCATAGAACGCTTGTGCTCCAATCTCCTGTAGCGATGCTGGCAGGTTAATGGACTTGAGGCTGGGGCAGATGCTGAACGCCGCATCGCCAATGGTTTTCACCGAATTGCCTAAAGTCGCCTTCTCCAGCCATCGGCATGCGCTGAATGCCGATTTTTCTATCGTGGTAACCGAGTTGGGGATTTCTATTGACTTGAGCGGACAATTGCTGAATGCCGAAGCGCCAATGCGTTTCACCTTTTCAGGAATTTTGATTTCTCTTATGTTGCTCTCGGCAAACATATAGTCTCCAATCTCGGTCAAGTCGGGAGGAAGAACTACATTCTTCAGACTATAGCATTGTGCAAAAGCACCATTGCCTATGGTTTTTACCGATTTTGGGACTATCACGCTTTCAAGTTCTCGGTTTCCCATAAATGTCTCTCTGCCAATGGCGGTCACCTTGTAGGTCTTGCCATTATGTTTCACTTTTTCGGGGATAACGATATTGCCCTCATATCCTTTTTCGGATGGCGGTGGAGCGTCGAGGGCTTGAAGAATCAGGTTCTCGTAGGTGAGAGTCACTGTTTTCCTGTCTTCATTGATGTTGTAGCACAAACCACCCTCTTTGAAGTCGAAGGCGAGTGCGATTTGGGGCACTAAAGCCATGATTAGTAAAAAAAATAAGTATCGTTTCATAGTTGTGAATTTTTTTAGTATTCAGTTTATTGAAAAGTGGTGATAAACAATGCAGTTAATTCAAAGTTGTGCATTAGGCGCTGTGCATTGATTTAGAGTCATTTCCCTGATATCTTCTTGAATCCGCGCCATTGTTGCGAAACTTTATACTGGTTGACAGCATTCTTGGGCACCTCAAGAGTGGCTTTTGATATGTCAACTCCTGAGAAGGCATCCTCATGAAGCGACATGCTGTCGGGAACGTTAACCATACATTTTACAGTCTTCAGCCCCAAACAATTGAGGAAAGCGTTTTTCCCTATTGAGGTCACCGTGCTGGGTATGGTGACCTTTTTCAACTTCTGGTTCCAGCCGAAGGTGGCGTCTCCTATGGCGGTTAGCGTTGATGGTAGGGTCACCTCATTAAGGTCGCAATAGTAGAATGCGTTATCGCCTATTGTCCTTAATGTGTTGGGCAGGTTTACCGAGCGCAAATTGTTGCAACCCGCGAACGCGCTTTTTCCTATTCTTGCAAGAGCATCAGGAAGCTTCACCGATTTAATGTTATTGCATTCGATGAAAGCATAGTCGCCAATTTCGGTCACCGATGAAGGTATGTCGATTGACAACATCTCGTGAAAATTGGCGAAGGCAGCGTTGCCAATACTAGTTACTGAGTTGGGAATCTTTGATGCCATGCAGGCAGTGATAAGTGTGTTGGTCTTGGTCTCAATAATGGCGTTGCAGTTGTCGCGTGAGTCATAAACAGGGTTGCCGCGATCAACTGTTATCGATTTCATGTTTTTGCATGCGCCAAACAATTGTGTGCCCACTTCGGCCACCGAGCTTGGAATCACAATCTCTTCCATGTTGGAGCATGAATAAAAAGCCTCGCTATGTATCGAAGTGATGGAATTGGGCAAATCAATCTGTTTAAGGGCTGTTGACCTGAAGGCTGCCGTGCCAATGGTAGTCACTGTGTTGGGGATTGATATCGACCTCAATTCTACACATTTATCGAATGCCACATTTCCAATAGCAGTAACCATGTAGTTCTTTCCGTTGTGAGTGACACTGGCAGGAATCACCACATCGCCCTTATAGTCGGTGCTGTAGTTGCGAGGACCTGGGCTTGGCCCATGATTGAATGTGACCTCCACGCTTTTGCCGTCTTTGAGCTTGTTGTAGAAGATGTTGTCGTTCTCAAAGTCGTAGGCCCATGTCGCTTGAGGAAGCAGAGCTAGGAGAAACAGCAGTTTTAAGTATAGTTTCATAGTTTTGAGTTGTCAGTTGTCAGTTTTGAGTTTTCAGTAAGTTTTTTGTGTGATAAAAAACTCATTTCGCAACAATATTTTTGAAGTCTTTCCATTGGTCCGACGATTTATATTTTTCTACTGAATTAGCCGGAACTATTAATTTGCTGTTGGCTTTCACTTGCCATTGGAAAGCGTCTTTTGCAACTTCCATGCTGTCGGGGTCCTCTGCAAGACATTCTATATACTTCAATCCTGAGGGATAAAACGCCTGTTTCCCAATTGTAGTTACTGTGTTAGGGATTGTTACCGATTCTATGTCATAGCAGTAACTAAAAGCCGCCGCTTTAATGGTCTTGAGTGTTGGAGGGAGAGATAACTTCTTAAGATTTATGCAATTACTGAATGCTCCTGCTCCGATAATAGTTGCCGAGTTTGACATATTCACGGTGCGCAAGTCTTCACAATAGGCGAAGGCGTTATCTCCAATCTCTGTCACCGAATTAGGTATGGTAATGGAAGATAGCTTATGGCAATAACTAAATGCTGAGTTGCCAATGCGTGTTACTGTGTTTGGAATCTTGGTCTTGCTGCATCCGGCAATCAGTGTGTTTCTTGCGGTCTCAACGATGGCATTGCAATTATCGCGCGAGTCATAAACGGGATTGCCTTTCTCAATCTTGATTGAGGTGAGAGCCTCACACCAGGAAAATGCTGGTTCAATACTGGTAACAGAACTTGGAATGACAATCTTTTTCAACTTGTAACATTGATAGAATGCGTTACCTCCAATACTTGTCACAGTGGAGGGAATAGAAACCGATGTGATCAGGCATTTTTCAAATGCCCTATAGCCGATAGCCGTGACCTTGTAGGTCCTGCCTTCGTATGTCACAGTTGGCGGGATAACTACTTTGCCTGAGTATAGTTGCACTTCCTTGTAATCCCCCATGGTGTGCGACTCGGAGTAAAATGTCACTTCCACACTGTTTTCATCAATAAAGTTGTAGTAGATGTTATCAACTTCAAACTGGTGGGCCGTTGCCACTTGTGGAAGCAGTGCAATAATCAAAAGAAGCCTTAATATACGTATCATATCAGTTATTAGTTTATTGTTGTTCGTTTATCGTTTGAATAAAATGCTCACGCTCGAAAGAACTTAAGCCGGGGCTTAGTTTTTTGCTCGCTTAATCGCATTTTTATCGAAGACAGAGGTGAGATTAAGGGGATTCTACATTCAGCATTCGTCACTTGTCTGCTAGTTTCTCGGTTACAAAAGTATTAAAAAAATATATTATCAACAAGAAAACTAAAGAAAAAACACTATTGAAGTGGTGAAAATCAATAGTGTTTAATAACTTGGAGCATAAAAACTGTGAACTATGAACAGTGAGCTATGAACTGTGAATTCTTTAGAACGGTGCTGTCTCTTCGCTGCTGTCGCGCAGGAAATCGGGGTTGCCGGTGGGGATGTCGTCGATTGTAGGCGGTGGGGCGTCAACGGGTGCAGGTGCAGCAGAGTTCTCACGGTTCATCTTCGATTCATAGAGTCCTTGTTCAGGACCATTGGGGCTTTCGGTGAGGCTTTCGTCCCAGTTGTCGAAGCGTGCGTATCTTGCGATAAACCTCATCTTGATGGTTCCCACCGAGCCGCTGCGGTGCTTGGCGATGATAAACTCGGCAAGACCTCGAATGTCGTTACCCTCGCTGTCCTCGGTGGAGTGGGTGTAGTATTCCGGACGGTGGATGAAGCACACGATGTCGGCGTCCTGCTCAATGGCGCCACTCTCGCGCAGGTCGCTCAACTGCGGTCGCTTGCCCTTGCGGTCGTCGCCTCGCTGCTCTACGCTTCGGTTGAGCTGCGAGAGTGCTATGATGGGGATGTCGAGCTCCTTGGCAAGCTGCTTTAGCGAGCGGGAGATGGTGCTCACCTCCTGCTCACGGCTGCCGAAGCGCATACCTGTGGCGTTCATCAGTTGCAGGTAGTCGATGATTATCATTTTCACGCCATGCTCACGAACCAGTCGGCGGGCCTTGGTTCTGAGTTCGAAGATCGACAGCGACGGCGTGTCGTCAACATAGATGGGGGCTGAGTAGAGCTGTTTAACTCGTGACATGAGCACGTCCCACTCCTGCTCGGTGAGCTGTCCGCTCTTTATTTGCTCACCCTTGATTTCGCACACGTTGCTGATGAGGCGGTTCACAAGCTGTATGTTCGACATCTCGAGTGAGAACACTGCGATTGGGGTGTTGAAATCCACCGCCATGTTCTTTGCCATCGAGAGCACCAGGGCGGTCTTTCCCATCGCGGGGCGGGCGGCGATAATGATAAGATCACTGTTCTGCCACCCCGAGGTCACCTTGTCAAGGTCGTGGTAGCCGGTGGCGAGACCGCTCAATCCGCTCTTGCGGTTGCTGGCGTCCTGAATTTTCTTTATGGCGTCACTGATGATGGGGTCGATCTGGATGACATCGCGCTTGAGGGTGTTCTTCGACAGTTCGAAGAGCTTGCCCTCGGCCTCCTGCATCAGGTCATAGACATCGATGGAGTCGTCGAAAGCAAGGGTGGAGATGTTGGAGCTGAAGCTGATGAGCTCGCGGGCGAGGTATTTCTGCGCCACGATGCGAGCGTGATACTCGATGTTGGCGGCACTCGACACACGACCTGTAAGGTCCGAGATTCTTATCGCTCCTCCCGCCTCTTCGAGGTGGCCGTCGAGTCGCAGCTGTTCGGTCACCGTGAGCATGTCGATGGGGCGCTGCTTCACGCCCAGCGACACGATTGCCTCGAAAATCAGCTGGTTGGCATAGTCATAGAAACACTCGGGCTTGAGGATGTCGCTCACCACCGAGTAGGCGTCCTTCTCGAGCATCAGGGCTCCGAGCACAGCCTCCTCTATGGCTATGTCCTGTGGCTGTGTCTTTCCCAGCTCGCTCAGCACTTCGCTCTCGTGCTGAGGTTTCTTTCTATTGTAGTTGCGGTTCTTTGATGTTTTGCCGGTTTCAAATTCCATGATAGATGTGTTTTTGATTTTGCAAAGATAGAACACAATCTCTCATGAGCAATAATTTTTCTTGCCACTTTTATCAACAAGATGTTAACAAGCCCGATGTTTGCCTGCTTAGTAATTGTTTTTTTCTTGCAAAAAGTCTATCGTTAAACCTTTTATAATAATTGCAGTCATAAAAGTGTAAAATATTAACCTTTTTGCCACGTTATTATTATATAGGGAGAAATTCACTTATAAATATAAAATTATGCACAGTTTTTTATCAAAATTCATTTTAATCCTCACCATTATGGGATTATTTTCATTTAACGCTCACGCTGTGGAAGAGCCCGACTTCGACTATCCACAGCAGGTGAGCAAGGATGCGCTCGCGCAACTGAAAAAGGCGCAGAAGAGCGGAGACGGCCAAATGATGGTCGATGCCCTCGTGAGGTTCTCGATTGCCAAAGGAAAAGTGACGCAGGAGTCGATGGACACCATCATCACGCAAATCGAGGACGTGAAGAAAAAGGAGAAACGCGCCGACTATAAGGCGATTCTCAACTATCTCGAGGCCTGTGTCTTCAAAGACTATGTGGAAGCCTATGGTGTGCGTGACCGCGAGAATGCCGTTGATGAAGCACCATCGAGCGACTACACCGAGTGGGACAACGAGCAGTTCAGCAACAAAATCAAGGAGTTGATTCGTGCTGCGCTTGTCGATGAGCAGTACCTCAAGCAATGCCCTATAGACAACTACAGCCGCATCTTTATCGATGGCGACGAGATGGGCGCCGTGTATGTGCCCACGCTCTTCCAAGCACTGTGTGTGAACAGTTTAAAACTGTTTAAGTATCAAGATGACGCGTTCGAGGAAGAGCTGGAGCAGCGATGGCTGCACTCTTGTCAGGAGGGCACGCCCGAATGGATGTATGTGGCAACAAATACCAATGCCATAAATGACGACTTTGCCGAATACCAAAAGTACAAGGACAACGAGCACAGCGCCATGCTGCTGCTCAACTCTTATGTCTCGCAGCATTATAGTGACTTGAAGGAATACGTCAACCGTTTCCCCAACTCCTATTACACTCCAATCGTTCAAAACAAGATTTATGACATTGAGAGGCAGAGTGTGAGCATGAATTTTGGCAAGCATTTGTCCACAAGCGACCCTATCAAGATTGACTTATATTACAACAATGTGAACGATGTGGAGGTGCGCATTTATCGCATCCCCGACAAGGTGTTCGACGAGTTGGAGAGGAGTTCAAATAAAAAAATCTCTCTTAACGACTTCGAGTTTGTGCGCTCTCACAAGTTGCATAGTCCAGGCGTGGTTCCATTCAGTAAAGAAGTGAAAGAGGAACTGCCGCCGTTGTCGTTTGGCAGATATTTTATTGTAGCTGCGTTCACCAACCGCGAAGGCAAAGAAATTGTTGACGCCGACATTAGGAGTTACGATGTGGTTCTCGTTCACAACCTTACCATGTTCAGCGCCGGAGGCGAGGGCTTTGACGACAAGGTGTTTACAGTTGACACTCGTACGGGCAAGCCTCAGCAAGGCGTGAAACTTGACATTGTGAGTAAATACAATGATAAAAAGGACAAATCCTTGTTGACTACCGACAATGATGGTAGCGCTGTGTTGCCAAACGAAAAGAATTATTACAACCATAACGTTACTGCCACATTGGGTGATGACAAGTATAGTCCGTCAATCTCTGTCTCTCCGTATGACAAGGGATATGCCAATGTCCATGTTACGGCGCAAGTGTTCACCGACCTCGGCATCTATCGTCCAGGCGAGACGGTGAAATTTGCCGCGATTCTTCACCGTGTAACCAACGAGGATATGACACTGCTCGAGGGCAAGAATGTGAAAGTGATACTGAAAGACCCCAACTATAAGGCTGTTGACACCGTTGAGACCGTGAGTGACGCTTTCGGACGCATTCAGGGCGAGTTCAAGGTTCCCACCGATCGAATGAACGGACGTTACGACATTCAGCTCTACATCGGCGAGGGGAAAGAAGGAAGCTATGCCCATAAGTCTATCAACGTGAGCGAATACAAGGCTCCTACGTTCACCGTGTCATTCCCCGATGCAAGACAAGTGTTCACGCGCAACCAACCCGTGAAAATCACTGGCAAGGCCGAGACCTATAGCGGCGTGCCTGTACCAAACGCCGAGGTTAAGCTACGCCTCTATCGCAATGAGTGGAGTTGGTGGTGGCGATGGTCAACAACACGTGGCGAGAACGTGATCGACACCGTAATGACAACCAACGAGAAGGGCGAATTCACTCTAGAGCTCCCTGCGAAGGCTTTCAAGGAGAATCAGGCAAAATACTATCATTACAACTACGTTCTAGAAGCTCAATGCACCAACGGCGCCGGCGAGTCGCAAGAAGGAAGCCACTGTTTCATCATCGGCGACCGCCGAGGCATAGAACTTTCGGGCAACAAGGATTTCAACAATGTGGAACCCCTGAAACTGCCGCTCTCCTTCAACAGCACCGACGAGAATGAGAAGGGTGTGGAATGCTACTACAAGGTGGAAGATGAGAACGGCAATGTGGTGGCATCGGGCAACATCAACAGTGAGAATCCTGTGGTAGATCTCACCAAGTTGCCTTCAGGCAAGTATAAAGTCACCGCCAATATGCTTGGCGACAGTGAGACCACATCTTGCAATCTCAATCTCTATCGCAAAGGCGAGAAGACAAGCCCAGAAAAAGACTCCCCAATGTGGTTGCCAAGTGACGGACGCAGCGTAGATGACAAGAATGTGGCGCACATCACCATAGGCACAGCGACTCCTGAGGCTTATATCTACTACATCGCCTCTTCGGCCGAGAAAGTGGAGAAGCAAGGATGGATAACGATGAAGCAGGGTATCAACGACTTCGCCATAGCTCTACCCAACACCCCTGGAGGATACCTCAACATTCAGTTATATAGTGTAGCAAACAATGAGGTCTATACCCAGCAGGTGCGCATGAATGGTAATGTCAAGGCTAAAGCTCTCAAAGTGAAAGTCAACTCTTTCCGCGACAAGCTGCTTTCGGGTGAGAACGAGAAATGGTCATTCACACTTGTCGATGAGAATGACAAGCCACAATCTGGCGCTATGGTGCTCGAGATGATGGACAAGGCCATCAACGACATCAGCGACAACACTTGGTCGTTCCGACCTACTGTCTATGGAAAGCGTGTGTTCTCCTTTGATGAGAATCGTCTCTTTGGAAGCGTTAGCAATAGACCGTCATGGAAACATGAGAGTCTTAGAACCAATAGTGCCTCAATTGCTGAGTTCAACACCTATAATGAGAGTTTCTTTGAGAACTATGGATATCACTTGCTAGGTGCTGGTAGAGGGATGATGATGTATGATGCTGCACCAGCACGTCTGGCGAAGGCAAATAGTCCGGTTGTTGAGATGGAGTATATGGCTGAAGATGATGGAGGCATAGCATCGGCCGAAGAAGCTGAAGAGGCAATTGCTGTCGACGAGGCAGCTCTTGAGAAGGTGCAGCTGCGTGAGAGCGATGTGAAAGTGGCTCTCTGGAAGCCCATGCTCGTGAGCGACGCCAACGGTAATGTGTCGCTGGAGTTTGAGGCGCCGAACTTCAACACCACCTGGATAATGCAGGCTGTCGCCTACAATAACAACATCAACACCGATAAGATTAGCAAGGAGGTTCTCACCAACAAGCCCGTGATGGTAAAGTCGAGTCTGCCACGTTTTCTGCGTCAGGGCGACAAGACACAGTTGGCGGCAAGTCTGCAGAACTCTACCGATAATGCCCTCGACTGTGATGCTATCATAGAAATATTCAATCCACGCACCGATGAGGTGATAGTTCGCAAGAATTTTAACGAGAATATCGCTGCTAACGGCACTAACACTCTCAAGATTGATTGGGAGGTGCCCGACACCATTCCATTCGTTGGTTTCCGCGTTAAGGCTGCTACTGGCAACTTTGGCGACGGCGAGCAGGTGATGATTCCTGTGCTCCAAGCCATCTCTCCGGTTATTGAGACAAAACCGTTCTATATCGATGCCGCAACTCCTTCGTTCACGACGCAGTTGCCTCAGTTTGCTAAGGATGCACGTGTAACACTTGAGTATTGCGACAATCCAGTATGGTACTGCGTTCAGGCGCTGCCAACTATCTACAGTGATAACTACAAAGTGGCTACCACGCTTGCCCACAGCCTCTTCGCCGTGACGCTGGCTCAGGGTATCGCCAAGTCGCAGCCAAATATCAAGGAGGCTGTTGACTACTGGAAGGCCAACGAGCAAGACTCTACTCTCGTGTCGATGCTCGCACGAAACAGCGACCTCAAGATAGGAACATTGCTCGCTTCGCCATGGATTAACGAAGCCGACCGTCAGACGCTGCGCATGTCGCGACTGAATGAGCTCTTTGACGAAGACCTCATGGCAGCCGAGCATAAGCGCATCGTTGAGGGCTTGCAACGCCTGCAGATGTCGGATGGCGGATTCACATGGTATTTGTATCCCAATTGTGAGTCGTCGCTCTACACCACCGAGACAGTGCTTGAGCTAATCGGCGAACTCCGTCATCTGGGTTATCTCAAGGATGATGCCGACATCAACGCAATGGTGAAGCGCGCGATTGTTTACTTCGACAAGGAATATCTGCGTGTTTACAAGGAACATCTCAAGTACAACAAGAACAATCACAGTGGATTCAGCGATTATGTATATGTTCGTACTCTCTATCCCGAGATTCCTGTTACCGGCGAGAACGAGAAGATGCTCAAGAACTGTCTCAAGGCGATGACTAAGGACTGGAAGGGCACTTCGCTTGGCAACAAGGCGTTCTATGCTATAACCCTTAACCGCAACAACTACCAGAAGGTGGCTAAGGACATTGTTGAATCGATTCGTCAGTTCTCTCTCAACAAACCTGAGATGGGAATGTATTGGGACAACGTGCAGGCTGGATGGCGCTACCTCGACAAGGTGGCTGTGACATCTACCATCCTTCAGGCACTCAATGAGGTTGACCCACGCACTGCCGAGATTGACCAGGTGCGTAAATGGATGCTGTTGATGAAGCAAACCAACGACTGGGGTTCAAGCAGCCTCGCCGCCGATGCCGTTTACAGCCTCCTCTCTACAGGCAGCAAGTGGCTAGAGCGCAACGACGCGCCAACAATCACCATCGATGGCAATCCTATCGTGTTTGACAAGGTTGACACCTATCTTGGCTACTGCCGCAAGCAGATTCCCGCCACTTCGCTGGCCACGCTCCACATCGAGCGCAACGGCTCAAGCCCCGCTTGGGGAGCCATCTACAGCCAGTTCAAGGCCGAAATGAGCACTATTGAAGAGGTGAGTATCTACGACCTCTCGATTCACAAGGAGTTCTACGCCTACAACACCGACGGCACTCTGCGACGTGTGGAGAACTTCAAGGTTGGTGACAAGATTCAGGTTCGCACAGTCATCAAGAATGCTAAGGACCTCGACTTTGTAACAGTGAAGGATGAGCGTGGCGCATGTTTCGAGCCGGTGGATAAGCTCTCGGGATATCGCTATGCCGACCGCAGTTATTACTACCTCGAAATCAAGGACAGCGAGACTAACATCTTCTTCTCAAACCTTGACAAGGGCACGCACGTGATAAGCTACGACGTCTATGTCACCGCACCGGGCAAGTACAACGTGGGCATCGCCACGGCACAATGCCAGTACGCACCACAAATCACCGCCCACAGCGCAGGTTCAGTAGCAACAGTGGAACCATGATAACCCCTATAAAGCAATAAAAAGGAGCGCAACCGCGCTCCTTTTTTGCTTTAGGAGTAGCTAGGAGTAGCTAGGAATGACTAGTAATGACAATGAAGAACTCTTCCCTCTTCCCTCTTCCCTCTCCACTCTCCACTCTCCACTCTTCCCTGTTATATCTTCCCCTCTACCTGGTAGCTGTAGTAATTGCCTCGGCACATTATGATGTGATCGTCGAGAGGGATGCCTACGGCATCGCAGGCGCGTTTCACACGCTGTGTGAGGCTATCGTCTTGGATGCTCGGGCGAGGGTTGTTGCTCGGGTGGTTGTGAGCGAGGATGATGCTGCTTGCGAGGTGGGTGATGGCGTGTTTGAGGATTATCTTCTCGTCGCCCACGGTTGCTGCAGTGCCGCCGGTGCTCACCAGCTCTCGGCCCTTCACATGCTTGGCACGGTCAAGCAGAAGCACCCACATCTCCTCATGCTCCTTGTCGAGCATAAAGGTGCTCAGGTAGCGATATGCGGCGTTGGCATCGGTAATTTGGAAGTCGTCGTCAAACTCCTCGCCCTGAAACCGTCGGGCAATCTCTATGGCTGCAAGAATCTCCACCGCCTTCACTTCGCCCACGCCACGGTACATGTGAGCGAGGTCACTATATTTGTGTCGGGCTATTTTGTATATCTTGTTGTCGTGGTCGTTGAGGATGCGCTGACACAGCTCCACCACGCTCTCGCCTCGGCTGCCGCTGCCCAAAATGATGGCAAACAGCTCGGCGGGCGACAAGGTTGAGAAACCATACTTCATTGCCTTTTCACGCGGCCTGTCGTCAAGAGCCGTGTTCATCTTCAACGCCCGCGATTTTATCTCGTTTTGGTCCATTGGTTTAAAATTCTATATGTTCTAGATGTTCTAGAAATTCTAGATTTTCTAGCACTTAAAACTTAACTCTTAATTTCACTTTCCCTTGCGCATGGCAATCTCCTCGTTGATGTCGCGGCCGTGGCCGAGGAGTATTTTCCACACGAAGGCCTTGATGAACCCGATGCCGTAGGCTCCCAACTGCACAAAGCTCGTCACAACCGCAAGGCTGGCAATCTTGAGACTTTTGGTCTTTATCAGTGCGCTTACCCACAGCAGTATCACATAGAGCGCAAGTGGCAATATCGCCCACCAGCGCCAGAAGATAGCGAGCAGGATAAGAGCAATGCAGCCTATCACGAACACCGCCGGCAGACAATGTACCAACTTCAGCGAGTCGGGATATAGGAGCTTCAGTGTTATGCGCGACATGCCGAAGACATAGGTTTGGCGAGCGAATTTCTTTAAATCCACACGGCGCTTGTGATAGACGTATGCATCGCGGATGAGACGTGTAGAGAACCCCGCCTGACGGATGCGAGTGCTCATGTCAATGTCTTCACTGAACATCTCGCGGAAGCCACCCACCTTCTCCCACACCTTGCGTGAGTAGCCCATGTTGAACGAGCGTGGCACAAACTTCTCGAGTTGCACCTTGCCTCCGCGGATTCCTCCAGTGGTAAGGAACGAGGTCATAGAGAAGTTGATGGCCTTCTGCACATCGCTGAAGTCGTCGCTTGCCGCGTCGGGACCGCCAAAGCAGTCCACCGGCTCGCGCTCGAGTTCGGCTTTCAGGGTCTTGAAATAGTCTTTGGGGATGACACAGTCACTGTCGAAGAAGATGAAATACTCGCCGCTGGCACGTTCTATGCCATAGTTGCGGGCTATACTCCGACCCTCGTTGTCTTTGTAGTGGTAGTGCAGGTCAAGTCGGTCGTTATAGCGTGCAGCCACCTCGTCACAGCGCACCGTGGAGCCGTCCTCCACGAGATACACCTCGAAGTCCTTAAACGACTGCTCTGCCAGGCTCTGCAGCAAGTCCTCCACCTCCGCCGGGCGGTTATATATGGGAATTATTACCGAAAAATAGGGCATAGTGATTTGTTAATTATTTGTTTGCAAAGATAACAAATTTCCACTACACTGCCAAAAAACAATTCATTCCTAAGAAAATAAAAGGAACAATAATTGTGCATTGAGAAAGTTACCATGTGCCATATTCTGCTCTTGCGGCATCGATGCGCAGGAGGATGAAGAGCATGATGGTGAAGCTCCAGAGCGAGGAGCCACCGTAGCTGAAGAAGGGTAGGGGGATGCCGATGACCGGCACGAGTCCTATCACCATGCCTATGTTGATGGTTACGTGGAAGATTAGTATTGCCGCGACGCAGTAGGCATAGACTCGCCCGAAGGCAGTGTGCTGTCGCTCGGCGATAGCAATGACTCTCAGGATTAGGATTAGGAACAGCAGTAGCACAATAGAAGTGCCCATAAATCCCTCTTCCTCGCCTATAGTGCAGTATATGAAGTCGGTGTGTTGCTCGGGCACATAGTTGAGCTTGGTCTGCGTGCCTTGCAGAAATCCCTTGCCTGTGAGTCCACCCGAGCCAATGGCGATTTTTGACTGGTTGACGTTATATCCTTTGTCCTTCACGTCTTCCATCATGCCGAGTGCAATCTTGATGCGGTTCTGCTGGTGTGGTTGCAGCACATTGTTAAACACGGCATTTACCGAAAACATGAAAATTATAGATATTACGGCAAAGGCTATGGTTATCAATATTCGGTTAATGTTGCTTTCGCGAAACATGGCGATGAGCAGATACACTATCGACAGAGGAATTACGGTGAAGAAAAAAGCATATCCGTTGACGTTGACACCTAGTGCCGAGAGTCCCCAAACCCCTAGTGTGCTTGCGATATATCCTATTGCCACGTTGCGGCCAGGTATCATGGCACGGCAGTATAGGAAAAGCATGAGCACTATTGAAATCATCACGCAGGTGAGGACGATGAAAGACCCCATTGGAATGCCCATAATCATCTGGTCGGCAAATTTCAGCATGACGACAAAGAATGATACAGCCGCAAGGATTGCATATAGTACAAAACCACTCATACCTTCACGGTAAAGCACAAATATCAGTGAGAGATATACCAGCGCTGAACCTGTTTCGCTCTCAAGGAGGATGCAAAAGACGGGGATGAGAATAATAGCCACTGGCACTATGTAGGTGCGCCAATGCCCTAATTTGAAACCGTAGGTGCTGAAAAGTTTTGCCAATGCCAATGCTGTCGTCGTCTTGGCAAACTCGGCAGGCTGCAGACTCACAGGACCAAACCTAAGCCAAGAGTGCGAGCCTTTGATGTTAGGTGCCAGGAATGCCGTGGCGATGAGGATGACTATCATTATAATATATATAAGGTAGGCATATCCCTCATACATGCGCCGGTCAATGAGCAGCAACGAGAAACCAATGACAAACGAGAGTCCTATCCACAGGAACTGTTTGCCCGAATATGTGTTGAAGTCGAAGATGCTTGTCTGCGCCAGACTGTTGGTAGTGGCGGCATATATGCTTATTGCTCCGGCCACAACTAGAACCAGATATAGCAGCACAGTGAACCAATCGACTGAGGCGAGAAGTTTGTTGCTCTCGTTATTATCCTTTGTAGAGTCCATGTCGTGATGTGCTGATAAATCTAATTGGGTTTACTACTATGGCTTTCTCGCTCTCGGGATTATTGTCCAAAGGCTTGTTGTTGCGCTGTGGTGTGTTGCTGGCGGTGGTTGTTGGCTGCTGGGCTTGCGTAGCCTCGGAGGGTTTATTTTGCGTCTGCTCCATCCAGCTGTCTCCGCTCCACTTGTTGGCGCGCTCCTCAATCTCGTCGCTGTAGCCACGCAGGTATCGTTCCATGACCATTGCTCCGAGCGGCACAGCCACTTTGGCACCGAAACCGGCATTCTCGACATAGACGCAGATTGCAATCTTCGGGTCGTCTTTAGGTGCGAATCCCATAAACACCGAGTGGTCCTGACCATGTGGGTTCTGAACGGTACCTGTCTTTCCGCACACATCAAGTCCTGGCAGGTTGGCTCCGCGGCAGGTACCTCCAGTAACTGCCATCCTCATTCCTGTCACAATCTCGTTGTAGTATTCGGAGTTCACTTTAGTGTGATGCTGCACGGTGTATTGTTCGAGTATTCCCACGTCGCGTATGTTCTTGACCACGTGCGGTGTGATGAAGTAACCACGATTGGCAATTGTAGCGCCTAGATTTGCTATTTGCAGCGGTGTCAACATCACCTCTCCTTGCCCAATGGCAATTGATAGGATTGTGTTAGCTCCCCACTTTCCTTCCCCAATCATTTTGTTGTAGAACTGCGCATTAGGTATGAATCCTCGGCTTTCGCTGGGCAGGTCGATGTTGAGCTTATATCCAAATCCCATCGACACCATGTAGTCTTTCCACAAGGTGAATGAGTTTTCGAGACCTCCATATTTCTTGTTGTTGAGCATATAGTAAAGTCCCCAGCAGAAATAGCCGTTGCACGATGTGGCGATGGCGGGGTGAAGGGCAATAGGCGAGCCGTGGCCGTGGCATCCTATCTTGAGACCCCGGTTTATATAGCCGTGGGAGCAAGGATAGGACGTGCTTGTGTTGACGATGCCCTCTTGCAGAAACATCAGTCCCTGCGACGGCTTGAAAGTGGAGCCAGGAGGATAGGCAGCCATGATAGAGCGGTCGAAGAGTGGTTTGTTTGGGTCGTTGACGAGGTCGGTGTAATTTTTTCCTCGGTCTTTGCCGACGAGCAAAGCTGGATCGTAGCATGGACTGGTAACAAGGGCTAGCACTTCACCAGTTTTTGGCTCAATTGCCACAATAGCGCCTTTTTTGCCTCGCATGATTTTTTCTCCAAACTGCTGCAAGTCCATATCGATGCTCAGCTGCAGGTCTTTTCCTGCAACAGGTGCCACATCGTCCTTTCCATCGTTGTAACGTCCTTTGATGCGCCCTCGTGCGTCTCGAACCAGAATCTCTTTGCCTTTAGTGCCTCTCAAATATTTCTCATAACTTTTCTCCACACCCAAGTCACCGGTGTAGTCGCCAGGCAGGTAGTATTTGTCGCTGTCACGTGCTATGTCGTCGGCATTCACCTCACGTATGTCTCCTAAGATATTGGCCGCCGAAACATAGTTGTAGCGACGTATTACACGTTGTGCGATATCGAAGCCTGGGAAGCGGTAGAGAATCTCTTGAAGACGTCCGTAGGTTAGTGAGTCGAGGTTCTGTACCAGAGGTTGTGGCGTGACAGCGCTGTAGTTGCGGTTTTTCTTAGGGTCACTCATGTTCTTCCATAGCAGGTCGAAGTCTTCACGCTTGAGCTGCAGAATCTTGCACATGGTGGTGGTGTCAAACTCTGTCACGTCCTTAGGCGTTAGCACTAGGTCGTAGGCTGGCTCGTTATAGACCACGAGGTTGCCGTTGCGGTCGTAGATTTGTCCTCGCGAAGGGTGTGTTATTTTCACTGAGCGAGCATTGCTCACAGCTATTTGACTATACTCGTTGCTTGTTACCTGTAGGTCATAGAGTTTCCACAGGTAAATAGCGATAATGGCGACAATAAAGCCGCCAATCACAAACTTGCGTTTCTCGAGATTATAGTCTTTTCTCACTGTCGGTACTCACTAAACTGTCGATACCAAAAATTAATAAAATGGATAGAGCACTGCTTGCGACGATTCGTATCAAGGTAAGGGAGATGTTGTGCAAGCTGAAAGATTGTGCCATGAACAGCACAGCGCAATATATGAATACAAGTGTTGACAAGTATTTCATGTAGTTTGCAATTCCCACAGTATCGACCGAAGGCACGGGGTCTCCCTCCTCATCCTCACGAATAACGATGAATAGGTTGAACACTGGCCTTCGTGCCATAGCCATAACGGTGCATGCCAGCGAATTCATTCCTTGTGTGTTGTTGAACATGTCGATGAAAAGTCCAAACAGGAAAGCTATGGTGAGCGTCCAATTGATGGAGTAGTTGACGGGGAGCCGCAGAATGAGGTAGATGTAAATTATGGGCATCGCCACTCCAAAGAGCACAATCTTGCTGCACACCACCTGAGCCACAAGCAGAGCAATAAAGAGTATGAGGAAATTGAATAACGAGTTTTTCATTACTTCATTCCTCCTTCCTCTTTAAGCGTGGTAGCGTCACTGCTTTCGAGCTGCTTGAGCTCGTCCTTGCGGTTATTCTTGATAACGTGGACATTGCTCAGTTGGGTTATTTGGCACGAGAGTTTCACGATAAGTTTCAAGAAACTGTCGCTATTAGAGGTGGGCGATACGCTCTCAACAACTCCCACCATGAAACCTGGCGGGAAGCTCAGGGAACTGCTGCTTGTCACTACCGTGTCGCCCACATGATACTCACCCACCTTAGGGAGGTTCTCGAGAATGGCATGGTCGGTGCTCTTGCCGTCCCATACGAGTAGCCCAAAGTTGCCGTTGCCCTTTAGTCCGCAGGTGATTTTGGTGTCGGGGTGAAGCATAGACATTACGCGTGCTGAGTGTGTGTTGACGGCATCGACGATGCCTACCACTCCGTTCATGTCCATCACGCCCATGTATGGTTCAATGCCGTCGGCGCTGCCACGGTCGATGGTGATGTAGTTACTGGGATTAACTACGCTGTTGCTTATCACATGAGCTGATATAAAAGAATAATCACCTTCTCCGCACACAGTCTCACCAGGTTTGGCACCATATTTCAGCTCCAGTTCCACAATCTGCTTCTGCAGGGCCAAAATCTCCGCTTTCTGCTCTGCGTTGCGCATGTGCAGGTCCTCGTTTATTTCCTTAAGGTGGAAATAGTCGGATGCTCCATTCACGACCTTCGATATAGTTGCTACCGTGCCGTTTGCCGAGGTGAGATATACACTTTGCTGGAACGGGTTGGATCGGAACAGCAATACGAGGCTCACTATCACATAGAAAGCGAAGAAGAACCACGCACTGTTTTTTATTATGAAATTAATTAAGTTGTTCATCTGTAGGCCGGAAGTAAGAAATCGGTAGGTGGAAAGTAGTATGTGAAAGGTGAAAGGTGGAACGGGTTTCGTTCATCGTTGTTCGTTCCTCGTTCCACTTTCCACATTCCACTGCGCGAAGCGCTGTGCGCGCAAACTATCGTTTCAGGAACTTGAAACGCTTGATGTTCTTCAGCGCCACGCCAGTGCCTTTGGCCACTGCATGCAGTGGGTCGTCGGCGACATGGAACGGGATGCCGATCTTGTCGGTCAAGCGACGGTCGAGACCACGCAGGAGCGCGCCTCCACCGGCAAGGTAGATGCCGTTTTTCACGATGTCGCTATACAGTTCGGGAGGGGTCTGCTCGAGCGCGCTTAGCACGGCAGCTTCAATTTTTGAGATAGACTTCTCGATGCAGTTGCATATTTCCTGATATGAGACAGGCACCTCCATTGGGAGGGCAGTCATCTGGTTAGGACCGTGCACGATATAGTCCTCGGGAGGATTATCGAGATCAGGAAGTGCTGAGCCCACGTGAATTTTGATAAGCTCTGCTGTGCGTTCACCCACCTTCACGTTGTGGGCGCGACGCATGTGCTCTCGTATGTCTTCGGTAAGGTCATCGCCGGCGATGCGTATGCTCTTGTTGCTCACAATGCCCCCTAGAGAGATAACAGCAATTTCGGTAGTGCCACCACCGATATCAACAATCATGTTGCCCTCAGGTGCCAGCACATCGATGCCTATACCGAGTGCGGCAGCCATAGGCTCATAAATCATATATACGTCACGACCTCCGGCATGCTCGCTGGAGTCGCGCACAGCACGAATCTCTACCTCGGTAGAACCAGAGGGAATGCAAACCACCATGCGCAGGGCGGGAGAGAACCAGTGATTCTTCTGGCTCACTTTCTTGATCATACCCCTGATCATCAGCTCGGCGGCGTTGAAGTCGGCAATCACACCATCGCGCAGGGGGCGCACGGTCTTGATGCCCTCATGCACCTTGCCGCGCATCTCGCGGGCTGTCTCGCCCACGGCCATCAGCTTCTGTGTCTTGGTGTCGAGAGCCACCACCGATGGCTCGTCAATCACTATCTTGTCGTTGTGAATGATAATTGTGTTGGCTGTTCCCAAGTCAACAGCGATTTCTTGAGTAAATGAGAATAACCCCATGTCTTTATATCTTTATTTGTGGTGTGGTAGTCAAATAATTGTTTTTCAGTTAATTATTTGATTTTTGCACACCTTGTTAATATCAATACCTTGTTTTCAGAGTGCAAAATTAGTCAAAATAAAGAAACTAGTAATACAAAAAGCAGATAAAAAAACAAGAATTTTTTTTTTTAACAACTTGGGGGTAGATTTGGTTACGATTCAGTCGTTGTAACAATCACTTGCGTCATCTGAATTTGGCTTTCTTGAATGACTGTTTTTTGCTTTGCGAAGCTGTGCTATGGCACAAAACACCAACAACGACCAAATTTGCTAGCGGATGAGAACACTCGCACTGTGAAAATGCGGTACAGCTCAAGAACTTTTTTCTTAATCGCTTTTTTCTTTTCGGCTTTATGCTTGTCTTTTTTGTTTCTTTAACAAATAAATCAAATTACAGCGTTCTGTCGATTTCGTCGAGTTTTCCGCTCCAGAGGTAGCGTTTTGTCTCGTGTGCTATCACTCCTGAGAGCAGTAGCAGTGCCGCAAGGTTGGGCAACGCCATGAGCGCATTCATGATATCGGCGATATTCCATACTACGCTTAGACTCATGACGCATCCCATAAAGCACACAATGAGCCACAATATGCGATAGAGTTTGATTATCTTTTTGCCTCCCAGGTATTCCATGGCTCGCTCGCCGTAGTAGCTCCAGCCGAGTATGGTGGAGAAGGCGAAGGTGAGAATACCGAAGGTAAGGATGGGCGTGCCTACGTAGGGTATCATGCCGAAAGCTTTTTTTGTGAGCAGGCCTCCGTCGTGGAAGTCGATTTCGGGGTAGGCGAGTATGCTGGTGACTAGCACGAGCCCTGTGATGGCGCACACCACCACTGTGTCCCAGAAAGTGCCGGTGGAGCTCACTAATGCCTGGCGCACAGAGTTGCGGGTTCGTGCCGCCGCTGCCACGATAGGAGCCGAGCCAAGTCCCGACTCATTGCTGAAGAGCCCTCGTGCGATGCCATATCTTGCCCCCATCATTATTGCGGTTCCTGCGGCTCCTCCCACCGAGGCTTTCAGCGAGAATGCGTCGCGGCATATCCAGCGGATGGCATCCCACAGATACTGGTGGTTGACGCTCAGAATGTAGAGGCATCCCATCACATATAGAATCGCCATGAACGGCACCAGTGCCGAGCATATCCTGCCAATGCTTTTCACTCCGCCTATTATCACCACTCCCACAAGTACCATTAGGCAGATGCCAACTAAGAAACTCAGGTAGAATTTAGGCTTAAAGCTGAGGCCAAGAGCATTGTTGAGCCATGACGAGATGCTCTCCACGCCACTGTTGCCGTTAAACAACATGGCAAAATTCTCGCTGATGGCATTGGCCTGTACGCCGTTGCCGATGCCAAAGGCAGCGATGGCGGTAAAGATGCAGAAAAGAATAGCAAGCCATTTCATCTTCAGGCCACGTTCAAGGGCATACATTGGGCCTCCGAGCATGGTGCCGTCGCTGGTCTTGACGCGGTATTTCACAGCCAGTAGCCCCTCGCCATATTTTGTGGCGATGCCAAACACGCCTGTTAGCCAGCACCACAGCACAGCACCTGGTCCTCCAAGCGACACTGCGGTCGCCACGCCTATTATGTTGCCAGTGCCTATGGTCGCCGCCAGCGAAGTGGCGAGAGCAGAGAACTGGCTCACGTCGCCGGTGGAGTCCTTGTCTTTGGAGAATGAAAGCTTTATAGCTGTGAATATTTTGCGCTGCGGCACGCGCAGTCTGATGGTCAGGAAGATGTGTGTGCCAAGCAAAAGTATTATCATTGGCCACGACCAAATGTAGCTGCTTATAGTTTCGGTAAGTTGCTCAAGATTCATGTTTTTGAGTTTTCAGTTATCTGTTTTGAGTTTTCGGTAATCAATTTAGCTCTTAAATTGCAAAATTACTTCTTTTGTGTGAAAAGACAAAAAACTTTTTTGATTTTTGATGATTAATGGTTACATTTGCCGAAAAATTTTATAAGGGGTAGTAATGTTAAGACAATTATTTATTATTATGTTTACTTTTTGTGCCTCAATGATTGGGGCAGGTAATCTGTATAACATCTACCCAGTACCCCATGTTCAGGTGACGGCTCAAGACAGGGCCTCGTTCACCAATTCAGTTAATGTAGTCGCCGAGTCATCGATTGATGAGGTGACTGTAGCCAGAGCAAAGCAGGTGCTTGCCGACCATGGGCTGGAGGCGAAGGTCACTGGCAAGGCTGTGGCAGGTGCCAGCAACCTGCTCCTTGGAGTTAATGGCTCGAATGGCGTTGCCGACCAGCGCATTGCAGCAATGAATCTTGACCGCAGTGTCTTTGATTCAGAAAAATATGACCGCCACATCTTGTCAATGACCAGCGAAATGGGCATCGCGCAGGTGGTGATCTTGGGCGAGAACACCGACGCGGTGTTCTGCGGCCTGGCATCATTAGAGCAGATGCTTGATAATGGCACAACCAATTTGTCGTGCGTGACTATCTATGACTACGCCGACATCAAGAACCGCGGCATCATCGAGGGCTACTATGGCGTGCCCTACAGTGCCGAGGTCACTAAAGACCTGTTTAGCTTTATGGCCCGCTACAAGATGAACACCTACATGTATGGCGCCAAGAGTGACCCCTACCATTCCCGCTACTGGGGCGATCCATATCCCACTACGATAACCGAAGATGAGCGGCGCATCGGATATCTCACTCAAGACATGATGCGCGATATCAACGCGGTATCGCACGAGACTAAGGTGAACTTCATTTGGGCGATTCATCCTGGCAATGCCTTCGCCAATGCCGAAGACCCTCAGGTTCTTGACAAGATTATGGCTAAGTTTGAGAGTATGCATCAGTTGGGAGTCAGGCAGTTTGGAGTCTTTGTCGATGATGTGGGTGTGCCAAGTGACCCTGCTGTTATGAAGCTTTGCGCCGACAATCTCTCGGAACTCCAGAACCGAATTGATGAACGTTGGAACAAAGCAGGCGCTGTGGCAACCGACACGGTTAAGTCACTGCACTATGTGCCGCAGCTATATGCTCACGGATGGGTGAGTGATGAACGCGCTCAGGAGTTTTATGAGTCACTCAGCACAACTCCTGAGAAGATAAATATCTATATCACGGGTCGCGACGTGTGGTCGGTGCCCAATAACGATGATTTGGCACGGGTGAGCAGCTGGCTAGGCCACGACTTGAGTTGGTGGTGGAACTATCCCTGCAACGACCAAGACCCTACCAAGCTCTTTATTATGGACACTTTCAGCAACTTTCGCGATGAGACCCACATCAATAATCTCTCACGCATCGAGAAACACCTATCGGGGCTCAACACCCTTATCATAAATCCTATGCAGCAAGGCGAACTCTCCAAGATTGCTTTATTCAGCGTTGCTGATTATTCTTGGAATAACGCAGCCTTCGACAATTATGACAGTTGGGAAGCTGCAATACCAGCTGTTGTGGGCAAAGATTACGCCAAAGCATTTAAGAAACTGGCTCCATATCTGCGCTATTATGATGATGACGCTTTAGCATATAAGATTAACAATTATCAGGCATCGGTGAAACGCGGGTCACCAAACTCAAAAGCGCTTCTTAAAGAGTTGCACGAGGTGCACGATGCTTGTCAGGTTATCAAGTCGATGGCACATTCTGACTATGAGAGCGACTGCTTGTTCTACAACGATGTGCGCCCCTGGCTTCTCAAGCTTGAGGCGATGACCGTCCAGGCGATTGCCTATTTTGAAGACAACGGCGAGCTCATTATCGATTTTAACAGCAATCCCGACTTCCAGTTTGAGACCCTTGGCGGCATGGGCGAGCACATATCGCTCAAGGTGCTAACAGCCGAGCCGTCAAATAACCGACTGATGCCGTTGCTGAAGGAATGGCTACGAAATTCAAGCTCAATCAAGAAAGAAAATCAATAAACAATTTTAATACACAATTATTTTATTATGAGGAAATTCAGATTCTTATTCACACTGTTTGCAGTTACGGCGATGTACATCACAGCCAACGCTCAGCTGCCCAAGGCAATAACCTACGAGGGAGACCCCATGCACACGCAGTGCTACACGCTGCGCAACGGCATGAAGGTGTTCCTTAGTGTCAACAACGAGTCGCCGCGTATCGCAGCTCACATAGCCGTGCGCACAGGCTCACGCAACGATCCCTCCGAGACTACTGGTTTGGCTCACTACTTAGAGCACCTTATGTTTAAGGGCACTAAGCAGTTCGGCACCAGTGACATTGAGAAAGAGACCCCTTATCTTGATGAGATAGAGGCCCGCTATGAGCATTACCGCAAGGTAACCGACCCCGCTCTGCGCAAGCAGCTTTATCACGAGATTGACAGCGTGTCACAGATTGCCGCTCAGTACAACATCCCCAACGAGTATGATAAGCTGATGGCGGGAATCGGCGGCATAGGTACCAACGCCTACACCAGCACCGACGTGACCTGCTATACCGAGGACATCCCTAGCAACGAGGTTGACCGCTGGGCCCGCATCCAGAGCGACCGCTTCCGCAATATGGTGATACGTGGTTTCCACACCGAACTTGAGGCCGTCTATGAAGAGAAGAACATGGGTATGGCCAAGGACATGTGGAAACTTGAGGAGGCACTCTATGCCAAGGCGTTCCCCGGCCACCCTTACGGCACGCAGACCACCATCGGCACTCAGGAGCACCTGAAGAATCCGTCAATCACCAATATAAAGAATTACTACAAAAACTACTATTGCCCCAACAACATCGCTATTTGTATGGCTGGCGAGATGGACCCTGACAAGGTGATTGCCACTCTCGACAAGTACTTTGGCGACTGGCAGCCCAATCCCAATCTATCAAGACCAGAGTTTGCGCCCTTAAAGCCTTTTACAGCGCCTGTTGATACCACGATTTTGGGCCAAGAGGCTGAGTTCGTGACTCTCGCCTGGAGATTTGACGGTGGCAGCTCATTGCAGTGCGACACACTCGAAGTAGTGTCACAGATGCTCAAGAACGGCACAGCAGGCCTTATGGACTTGAACCTTGACCAACCACAGAAAATCATGGAATCAAATGTCTTTGCCGATGCAATGACCGATTATTCGCTGCTTTGGGTGATGGGTTATCCCAACGATGATCAGACTCTTGAGGAAGTGCGCGACTTGCTGCTCGGCGAGATTGAGAAACTGCGCAAGGGCGACTTCGACGATGACCTGCTGACTAGCGTGGTGAACAACACCAAACTCATGTATCTGAGGGGACTGAACAACAACCGTGCCAGAGCTGGCTTCCTCGTCAATGCGTTTATCAACGGCAAACCCTGGGAGCAGGAAGTGGGTCAACTAGACCGCATGAGCCACATGACCAAGCAGCAGATTGTGGATTTCGCCAACCGTTATCTGCTTAACAACTATGTGTGTGTTTACAAGCGCCAAGGCGTGGATAATTCGGTAAAGAAGATAGAGAAGCCCGCGATTACCCCCATTCCCACCAACCGCGACAAGCAGAGCGATTTCGTCAAGAACCTTATGGCAGAGACAGTGGAGCCTATCCAGCCAAGATTTGTCGATTTCAAGACCGATATGACTGTTTCGGAAACCAAGTCGAAGCTACCGTTGCTCTACAAGCAGAATACCGACGATGACCTGTTCACGCTGGTTTATAAATATGACTTTGGCAATACCGCCGACTTGCGTTATGATCTAGCGTTCGACTATCTCGATTATTTGGGCACTAAGACTCTCACCCCACAGCAGTTCAAGCAGCGCATGTATAAGCTCGCCTGCAACTTTAACGCTTCGGTAACCGATAACCACACTTTTGTCACCATCAGTGGCCTTAGTGAGAATATGCCTGAGGCGGTGGCACTGGTTGAGGACCTCTTCAAGAACGCTACAGTTGACACTGAGGCTTACAACCGCCTGGTTGACCAGATTCTGAAAGTTCGCGCCGATGCCAAGACTAACCAGGAGCAGTGTTTCGCAAGACTAATGGAATACGGGCAGTTTGGTCCCAACAACTCTTACACCAACATCCTCAGCGAGGATCAGCTGCGCAACACCAATCCAGCCGTGCTGCTGCAGCTGGTGAACGGCTTGAGCGATATGCAGCACACCGTAATGTATTTCGGCCCTATGAGCGAGAAAGATTTCTCGGCAAGTATCTCTAAGTTGCACAAGACTCCAAAGAACCTCCTTGATGTGCCCTTCGGCATGGATTACATGGAGCAGCCTACTCCTGAGACCGAGATATTGCTCGCACCTTACGACGCCAAAAACATCTACATGGTTCAATACAACAACAACGAGCGCGACTGGGAACCTTCGCACGCCGCTGTGATCAGTCTCTTCAACGAGTACTTCGGCACAGGCATGAACGGCATCGTGTTCCAGGAACTGCGTGAAGCGCGTGGACTCGCTTACTCGGCGGCCGCTGTATATAACCAGCCGTCACGCATGGGCCACAAGGAAGATGCTTATACCTACATCGCAACACAGAACGACAAGATGATGGATTGCGTTGACGAGTTCAACAAACTCATCGACGACATACCTCAGAGTGATGCCGCTTTCAACCTCGCCAAGGAGTCGCTCATGAAGAAGCTCGCAAGCCGACGCACAACCCGCTACAGTGTCCTGGGCAGATACGTCGCCGCACAGGAGCTTGGCATAGACTATGACATCTACTCCAAGGTTTATGAGGAACTGCCCGGGCTCTATCTTTTCGACATTGTTGACTTCGAGAAAGAGACAATGAAGGATAAGCCTTACCGCTATCTCATCCTCGGTGACGAGAAAGAACTCGACATGGAGCGCCTTGAGAAGATAGCTCCAGTGCAACGCGTAACACTTGAGGAGATATTTGGATACTAATTTGTCCTGGCCTTCTGAGTGTGAGCATTTTTATACAAACATCAAGCTCTGAAGTGACAAAGCACTTCAGAGCTTGAATATCTCATTTCTTTTCGTTGAGCTTTTTGAGATAAATGGCACTGTAGATGTCGCCTTTATCTGCGGCGATTTGAAGCAGCGATTTTGCTTTCTCGATATCTTTCTCCACTCCGTAGCCTTTCTCGTAGCAGATGGCAAGGTTGTAGAGGGCTTCGACATATTCTGTCTTGGTGGCCATTTCCAGCCATGGTATGGCGTTCTCATATTTCCCCTCGTTGAAGTAAATGGCAGCGATGTTGTTCATGCCTCCTGGGTGTCCTTGCATAGCTGCTTTCTCAAACCAGTAGGCAGCTTTCTCTATGTCTTGTTCCACGCCTTCACCATCTTGATAAAGCAGTCCAAGCTCGTTCTGTGAGCGTGCGAAGCCTTGTTCGGCGGCTTTGACAAACCAGGGGAAGGCT
The DNA here is from genome assembly GCA_017557625.1 of Muribaculaceae bacterium. Lineage (GTDB taxonomy): Bacteria > Bacteroidota > Bacteroidia > Bacteroidales > Muribaculaceae > Sodaliphilus. Next base: position 29,976 of record JAFYYG010000069.1, read on the forward strand.
TCCTCTGGCATTCCCTCGTTATAGTAATACACTCCCAACTCATGCTGTGCGAGGATGAGTCCAGTTTCGGCAGCGCGGGTGAGATAGTCGAGGGCTTTGTCCTCATCGACCTCTACACCAGTGCCCATAGCATAGCACAGGTACAGACCGCGCAATGCCACAGGGTCGTCCTGGTCGGCTGCTTTTTGGTACCAATATACCATCTTTTGCTCGTCAACATCCACGCCCTCGCCGTTAGCATAACACACCGCCAGGTCACATTGGGCTTGTGGATGTCCCTGCTTGGCGGCCTTGGTGAACCAATATACCGCCTGCTTGTCGTCTTTGTCCACGTCATATCCGTTGAGATAGCAGTTGCCTAGCTGGTACTGAGCCTCGGCATCGCCTTTTTTTGCTTGTTTGTAATATTTCTTTGCTTGGCCGGTCAGTTCAGAGCTAACAGTTGCCGACTTTGGGTGTGCGGTAGTAGCAGAATTGGCATCGACACAAGCGGTCAACGCAAATAATGCGAGCACTAATAATTTAGGACTTAAAAGTTTCATAAATCTAAAGTTTTATTTGGTTAATACTTTTTATTCTATATCAAACAAAAGTGCAAATGGTAATCATTTGTAGTTATGAGTTGTGTGTTGTGAGTTTGTCGTTCAAATTCACTACAAAAACTGGGAGCGAAAGATTGACTTCCGCTCCTCTGAAAAAGCAATTATTATTGAACTATTATATTGTGACAGGCATCCAATGTTTCAAGACTGGTTTTCCACTTGCCTTTGAGCTGTCGCTAATGCATGAGGTCACTCTCATTGGTTTCTTTAACTGGCGTTTGACAATCCCAAAGCGGCGGATTGTTCTCCTTGTGATTAATGACAGCATTTGTCAGTTTGTCAAAATCAATCTTCTCACCTTTCTTGAGATTCGCCAACTCTCGACAAAGAGCAAAGGACAACGAGCCATACTCGCGGTCTTTCACACCTAATGCACCTGCTTCGTCTTTATATTCATAATTTACCTCAGTTGATTTGCAGGCACTTAATGCATAAAAATGGGAGATGTATCTTGGTTTTTTTGCTTTGCTCTCATCATATTTTTTATATAATTTATCGAGTTCTTCGGATTGAAAATAATCTCCCGTGCGTATTTTTGTGTTCTTATGTTTTTCCCCATTTTTTTTATTATCACCAAGAGTTGCATTTTCACTATGGCAAGCGTCAAGAGTTACCAGCAAAACACCATTAGCTCCTATCTTGTTGGTTATAGCAATGATGTAATCATTGATTTCATCGTCTTTTAAATGATTCTGTGCCATATTATACTCTTTGGTAGGTTTTTTTAAAGCATCAAATGGGATAAAAGTTTCGGTCTTATTGTCTTTTTCATCACCTACTATATCTACTATTTGCTGTCCATGACCAGAGAAATGAACAATTAATGTGTCGCCTGGATGACAACAGTCTTTAGCGGCAAGAGTGTTTAGGGCATTTATAATTCCGGCATGGGTGGCAGCTTCATCGGTGATAGTTACCACCTTGAAATCCAATGCTATCAAATGCTCTTGCAGCAAGGCGATATCATTAAGTGAGCTAAGATCGTCCCAGCCAGTATCTTTATTCCCACCTCTGTGTTTGGTGTAATTTCCCACACCTATGAGCAGTGCCTTGCGTTTAGAATTCTGGAAGTCTTTGCTGGTAAGGCTTGTCTGGCTCTCCACTTTAGTAATAACCAGTTCTTTATATTTTGTGGCTGCGGCTATAATGGCGTCATTTGAATCATTTTTAAGCACATTATCGTTATCAGTGACAACTGAATCCACCGAGCTATTCCCGAGGATCGTCTGCTCTTGTGCTGATTGAGTTCCATGAGTGTCGCTTGAGTCAGTATTTCCTCCCTGATTATTGCACGACAAAGCCAGCATTGCAAAGCATAGCATCGCTGCGATGCCGCACAACATGTTTCGTTTTCTGCTCTCTGTTGCCAATTTGTTTGTTTGCTTATTTTTTTTTTTTGCTCTCATAATAATTATAGATTAAAACATTGAATTATCTTTTATTTATTCTTCTAGCGCATCAAGCAAGATGAAGGCCGCCCAGTGAGGCCCCTTATGCTCTTTGTCATCATATTCGTTGCCATATATCCTCTTTACTTCTTTTTGCGCTTCGACAAAAGCTTTACGCATACTACAATTTCTCTTCCAGTTCATAAAGAACGTTCTCATAAATGTTTTTGTGGCTTCATTGTTAACAGTCCAAAGACTCATTATGATGCAATGCGCTCCCGCTTTTTTGAATCCGCGCTGCAGGCCGAAAACGCCATCGCTGCCTATCTCGCCCTGGCCCGTCTCACATGCGGCGAGAACTACCAGTTCCAAACCGCGCAAGTCCAGATCAGCCACCTCCATCGCTGTGAGTACTTCGTCATCAGCATCAGGAGGATCTATAGTCTCGCCTCTACGAACGTGATTGCCCCCACTAAAGGCCAACCCGCAGCAGGTCATGGGATCAAATATTGTGTCATTCACTACACTTTGATGGTTATCAGGATATTTTGATAGTCTAAAGCTCGCTTTTTCCTTTTTTGCACTTTCGTTGTCCCAATAGAAACCATGAGTATGGAAAACTATTACTTTCTTCTCTTTTCCGCTAAGCAGCTTTACTGAAGTCTCGTTAGCCTTTTTGTCATTTCTTAAATCAACAGTGTATTCTCTTTTAAGCAATTCTTCTTCAATGTCCTTGACAAGAGCGACCCCTGCATTTTTCCAATCGTCGCCGAGCGCCATAGTGGCAATAGGCTCTGGAAGACGGGAGCCAATGCCGAGGTCATTATGCGCCACATCTTCAGGTGATTTATTCTTCGTAGGCTTCTTGTCAATTGCTGGGGAGTTCTCTGCTTTTAGTTCTTCAACAATCGACTTGATCTCGCAATCATAATCCATCCCGCCATATAATACAGCTTCGTTGCATTCAATTTCCTTGTGTTTTATTACCAACTCACGGGTAGATGACAGGCGGTAAATGCTAAAACAAGTGTCGCACATCAGCACATCAGGATTCTCCCAGTGTGGCAGCGACTCAATTGCGATGGTGTGAAGCAAGCCGCTTGGAGAGAAGTAGATGGTATCGACTCCATTTAGTTCTTTTGCTAGTGGTTCCCAAATCAACTTGCTCAACGCATTGCTGGTATATGCATCTTTCATTGCAGCCTTTAAATCCTTCTCCTCACATAGAAATGTCATTTTAGGCTCTCGATAATCGTCGTTATTACGAATTGTCAAAGCAATATAGACAGTGTCATTGGTGCCAAGTTTAGGGAAAGATAGGAACTCTATGGCGATGCTTTTGTCTTTGTCACCAAGATTCTTTTTAACATCTGTCCATTCCGTTTTAAGGATTTGCAAATAGTCATCGTCATAGCGTTCCATTGCAAATTCAAATAATTCTTGCTCCAATTCATCTGTATTTTTTTTATTAGTCGTTGTTAGCAGTTTATGGTACTTTGCTATTAGATTCGGATTCCCACTATCAAGGATTATTCTGCGCCACTCGTTTTCAGATGTAAGTAGCAATCCTTTTGCAAATAGCGCACATTTATTGTACATGTCTCCTCTTATATCGTTATAGTTAAGTCCCATTTCTTCTTTATGCTTATAAACCTCCCATGCAACTGCGGGGTAATGATATTGAAACAACTTTGACTGATTATACCAATAACCAGCACGATCTGTTTCGTTTCTGATGTTATTGAAAACGCGAATGATTTCTTTTTGTTCTTTATCAAGTGTTTGTCTGAAAATGCCATAAAACGACTTTAAGTCATCATCAGATGGCTTGCAAAGGCTAATGATTTCACACAATATTTTGATTTTTTGATGATAATAACCTATCAATGGATTATTTTCATCTAAGAATTCTTTTCTACATATTGTCATAGCCTCTTGATAATAATACATTGCACTAACAGTGTCATGATTGGCATAATGACATTTGCCAATCATCCTTAATACATCAATTTTAGTTTTGTGAAAGTCATCATCGGCATCTTCTATTTTCTTAAAATATTTAATCGCTTCGTCATAGTTCTTTTTGTTATAATAGCAACATCCAAGACTGTATTGCAGCCTAAATGGGGATTCTCCGTTTATATCTTTATAAATTTTATCGGCTTCTTCAAGTTTTTCTATTGCCTTATCACACTGATGATTATTGTTGTGACAACCAGCAATAATTTCGAGTGCTTCAGCTATTTTACGACTTGCTGATTTTTCATCGGATTTTAACTTTTCATAATACAAACTATTATCCGACATATTTGCCAGTTCAAGGCGGATTTGTTCTTTCGAATCCTCTAATAATTTGATGAATTCTTCAAAATTGTTTATTGCGTCATCAAACTGTTGTTTGTTATAATACAAATCAGCAATTTTATAATACAAATCAGCAATATCATCATTATTCTCTCCAGATTGTGCTCTTGTTATTCTTATGGCCTCGTCAAAAAAATTTTTTGCTTCAATATATTCCTCATTCTCAATAAAATATTTGCCAATTTCCATCAAATATTGAGAAATATTGCAATAAAGATATAAATCTGTGTCTTTTGTGATTTTGTTGTTTTTACATAATTCTAAGACTTTTTTATAATGATACTTTGCTTTGTCATATTGCTTAATAGCATCATAACATTTGGCAACATAACGATGAAAATCGATTAAACTTTTATCGTCCCCTTGTGTGTTTTCTTTTATCTTTATTGCAGCTTCATAACAGAGAAGAGCTCTATAATAATCCTTATCTATAGCATAATAATACCAACCAAATCTAGTCATTAAATCATAATTAGCAGGGTCTGCAAAGAATTCTGGGATTTGCATCATAAGATTTCTTATCTCTTTTCCTTTTGCCTCAATGACATTGTAAGGTAGGTTACTATAACGTAATTGTTCAAATTGATGCTTCAGAGAGTCAAGATTTTGAACAGGAGTTGTTTCATACATATCTCCATAGTCATATTCAATTATGTTAGTGAAGTCATACCAAGGACACGTGTCCTTATATAAATGACTGGTGTTAATTGGAACATAAATTTTGCAATTATCCTTATTCACGTTCTTAAATATAGAGATCTTATGATCCCTGCCAACATGTCCATTTTCATACCCAAATACATTTCCACCATATAAATAATTGACATTTTGGGGTTCTCTAATCATTGAATAAATAGACTCCAAACCAGAACAACCCCAGAAAGCCGTTGCAATCTTTCGCACAGAGTTAGGTATGGTCACCTTAGTCAATCCGGTGCAACCCTCGAAGGCAGCATGGCCAATTGATGTCACCGAGTTTGGTATGGTCAATTCACCCGTCAACCCTGTGCAACCCTCGAAGGCACTGTCGCCAATTTCTATCACCGAGTTTGGTATGGTCAATTCACCCGTCAATCCAGTGCAACCATTGAATGCATCATCGCCAATTACTATTACTGAGTTGGGTAAGGTTAGTTCTCCTGTGAACCCCGTGCAACCCTCGAAGGCACCGTTGCCAATTACTATCACCGAATCTGATATGGTCAATTCACCTGTCAACCCCGTGCAACCCTTGAAGGCACTGCTGCCTATTTCAATCACCGAGTTTGGTGTGGTCAGTTTTCCTGTCAATCCTGTGCAACCAGAGAATGCACTACTGCCAATCCTTGTCACCGAATTGGGAATAGTCAATTCTCCTGTCAACCTAGTGCAACCCTCGAAGGCATTGTTGCCAATTTCTGTTACCGAGCTTGGAATGGTCAATTCTCCTGTCAATCCCGTGCACCCCTTGAAGGCATTGTCACCAATAGATGTAACTAAATATGATTTGCTTTTATATTCAACTCTTTCAGGTATGACAAGTTCTCCATCTAAGTTGCTATAATTGTTTGTAGAATAATTTATTGTAGAATCATTATCTGATTCCTCGAAAGTAACGACAACACTTTCCTCGTCATCGCAAATTTTGTAACAAATGCCATCGACCTTGAATGCACCTTCAACGATGTTAAGGATGAAATTCTCTTTCAAATTATCGCAACCAGTAAATGCATTTCTAAATAATGTGGTGTTTGGATTTTGGACGGTTACAGAAGTTAAGCCATTGCAACTACAGAAAGTACCTTCTCCAATCCAAGTCACAGATCTTGATATTGTCACTGATGTCAAGCCAGAGCAACCAGAGAAAGCGTAACTGCCAATATCTGTCACAGAGTTGGGTATTATTAATTCACCTGTTAGGCCAGAACAACCATAGAAGGCGTGTGAGCCAATTGTTTTCACCGATTTAGGGATGTTTATCGAGGTTATGCCTGAGCATTTATGAAAGGCATAATCGCCAATCGATGACACAGAGTTGGGGATAGTCACCGAAGTCAACCCGGTGCAACCACTGAAGACTCCCTTGCCAATCGATGTCAACGATTTGAGGATGTTTATCGAGGTCAAACTACTGCAATCCTTGAAGGCCTCTTCGCCAATCTCTGTCACAGAGTTGGGTATGGTTAATTTGCCTTTTAAGCCAGAGCAGCCATAGAAGGCGGACGAGCCAATCCTTTTTACCGATTTAGGGATGATTATCGAGGTTAAGCTAGAACATTCATAGAAGGCAGATTCGCCAATTTCTGTCAATGTGTTGGGTAGGTTTACCGAAGACAACCCTGTGCATCCATAGAATACCTGGTAGCCAATCGAGGTCACCGAGTTTGGTATGGTCAACTCACCTGTCAAGCCGCTGCAATTATAGAAGGCAGATTCGCCAATCGATGTCAATGATTTAGGGATGGTCACCGAGGCCAAGCCACTGCAAGATTCGAAGGCACCGTCATCAATCTCTGTCACAGAGTTGGGAATAGTCATAGAGGTCAATCCAATGCATCCATGGAAGGCGCCATGGCCAATAGTAGTCACCGAATTGGGGATAATAGTATTATTGCACCCTGTGATTAGGGTATTAGATTCGGTCTCTATTATGGCATTACAATTGCTGCGAGAATCATATTTTGAGTTCCCATTCTCAACAACAATTAAGGTTAGGCCATTACAACCCACGAAAGCACCGTGGCCAATCGATGTCACTGATTTGGGGATGACCACAGATGTTAAATTACTGCAATCACTGAATGCACCGTTGCCAATCGATGTAACGGAGTTGGGGATAGTCACCGAATTTAAATTTTTGCAAAGGTAGAATGCCCCTATTCCAATCGATGTCACTGATTTGCCGATGCTCACCGATGTCAAGCCACTGCAATCACAGAAGGCTCTTTCGTCAATCGATGTCACCGAGTTGCCGATGGTCATCGTGGTCAAGCCACTGCAAGAATAGAAGGCACTTTGGCCAATAGATGTCACCAAATATGATTTTCCATCATTTACAACATTCTCAGGAATAACAATATTTCCGCTTAGATTACTATAATTCTTTGTGAAATGATCTTCCGAACTCTCGAAAGTTACAGTAACACTTTTTCCGTCTTCGTTGATGTCGTAACAAATGCCGTCAACCTTGAAGTCGTATGCAAAAACATTTACTGAGAATGCCAACAAAATAGCGAGTAAAGTTAATATCTTCTTCATAATCATTTGTGTTAAATTATCTGCAGGTTCATGCTTTTCTATCAATCTGCAAATATAGCAAAAATATTTCAATTGGTTATTATAAATAGTGGAGTTTAATGGGAAATTCCAAAAATTCCAAAATCCCAAAAGCCCGAGGGGTTATGATAGTCTCGGGCTTTAGTGGTTGTTATATAGAGTCGCAAGTTGCGATGGTTTGGGTGGCGTTGGGTGTGGTGTTGTCATCGGTTGTTGTCGCATCAAGCGTTGGGTCTGAATTTTCAGGAACAACTGGTCCTACTGTGTATGGAATAAGTGTTGGTGAGTTCAAGTCCTGAAATAATATATGTGAGTCTTCAATTATCTTCATCATCTCATTATGCCTCTTTATCATTTCTTCCTGTTCTTTCAGAAATTCCTGTGACTGTCCTATATTAATTTCAGGAGAAGTCACCTTTGGAATGGCGTGAATAGATGGAACTTGTGCACTACCTGTTGATCCGCTGGAATAATCATTGTTTGCTATACCTGCATTTTTTGGAGCCATGCTTGCGATTTCAACCTCTCCAGTTGCGCCGGAGTCGTTGCAAGAAACCATATTAACTAAACCAATGATAAAAGCGAAAGGCACAGCCGCAAAAATTAGCGCTGCGAGTGTCTTAGTGAATTTTGTAGTTGTCTCCATAATGCTAAGTTTATGAAATGTGAATAAATATAGTTGATCTATTCTATATCAACCGTAGTGACAAAAGGTAATCGGGAAAAAGTGAAAAATGAGACTCCGGACCATGTCCATGTCTCATTTTTTCATTAGGAATTGTTGTAAGACTGATGCATTGTTGGTGTTGACCAAAACTCACGATGCGTCAATTATGTTAACGTGAGTTCGACGAAAATAATCAAAAGAGAGTGAGCTGGTTATCAAATTCCCGCTCTAACTGAAGCATCGGTTTCTTCGGGAAGAAGCAGTATGCAGCAAGTCCAGCCATGAGGTTGTTGACAAAATTGTGAAATGA
>JAFYYG010000070.1 GCA_017557625.1 Muribaculaceae bacterium
AGCAAATTATCCCCAACAGTCACAGAATCACAGTCACAGTTCAAAAATAATGTCACATTCCATGTCAACATCCGCTTCTAAACATTCATAACTAATTAATAATCAATTAATTATATATATAATAAGATATAATAAGAAGAAGCGGATGTGGGTTTTAAACTAACTGTGACTCTGTGACTGTGACTGCGAAGGGTTTCAACAATCATTTAATATCCTAAGAATCAATGAATTACATAATTTTGACAGCAAGGCTCTTGCAACATCTTACCTATTACAGACACAGAAACCTGCCTTTTTTTCCTCTAAAAGGCCTCAAAAAACGTGCTTGAGACGCTTGTTTCAAAGCTTTCCCTGCCAATTTAGCATATTTTAATGTTTGTGAAATTCAACATTCTGACCTCATTTGGAAGGCATTTTGTGCTCAAATAGCCGTCTCGTAGCAGAAAATGGAGGGTAACTATTGCCATTTTTCACTATTAATTGGAACAATTGTGAGACCATTTTGTAACCCTATTGAAACGGAGATGTTGGTAAATAGCACCTCCTAAGCCTAAACGCTTCTTTTGTAAAGAAAATTATAGATTTTGGTGCCACGAGAAGACCAACGTTTTGAAAAAATTGTTCCTCGTAGGCAAATACGCGAGTTTTGAGCATTCTTGGAAATCGTTGATAATCAGCAGTTTCTGTTTTCTTTACATTTTACAGTATTGTCAAAGCTATGCAATGACTTTGTCAAAGCTATGGAATGAGCTTGTCATAGCTATGCTTTGAGGGCGTCAGATGCCACATGTAAGCGGGTCAAAGCATATCTATGAGCGCCTCAGATGCCACATGTGACAATTCTGGGTGTGGAAAGTGGGGAAATTGGAGCGGAAAAGTCGTTTTCTCACCCCATTTTCTTCTCTAGATTGAACGGAAAAATTGACAAGAATTTGTAAATATAAATACTAGGTTTTTATTATCCAGTCTCCTGGATTCATGTCGCATGGGCAGAGCAACCGCGACGAAAAATCAACTTCAATTATGTGGCATGAGTTATGCGCTCGGCTTTCTTGAGACCTTCGGAACAAGCGCCACCCTACGGGATGTCGAGCGGCCGCTTTTCTTGCGCTCCGTAGGTGCTCAGGCGCGTAGCGGAGTCCAAAGGCGTCAGCCGACTAAAAGAACTATGCAGAAGAAGAAGGAGTTAGCAACTTTTCGGCTACAGTTCGTCATACACTTTGTCGGTGACAGGCTCCAACCACTCGTTGCTCGAACCCTCCTGCACATCTCGGTGATAAGTCAGGTGCTGCATCCATGAGTCCTTGGTTGCTCCATGCCAGTGCTTGACCTCGGCAGGGATGGCAATCACTACTCCAGGCTTCAGTTCTACAGCTTCCTTGCCCCATTCCTGATACCATCCACGACCAGCGACGCAGATGAGTACCTGCACGGCCTTGTGATGAATGTGCCAGTTATTACGGCAACCAGGCTCGAAGGTGACATTCAGCAAACCGCCTGAGAGGGTTGCCAGATAACTGTTGCCCGTGAAGAACTGCTCATAGTCTGCATTAAACTCGCCTTTCGGCCAGACATTAAAATCAACTGTTTGTATTTCCATAATGGAGCTATATTATCCGTAGTTCTGTATCAAATATTTCACAAACTGGGGGTCGCCAAAGTTGATGGTGCCCGTGTCATGCTGGTTCATGGTAGCAATCTGTGCCATCTCGTCAGCAGTCAATGAGAAGTCGAAAATGTCAAAATTCTGCTGCATGCGCTCCTTGTGTGTACTCTTGGGAATGGCCACGATGCCACGTTGGGTGAGCCAACGGAGAGCTACCTGTGCAGCACTCTTGTTATACTTTGCTCCGATAGCTGCCAGCTCCTCGCTCTTCACGATGCCCTCTACACCCTGTCCGCCAAGTGGGCCCCATGCCATCATCTTCGTGCCGAACTCAGCATGTATCGGTTCGATGCCCGTCTGCTGGATGAGCGTGTTGCACTGCATCTGGTTCACCATCGGCTTCACCTCCACATAGTGGGCAAAGTCGAAGAAGCGGCCTGCCTGGAAGTTGCTCACACCGATGGCGCGAACCTTTCCGGCACGATAGGCCTTCTCCATAGCCCGCCACGTGCCAAAGACGTCGCCGTAGGCCTGATGGATGAGCAGCAGGTCGATGTATTCCGTCTGCAACTTGCGCAGACTCTCGTCGATGCTCTTGGCGGCCTTTTCCTCGCCAGCATTCGAAATCCACACCTTCGTTACCAGGAACAGGTCTTCGCGCCTGATGCCGCTCTTGCGCCACGCATTGCCCACGCCCTCTTCATTCTGGTAGGCCTGTGCGGTATCAATCAAGCGATAACCCACACTCAGCGCATCCGTCACGCACCGTTCACACTCTTCAGGACTCACCTTAAACACGCCATAGCCCAACAGGGGCATCTCAACGCCATTGCTTAATCTGATAGTTTCCATATTCTATTAGTAGTTTGTTAATATCCTAAACCCTTAAGCCACTTTTCAACCTTTGCCTTTTCTGTACGCACCTCGTGGCCATAGATGCTGAAGCCTTTGGTGACATTAGCCCCAGCAAAGGCTGCTTTCACGTCCTCTACGCAATTGGC
>JAFYYG010000071.1 GCA_017557625.1 Muribaculaceae bacterium
GCGAGAAGGATGTGCTCGCGAGTCTGTGGCATAACACCGTCGGTAGCAGCGATAACTACGATAGCACCGTCCATCTGAGCAGCACCAGTTACCATGTTCTTAACGTAGTCGGCGTGTCCAGGGCAGTCAACGTGCGCATAGTGACGATTCTCAGTCTCATACTCTACGTGAGCAGTGTTGATTGTGATACCACGCTCTTTCTCCTCAGGAGCATTGTCGATAGAATCGAACGAGCGAACCTCCTGCTGAGACCATCCCTGCTTTGAAAGCACGAGGGTGATAGCGGCGGTCAAAGTAGTTTTACCGTGGTCAACGTGACCAATTGTACCGATGTTAACATGCGGTTTCGTTCTTACGAATTTCTCTTTTGCCATAACTTTTCTTGTTACTAAAATTATAAATGATTAACTTATGTGTTTCCCTCATAATTACACATTTCACTTCGCCCCCACGACGAGCGCCCTTTTTCAACGCACCGCGACTAGAGAAGCGAAGCTTGTGTGTATTTACTTGAGCCGATGGCGGGAATTGAACCCGCGACCTCATCCTTACCAAGGATGCGCTCTACCCCTGAGCTACATAGGCGTTCCATATCTCTTTGAGCGGAAGACGGGGCTCAAACCCGCGGCCCTCAGCTTGGAAGGCTGATGCTCTATCGACTGAGCTACTTCCGCAATCCTAAGTGGGTAGAGATGGATTCGAACCACCGAAGCGATGACGCAGCAGATTTACAGTCTGCCCCATTTGGCCACTCTGGAATCTACCCTGAGAATCTTTTCAAAGACCTTTCTCGAGCCTCTTGTCGGATTCGAACCAACGACCCCGAGATTACAAATCACGTGCTCTGGCCAACTGAGCTAAAGAGGCAACTTTCGACTTAAAAACCCCACTCGGGGGTTTATTGCGGGTGCAAAGTTAGGCATATTTTTTAAACTGGCAAAACATTCCACGCTTTTTTTTCAAAAAAAATTCACAAAAAAACAGCACACACACAACAAAATACCACCTATCACATTGACATACTGACACTTACGGATACAACAACATTTTTTCCTGTCGCTCATCCTGCGACACCCAAAAGCAAGCACAATACCACCGCCCCACTCTACACCTTATATTATTATAATAATTTTGCTCCCGGCATATGCTTACTAATAAAAGACACCAGAAACACCATAATCAGCACGAAATAGCATCAAAAAACACTTTTTTCTTGCAAAAACCGAAAAATGCTATTATCTTTGCACCGCAAAATTTGTCAGGCGCATTTTTGTCTACAAAACCAGCTGCTCGGATGGTGGAATCGGTAGACACGAGGGACTTAAAATCCCTTGGCCATTGCGGCTGTGTGGGTTCAAGTCCCACTCCGAGTACCGGGCAGGGGACTTCAGCTTTTTGAAGTCCCCTGCTTTTTAATATTTCACGAAAAACATATAATTCAATAATAAAATCGTTGACAATGAAAACAAAACCTGATTTAAGTAGTGCCCAACTTTGGAATATCAGCTTTGGCTTCTTTGGCGTGCAGATTGCCTATGCACTTCAGACTGCCAACATCAGCCGCATCTTCCAGACTATGGGTGCCGACCCAAAGGCGTTAAGCTTCTTCTGGGTCCTGCCTCCATTGATGGGGCTTATCGTGCAGCCTTTCGTGGGCAAATGGAGTGACAACACCTGGACAAAATGGGGACGACGCATTCCTTATCTTATTATAGGTGCTGCTGTCTCGGTAATTGTGATGTGCCTGTTGCCAAACATCAGCTCTATGAGCAGTGTATTCTGGATCTCGATGCTCATAGGCGCTGTAATCCTTATGCTACTTGACACGAGCCTCAACATGGCAATGCAGCCATTTAAGATGCTCGTGGGCGACAAGGTAAATGAGAAACAGAAGACAAGAGCCTACTCCATTCAGAGTTTGCTGGTAAACTCTGGACAAGTGGTAGGTTCGGTGCTGCCTTTTGTGCTCGCCTTCATGATGAGCAACGATACAGCAGTCCCAGAGTCTATGCAGGGCAATGCATTCGGCAAAATGAGCGAATATATCACTGGATCAATAAACACTGGTATTCCTGCCAACCTCACGTGGTCGTTCTATATAGGAGCCGCAATCTTGCTCATCTGCGTCATCTACACTTGCATTAACGTGAAAGAGATGCCTCCTGAAGAGTTCAAGCAGTATCAAGAGCCCAAACAAGAGGGCCAGAGTGTGAGCATGCTGTCGCTGCTCAAGAAGGCCCCAGCCACCTTCTGGCAAGTGGGACTTGTGCAGTTCTTCTGCTGGGCAGCATTCTTGTATATGTGGAACAATACTACCGGAACTATTGCCGACACTGTGTGGAACACGCTTGACAGCAATTCCAAGGCATTCCAATCGGCAGGAGACTGGGTGGGTGTCATTTTCGGCGTTCAGTCGATTTCGGCAGTCTTCTGGGCAGCCATGATACCTCGATTCAAGAACCGCAAGACGGTCTATGCGCTGAGCCTCGGCATGGGAGCATTGGGATTCTTTATGATTCCGTTCATCCACAACCAGTATGCTCTTATCTTGCCATTCGCGCTAATAGGCTGCACATGGGCGGCAATGCTGGCTCTGCCATTCACCATTGTCACCAACGCTCTTGAGGGTGACCCGCACATGGGCACCTATCTAGGCTTGTTTAACTGCACAATCTGCCTGCCACAAATCATCGCTGCAGTTGCTGGTTATGGATTCATGTACCTGATTCAGCACTTCATTACAGGAGGAGAGGGTGGCCACAAGTATATAATGTTCATCAGTGCTGCCCTGCTGCTCATTGGCACTTTCTGTGTTTACAAGATTAAAGAGACGTCGGGTATTGCTTCAAACTCAAAGTCAAACAACTAAATTCCTGAAAAGATGAAAAATATATTCTATCTTCTAAGTATGTGCATCATTTCATCGGCATTATTTATGTCGTGTGATGTCAACCGCGACGACTACGTTGGACAATGGCAAGGTGTGGCACGCGACTCCACCTCCATCTCATTGTCGCTTAATCAAGACGGCTCGTTCTGTGAAGAAATCACGACCATCGACAAAGACAGCATAACGGTTACTTGCCAAATGCAAGGACAGTGGTCAATCAACGGCAAAGACATCGAAGCCGATATAGACCCCGCTACAATCAAGGTAACCACATGTGGCGACAAAGCCGATGTGGCACAAGAACTCGAGAAGACCATCAAGGAGCAAATAGAAAAGCACAAGAAAGATGGTGCTAAAATTAAGGTGCTTGCCAGCGCCAGCGTGATGGCAAAAGACCCCAATAAAACCGAGGCGGTAGATACCCTGTGCGGAACCTACCCAACGCAAGGGTCAGTAAAACTGGCAAGAATAGCCGAGAATACAGAAAAATAACCTATCCTACCACAAAGGAGCACTCATTACTGAAATGGGTGCTCCTTTTATAAGACACTTTTTGCGAGACTGACGCTCGCAAAACTCTGACATCAACCACAATGAGTGATGGAAGACAAGAGAAACGAGCAAAGGAAGCGGTGGGCAGAGAGTCATCCCGAGATTCAAGCCACTAAGTCGATGAAACGCCGCAAGGCAGGGCACGACTATTGCTCTCGCTGCATCTACATGATAACTCTTGCAACTAACGACCGCAAGCCGTTATTCGGAGATCTGTGCGGCAACGATGCCACTCACGACTATTGCTGGATAAGAACAACGGCACTTGGGGAAGAAATAAAGAAGGAATGGAAAAGAATACCTCATCATTATCCTCAAGTAAAATTGCTGGCGCTTCAACTCATGCCCGACCATCTGCACGGCATTCTGTATGTGACAGAACGTTTGCCGCGCCATTTGGGCCATGTGATAAATGGTTTCAAGAAAGGACGTAATGACGCTTGGGAACAACTGAGGATGGAACTCTGCGAGCCTGACGCTCACAGCACTCTTACAGAAAACGACAACCTTTGGGAATGGGGATACCATGACAGGATATTAAGAGGAAAAGGGCAGCTCGACACGATGTTCAGGTATCTTAGAGACAATCCTAGACGACTATGGGTGAAACGCCACAATCCCCATTTCTTCACCGCCATTAATGGGATGAAGATTGGTGAAACACCAGTAACGGCACTTGGCAACCAATTTCTGCTTGATTATCCCATAAAAATACAAGTGCAGTGCTCTCGGAGCATGAGCCCAAATGAGATTGATGAAAAATGTGAATCACTGCTGTCGCAAGCGTGCCATCACGAAGCTGTGCTCGTTTCGCCATGTATAAGCCCAGGCGAGAAGGAGATCATGAGAAGAGCTTTTGAGGCAGGATTCCCTCAAATCATACTTCTTGAGAATGGTATCTCGACAATGCAGAAACCCAGCGGCAGGCAATTTGACGCTTGCGCCGAGGGACGCCTGCTACTCCTCAGCCCGTGGGAGCACCACGATGACTATCGCGCCATCACCCGCGAGCAATGCCTGCAATTGAATGCCCTTGCCAGCAAGATTTGTGAGTGAGAAGTGTAGTCGGTGTCGCAGTCTTGCGAGCGTCAGTCTCGCAAAATACAACCGCACTGAAAGTGTTAATTTTTCAAGAAATCATTGTTGTGTAATAAAAAATGTGTATATTTGGAAAATTTTTTACTATTTTGGATAAAAAGGCAAACAGACAAAACACAATAACATTAAAATATAAATAGCATGAAAAAGAAATTATTGTTTTTAGCTGCCGCTGTGATGCCGTTGCTGAGCATGGCTCAGGGATGGCCCGACAACTATGGCGGCGTGATGATGCAGGCATTCTCCTGGAACTCCTTTGGAGACACCCGCTGGGTGAAACTCACCGAGCAAGCCGACGAGATCTCGCAGTATTTTGACCTGTTGTGGATTCCACAGAGCGGATGGACAGGCAGTAGTGGCTCCATGGGCTATGATGTGAAGTACTATTTTAACCAAAAAAGCGCATTTGGCACCGCCACCGAGCTGCGTGAGCTCATCAGCACCTACAAGGCCAAAGGCACCGGCATGATTGCCGATGTAGTGGTGAACCACCGCGGCACACTCTCCAACTGGGTGGACTTCCCAGCGGAGACCTACAATGGGGTAACCTATCAGATGACGCCAGCCGACATCTGCAAGGATGACGACGGCGGCGCCACCCAAACATGGCTCACCCAACAGCAAACACTGGGCAATATTGACGCAAGTGTCACTCTGAGCTCCAACAAAGACGAGGGCGAGGACTGGGGCGGAATGCGCGACCTTGACCACAAGAGCGAGAACGTGCGCAACGTCATCAAGGCCTACGTTAGTTTCTTGGTTAACGACCTAGGCTACACGGGATTCCGCTATGACATGACACGCGGATTCTGGGCAAACCGTGTTGCTGAATACAATGCCACTGCCGGTGTGCAATTCTCAGTTGGTGAGAACTGGAACAGCCTAAACGATATACAAACCTGGATTGACAATTGCAAGTGGAACGGCGTGAACATGAGCGCCTCGTTCGACTTCCCCTTCCGCTACACCGTGCGCGACGTAGTGCGAGGTAAAGATGACAACGGCAACAAGAAGACCTGGAAAGACCTCAACATTGGAGGATTGATGGCTTCTCCCAGTTTCAAGCGCTATTCTGTGACCTTTATCGAGAACCACGACACCCAAGACCGCACCGCCGTGGGTGGAGAGACCCAAGACCCCATTTCGGTCGACACTCTAGCCGCCAATGCCTATCTGCTCACCATGCCTGGCACACCCTGCGTGTTCCAGCCTCACTGGTTGGCCTACAAGCAGGAAATCAAGAACATGATTGACATTCGCAAGACGGTGGGTGTTACCAACACGAGTAACGCCCAGAAATACACAATCTCGAAAAGCTATGAAATGTCGGGATTCAAGTCGAGCGGCGCCAACGGCAGAGCAATGTATTGTATAGTTGGTAAGCAAAAGTACCTTAAAGACAATGTGATTGCTCAGTATTATGCTTCAATTCTTGATGAGGCTGTTGAGGTGACCAAGGGCTACGGCTACCGTCTGTATATGTCAAAGAACTGTGAGATGGCGTGGTGCGACAAGGCTTCGGGCAAATATAAAGAAGCTTTTGACGCCAAGCTCACCGCAGTTTCGGCGAGCAGCAGCGCTCAGCTTGTCTATACACTTGACGGCAGCACTCCCACCGCCAGCAGCACTCAGGTGGCCAGCGGCAGCATCGTGCGCATCCACGAGCCATGCACCCTCAAGGTGGGTCTGCTCAAGGGCAATGCTGTAAGCGGCATCGTAACCCGCAACTATGACTTTGCCGGTCAAGGCCAGCCAAGGACAATCAACATCTATGTCAATGCAGATGAGGCGAATTGGAATCCCGTCCGCTTCTACACCTGGGATCAAGACGACCAGCAGCACAACGGCAACTGGCCTGGCGAGATTATTAATGAGAGGGTATCTGTTGGCGGCAAGATTTGGTACACAAAGCAATACACTCTTGCCAACGACGACTGCTACATGAATTTCGTGTTCAACACTGGTGCCAGCGGTGCTCCACAGACTGTTGACGTGCGCTATGCCACCACCGACAAGTTCTACACCATCTCGGCCGAGAAAGACCCCGATGAGAACAAGAATATTGTTAATGATGTTACCGAAGAGTATGCAGGTTTGCCTATATCGCCCGCAGCTATCCCCGGCGATGTGAACAATGATGGCGACGTTACCGCTGCCGATGTCACAGCACTCTATGACTTCCTGCTCAGCAACGACACCACCAATCTCGTCAATGGCGACCAAAACGGCGATGGCGATATCACAGCTGCCGATGTGACAGCAGTTTATGACATCTTACTAGGAAGTTAATCATACATAATTCTATAATAATTGGCCTAGAATTTCTAGAAAGACTAGAGCATCTGGAAATTCCAGGCCTTTTTTACACCATTTTTTATGAAGATTTCAGTAAAGCATTTTTTTACGGTTGTTGTGGTGGTAATGGCTACACAAATGACCAGCGCCAATGTCTATGACGTGAATGGCGACGGGGCGGTGACAGCCAGCGACGTGACAGCACTGTATGATTACCTTCTTAACGGCGACGAAACCTATCTCGCCACCAGCGACGTGAATGGCGACGGTCACATAACAAGTGCCGACATCACAGCCATCTACGACGTGCTGCTCAGCGGAATGCCTCCCGAGCCACTGCCCGAGCAACTGGTGGGCGGTGACATTTCGATGCTAACAAAATATGAACAGGGCGGAGCCATCTACAAGGACCGCAACGGCAACACCATCAGCAACATCCTGCCCTACTTCGGCGAGCAGGGATGGAACGCCATGCGCTTGCGGCTCTTCGTGAACCCCGAGAATGCCAGCGAGACTCACAAGAAGGAAGGCGTGGTACAAGACCTCGCCTACGTCAAAGCATTGGGCAAGCGCATCAAGGATGCTGGCTATGCGCTGGTGCTGGACCTGCACTACAGCGACACCTGGGCCGACCCGGGAGCACAAGGTGTGCCCGCGGCATGGCCTAAAAACGACGTGGAGGCCTTGAAAGACAGCGTGTATAACTACACCAAGCGCGTAATGCAGGAGATGATTACCGCAGGCGCACGCCCCGACTTCATCCAGCTCGGCAACGAGATTACCGGCGGCATGCTGTGGCCTACAGGACAGATTTATCCCACTGGCGGCGCACCTGCAGGCGGCTCGTGGGAGAACTTCGCGGCCTATCAGCAACGTGCCTCGCAAGCAGTGCGTGAGGTAAGCCCTACCACCAAAATCATCCTCCATGTGGAGATGCACAACGTGAACCAACCCGGCGCGTTCTTCAGCAACTGCGAGAGCTATGGCATAGAGTTTGACGTGATGGGCTTGAGCTACTACAGCGCTTATCACGGCAACTTCTCTAATCTCAACACTGTTCTCAACAATATGGAGGCGGCATCATCAAAGCCCATAATGATTATGGAGTGCGGTTACGGCTACGCATGGGCATTGCCTGGAACCAACTACGACCTCAGTGGCACATATCCCTACAGCAACGTGGGACAGAAAAACTTCACTGTCAACATGATTGCCGCCCTCAAGCAGCACAGTCGTGTGAAAGGATTGTTCTGGTGGTGGCCCGAGGCCAATGAATATGGCATCAACTGGCAAAACGCAGTCACCTCAAGTTGGTGGAACGGCAGCCTCTTCGACAACCGCGACGGCAAAGCACAGGATGCATTATATGAGATGAAGAGATTCCTTGACTAGGAGCATCTAGGAATGACTAGGAATGGCTAGGAGCGGTTATGATTCATAGCAATTCATAGTAATTCTTAGCTATTCCTATCCTAGCCAGCAGGAAAAAATTAAGGCTTTTCTCGATGTGAGAAAAGCCTTAACTATCATTAGGGACTAATTGCTTAGTTCATTGTTGGAGTGAACTTAGCATGGAAGTCGCCCTCATAGGTGATGTAGAGCTGGATGAAGTAGCTGCCGTCAACGTCGAACTTGAGGTTGCCACCATCGAAGCCGAGGTTGTTGATGTCACCACCCCAGTTGATATCCCAACCATCGTTAGCACGGAACTTGAACTCTGTGCCGGCAGGAATATCGCAAGTGCCTTCCCAAGCGCCGGTAGCAGTGTTGTAAGTGAGCTTAGCATAGTCGCTTGCCCAACCATTGAAACCGCCAATCACGCCGATAGTAGTGATAGGAGTGAGTTCGTAGGTCATATCATCGAGGTTAGCCTCTACCATGTAGAAGCCCTCGGGAGCGTTGATGTTGCCAGCACCCACTGCGAGAGATCCAGTGTAATCATCAAATGCCTCATCAAGACCCCAGTCAGGAGCATTCCAGTTGTCCTTGCCACTGCGGAACTTGAAGTCGCCATTGAGATACATGAAGCCGTAGTAGTCGCCATCGTTGTTGCGAGCGTTCTTCCAGCCCTTGTTCTTGAGGCCGGCAGCTGGGTTACCCCATCCGTTGGTGTTACCGGCCATCCAAATCATCTCGGCGTAGGCCAGACCCTCAACGTCGTAGGTCATGTCGTTAGTGTTCACAGTGATGATGTACTGGGTGTAGTCAGGATCCTCGTCAAGGTAAATCACGTAAGCGGCATCACCCTTTGCGAGCTTGCCACCGAAGATGAAACCGTCGGTCTCTTCGTTGCTGCCAAGCTTGCCACCCTCAAAGTTGTTGAGGTCGGTGAATGGCAGGAAGTAGAACGACATCTCCCCTGCAGGAACAGTGAGGGTGAACTTGCCAGGCTCAACAAACTCCATAGGAGTCTTGTCGTCGCCCTGAACGAGATACATACCAGCAGCCATCTTCACAGCGTCCTCGATGTTGCTGTTGAAGCGGAAGCCCTGGCCGTTGACGTTAAGCACAGTCATCACATTGATAGGCACGTTAAATGCATCTTCGGGCACACCGTAGAGTGCCTCGAGAGCATCACGCAGCTCAGAGGTCTTGGCACGGCCCTGCTCGTCAACGTTAACATTGCGCATCTCGCTCTTATCGGCATTGAAGAGGGTAACAGTGTTGGTCACTGTGGTGCCTTCCTCAGCATTGTAGGTGGGCGTGAACAGGAGCACGCTATCGGCTGTGATAGTGGTGAAGTCGATAGCAGGAGCGGCAGCCACTACAGCATTGGCGCTGGCGGGGTTCTCGCTGTTGCTCATGGGGTCGGCCCAGTCCTTGAAATCCTCGGTACAGCTTGCCATGAGCAAACCAATACCTAAAATATAAAATAACTTTTTCATGTTGTGTTAATTTCTTCTTTTAAGCGGTTGAGTCGGCTTCGCCGAAGTTTAGAGGTTAGAGGGGAGAGTTTAGAGACCTCTAAACACTAAACTCTAAACACTAAACTTCGCGAAGCGAACTCTAAGCTCAATTTATTGGTTCATAAATTACTCAGTAGCAAGAAAATAGTAGAGTCCTAAAATATCGTTGAAGTAAACCTTGTAGCTACCAGGCTTTGCCACAATGTCGGCACCGCCTTGTGTGCCAATGCCCAATGGGAAGTCGGCACCACCCCAGTTTACATCCCAAGAACCATTGGCAGCAAACTTGAACTTGCCGGCGCTCTCAAATGTGATGTCACCCATCCATTCATGATTCTCGGTGTTGTCGCGCTTGCCCATAGCTGTCATAGCGTTGCCAGCGGGATCCCAACCATTGTGCTCACCAGGAATACCCATTGAGTTGTGCTCGGCATATGTACCGTCAAGCTTCTCCATGGAGAATGTGCCCTTAACGGTATTCATAGTAATCTTGTAGTAGCCGTCCTCTGGGATACCGATGTTGTGGTTGTCGCCATCTTCATCGGTAACACCTGCGGTGTTCTCGTCGATGTTGGTGAAGTTCATTTGGGTACCCCAGTCGCCTGGATCACGTACGAACTTGAACTGACCGCCAGCGGGGAAATAGCCGGCATAAACGAGCGAACCGTTGCCGTCCTTGTCAAAGTCGGCGCCTGGCTCGGGCAGCAATGGAACAAGACCAGTACCTACTGAGCCACTGCCATTGTCCCAATCGTTGCTACCGATGCAGTTACCTACCATATACCACAGAACTGGATCGGCGGGCCTGAGCTCGATGTAATAAGGAGTAACAAGAAGTTTAACTACGTTAGAAACAACCTCCTTAGCACCAGGGGTGTTGGCTTTCACGCGGGCATAAACTTCCTGTTCGGCAGGAATTTCGCCATCAACATAATTGCAAATCACAACAAGAGCTTTGGCCAGCTCGCTTGCGCTCACCTCGGCATTGCAAGTGCTGAAGATGTTATCAAAAGCATAGTAGTCGCATTGAGTCTCGCCAGTGTCATCGGCAGTCTCTTCGGCATAAGAGGTAGTCCACTGATTGGTGGCCGAAACCTCAACAGTATATTCCACAGCAACAGGGAAGCCTCCGTAGTCGGGCTGCGACCAGGTGAGGTTCACTGTCTGTGAGTTTGCCAAGTCAATAGCCTGACCGGCGTAAGCTGGAGTGTTCAGCACAAACGATTCGGGCTGCTGAAGCACAGGATTAGAGTCGCGGTCATCGCTACACGAGGTGAACATAAGAACTGCACCCATGAGCAATAATGCTGACTTGAATATCTTATTCATAATAATCTCTTATTTAATGTTTAAAGTGATTAGCTATCATTATTTGTAACCCTCGTTCTGCTTGAGGTTGGGATTGGCAATCAGGTCATCGGTAGGAATAGCGAAGACGTTGCGGTAAGCCTCGAAGTCGCGGCCTGCATAAGCACCACCCTTCCATTGCCACTTATAGTCGGTGTTACCACCAAACTTGCCAAAGCGGATGAGGTCAACACGACGACGGCCCTCGAAGTAGAACTCACGGCTCCACTCGTCGAGAATGTCGTTAAGAGAACAAGATTGCTTAGTGGCAGCATGAGCGCGCTCGCGCACGGCGTTGATTGCTGCAAGAGCATCAGCAGGAGCGGCGCCACTGCCACCCAGGCGGGTAACAGCCTCGGCATAGGTCAGATAAGCCTCTGCAGCACGCATGTACATCAATTGTGAATCAGAGAATGTGTTATCCGAACCCTTTGATCCGTCACACTTGAAGTTTGTGAACTTAGCAACAGCGTAGCCATACTTGAAGTCACTCTCGTTCTCCACGTTGAGGTGACGGCCCTCGGTCTCGAAGAGAGCGCGGTCGTCGCCGGCAAGAACATAGATATCGTAGGCATGGGCTTCGGGAACTGTCATGTCGCCAAAGAACTTCTTGATAAGTTCTGGACGGCAACGGTTACCACCCCAAGTGCTGTTGTTATAGAGGCCGTTAACCTCGCTGGGATCGTAGGGATAAGGATGCATGTCACCATCGAAGGTAGAGCAAATCAGGAAGTTTGTTCCACCCCAAGAAGTAGTGCGGGTACCAAATTGGATTACTGGGAACACAGCCTCAACCATAGCGCCATTAGTGCCGTTGTCGCCCATGAAGAGCATCTGATAGGCAGTGAAGTGACGCTCCACGCCGTCGATGCCGGTGCCCTCATAGTCGTTGGTGAACAAGTGATAAGGAGAATCCATCACCTTCTTGGCATAGTCGCGGGCGGCAGCCCATTGTGGAGTGCCGGTATAGACTTGTGCATTGATATAGAGGCGTGCAAGGAGCATCCAAGCAGCAGCCTTGTCAACACGGCCGAAACCTTGCTGGCCATAGTTCTTTGGAGCTGGGTCGCTGAGCACTTGGTCGCCTGAGCCCTCACCAATGATGTCCTTGAGCTCACTCTCAATAAACTCATAAACTTGAGCACGAGTGTATTGCTCGGGGTTGTCACCCGAAATCTTAGTGGTGAAAGGAATGTTTCCAAAGGCGTCCATCAACAGATAGAACTGGAAGGCGCGCAAGAAACGAATCTCAGCGCTCATAGTGGCATCGTAATCATTAAACACGTCCAGATATTGGTTGCAGAAAGTGATGCCGATACACAGTCCATAGTAGTAACCGCGAAGCATTGGATGACTTGCGTCGTAGCTGTTGTGGCAATAAGAAGCAATACCTTCATCACCCCAACCGCAGATTGCTTCGTCGGTAGTCAACTCGTTAGAGTTCCACATCTGACGGAACTTGTGCTGGAAACCACCATCAAGACCGTCAACGTCAACGTTGTCGTCGCCACCATTGTTACCCGAAGTGGCAAATACCGAATAGCACTTGTTGAACAGCTGCTCAGCGGTAACGTCATTTTTCAGAGAAGGGTCGATAGGTTCAACGTCAAGGTCTTTAACGCATGAATTCAAGCCTAAGCCCATCAAGATAACAGCAGCTGCGCAAAGTATATATTTAAAAAACTTATTCATTTTGCTATATATTTAAATGTGTCTAAAATTAGAAGTTCAGGCTAAGACCAAGGATGAACGAAATTGGACGGGGGAAGATGTCGCCACCAATACCGCCGAAGATCTCGGGATCGATGCCATCATACTTGGTGATGCAGAACACGTTAGAAACTGTACCATATACGCGTCCACCCAAACCGTGGTAGCTACCACTCTTGAAGAGCTCATTGAAGCTATAACCAAGAGTGATGTTGTCGCACTTGAGGAACGAAGCGTTCTGTACCCAATAGTCGCTGAATACGGTCTCGTTGTCATAGGTTTGCCAACCCATTTCAACTGCCGACAATGGACGATTGTTGAAGTAGTTGCCCGAAACGTTCTCCAGAATGGCGGCGTTGCTCACATTGTGATGACCTTGTGCCACGTTGTTGAACATGTAGTTGCCAATGCTAGCACGCAGGCTGAAACCGAAGTCCCAGTTCTTCCACTCGAGTTTCGAAGCGAAGCCCATAGTAACAGGAGCCCAAGGACACTTGTAGAGATACTTGTCGGCCTCACTGATCACACCGTCGGCGTTGCGGTCAACAACCTGACCTTCGATGGGCTTGCCATCGGCGTCATAAACCTGCTGATAAACATAGAATGAGTTAGAAGGATGATCAACAAAGTGAGCCTGAGCATTACCGTTTATACCGATGCCACCAGTTGATACGAAGTAATTAGGATCATTGCTGATGAGCTCAGTAATCTTGTTGCTGTTGTAAGTCAAGTTGTAATCAATAGTCCACAACAGGTCGTTGGTAGAAATGGCCTTCCAGTTAACTGAGAACTCGAGACCAGTGTTGCGCAGCGAACCGATGTTCTTGTAGAACGCGTTGCGGAAGTTGGTCATTGCCGAGAAGGTAGCCCAGTTCAACAGGTCGGTGGTCTTGCGGTAGTACCAGTCGATGCTACCAGTCAAGCGGCCGTTCATCACACCCCAGTCAAGACCCACGTTAGTGGTGGTAGTGGTCTCCCACTTAAGCTCGGGGTTATATACGTTTGGCTTAGCCTTAAAACCGCCACCAAGAGGTTTTCCATCTTCACCAATAAGTTCATAGAATGCACCCATGCTGCCGTTACTCATCACGTAGTTGGCAAAGTAGTTGTAGTCGCCGATGCCTTCCTGCTGACCAGTCTTACCCCAACCGACGCGGAGCTTAAGATTGCTGATAGAGCTACCCTTCAGGAAGTCATACTCTGCAAAGTTCCAAGCAACTGCTGCTGATGGGAACAGTGCCCAGTGGTCGCGGAAGCGCGACGAACCATCGTAACGCATTGTAAAGGTAACATAGAAGCGGCTTTCGTAGATGTAGTTCATACGACCGAAGAACGATACCAGATAGTTCTCAGTGCGATAGCCAAGACCGTTGTTTTGGCGATAAACACCCTCACCACGGATGGCTCCAGCCTTAGGATCGCCCACCTTGTAGGTCACACCGGGAATCCATGTTCCAGGAGCAACGACAAGAGCATCATCGGCACCGAAGTAGAGAGCCGAGTTGGTTGGGAATGTTCCCCAAGACTCGTTGTACTCTTTGCGCCAGTTGTGCTGCCACTCGTAACCTGCCATGATGTCGAAGTGGTGCTTGTCGTTGAAGTCCTTGTAGTATTGAGCGTAGGTACTCAACTGGAGGTTCTCTTTCGACTGAGTGTAGTAGCTGGTGTTGCCATAGTAGTTAGAAGTGTTAGAGATGTTGGCACTGATGTTGTGACCTTCACCGTGAGTGAAGTCACCACCCATTGTCAAGTGTAAGCGCAAGTCCTCAAATCCGTGAATCTTGTAGTCGATGTCGGCACTACCAATGAATGAGCGGGTCTTACCGCTGTTGTCATGGTTGTCGAGCATTGCAACGGGGTTGTAAGGAGCGTTAGTGTTCTTGGTGTAGGGCCAAGCGGGGTCAGCAGTGTTTATCTGCAGCCAATCGAAGTAACCACCTACTCCGGCATACTTAGGATCATCGCTGTAGATGGGCTGGGTAGGATCCATGCGCACGGCATTACCTACAGCGCCAGTGTCGGCGAAACGGCTCTTGGTCCATGCGAGCTTACCATTGAGGTTAAAGGTCAGGTGATCGTTCAAGAGCGAAGGACTGAGGTTGACAGCTACAGTGTAGCGCTTGTAGTCCGAAGTCTTGAGGATACCTTCCTGGTCGGTGTAACCAAGTGACAAGCGATAAGGAAGGAAGTCCTTAACCGAACCAGCAACAGTCACATTGTGGTCATGGCTGAAGGCTGTGCGATAAATCTCACTTTGCCAGTCAGTGTTGGCGTTGCCAAGCAGTGAGAGGGCAGTTTCCTTGCGGGTGTCGTTCTCAAAAGCGTTGGCAATAAAAGCACGATACTCATCACCGTTCATGACCTTGATAGTCTTTTTCTTCATGCTCCAGGTGACACTACCATTGTAGCTGACTTGTGGAGCCTGGCCGCGACGGCCCTTCTTAGTGGTGATAATGATAACACCGTTAGAACCACGTGAACCGTAGATGGCAGTAGCCGAAGCATCTTTCAACACGTTGAAGCTCTCGATATCCTGTGGGTTAACGAGAGAGAGAGGGTTGCCAACACCGCTGATACCATTGTTATCCATGGCGATACCATCGATAACGATGAGAGGGTTGTTGCTGGCGTTCAGTGATGAACCACCACGGATACGGATTGTGGCACTACCACCAGGGGCACCATCACCACTGGTAACGCTCACACCGGCAACTTTACCGCTGAGCATGTCCTGTGCACTCACTACAACACCTTTGTTCTTGGCGTCGGGGCGGAGAGCGGTGACACTACCAGTGAGGTCGCTCTTCTTGACAGTACCGTAACCAATCACAACCACGTTCTCGAGCACTTGAGCGTCGTCAAGCATCTCGATAACAAGGTTTGGAGCGGCGGTAACGATCTGATCTTGAAGACCGATAGAAGAAACTTGGAGCTGGGCGCCCTTTGGTGCATTGATGGTGAAGTTACCGTCGAAGTCGGTAGCCACAGTGTTGGTGGTACCCACAACGGTAATTGTCGCACCGATAACAGGTTCGCCAGTAGCATCCTTGACATGTCCCTGCACAGTGATATTCTGTGCGTAGGCTCCGATAGATAGGAAAAGTCCCATCATCAGGGCTAGAATCCTCTGGGGAATTCTAATGTTTACCTGCTTCATCTTGTTTTTAATTAAATTGTTATTAAGTTATTGAGTTAAAAAAATAGAATTTTGTTTCCTACTTTAGGTTGTTATGATGAAATCATAACAAAATGTTAAGGGCGAAATTTGCAACTACAAAATTAATTGTTTTAAATAAAAGCAGAGTGTTTTTGCTATTTAATTATGTGATAAATGAAGCGCAAACGTTTGCATTAAGATATTTTAAGAAATAAAACTCACAGCCTTTTTAAGATTTATTGTAATTTTGAACTCTCAAAGCAGCAACCCGTCAGTCGTGATAACATAACACGCTGATCACCAAACACTAATAGCTTACCATTATGAATGACAAACAACCTTTGACAATGAAAGATATTGCCGCGCAGCTCGGTGTTAGCGTGGCAACAGTGTCACGCGCCTTGAAAAACAGCCCAAACATCAGCAAAAAACGCCGTGAAATGATTCAGCAGTATGCCCGCGAGCACGACTACTACCCCAATGTCATCGCCGAGCAGCTGCGACACAGCCGCCAGAAGCCGTCGCAAATCATTGGAGTGATTCTGCCCGAGATAGTGCATTTCTATTTCGCCTCAATCCTGAGCGGCATCGAGGAGAAAGCCAAGGAGCGCGGCTACCGCATCATGGTGGCGCAGAGCCGCGAGAGCTATGAGCGAGAGGTGGAGATTTGCGAGTCGTTCAAGAAAAACAAGGTGTGCGGCATCATCGTCTCACAGGCCAAGGACACTGAGCAGTACGACCACTTCATCAAGTTAGTGAATAGCGGAATTCCTTTGGTATTCTACGACCGCATCTGCCCTGCCATCAACGCCAGCCGCGTGGTGGTGGATGACTACCAGGCGGCCTACAAAGCTGTGGGACACATGATTGAGAGCGGATGCAAACGCGTGGCATTCTATGTTTCAAACCTTAACATGGAAATCTCAAAAAACCGCCTCAACGGATATAAAGACGCGCTATATCATCATGGATTGCAACCCGATCCAGAACTTATCAAACAATGCGACACCCCTGAGATGGCTGAGGAGCTAACCCCAAAACTGCTCAAGACGAAAAACCGCCCCGACGCATTCTTCGCCATCAACGACGAGACAGCAATCGCAATCATGTACATCGCCAAACGAATGGGATTCAGGGTGCCAGAAGACGTGTCGGTGTGCGGATTCACCGACAGTGACCGGGCTGTCTCCTGTGACCCCATGCTCACCACAGTGCACCAGAACGGGGCAGAGGTAGGCAACCAAGCCACCGACATCCTCATCGACATGGTAGAGGGCAAGCTCCCCATCGACCGCGCCGAGAAACGCATGGTTCGCACCAAGCTCGTGGTGCGCGGAACAACAAAATAAGTTTTAAGTGTTAAGTAGGGACGAGGCCTGCCTCGTCCGCCTGATAATCAGGCTTCTCACACAAAAAACAAGTTGCAAGTAGCCCAAACACTACTTGCAATTTTATTTTGACATTATGCACTTAGTTTTTATTCTTCCTCATACCAAGTACTGTACATCAGATAGTTCCTCGCTATCTTCACGTTGATTTCCTTGGCCTGGGCGGGGTCAACCATCTTCTTGAACTTGGCGGGAGAACCGGCCCAAAGCTCATGAGGACCAACTTTGGTGCCGCTGAGCACCACGCTGCCAGCGGCGATAATGGCACCCTCCCCTATCTCGGCATGGTCGAGAATCGTGCTGCCCATGCCGATGAGTGCCATATCATTGATTTTGGCGCCGTGAATGGTCACGTTGTGGCCTATCGACACGTCATCGCCAATCTCAATGACCGATTTCTGATACAAAGTGTGCAACACACTGCCGTCCTGCACGTTAACTCGATTGCCTAAGGTAATGGTGTTAACATCGCCACGCAGCACAGCGCCAAACCAGATGCTGCACTCGTTGCCAATGGTAACATCACCCACTACCACCGCATTGTCGGCAAGGAATGTCCCCTCACCAATCTTAGGGGTACCCCCCCTCACTTTTCGTATTATTGCCATTTGTTTCTTTTATCGTTTATATCTGAAAATCAAACAAATAAAACAAGGTGAAAACAAAAATGACAAAATTAATTGTTTTATTTGTTGATTTTTGTTGATTTTTGTTGATTTTGTTTGATTATGATTCTCAAATAGATTTGTATTAAACTGAAGCACATTTCTCTGCCAACCACAACTTTTCTTCTTCGTTAAGATAAGGTGTTAGGCGCTCAAGCACCATTGCGTGGTAGTCATTGATTTGCTGAATCTCCTCGTCAGTGAGCATCGAAAAGTCAATGAGGCGGGTGTCATAGGGGAAAAGAGTCAAGGTTTCAAACTCTAAGAAGTCGCCAAACTTCTTGGCCTTGGGGCCTTCTACCACAAGCAAGATATTCTCAGTACGAATGCCATATTCGCCTTCCTTGTAAAGTCCTGGCTCGTTGCTGGTTACCATACCTGGCTCAAGTGCAACAGGATTGAGACTGGTGCGGATGCTATGGGGGCCCTCATGACAACTCAGGAAGTGACCCATGCCGTGACCAGTGCCGTGACCGTAGGTCATCCCCTCCTGCCACAATGGCATGCGGGCAAAAGCATCAAGCTGAACGCCAGTGGTTCCAACGGGGAACTTAGCGCGGCTCAGAGCAAGGTGCCCCTTGAGGACGAGGGTGAAGTCGTGCTTCTCCTGCTCAGTGGGGTTGCCTAAAGTGATGGTGCGGGTGATATCGGTGGTGCCGTCAAGGTACTGCGCGCCGCTGTCAACAAGCAACAATCCCGCACCTTGCAGAGTGCTGGCACTCTCGGGAGTGGCACTGTAATGCACGATGGCTCCGTGTTCACGGTATCCGCAAATCATCTCGAAGCTGTCGCCACGGTATAGGTCGCTCTTGCCACGCTCCAGCTTGCCTTGCTCCCACACGTCAAGCTCATTGACTGTGCCACTGGGAGCGTTTTGCTCTATCCACATGAACAAGCGCACCAATGCTGCTCCGTCACGTTCCATAGCATGGCGGAAGCCATTGATTTGTACCTCGTTTTTGATGCCCTTGAGAGCCTCAACAGGCGATGTGCCATACACTTTGTCACACTCGAGAATTTGACCAAGGGTGTCGCTCACCTTGTTAGGGTCAAGCATGATAGTGTCGTTGACATTTCGTTTATCCAAGAATCTCTCTATCTCATCATAATCCTTAATTCTTACATTATATTTCGACAAGTGGTTTTCTACTTCAGAATCAACCTTATTGCTGTCAATAAAAAGCGTACGGTCCTTTTCGCTCATGTAGAAATAGGCTATCGCTACGGGAGTGAAGTCCACATCGCTGCCACGCAGGTTCAGCAGCCAAGCTATCTCGTCGAGAGCAGTGATGAGGATGCTATCGGCGCCACTTTGCTCCACTTTCTCCATAGTGCGGGAGAGTTTACTCTCCACATCCTCGCCAGCATATTCTTCATCATGAACAAATGCGGGCGACATGGGGCGTGAAGGACGGTCTTCCCATATCTCATCGGCAGGATAGAAATCGGTGGCGAAGAGGAAACCGTTTTCACCGCACAGCTGTTCCAAGCGGTTGGCTTCCATAAGTGAAAAGAGGCGGCCGTCAACGGCGAGGGTGTCATCCTCGCTCATTTCCTTGGCAAGCCACTTCATTATAAGCTGCAACTCGCCACGATACTCCACATTCTGCAACTCAAAACCACTGCCTTTAAGTTCTATCTCAGCCTGAAGGAAGTAGCGGGAGTCGGTCCACAGACTTGCTTTATTAAGTGTTACCACCGCCGTGCCATTGCTGCCAGTGAAACCACTCACCCAGTCGCGAAATTTCCAATAGTCACTCACATACTCACTCTGATGAGGGTCGGTGCCGGGGATGATAACGGCGTCCACACCCTTAGCGCGCATCAGCTCGCGCAAATTTCCTAAATTAGTATTCATTGTATAGAATTTTTGTGCATTTAAATATTCAAATTGCAAAAGTAATAAAAAGTTTTCAGAAAACAGAAATCAGACATCAGAATCGGCAAAAAGGGTCGGTTCTTTTTTGCCGATTTTAGACAATTTTCGGCAAAAGGGGTCGGTTCTTTTTTGCCGATTTTTAGGAGGGGTGAGTTGACTTGGGTTAAGATTTTTTCAATTTGCGGCATATTTCTGCAACAAAATAATGCGCTGACGCGTCTTTAGGGGTGGAGAAGACTAGAACAAAACACCACA
>JAFYYG010000072.1 GCA_017557625.1 Muribaculaceae bacterium
CATTCGCGCAACGGTCTTAGCGACCTGGTGAACGAGAACATGACCAATGACCCGCTCTATCCGCTTATCCATTTCACCGACAACGACATCGAGGTGGTAATCACCCATGCGGCGCAGATGGGCGAGGAGTTCTACTCCTTTGTCAACGGTCAGCACACAACGCAGGGTGGCACTCACCAAAGCGCGTTCCGCGAGGCTCTGTCGCGCACCATCAAGGACTTCTATGGCAAGAACTTCGAGTATAGCGACATCCGCAACGGCATCGTCGCCGCTATCAGCATCAAGGTTGAGGAACCAGTGTTTGAGTCACAGACCAAAATCAAGCTCGGCTCGAGCGTGATGTGGAAAGATGGCCCCACCATCTACAAGTTCATCAATGATTTCATCAAGAAGGAACTCGACAACTACCTGCACAAAACTCCCGCTACTGCTGACGTGCTGCTCAAGAAGATTCAGGAGAACGAGAAGGAACGCAAGGCGATTGCCGGCGTGACCAAGGTGACCCGCGAGCGTATGAAGAAAGCGGCGTTGCATAACGACAAACTGCGTGACTGCCGTGTTCACTACAACGACAATCGTGGCGACCGACGCGAGGAGACATGCCTCTTTATCACCGAGGGACTCTCGGCGAGCGGCTCCATCACCAAGATTCGTGACGTGCAGACCCAGGCAGTATTTTCGCTTCGAGGCAAGCCACTCAACACCTTTGGCGTGGCGCCAGCTGTCGTTTATAAGAACGAGGAGTTCGGACTGCTGCAAGCAGCTCTCAATATCGAGGACGGCATGGAGGGCCTGCGCTACAACAAGGTGATTATCGCCACCGATGCCGATGTTGACGGCATGCACATCCGTTTGCTGCTGCTCACATATTTCTTGCAATTCTATCCCGAGTTGGTCAAGAGCGGCCACCTCTACATCTTGCAGACTCCTCTGTTCCGTGTGCTCAACCGCAAGGATGCCAAGCGCAAGAGCCGCAGTGCAGGGCGTGAGGCTAAGAAGAACAAGGTGGAGACCTACTACTGCTATACCGACGAGGAGCGTGTCGCCGCCATCAACAAGCTTGGCGACAACGCCGAGATAACGCGATTCAAAGGATTGGGAGAAATCTCGCCCGACGAGTTTGTCGATTTCATAGGTCCCGAGATGCGCCTCGACCGTGTGCGCCTTCGCAAGGAGGACAACGTGAAGCAACTGCTCACCTTCTTCATGGGCAAGAACACCATGGAGCGCCAGAACTTTATTATTGAAAACCTAGTAATTGAAGACGATGAAGACATCACAGTGCACTGATGGCAAGCGTATTGCCATGTTTCAGGGGTCGTTCGACCCGTTCACCCGTGGGCATGAGTCAATAGTGAGGAGGGCGTTGCCTCTCTTCGACGAGATAGTGGTGGCGGTGGTGAGCAACATCGCAAAGAAGCCTTTTATGAGTCTCAACAACCGCTTGGAGTTTATCAAGCAGGTTTTTAAGGATGAGCCACGGGTTCGTGTGGTGGCAAGCGACGGTTTAACAGTCGATGTTGCCCGCGAGGTGGGAGCCACCTGCCTGTTGCGCGGCGTGCGCATGATTCAGGACTTCGAGAACGAGATGCACATGGCCGAGATCAACCGCCGCTTGGGTGGCATCGAGACTGTGCTGCTCTACACCCTTCCCGAGTTCAGCCACATCAGCTCAACCATTGTGCGCGAACTCTTCAGTTACAATCAAGAAGTTAACGAGTATATTCCCGAAAATGCCGATATTCATTTGTTAGGCAAATAATTTATGAATTAAAAAGAGAATAAAGATATGAAAAAATTTGCAATTACATTAGTTTTATTTGTGGGTGTTTTTGCTCTTGTTGGAGCGCAGTTTGGCAGCACAAGCGGTTCGATGCAGAAACTGCTTAATGCTCAGTATGCGATTAACAATTTCTATGTTGATACCGTCAACGAAGATAAACTCATAGAGGAGGCCATCAAGGGCATGCTTGAGAGTCTTGACCCACATTCCACTTATACCGATGCCAAAGAGACCAAAGAACTTGAGGAACCTCTGCAGGGTGAGTTCAGTGGCATCGGTATCCAGTTCAACATGAAACAAGACACGCTTTATGTGATTCAGACTATTGTAGGTGGACCATCCGAGAAGGTGGGCATCATGGCTGGCGACCGCATCGTTACAGTCAACGACACCACTATCGCTGGCGTGAAGATGAAAAACAGCGACATTATGAAGCGCTTGCGTGGCAAGAAGGGTACAAAGGTTACTGTTCAGGTAAAGCGAGGCAATAACCCAGAACTTATCACCTTCCGCATCACCCGCGACAAAATTCCTCTCTACAGCGTGGATGCAACCTATATGATTGATGACAAGACAGGATATATTCAGATTTCGCGTTTTGGAGCAAAGACTCACGAGGAGATGGTGGAGGCTATCAAGAAACTTGAGAAGCAGGGTATGAAACAGCTTATCATCGACTTGGGCGACAATGGAGGTGGTTATCTCAATGCCGCTATTGACATGTGTAACGAGTTCTTGCAGAGACGTCAGCTTATTGTCTATACCCAGGGCAACAACTCGCCACGTCAGGAAGGCAACGCCGATGGCTATGGAGATTACAAGGACCTGAAACTTGTGGTGCTTGTTGATCAGTTCTCGGCATCGGCAAGCGAGATCTTCGCTGGTGCAATGCAAGATTGGGACCGTGCGGTGATTGTTGGTCGTCGCACTTATGGTAAGGGCTTGGTTCAGCGTCCATTCCGCTTCGATGACGGGTCAATGATACGCCTCACCGTGGCACGCTACTACACTCCGTCGGGTCGCTGCATCCAGAAACCATATACTAAGGGCGACAAGAAGCAGTACGAGGAAGACTTGCTCGACCGCTCTAAGGAGGGCGAGTACTACCACCTCGACAGCATCCAGTTTAACGACTCGTTAAGCTACAAGACTTTGAAGAATGGTCGCACCATCTACGGTGGCGGTGGCATCATGCCCGATGTGTTTGTGCCCCTCGACACTACCGAGAACAGCAAGTATTACCGTGACATGATGGCTAAAGGCATTATGAACCAGTTTGCTGTTGACTATGTTGACAAGCACCGCGCTGAGATTAAGAGTGCCTACAAAGATGTCCATGACTTTGACAAGCGATTCTCGCTCACCGATGCCGACATAAAGGCCTTTATCGCTATGGGTGAGAAAGATAGCGTGAAGTTCAATGAGACCGACTATGCCACCAGTGAGAACCTCTTCAAGGCTGTGCTCAAGGGACTCATAGCACGTGATGTATATGCCGATCCAGGTGCTTACACTATCATCATCAACCATCGCAACAAGGATGTGCAAGAGGCGTTGCGAGTAATCAACGATGACAAACTTTTCAACTCGCTCCTCAAAGACGGAAACCCTGAGTACGACCGCCTTGCTCGCGAGCACAAGGAAAAAAAGACAAAGAAATAAGTGTTAAGTGTTAAGTGGGCACAAGGCGCGCCTTGTGATAGATAATCTATAATATCTAGAACTTCTAGAAAAAAACTAAAAACTAAATACTTATAGCTAACAACTCTCAACTCTCAACTACTATGGCTGGCATGGGACCTGGCATGGGACCAGGAATGAGGGGCGGCGGTGGTCGCCGAAACCAGGGGACTGTAAAAATGCCTCCTGGGGGCATGAAGACTGTGGCGCGAATGCTCAAGATGTTGCTCGGCAACTACAAGTGGTCGCTGCTGCTGGTGGCGGTGTGCATCTTAGTCACCACAGCTACCACTTTGACCTCCACACTCTTCACCCGCACTCTCATTGACGACTATATCGCGCCGCTGAGTGTGGCCTCAAATCCAAACTTTGGTCCTCTGGCAGTGACGCTCTTCAAACTCGCCGCCGTGCTGTTGGTGGGTGTGGGTTGCTCCTATCTTAACAGCCGCCTGATGATTAATGTGAGTCAGGGCATGCTGCTTAAGCTGCGTGAAAATTTGTTTGAGCACATGGAGTCGCTGCCCGTCAAGTTCTTTGACCAGAACTCACACGGCGATGTGATGAGCGTTTATACTAACGATGTCGATTCTCTGCGCCAGATGGTGGGTAATAGCCTTCCTAACGTGTTCAGCTCGCTCATTACAATTGTTGCAACCTTCACGAGTATGATAGTCTTGTGCTGGCAGCTCACGTTGCTCACCATCGCTTTGACATGCGTGATGGTCTTTACTACCAAATGGCTAGGCGGGCGTTCGGCGACCTATTTCCGCCGTCAGCAGAACGACATGGGAGCTATGAACGGTTTTGTCGAGGAGATGCTCACTGGACAGAAAGTTGTCAAGACCTTCTGTCATGAGGATGAGGCGATTGAGGAGTTTGAGAAGCTCAATGAGAGTCTGCGAGACAGTGCCTGCAACGCCAACAAGGTCGCAAATATTGTTATGCCCATCAATGGCAATCTCTCCAACCTCATTTATGTGACTTGCGCTTCGGTGGGTGCCATGGTGGCCCTCGGTGGGGGAGGACTCACCGTGGGCACGCTGGTGTCGTTCCTCACGCTCATCAAAAACTTTACACAGCCTGTGTCGCAAATCAGCAACCAGGTCAACAGCGTGGTGGCGTCGCTGGCTGGTGCCGAGCGTGTGTTCAATATTATGGACCAGACGAGCGAGGACGACGGCACTGCTACAGTACATCTTGTCAATGTAGAGGAGAATGCCGACGGCTCGCTCACCGAGACACCGCAAGTCACCCATATTTGGGCATGGAAAAAGCCGGTGGAAGGTGGATATGAACTGGTGAGGCAGCAAGGCGAGGTCGATTTTTCGATGGTTGACTTCAGTTATGTGCCCGAGAAGCAAGTGCTCTTTGATATTGACCTTGACACCGATGCAGGCCAGAAAGTGGCCCTCGTGGGCGGCACAGGTGCTGGCAAGACCACCATCACCAACCTTATCAACCGTTTCTACGACATTCAGGACGGCACAATCCTCTATGACAATATCCCTATCACCACCATCTGCAAACCCGACCTGCGTCGGAGCCTCGGTATGGTGCTGCAAGAGACGCATCTCTTCACCGGCACGGTGATGGACAACATTCGCTACGGACGGCTTGATGCCACCGATGAGGAGTGCATCGAGGCAGCCAAATTGGTTCACGCCCATGACTTTATCTCGCGCATGGCGCAGGGTTACAACACTATGCTCAACGCCGACGGCGGCAACCTTTCGCAGGGTGAGCGTCAGCTCATCGCCATCGCCCGTGCCGCTGTCGCCAACCCTCCAGCTCTAATTCTCGATGAGGCGACTAGCAATATCGACACCCGTACCGAGCGACTCATCCAGCAAGGAATGGACTCACTGATGCATGGTCGCTCCACCTTTGTCATAGCTCACCGTCTCAGCACCGTGCGCAACGCTGATATCATCGTGGTCATGGAGCGCGGCCGCATCATCGAACAAGGCACCCACGATGAGCTCATCGCCCAACAAGGCCGTTACTACCAACTCTACACCGGCCACGGAATTAGCGATTAAACCCAAATCGTTCATTAGCTGCGACATGTTTCCTCTAGATTTTTCAGAAAAAATTTTTTTTCTTGCAAATAATAGTTGCTATAAATTGTTTTTTGTGTAATTTTGTGGTTTGAAATGAAAAAGTGTGCCATTTTCTTTTTAAAATGAGATATTCTTTATGAGAATGGCTGTTGCATAACGATAAAACGAGTAATTTGATATGAAGATTTTTACCAACGAAGCAATCAGGAAAATTGATAGCGAGACTATAGCCAATGAAGGCATCACGGAACTGGAGCTGATGGAGCGCGCTGCCTCGGCAGTGACCTATGAGATAATGTCGCGGTGGCGCACCAATAAGCGCATCATCATCTTTGCCGGACCAGGCAACAACGGAGGCGACGCCTTAGCGGTAGCGCGCATGCTCTACGAGCAGGACTACCACCCCGAAGTGTATTTGTTTAACATTCGTTCGTCTCACTTAAGCGAATGTTGCACTGCTAACCGTCAACGACTGATTGACATGGGGAACATCGACTTCACCGAAATCATCGACAATTTCAACCCTCCCGAACTGGGACCTAACGATGTGGTTATTGACGGTCTCTTTGGTTCTGGCTTGCACAGCCCCCTCAAGGGAGGCTACACCTCGTTGGTTCAGTACATCAACAACAGCGAAGCCTATATCGTAGCCATTGATATGCCATCAGGTCTATTCACTGAGTGGAACGAGGGTTTAGACCGTCGCAACATCATCCGCGCCGATCTCACGCTCACCTTTGGCTCAAAGAAGCTGTCTTTCTTCTTCAGCGAGAACGCAGAGTGCATAGGAGAGTGTATTGTGCTTGACATCGAACTAAGTCCCAAAGCCATAGATTCCACTCCCGCCGACTTCTATCTTGTCGAGAAGGAGGACGTGAGGGAGACACTGCAGCCGCTCGACCCGTTCATCAATAAATATGATAACGGTACGCTTTACCTCGTGGCGGGCAGCTATGGGATGATGGGGGCCGCAATTCTTGCTGCACGTGGTGCACAGCGCATTGGCGCCGGACTAGTCACCGTGCATGGACCAGCCAGCGCTAACACCATCATGCAGACCACATGTCCCGAAGCGCTCTTTGAAGCCGACAGCAGTGACATCTGCACAACTATCATCAACACCAAGCGACGCTATAGCGTAGTAGCATTAGGACCTGGCATGGGCACCAATGACGAGACTATCGACGCCGTTGACCACTTCTTGAAAAACTACCGCAAACCATGTCTGCTTGATGCCGATGCCCTCAACTGCATAGCTGCCAGACCCATGCTGTTGAAAAGCATACCCAAAGGCTCTATTATCACTCCGCACACTGGCGAGTTTGACCGCCTGTTCCAAAAATCCAGCGAACGTGACATTACCGACGAGGCACGACTCAAGCGCGCCATCAACGTGTCGAGAAACCACAACATCACCATTGTCCTCAAGGGCCACTTCACTATGACGGTACGCCCTGACGGTAAGGTATATATCAACAGCAGCGGCAATCCTGGCATGGCAACGGCTGGCAGCGGTGACGTGCTTACTGGCATCATCTCAGGACTTATATCACAAGGCTACTCTCCCGACAGCAGCGTGTGGATGGGTGTATTTATCCACGGCCACGCCGGAGATATGGCAGCCTCCAAGCAAGGCGAGCTAAGCCTCATCGCCTCCGACATAATAGACAACATAGGACCAGCAATTGTGGATATTAAGAAATAGTGGTGGAAGGTGGGAAGGTGGAAAGTGGAACGATAGATACCCATTTCCTCCTTTCTCCTTCTTCCTCCTTCTTACTCCTTCTTCCTCCTTCATCCTTCATCCTTCATCCTTCCTTCTTCCTTCTTCCTTCCACTTAACATATCCCATTTTAAGTTAAAATATGTTTTTTGTTTTGTTTTTGAGCCTTTGTTTTTGATGGGAGGTTACAGATTGTAAGCACCGCATTGGTGGTAAATGCGGGGACTAAAACATAACTTGAGTTTACAAAAGTAAATGTTACAGAACGTAAAGGATGGTTGTCCATATGGGCAGCCATTTGTAATTTTGCACCATCAAATAAAAATAGAATGGCGCAAGAGCGTGTATTGTTACACATCTCTATAGCCTATGTCAAACAAATAATTAGAGTAATGAAGTTATTTTCAAGATTTTTTATTTTCACATTAGTAACTATTTTATCTATTAATTTCACAGCAATCGCTGCCGACCCCGAACCCAACCAAATTAGTGGTGTCAACGGTTCGTCTAAATCCATTTCCAAAGAAAACACTAACCCACAAATTGAAAATCTGCTCAATTTTGCTTACAAATTTAAAGGTGTGCCCTATCGCTTAGGTGCAAACGGTCCTAACCGCTTTGACTGCTCTGGATTCACTAGTTATGTATTCAAGGAATTTGGCTACAAACTCAACCGTCGTGCCAGCCATCAAGTGTATAACGGCATGAAGGTGGAGCGCGGCAACCTACAGCCTGGTGACCTGGTGTTCTTTGGCGGACGAAGCAACCGTGGTGGCATAGGCCATGTTGGTATCATTACCGAGGTTGATGACAACGGCCACGATTTCTACTTCATTCATGCTTCAACTCATAACGGCATCACAGTGAACCACTCATCCAACAGCTATTATCGGGTGCGTTACCGAGGCGCTTGCCGGGTGATTCAACCTGCAGAACCTCAACTTTCACTTCTTGACGAGTTGAAAAAATCAAAAATCGAGTAAATGAAAATGGCGGCTGGCAATTTCGTTTGCCAGCCGCGCTTACTTTATATATCATCCCTTAGCTCTATACACTGTTGGGAAAAGCAACGATGTCTTCAATCCCGAAGCACTGCTTGATGGCTTTCCTGATAGATGTTGCTTCTTGTCCATTTCCCTTGAGTATTTTGAGCACTATCTTGATATACTCCTCACGGCTTTTCAGTCCACAGAGTCCAGCCACTCCACTCTGTGTGAGCATGAGCTTCTGGTTATATACCATCAGCACCTTTTCATAGTTCTTCTTCTGTACATAGACATGGAACTCACGGCAAAGCATCTCATAGATGCCTCGTGGATTTATCTCATTGACGAGGTCAATCATGTGATCTTCGAGGGCGCTGATATTGCGGAATTTCATATCTACCCTTATCTCGATGTCGTGCTTCACACGGTGACGTGTGTGCATAAGCGCCTGTTGGCGAATCTCGTTATCAAAGTTCTTGATAACCGAACGGCTCACGCTGGCAAACACATCATCCTCATTCTTATGACGATATTTAGCTACAGCACGCACCACGCCCTCAAGCATGAGGATGTTTTCTATCTCGGCAACGTTAGGCACTAGAATTTTCTTCTTGCGAAGGTATTCCACCTCCTTCTCGTCGCGGCGGTCACGGTCAACAATGCCCCAGCTGTCGAGGTGGTGCAATCCTTCGAGGTCGTTGAATGAGCGCACACTCTCTATAACCTTGTTGCAACTGCCCAATGGCTTGATGGTATATTCCGGGAAGACCAAAGCATATAGCCTGGAATCGATACTGTGTTCCTCATCACCCTCGACAAAAAGGACTGGCTTGCGAGTTCCAAGTAGATCGATGTATAGGTTATCACTCAAGTTGTTACTAGATTTCAGCACTTCATAGTCCCAGATTTCCTTCTCAGGGTTAAAGTCTTTGACCCACACGCACTTGTTGTCAACGCGTGAACTGGCAAATTCCACATCGTGGGTGCTATATACAAAGGTGCAGTCGGGACGCATTTCTTCAATAACGTTCCACAAGGTGTGCATGATGGAGGGGTGGATAAACGATTCGGGGTCATCGACAAAAATCACTGCATCTTCCATAGCATAAAGTGTCGCGCCTAAGTAGTAGAGGACAGCTTTCTCGCCATCGCTAAGTCGCAGCGATGAATACTTGTCTTTCTGTCCCTCGGTGGTGAAGAGCAGCTTGCCATTCTCGCGCAGAATCTTGTTTTTGGGGAACACCTCCTGCCACATTTTAACAACCTTGTCGAGTTTGGTCTTAGGAAACGCAATTTCTTCGTTCATCAGACGGTGGGCTTTGAAATTCATCAGGTCGCGGAACTCATCAACCATCATCACGTAGGTGAGCTTGTCAAACTCAGTGGTGGCAGTGTTGAACACTTGTTGCATATTCTGGTTGAGCTTGTCAAAGCGCTCGGCGATAGAGCCTTTAAGCTGCGGCACCTTATCGGCGGTGGCAAAGATGGCCTTAAGCGCCGACATGCGGAACGCCTGGTCGCCGCACTGTTCTACGAGTTTGTTGCAGAACCGCGTCTTTCCAGCACCATTGGCACCAATGATAGTCACCTGCCGCACATCACGCAGGATTTCGCCCTTTTTCCCATTTATTTTATTTGGTAGTAATAAGTCCATAGTATTTACCGTTTTTGGTCACATAATATTTTCAGGTTGTAAAAATAGAAAAATGTTGCGGTTTTTCCAAAAAAAACCGCAACATTTGTTGCCTTGAAGTCCAAAAAGAGCGTTTTAGCAGTTTTTCTATGGCGCTCTATCTATAGAAATAATAGGAACGTCCACTGCCAGTTACAACACGTATCTTGTTTTGGTTGACTTGTGTAATACGCACTTTCATTGTAGTACGCTTACCGTGGCTCACTCCATTTCCTGAGACAACCAAATAGCCACCACTGGCTCGGCCTGTTAGGGTAAAATACTGCTTATTCACACCCTTATCGGTCTCAAAATAGATTACCGAGGCATAACCAGTATGGGGGTTGTAGTTGATAATTATTTGTTCTCCTCCATACTGTTTCACATCTTTGTAGTAAGTGCCATTCATACTCTTGCTAACGCCAGCGTTAACAGTAGGAGCAGCCACAAAAGCCACAATCCCTACCATCATAAAAGCAAGTAACCCACAAAAAAAATGTTTTGTTCTCATAGATATTGACATTTATTAGTTCATAAATACATTATTCATTTATGTTATTATTATTCATAATGCCTTGGCAAACTCGCGGCCGTAGTTTCGGCATTGCTCGATGGCGGCTTGGTCTGGAACCCATTGGATGCGAATACCGTCGTTGATGAGTTCGAAGCCGCAGCCATCAAGCAGGCCACTAAGCAGCTTCACGCCTTCACCACTCCAGCCGTAGCTG
This sequence comes from Muribaculaceae bacterium, assembly GCA_017557625.1. Classification (GTDB taxonomy): domain Bacteria; phylum Bacteroidota; class Bacteroidia; order Bacteroidales; family Muribaculaceae; genus Sodaliphilus. The sequence goes on from JAFYYG010000072.1 coordinate 10,633, forward strand.
CCAAAGGCTGCCGCCTTCTTGTTCTTGAGCTTCATGCCCTTGGCCATCTCGAGCAATCCTGTAACTGCATGGGCCAGACCGTTGTTGATGGTAGGTGACCCAACCAGTACAGCTTTCGAGGCAAAAATCTCGGTCAACACGTCATTCTTATCCTCATGGGCTGCATTGTAAATCTTTACCTCCACCTCTGGGTCCACCTCCTGGATGCCTCGCGCTATCTCCTGCGCCATGATGCGGGTGCTGTTCCACATAGTGTCATAGACGATGGTGATTTTGTTCTCCTGATAGTTGGCAGCCCATTCCTGGTATTTCTCGATAATCATGTTGATGTTCTTGCGCCAAATCACACCATGGCTTGGGCACACCATATTGAGCGGCAAGTTCATGGCAAGGATTTCCTTGATCTTGCGTGTCACCATCATGCTGAACGGTGCGAGGATGTTGGCGTAGTATTTCTTTGCCTCATAGAGCATCTCGGCCATATCCACACGGTCATCATAGAGCGACTCGGTGGCGTAGTGCTGACCGAAGCCGTCGTTGGAGAACAGGATGTTCTCGCCGTCCATATAGGTAAACATTGTGTCGGGCCAGTGCAGCATTGGAGCCTCAATGAAGGTGAGCGTGCTGCCGCCAATCTCGAGTTTGTCGCCAGTCTTCACTGTCACGAAGTTCCAATCCTGATGATAGTGGCCCTGGATAATTGCCTTGCCCTTTGCTGTGCAGTAGATGGGCACGTCGGGAATCTCGCGCATCAGCTCGGGGAGCGCACCGCTATGGTCGCTCTCGTTGTGCTGCATGATAATGGCATCGATGGTTTTGATGTCAACCACCTCTTTAAGGCGCGCCACAAACTCTCGGTCGTAGGGGCCCCACACGGTGTCGATAAGGACAGTTTTCTTATCCTTAATCAGATAGGAATTATAACTTGAACCTTTAAAGGTGGATAATTCATCACCATGAAAATGAGTAAGTTCCCAATCCACTTTACCCGCCCAAATAACTTTTTCGGTAATTTTCTTAGACATTGTTTTTTATTATATGTTATTTTAGATATTTGCAAAAATAATAACACTTATTGATTTGTGCAAGTATTTGAACATCAAAACCGATTTTTTCACTATATTACCCTTTTATATTTATTAAATTTTGTTAAATGTGTGATTTTTACACAAAATTATTTTGTTGTGTAAAAATTACATATTAATTTTGTTGCGTCAAATTTACACAACAATTTAAAAACACAACAATAAAAACTATGATTATCACTAACTATTTCAAAAAGATGTTTGGCTTCGATGCCAATGGCAACGGTGTTCCAACCGACAGCCCAGAGAACGAGAACAATAACAGTAACGAACAAACCAGTCAAGAAAAGGTGAATAATTCAGAGAACAAAAAGGCCCGCATCTACAACCTTATAATCGTGGATGAGAGCGGGTCGATGCGCAGACTCGAGCACGCAACCATCACTGGCGTGAATGAGACCATCAATAGTATCCGCAGCGCGCAGAGTGAGTTTGCCGACACCCAAGAGCATTTTCTGACTCTGGTGACCTTCGACTCTCATGCCAATGCTTTGCCCGTGCGCACCCTTCTCGAGCGTGAGCCCATCAACAAGGTTAAGGAGTTCACGAACTATCATTCCTGCGGCAGTACACCGCTCTTTGATGCTATGGGTCAGTCAATCACCGCTCTTTACAGACACATCAAGGACGATGACGACGCCAGCGCTGTAGTCACAGTGCTCACCGACGGTTTGGAAAACGCCTCCAGGGAGTGGGATGCGCGAAGCCTCAAAGCGCTCATCGAGCAACTTAAACAGGAAGGATGGTCGTTTGCCTACATGGGTAGCGCCCACAACGTGAAAGAGGTGACCGACTTGTTGTCGATAGAGAGTTACGTCGAATTCAGCCACGACATTCATGGCGTTGATAGCACTTGGGCAAGGGAGAGTTCGGCTAAACGTAACTTCTTTAGGAAGATGGACATGGAATACCGACATGGACGCATACAATCAAAAAGGGAATGGATTGAGCGCAAACGTCAGATGGCTAAGGAGTATTACTCTAAACGAGTAACGCCTGAGTCCATTGACACACTAAAACAGAACGAGATCTTTGTCTTCGGAAGCAACCATGAGGGCATACACAATGGTGGTGCGGCAGCCACGGCTATGAGCCAATTTGGGGCAGTTTGGGGGCAAGGCGAGGGACTGCAGGGACGCAGTTACGCCATCCCCACCACAGTGCCCATGCAGCAGATGCAAGATGCCGTCAACCAATTTGCCACATTCGCCGACAGCCACCCTGAGATGCGATTCCTTGTCACCCGCGTGGGCTGCGGCAACGCTGGTCTCAACGTCACCGATGTCGCCCCTATGTTCCGAAATTGCATCTACCTTGAGAACGTAGCCCTCCCCTTAGACTTCTGGAAAGTCCTTGGGCTGAAGATGTAAATAATATAGGTGAGTATTTAAGAACAACTCTTCCTTTAAAATCTCGGAGGAGTTGTTCTTATTTCGTGACATTTCCTTTTTTATCTGGAAATGTTACTCTACTCAATTAATTTAGTGGTCATTTCTCTGCGACGATTTTGCAGATTTCTACTACTGTCATCATGGCTTTTTCCATTGCCTGGATTGAGACGTACTCGTAGCGGCCATGCATGTTCATGCCGCCGGCGAAGATGTTGGGGCAAGGGAGGTTCTTGAACGAGAGCTGGGCTCCGTCGGTGCCGCCGCGTATGGGCTGCACTTTGGGCTTTACGCCGGCGCGCTCCATGGCCTGCTCGGCAGTCTCAATGATGTGCATCACTGGCTCAATCTTCTCGCGCATGTTGTAGTACTGGTCTTTGAGCTCTACGGTGGCGATGTCGCCGTAGGTGCCGTTGATGAAAGCTACGATGCGCTCCACCTCAGCTTTGCGTTCCTCAAAACGCTTGCGGTCGTGGTCGCGGATGATAAAGGTGAGTTTACACTCTTCAACAGTACCCTCGATGCCAACAATGTGGTAGAATCCCTCATATTTCTCGGTGGTGGCGGGTGTTTGGCTTTCGGGTAGCAGCGACATGAGTTTGTTGCCCACGAGGATGGCGTTGATCATCTTGTTCTTCGCCATGCCGGGGTGCACGTTAAGGCCCTTAATGGTGATTTTCGCGCTTGCGGCGTTGAAGTTCTCATATTCCAGCTCACCCTCAGCGCCGCCGTCCATGGTGTAGGCCCAGTCGCAGCCGAATTTCTCCACGTCAAACTTGTGGGCCCCAAGACCAATCTCCTCGTCGGGGTTGAAGCCGATGCGAATCTTGCCGTGCTTCACCTCGGGGTGCTGCTGGAACCACTCGATGGCAGAGACGATTTCGGCTATGCCCGCCTTGTCGTCGGCACCGAGTAGGGTAGTGCCATCGGTGACGATAAGGTCCTGGCCAATGTGATCGTCGAGTTCGGGAAACTGCACAGGGTCGAGCACGATGCCTTCCTTCTTGTTGAGGGTAATGGCTCCGCCGGCATATTTCTCGATGATGCGTGGCTTAACATCCTTGCCGCTCATGTCGGGGGCGGTGTCCATGTGGGCAATGAAGCCTATGGTTGGGATTGCTTTGTCGGTGTTAGCGGGCAGTGTGGCATAGAGGTAGCCGTTGTCGTCAAGCTCCACCTCGCTTAGCCCCATAGCCTCAAGGTCTTTCTTCAATTCCTTGGCAAAGACCATCTGTGTTGGGGTAGAGGGCGTTACGCCAGAGTTCTCGTCACTTGTGGTTTCAAACTTCACATACTTGATAAAACGTTCAATCAATGGTGTCATAATGATATTTTTAGTTAATGAATTATTTCATGATTATTTTCTTGCAAAAATACAACAAAAAGCCCAAACTGGTTGCATTTAGAGTTGTTTTTTATCTTTTTTGGTCGTTTGAAAACTGTTTTGGAGAGGTGAGTGGGGTGCAATGCGATAAATTTCACATTCATTATAGATTATTTTCTGTTTTTTTGTATTTTATTGAAGAAAATGTTGTACCTTTGTGATTGTAATTAGCATTCAGTAGGAAAATATGTTAACCCAGATTTATAACGGTCAGATTCTCACCCCATCGGGGTGGATAAATGGCGGCTCGCTGCTCTTTGACGACTCCCGCATCGTGGAGATTCGTAAGAACAGCCACATCGAGCCGCGTGCCGAGACCGCTATTAACGCTCTGGGTATGTATGTGGTTCCTGGCGGCATAGAGCTTCACTGTCATGGTGGTGGCGGTCACGACTTTATGGAGGGTACTGAGGAGGCGTTCCGCGCCGCTGTGCTGGCTCACCGCCGTCATGGCACTACGTCAATCTTCCCCACCTTGTCGTCGGCTACTCTGCCGATGATAGAGGCAGCGGCCCAAACGTGCGACGAACTTATCGAAGACCCCTTCAGCGGCGTTCTTGGCTTGCACCTCGAGGGACCATATTTCAACCCCTTGAAGGCTGGTGCCCAGATGCCCGAGCTCATCCGCCTGCCTGACCCCAACGAGTATGAGCATGTTGTGGAAGACTACAACTGCATCAAACGATGGGACTCGGCACCCGAGCTGCCTGGCGTGATAGAGATGGGCAAATACCTTACCGACAAGGACGTGTTGCCGTCAATCGCCCACACCGCCGCCGAGTATGAACATGTGAAGGAGGCTTATGAGGCAGGATACACCCATGCCACGCATTTCTATAATGGCATGCCGGGATTCCACAACGTGCGCGAGTTCAAGCACGCTGGCACTGTGGAGGCTGTATATCTGATGGAGAACATGACCGTGGAGATGATTGCCGACGGCATTCATGTGCCACCCACGTTGCTTAAACTGGTTTATCACACCAAGGGCGTGGAGCGCACCGCTATGGTCACTGATGCCCTCGCCGTGGCAGCCAGTGACAGCAACAAAGCCTTTGACCCGCGTGTAATAATTGAGGATGGTGTGTGTAAACTCGCCGACCGTTCGGCACTTGCAGGCAGCATCGCCACGATGGACCGCCTGATAGCAACCGCTGTCCACATGGCTGAGATTCCGCTTCAGGACGCATGCCGCATGGTTGCCGAAACGCCGGCAAGGATTATGGGCGTGTATGACCGCAAGGGCTCGCTGCAACGTGGCAAGGATGCCGACATCCTAATTCTCGACAAAGACATAAAACTGCATGCTGTCTATTGTATGGGACAGCGGGTAAATCTTGAAGATAAAATCTAATCCAATTATAAAAACTGCATGAAAAAAATGGTAAAACCAAAAAAACTTCAGGGAAGTGTTGCACAGAACAAAAAAAACGCTTACCTTTGCAGTCGCAAATGAAAAAACACGGTGGAATTAGCTCAGCTGGTTAGAGCGTCGGATTGTGGTTCCGAAGGTCGTGGGTTCGAACCCCATATTCCACCCAACAGAAAAAGACTCCTTCTGGGAGTCTTTTTTTGATGTTTTTTGCGAGACCGACGCTCGCAATACTCTGACATCATAGATTGGGTTAAAACCTTCTGTGCCTTCTAGGTTTGTGATGCTTTCTTGGGTGTCCTTTACCGTGATGTCCTTTACCGTGATATCCTTTGTCATTGACATAATTGATGACTGCATCACGCCAAATCAGGTAGCCAGGACCAAGCAGGTGCAGGCCGTCGTTGGTGAGGTCTTCACGGAGTTTGCCGTTCTTGTCCACGAAGAGCGGATAGAGGTTAATCCAAGTTACGCCTTGCCGTTTGCACACTTCTTCCATGGCACGGTTGCCGTCGATAACCACTTGCTCGCGGCCAGCGAGGAGTTTCCACATCTGCACGTCGGTGTTAAACGGCAGCATCGACTGAAGATAGATTTCGGTACGTGGAGAACGCTCCTTGATGAGGACGATGAGTTTCTCCATCACTCGACCAATGCTGTCGCCGTCAACGCCATGTGACACATCGTTCACGCCGCTGAGGATGAAAATCTTGCGAGGCTGGCCCTGAAGAATCGGCTCCATGCGCTCGTAGAGTCCTTGCACGATGTCGCCAATGATGCCGCGGTTCTTCACGTTAGGGTTGCGGAACAGCTCGTTCCACTCAGCACCGTCGGTAAGACTGTTGCCCAGCATGATGATGTCGTTGCGATAAACCGGCAGGTCGTCAAAGTGAGTGGCTCGGCGCACATAGTACTTGTCCTGATTGGCGGTGCGCTCGGGTGGCTGCGCCTGTAGTGCGGTGACTGCCGCCACCGCTGTTATTAAGATTAAGATAAATCGCTTCATAGTGTGTGTAGAGATTGAGAGTTAATGATTTGTCTTATTCGTTAATGCCACGATAGGCATCGCAGGCTTTCTTCACGCTGCCGTGAAGCAGTAGCAGACGTTTCGCCTCGTCGTAGCCAAGTCCCAGTTCCTCGACCACCATGCGTGTGCCGCGGTCCACGAGTTTCTTGTTGGTGAGCTGCATGTTCACCATCTTGTTGCCCTTCACGCGCCCCATCTGAATCATCACGCTTGTTGAAATCATGTTGCAGATGAGTTTCTGGCCTGTTCCACTCTTCATGCGGCTGCTGCCAGTGACGTATTCGGGGCCAACAATCATCTCAATTGGAATCTCGGCGGCCTCGCTGATGGGAGCGTCAGGGTTGCTGGTGATAGCAGCTGTGAGACAGCCGTGAGCACGCGCGTCGCGCAGAGCGCCAATAACGTAGGGTGTGGTGCCACTGGCAGCGATACCGATGACGGTGTCGTTGCTTGTTATGTTGTACTCCTGCAAGTCTTTCCACCCCTGCGTCTCATCGTCCTCGGCATTCTCCACGGCGTTGCGCAATGCATAGTCGCCGCCGGCAATAAGGCCGATAATCCAGCCTGGGTCCATGCCGAAGGTGGGCGGTATCTCGCTGGCGTCGAGCACACCGAGGCGTCCGCTTGTGCCGGCACCCATGTAGAAGATACGTCCTCCGCGCTTCATGCGCTCAACGATGCCCGTGACGAGTCGCTCAATTTGAGGTATAGCCTTCTGCACCGCATCAGCCACCTTGTGGTCTTCCTGATTGATCTCGGTGAGAAGCTCATGCACGCTCTTCTTCTCAAGGTCGTTGTAGAGAGAGGGCTGTTCGCTAATCTTTATAAAAGCCATAACTTAGTGAGTTTAATTATTTAGTAGGAGTAGCTACTAGGAATGACTAGGAATAGTTAGGAATAGCTATAGATTTCCTACTTCCTACTTTTTACTTCTTACTTCTTACTTCCTACTTTAATTAGAGTGATACTTGATGAGACCTTCCATTGGGGCTTGAATGATAGTGCCGATGGTGATGCCGAGCTTGTTGGCAGCTTCAACGAGTACGTCCTTCTGCAACAGGGCGATGGAGCCCACAAAGTTGCAAGGCAATTCTTTGTAGTGTGGGTAGCTTGCAACGTTGCGCACGAAGAAGTCGGTAAACGAGCGCATTACGATGGCTTTAATAGACGGCTCATTGATGTTGTGCTCAAGGAATGGGGCAAACTGTGCCAAGAAACGGTTGGCGGCGGGTTTGCGGTAAACACGGTCGATGATGGTGGTGCGGTCGAGGTTGTACTCTTTAAGGAATTTCTCGCACAGGTGCTCGGGGAGCTGCTTCTTGAGCACATCGCCTACGAGGAGCTTTCCCAACACAGCGCCGCTGCCCTCGTCGCCGAGGATGTAGCCAAGAGGCGACACGTTGTCAACCACTTTCTCGCCATCGTAGTAGCAGCTGTTGCTGCCAGTGCCGAGGATGCAGGCGATACCCGGCTCACGCTGGCACAGTGCACGTGCTGCACCGAGCAGGTCGGTGTCAACCTCAATCTTATTGACGTGAGGCATATTGCGCTTGAGCGCGTTAATCACCTGGTTCTTAATCTCGTCGCTGATGATTCCAGCACCGTAGTAGTAAATCTCGGTAACTTCATACCCTCTAAGGCTGGGCATGAGTTCGTTCATGATGCATTCTGCCATCTCTTCTTCGGTCATGAGCAGTGCGTTCATGCCAGTGGTGAAGATTTGGGCAACTTTCTTTTTTCCGTTTAGCAGGCACCAATCAATCTTGGTGGAGCCGCTGTCAGCAATTAAAATCATAATGTTTTATTTTTTAGTTAATATTATTGTGTCAAATATAAAATCAATTTAAGACCTTGTTTCTTAAATTTTTATATATATCTTCTTTCTGTAGAGAATATAGCCAAAACACCATGTGATTAGGACGAACAAGATGGCATATAGGCAAGAAGCTGCTTCAGGATTGCGAGCAGTGATCTCTCCGTTCTTGTCGCGTTCGGCACATGTAATCCATTTGCACATGTCATGTAGTAACGTATGGATTGTAGTAGATTGTCCTTTTTTCTCACTAGCCTCAAGTGCTTGATTGAAACTATCAATAGCGGAAGTATGAGTAATGGTGTCGTTTGCTTCGTCGTTAATCTGTTTACAAACGTATAGTTTTTTTATCAACAGGTCTTTTGGTATAGAGAACACTTCAGTAAGTCCGTTTTCTTTGTCGTTAGCTTGTTCTAGAGCCATCATAGCACGACTATTTCCTTCACCAGCAGCTTCGGCATAGAGCTTGCGGGCTTTGTCGTGGTTGGTAGTACAGCCCATCAATCCGTAGTCATAGATGAGAGCAAGGTTAAATTGTGCATCGTTAATTGCCGAATCTGCGGCCTCTTTTAGTAGAGGTAATGCTTTGTCGCTGTTTCCTTCGTCCATATATACGAGGGCTAGGTTGAAGCGTGCTTCATTCAAACCTTTCTCTATTGCGGAATTGAAAAGCTCTTTTGCTTTTGTGGTATCGGCATCAACACCGTTACCTTGATAATATGCAACGGCAAGATTGTTATGTGCTTGAGGTAATCCTTGTTTTACTGCTTCTTTATATAATGATACAGCTTTCTGATTGTCAGCTGGACGATAGTCGCTTGAGTGGTGAAGAATAACTGCACTGAAAACAATGGCGAGGATAGTGCCAAGCAAGTAACAGAATAGAGGGTTTACACCAAATGATTGGAAGAATCGGCACCAATGCTCGCGACCCTTAATGTCGATGATAAAGACAAGCAGGGCAAGAATGCAGGATGCCATACCAGTGGTGATAAGAGTGTAAGACGATGTCCATGCCTTCTTGCTGCATGGAATGCCATATTGTAGTAGCCACCCAGCGAGTAGCAAGGCAATACCGAGTGTAGCAACTTTTACTACACGTTCGCGGTTGTCGCGATACTTGGTTAGGAGATTGCCTACCATAAAACCTATCAGCACATGTGCGATACATGGCAGAGTACTCAGTATTCCCTCTGGGTCAAGGGCGAGTTTGATTCCGTAAGCGCTTTCGTGATACATGTGATCCTCACCAAGCACGGCACAGTCGATGCGTGAAAGTATATTGGCAGAAGAAAATTCATATCCATGGCCAAAACCAAGAATGAAAGCGTAGGCAACGAGGATTATTCCTATTATCCAAGGGATAAATTTGGTTTTGAACAATATGGCAATCATCGAGCCGAAGAAATAGACTAACGCAAGACGTTGGAATACTCCCAAGATACGCAAGTGGCCGAACATTTTGTCGAAGAAATGAGACTCGGGGTCGTAGAGACCTCTCAGCCACATTCCGAACCATTGCACCATCCATCCAATGAGGAAAAGGATGATAGTCCTTTTCAGAATCTTGAGAAAGACTTTACTGCTAAACTCAAATTTGAATTTGCTCAGGGAGAAATACATCGACACACCCATCACAAACATGAAGAACGGGAAAACGAGATCGGTAGGAGTGAGCCCAATCCACTCGGCATGCTCGAGTGGGGCGTAGATGTGCTCCCACGTGCCTGGGTTGTTAACCAAGAGCATGCCAGCAATTGTGATGCCTCGCAAAATGTCGAGCGATAGGAGTCGTTTGTTTTCTTTTGCCATAAACTAAATCTAATTATTGTCTTGTTTGCAATTTTGTCACTTCATCGATTAGGTAGATTAGCGACTGGTAGGGGATGCCGCTGTGGGTTGTGAGGCCTATCTCGCAGGTGCGGCTGTTGCTGAAGCCGCGGCGTATGCCTGCCGCCTCAATTTGAGGACGGAGCTTGCGCAGGGCGTAGGCGTTGAGCTCGGGATGCGTGAATCCCTTGTCGCCGGCGAAGCCGCAACATCCCACTCCCTCAGGGATGAGGACATTGGTGGAGCATCGCTTGGCGAGGTCGAAAATCTTGTTGTCAATCTTCATCAGGCGTGTGGAGCAGGTGAGGTGCAGGGCGATTGGTTCATCGGTTGGCGTGAACTCCAAGTCTTGCGCCACATAGTCGTGGACGAACTCCATAAGCTCTAATGGTTTCACTTGCTTCATGTGTTCACGCATTTGGTGAAGACACGGACTTTGGTCGCACATCACGGGATATTTGCCGCCGTTGCTCGCTTTGAGCAGAGCTTGCTCGAGTTCGTCGGACTTCTGCTGAGCGATGTCGGGCATACCCTTGCTGTTCCAAATCATGCCGCAGCACAGATTTTTCATGTTTTCGGGATAGATAACTTCCCAACCTGCTTTGTTGAGGAAAGAAACCACCTTATCCACGAGGTCTATTTCCACTCCATGCTTGTCTTTTCCGAGTGCTTGGTTGAGGCAACTGGGGAAATAGACGACCTTCTTGTCGCTCGCAGGTTGCTGGAGCGACTTCATTTTGTGGGGTTTGGGTGTAGCGGGAGTCCACAATGGAACTCCAACGGCGTGCATCGCCTTGCCCACAGCCCTCACGCCACCGTCACCCAGCACCGAATGTGCTGCACTGGCAACATAGAGTAGTGATTTGAGGCTGCCTTTAGTAAATGAGAAGTGTCGTGCCACGCTGTTGCCCACACCGTGAGCGAATGTGCCTTTGCCATGTCGCTCGGTGCGCAGGTCGTGTGTGAGTTCTCCCACATTGATACCCATTGGGCACGATGTGGAGCAAAGTCCGTCGGCAGCGCAAGTTGCTTCGCCGTAGTATTTATATTGTTTCTCGAGGCGTTTCAATCGCGCTGGGTCTTCGCCAGTGTCTCTAAGTCGTGAAATCTCACGCTGCACGATGATGCGCTGGCGTGACGAGAGAGTTAGTCCGCTGCTCACGCAATTCACCTCGCAGAACCCGCACTCGATGCACTTGTTCACGTTGTCGTTGGTCAAGGGCATGGGTTTGAGGTTCTTGATGAAGCACTCAGGGTCATCGTTGAAAATCACGCCCGGGTTGAGGATGCCTTTGGGGTCAAATAGCTGCTTCACGTCGAGCATCACCTGATAGGCCTTCTCGCTCCATTCCTTCTTGACGAATGGCGCCATGTTGCGGCCCGTACCGTGTTCTGCCTTAAGCGAACCGTCATATTTGTCTATCACCAGCTCCACCACTGCGCGCATCAGATTCTCGTAGCGGGAAATCTCTTCTTGCGTGTCAAAAGATTGCGAAATTATGAAGTGGTAGTTCCCCTCAAGGGCGTGGCCGTAGATGCAGCTGTCGTCATAGCCGTAGTCGATGAGCATCTGTGCCAAGTCAACGGTGGCATCGGGCAAATCCTCAATATGGAATGCCACATCCTCGATAAGCACTGTGGTGCCGAGCGGACGAGTGCCGCCTACGCTTGGGAAGATACCCGAACGTATTGCCCAGTACTTGCCATAAATCTTTGGATCATCGGTGAAGTTGGCTGGCACATACAGGTGGAAAGGCTCAAGGATAGCCATTATCTCGTTGATATTGCTTTGAAGCTCCACTTTGCTGTCGGCAAAGGTTTGGATAAGCACTGCGGTGAGGTTCTCGCCGGTGTTGTCGTCAACGCTGGCAAGTGATTTCTTGTCGAGAATCTCGGCGCAGTGCACAGGTCCTTTCTTCATAGCCACCACCGCCTCACACGACTCGCGCATATCCTGGAAATAGAGCATCGCGCTGGCGCGGCAAGGATATAGGTGGCCGGTCTTCATCGTGAACTCGCTGGCAAAGGCAAGAGTGCCCTCGCTGCCCACGATGAGGTGCGTGATGATGTCGAAGGGGTCATTATAAAGCACAAATGGCGAGATATTCAGACCCGTAACGTTCTTGATGGAGTATTTGCGACGGATGCGCTCTTTGAGCTCGTCGTCGGTCATTACTCGGTCGCGAATCTTCTCGATACGCTTGATGAAGTCGGGATGCGACTGCTTGAAAGCGTTGCGGCTTGCCTCGTCGCCAGTGTCAAGCACGGTGCCATCGGCAAGGACGATGCGCATAGAGAGCATCATGCGGTCGCTGTTGGCGTGTGTTCCGCAGCTCATTCCGCTGGCGTTGTTGATGACAATGCCACCCACCATCGCCGAGTTCTTGCTGGCGGGGTCAGGGGTGAAGGTTCGGTTGTGTCGCGCGAGAATCTTGTCAACCTCGCTGCCCACGAGACCTGGTTGCAGCTTGATGTAGCTTGCGTCGGGTGCCACCTCATAGTTCTCCCAGTTCTTGCCGGCGACGATGAGTATGGAGTCGGTGTTGGTTTGTCCGCTCAGGCTGGTGCCCGCAGCGCGGAAGGTCACCGGTAGGTGCATCTCGTTGGCGATGGCAAGTAGTTGCGACACCTCTTGCTCATTCATGGAACGCACCACCACTTGTGGGATGTTGCGGTAGAAGCCAGCATCGGTGCCCCACGCCAGGCAATGCAGGTCGTCGGTGTAGATGCGGTCTTTAGGGATAAACTCCCTGATGCGCTTGAGATATGTCTTGTGGCTGTCGTCCATTTTTTTAATGATAGGAGTGGATAGGAATAACTATGAATAACTATGAATAACTATGAACAGCTATGAACAGCTATGAACAGCTATGATACTTAACACTTATCACTTATAAAGGTAATACTTTGAGGACTTTGCTTTGAAAGAATCGTTGTCTTTGTTGAAGTAGTCGATGATGTCTTCCACTTTGTAGCGCTTGCAGAATCGTTCGCGTATTTCCTTGGTGCCGCACACCTTGTCGAACATAGCATAGCGCTTTGGGTTCTGCTCAAAGAGCTGCTGCTTGGGGTACATCTCATGAATCACTTGTAGGAAGTAAAACTGAGTGAGCACAAGATTTGCCTTGTCGAGGTCGGTGATGTAAATCTGCACGCCGTGAACCTCTTGCAAAGACTTGTCAACAGCCACGCTCAGAGCGAAGAATGGCTTGTAGTTGATGGGGCGGAAGTGCATGCCTGGCAGGTTTAGTGCGTTCATGTTCTTGGCAAGTTCCTCGGCGTCAATCCATGAGGCGGCGAAGCACTCGAAAGGCAACGTGTAGCCGATTCCGGTGTTGAAGATGTAGAGCTCTCCTAAGATTCCGCTCACGGGATAGAAGAAGGCGTTCTCGGGGGCGGGAATCTGTGGTGATGGCAACACCCAGGGCATGCCAGTGTCACGGAACTTCATGTCGCGGGTCCAGCCTTCCATGGGGATGACGGTGAGTTTGCATTTCTTGCCTGTCTTAGAACCTTTGGCGATAATGCCTTCTTCATTAAGGTATTGTGCTAGTTCTCCAGGAGTCAAACCATATAGATATGGGATGGCATATTTGCTCACGAAGGAGAAATATCCATCTTCCACGAGGTTGCCTTCCACCTTGTTTCCGCCAAGAGGGTTGGGGCGGTCGAGGACCATAAACTCCTTATTATGCTTGGCGCAGGCTTCCATGCACACGCCCATAGTGGCATAGAACGTGTAGCTGCGGCAGCCAATGTCCTGAATGTCATAGATTAGCACGTCAATGTCTTTCAACATCTCGGCGGTGGGCTCGTGAGTCTTGCCAAATAGCGAGTACATCTTCACCCCAGTAGTGGGGTCAACGGCGTCGCCTACGGCATCTCCAGCATGTGCGTTGCCACGCACGCCATGCTCGGGACCAAACAACGCCACTAATTTCACTCCAGGTGCCTCATTGAGGATATCAACTGTTGATTTAAGGTTATTGTCGATACCACTGGGATTGGTCACTAGTCCCACGCGCTTGCCCTGCAGCTCCTTGAAGCCGCCATCACGCAGCACCTCAATGCCTGGTTTCACCACTGCGCTGGCCATAAATGCCACTATCGCTAAAGTTATAAATATAATGTGTCGTTTCATTGTGTTATTGTTTTTTGTTCTTTCGTTTAATTGTATGCTTAGGTCAAAAATTTTGATCTTAGAACAGAAGATTCTTCATTGTTTAGTGTGATAATATAACCATCTGGAAACTTTTGAGGATTATTCCTTACAGCTTGGTTGATGATTCTAGTTTCAACACCATAAAGTTCAGCGACAGCAAAGTCAAGGATTACATCTTCACCATGCAGATTGATAATTTTGTCGCTAACGGACTCATATTTGGTGATGTCACTCATATCGTAAAGGTCGAAATTTTCTACTTTAGAATGAATTACGATTCACTTTCTTCGCTCTTTTCTTTAAGACCAAATGATGGGTCAACTTTGATAATTAGTGCTGCGCCAATAGTGAACAAGCAGCAAATCATGGTCCAGATGAAGAAATTCTGATAACCGATGAGGTCTTCGAGCCATCCTGCAATCATACCCATCATCATAGACAAGGCCATGAAACCAGTGCATATAGCGTAGTGAGCAGTCTTGTATTTTCCTTCGCTATAATAGATGAGGTAAAGCATATAGGCTGTGAATCCAAAACCATAACCAAATTGTTCAATGAATACACAGATGTTGATGGTTAGGAAACTTTGGTCTTGGGTGAATGACAGGTAGATGAACGTCAGGCAAGTTAATGACATGCTCCATGCCATTGGGTGTAACCATTTCTTTAGTCCGCCTTTAGCTGCTAAGATGCCGCCAATGATACCGCCTATTGTTAGACCAATGATACCAACGGTGCCATAAACTATACCTACTTGACTGGTAGATAGGGCCAAACCTCCTTTATCTAATGGATCTACAAGGAACGGCATGATGATTTTAGTCAATTGTGCCTCGGGGAATCGATAGAAAAGCATGAAAAGAATAGCTGCCACAGTTTGCCAAACAGGGAATTTCGTGAAGAAAGTCTTAAATGTATCCAAGAAACCTAAAGCAATCTCTTTGGCATTTTTCTTTTCTTGGTTGGCGTCAACTGCTGGTTTAGGCATAGCCCAAGTGTGATAAAGAGCAATGATTAAGAAAAAGATAGAAAGAACCACAAACACAATTGCCCATGCAAGTGGTATGTTGCCCGACGTGCCTATAAATGATGAAGATACTTTCTCTTTAATTTTATTGTCAATAGAGAAGTAAATGTAAGCAGGCTTATCCCAGTTCTTGTCATTGAAGACAAATCGTGTTTGGGTGGCCTTAATATCTGTACTTCCTTTATCATTGGCAATATTTAAGATATATTCTTCTCCAGCTTTAGGCTGTTTGTTTAATCTAACGGCAACTACCGCAAAATTAGATGCTTTGTCATCCGATTTCTTCTCTTTGAATTTGTCAGGGAAAGTGGTGGCAATCCAATTCTCTAATCCTGATTTTTCTTCCTCTTTTTTAGTAAGTTTGTCATCAAGAGTAGTTATTGTCGAACCATTAGGGTCTTTTCCGTAATAAACGAAATGATCCTTTTGCCAACTAGCGCTATCCAGTTTGAAATCTGTCGTTTCTTGGAAAACAAGTTTGTCATCTTTTGTGAATTTAGGGTCTGGAATATAGAAACCATTAGCTATGTTTGCATTGTTAATGGAGTCGCTGATTGTTTTGTTGTAATCGGCAAAAGCAAGAGTGCTGTCCCCCATTTGAGCACTAGAGGCAGCCTTAACAGAAGTGTTGATAGTGGTTGCACTAGTGACAAAATGAATATCATCGGAATTGTTGATGTCTTCCTCTGGTATCGTAGGCATTTCAGCTACAATCGCGTTAGCATTTGGATCGGCACTTATGTCTATTCTAACTGGATCGAGGCCAGAGTTCATTTCAACAACACCAGCTAGAATAACAAGGAGTCCTTGCCCAACTACGGTGGCGATTCTATAGAAAGTAGAGCGAATACCCACAAAGAGTGATTGCTCATGTTCGGTAAGAGCAAGCATATAAAATCCGTCGGCAGCGATGTCGTGAGTTGCTGATGCAAATCCCATGAGCATAAACACCGCAAAGGTTAGTTGTACCCACCATGATGTGGGAATAGTGAAAGCAATGCCGGCGAGAGCAATGGCAATGACCCATTGCATTATTAGAACCCACCAGCGCTTAGTCTTAATGATATCAACAAAAGGACTCCAGAATGGTTTTATAACCCAAGGCAATCCTAACCATCCAGTATAAAGTGCAATGTCAGTGTTTGACATTCCAAGTCGCTTGTACATGATGACCGAAATTGTCATAACAGCAACGTAAGGAAGTCCTTGAGCGAAATATAATGTTGGAATCCAAGCCCATGGATTTCGTTTTATCGGGATATTCTTTTTATTGCTCATAATAATTATGTTTTGGTTGATTAGTATATACTCTTAATTTGTGCGTCAATGAAGTAGTGCAGTAGGATTTGCTGGTAGTTGTAGCCTTTAGCACCCATTACTGCGGCGCCTATTTGGCAGAGGCCCACACCGTGTCCCCATCCAGCGCCCCGAAGGATAAATTTCTCGGGGAAGCCGTCGGGAATTTCGTTGATTTTCTCTACGATAAAGGCCGAGCTGTATAGGCAAGATGTGGAGAGGGCATATCGTATAGACAGTTCCTTGCCAATAGTTTTGGTCATCTTCTCACCCACGATGCGGAGTTTGTAGAGACGTCCGCTTGTGCCGCGTGCTATTGGTTCGAGGTCGATGATGCGACCATAGTCGTCACCAGTGCGCTCACGGATGATGCGGCTCAGCTCTTCTTGAGTGTATTCCACACGCCACCGGTAAAAGTCGGTTGTCTCTTGGTCATAATCGTTTAGCACTTGCGAGAGAATCTCTTTGTCGGTGGTGTTGCAGTGTGCATGTGGTGAGGAAAGAATCCAGTCGGCTGCATTATCTTCGCGGGTAAGGTCGGGGAAGTTCATCTCGTCGTCATCGTCGCGGCGTGCCACCAAATAGGGGTGGTGGTCGTCTTGCCAGCAGTTCTCAAACTGCTCATACACTCCACCGCACGACTTTGAGAATCGTGCATCGCATAATTCGCCTCCATACATCAGCACTTGTCCCCAAGTGGCTTCGATGGCCTGACGCACCGCCTCGGTCGAGGCGCGTGTGATGCCCTGATAACGCTGGCAATGGTCATCGGCGCACACGTCGAAGTTCACGTGGTCGTCGCGGTCCCACCACTTTATTTCCTCGTCTTCGCTGCTGGTCTCATATTCTTGATGCAGACCAGGTTGTGCTGCTGTAGCAACATTGTCTTTGTGGATTTGCGCCAGCAGCCAGCTTCGTGAGATTACAGCATGAGCCTTAAGCAGCTCTAATGATGCAGTGGCGCTCATCTCACTGGAAATCACGCTCAGCAGGTATTCTTCCACCGAGAGAATGTTGATTGCAGTGATTTTGTCATTTTCGACAATGAGATGCAGCGCGCCCCTGAAGGTTTGGTTCTCTTGACGGCGCCAATGGAAGCTGACTCCAATAGTCACGTTTTCGAGAGTGAAAGAGTCGCTATCGACATTGTTTGGTTCAAAAAGCAAGTCGTGGTATTTCTTGCCGTTCCATACCACCATACCCTCGACGCATTGCGCCAGTTGGTTTCCAGTAACTTTCTCGCCGTCAACACGATAGTCGCCGTTGAGTTCAAACTCTATCATAGGCTCAGTCATGATGCCTACTCTAACTTGGGGAACTTGTGCCATAATTAGTTGTTTTATTTAAAGAGTAATATGTTAAGAGATCCCTTAAATTTCTTGCAATATCGCCAATTTCCTTGATTGAGAGACACACATCAGAGAGGATGCATTCCACATCGTGAAAAGTAATCTTTTTAAAATCCTTTTCTCTTGCTATTGGCCACAATCCCCCTAATTCGGCTGCGGCAGGACTAATAATGAACTGTCCATCACTACATCCATAGCATGAAGGACGATGGTTGCTGCGTGGAAATGCTGCCACATACCATGTTTCGTTTTTATACCAACACAGAATGTTTATCATTGGTTCAGTTTGTCCTTCATGCACAGGCAACCAATTAATGAGGTCAGAAAGCCATTCCTCGCCATTTTTTAAATTTGGAGTGCTGATGAAGAATACAGGGCAGAACCAATTTACGTTATAACCAAAACAATCTCTGTAATTGGAGTAGATTATAAGAATAGTAAGTCTTGGCAGAACATTGCATATTGGCAAGTCTTCACGTAAGCCCGCCTGGAAGTGCATATGGTCGGGGGCCGAAGCTCCGCACTGGGGACCATTATATAAAATGACATAATCCTGAAGGTCTTTAGCAATTTGCATCATGTCGCCAATTCGACCCTCGATGCGCTGATTAGTGTGTTCCAAAGTCGATATTGTGAGGTGTCGCTTGAAGATGGGGTAGGGGTTCACCTGAATTTTATATCTACCTTCCCAAATCACTGCTTGCTGCTCTGAGGGTTGATATTCATTGCACAAGAAGCATGGACGTTGACTTATTGTTTTGAGGTCAATGTTTACTATAGCTGAATGAATACGTTCAGGATTATACTGTAATACTAAGTCGAAATTATACTTTTGTATTTTGCGTATGTCGGCCTGTGAGAGACGGTTGTAGTTGTCTCTCACAGTGTCCCATTCATAAAACTGGCGTTTCAACAAATGTGTGACTTCTTCGTTATAATTGCGTCTCATCATAGAGCGGTGCAGCAGCAACAGCTTTTTTTGTTCATCGCGATGCGTGCCATGAGCTCCCATGTGCGCATGCGGTCTTTGTAGAGGTTGTTGTTGTTCATCTTAACCACGTCGGCATTGGCGTCACTGTTGTCGTCCCAGCGGCGGCACAGGTAAACCGGCTCATAGACACGACCTATTTGGTAGGTGCGTGAGATGTTAAGACCTAATGCGTAGTCCTCGCCGTAGCTAACGTTGGGGAGCATCACTTCACGAAGCACAGGAGTGTAGAATGCGCGGGGAGCACCAAGTCCGTTGATGCGCAAGGCGTTGTTGCGGCCGTTCTCGGGAGTCCACTCCTTGTGGTCGATTACGCCGGGAGGAATGGGGTTGCAATGGATGTCAGTCATCAGGTATGTGCCTACGACCATTGCCACGTTCTGCTCGTAGAAGGCATTAACCATAGTCTGCAAAGTGTTCTCGTCTTTATACATGTCATCGCTGTCGAGCTGAACAATAAACTTGCCAGCCTTAGAGTGATGAGCGGCGAGATTCCAGTAACCACCAATTCCCATGTCGTAGTAGTCGGCGATTATGTGGATGAGGCGTGGGTCATTATACTCAGCTATAGCCTCGCGGGTGCCATCGGTAGAGAAGTTGTCAACCACCATGAGGTTGAACTTGAAGTTGGTCTTCTGACAGAGTACGCTATCAATGGCATCGCGAATTGTGCGGATGCGATTGCGAACGGGAATCATTACTGTGGCCTCTACTTCAAACTTATCGTGATCAAACTCGATGTGCTTGAAGTTGGGCACTTCCTTGCCGTCAATCACCTTAACTGGAGGCAGATAGCCGTCAATATCCTTAAGGTGCTCGGTGCACGCAGCTTCCATCTCGATTTGGCGGCCGCGGTTGCGTGGGTCAACGTAGTCGAAAATCTTCTCGCCACTCTTGCGGGTGTCAAGCTCCACATCGCTGTAAAGATATTCGTTGATGTGGGTGATGAGACAGCGTTGCGAGAGTTTGAGGCGCAGATCATAAAGGCCGGCAAACTCGTAAGTCGCCTTCATCGCAGCGGCAGCCTTCTTGAAGCAGTCGGCGCAGAACACGAGCACTGAGCCGAAGTCAAAGTCATCGCGCAGTGAGCCAATCTGATAGTCAATAACTGGAGCCTTCACAGCGCCCTTGTCGGTCACGTTGTAATGGTCGGCATAAACCAGGCCGCTGTCGGTATCGGCAAGAACTTTCACGAAGCGCTCAATAGCGTAAGGCGCGAACTTCAGTGTCACATACTTTGTGTAAAGCAACGTCACACATGCGTCGCTACGCTCAGCGATAGCCTTCATGGTGGCTGTGGAGGTGAGGTTGTTTACTTTAAGCATCTCGCAGCCGTCGATTGTGCCTTGAGCCTCCTCGTTGGCGAGCAAATAGATTTTGTTCACTAATGGACTGGCTTTAAGTCCATCTACTGTGGCCTGTGCTTGAGTAGCGTTGGCAAAAGGGATAAAGCAATTAATCTTTGTCATTTCTATAATATTATAAAATTATTGTTTCTTATTGGTCTTTGTTCCTTTGTTAAGAGCAATTCTCGCCTGCACTTCCCAGGTGCGCAAGCGGTCCTTGTATAGGTTGTTTACGTTCTCCTGCTCAATGGTGAGGTTGGAGTCGGTGTTATCGTCGCCACGGCGGGCAAGAGTCATAACTTCCCGTACGCGCCCCACTTTATAGTAGCGCGAAATCATAAGCCCCATGCCGTAGTCTTCGCCATAGCTAGAGCAAGGCAGGCATGTTTCGCGATAGATTGGAGTGAAGAAGGCGCGTGGGCCACCGATGCCGTTCACTCGCAGCAGGTTGTTTCGGCCGTTCTCATAGGTCCACTCGCGATGGGCGATGATGCCTGGTGCAACTTCTTCTAAGTCTTTGTTGACAATTTGATAAGTACCAACAACCATAGCTGCATTTTCGTCATAAAATTTGTTGATTATAGTCTCTAGCGCATAAGGAGTAGCAAAAAGGTCATCGCTGTCAAGCCCTATGGCGAAGCGACCGCAACGCTCATCGTAGATGGCAAGGTTCCAGCATCCACCAATGCCTAAGTCGTAACGTTCAGGAATAATGTGAATCAGGTGTGGGTCGTCGGCAAACTCATCGATAGCCTCTGTGGTGCCGTCGGTGGAGTGGTTGTCAACTACAATGAGGTTGTATTCAAATCGTGTTTCTTGTTCAAGTACGCTCTTGATGGCATCGCGAATAACATTCTCGCGGTTGAGGACGGGGATGATTACCGAACACTCAACAGGGAAAGATCCTTCCCATAGGTCAATGTCGCGATATTGAGATGGTTGCAAATAAGCGCCTATCATCTGTAAATGATGAGTGCACACTTTCTCCATCTCAAGTTGTTTCCAGACAGCGTCGGCAGCTTGATAGTCGAAGATGCGCTCGCCACTGCTGCGGGTGTCGATTTCGCCGCAGGTGTATAGATATTCGGGAATATGCACAATCCTTCCAAGTCGCGACAAGGCTAGTCTCACAGCATAGAATCCGGCATAATCCAACGTTTTGAAGGCCAACGATGCATCTCTAACTGCCTTGAAAAAGGTCTTGGTAGGTATCATGACAATCTGCCCGAAATCGAAGTCATCGCGCAGAGACCCTTCTTGATAGTCAATTAAAGGATGTTTTGCCAGTTGGCCATTTCCCAAACGCGTATTATGGTCGGCATAGACCATCACAGCATTGGTGTCTTGAGCGACTTTTAGCATGCGACGTAACGCCATATGCCCCATTTCGATTGGAACATCGTTAAGGATTACAACAAGAAAATCGCTAATGCCGATGATGTCGGTATCGCTCGACCAAGACGCTAGCTGTTGCAAATCATAGTTATAGTGACTGATTTGTTTGCAGGCCAGGTCTCCTGATGATAAGGACAAAGGCGTGTCAAATACTAAGACTTTTATTGATATGCTGGTGTTGTCGCTCATAGATTGTCTTATTTCTCAAAGAAGTTGAGCACTCGGCTCATGAATGTGTTGCGCTCGGTCTCGCTCTTGATGGTCTCGAAGGGGAACCCAACAACCACTGTCTTGTAACCGTAGCGGCTTGAGGCGATGCCGGCGGGGATGTTGTTCTCGCTGTAGCGCAGGATGGTAGCGCCGCAGTCGTCGCTAGCCTTGATAGCGTCGGGCGACTCAACAGCATAGAAATCGCTGTTGAGAGTGTTGTAGAACGACAGTTTGCCCATGCCGTCGCTCATCTTGAGTGTTGACGGCACACTATAGACCTCACCCATGAGAGTGGCGCGGCCATCGACCCAGGTATAACCCATCACGTTGTTGGCGAAATGTATTTCGTTTTGTGCGGGGGTGTCCTTGTCCCAGATGTCGCTGCCCACGTAAGCACCTGTCATCAGCACATTGCCACCGTTACGGGTATAGTCAGTGAGAGCTTTCATAAATTCGCTTGTGAATGCTTTGTAGCGCGAAGGCTTCACGCCGCGTCCTGTGGGAGTTTCTTTCTGTTTGCCCACAATAATGTCGAGGGCGCAGTATTCTGAGAGGTACACATCGCCATTCTCCACCGCCTTTACGCTGGCAGATACAAACGAGTAGCCAGCCTTCATGATCGCCGCGCCGTGTAGCGAGGGATAGTTGAAAGTGTTGCCGGCGATGTTCTGTGTCTCGTAGTTGCTGCGACATGCGCCGAATCCTGGTGCGTCGTCGTCGCGCCACTCCAAGTTGCGACGGAACTCAAACTGCGAACCGAGGAAGTTGATTTGCTCCATATAGGGCACGCCGTGGTCTTTGTTGTCGTAGAATCCAGCCATCTTGCCGCTGTCAAACCAGTCAGGACCGCTGATGCGTGTGAAGTCGTTGACCACCATCACGGTGCCTTTGCTGTTTTTTGCAACACCTAACGAGAGAGTCTCGCTCGGGAAGCTGCGACCGCCCTCGTTCATGGCTATGATTTTGTAGCTGTGTATCTCGTTGTCGTCGATGTGAACCGAGTAGTGCGGCTCATCAACAATTTCTATCTCTTTAAATCCGCCGTCGCCCACTTGTTCCATAACGATATATTTCTTAGCCACGGCACTTGCGCACAAAGGGTCGGGAGTTGACTCCCAGTTGAGCATGTAGAGCGACTCGCTCACTTTGTTGATTGCAAACGCACTGACTGGCAATGGTTGAATGACGCACTCACGATGGTCGCGTTTGGCGATGAACTTGGCGATTCCCTTATATATGGAGCGGCTCACGTCAAAGCGGAACTGCGGGTCTAGACCATACTTCATGTCGGCGAAGTTTTGGTGCGACAGCAGTTCCATAAGCAGTGCCGGCACCTCGGGCACGCGGGCCTCGTAGTAAGCCTTGTCCCACATTCCGCGGCGGGTCCAGTTGGGCTCGTACTTGGCGCGGATGTCGTTTACCACTTCGGTAGATACGATGTCGGCAAACTGTCTCGAGAGTTCACGGGGTGTACCGTTCTCATATTTGCCGAATTGCTTGCCGTTCTTGGTGGTGCAATATATGAGAAGCGTGCCGATGATGTCGTCGTTCTTTGTGGTGCCGGCATCGGTGTGTAGGCAGAATGACACATCAACAGGGACATTCAGACCGGGCTTTCCTGGCAGCACGTCGCTTCCGCCGGCGAGCCAATTGACCCATTCGCCGCGGCTGCGGTAGTCGTCAACATAGTCGTTGATGCCGTCACTGGTGGAATACACCTTGTGGGGGAATCCAGACCATTGCAGGAAATAGCGTGCTCCCAAGTGGAACCAGGGGTGGTCGCCGCTGCCCACATACTGGTAATCGACGCCTTCCTTGCCCAGGTATTTCATGTCATCGTTCTTTTCGGCGATGGCTCTGTTCTCGGGAGTGGGGAGCGCCACGCGACGCACGATATTGCCCTTGCCTCCGCCCACCTTGATGGCGTCGGCGGTGATGACGGCTTTCTTGTCGTCGCTGAGGTTGCTGAGTGTCACCACGTTTTTGTTCATGCCCTTAGCGAGCTGGAAAGAGCCGAGATACACCCACACACCGCCAGCCATGCTTTGGTCAACCTTGAACTGTTGGCTGCCGTTGAGGGTGTTGATGGTATAAGTGGCGTCGTGTGCGCTATTTGGCAGCGACTTGTAGCTCACATAGATGGCAAAAGTACCGGCTTCGGGCATGTCCACGTCCCACGATGCTGTGGCAACTTTCTTTTTGTCTTTCTCCGCCTCGATCATGCGGTATGAGCCTTCCTCAAAAGGGTTCTCGAAGTCTTTATACTCGTTTCGGTTGTAGGCGAAGCCGTTGCCTTCTCCGTTTTTCCATTTCTTGCCGCCGTTGGTCTCGTGGTAGCCGTTCTGCGCGTTGCCGCCGTCGTTATCGACCACAGCGCCGAAGTTGTGGGTGTCGCGCTCGCGAGGGTCCCACACATAGGCCCCGGCATTCTCAAGCATGGGCATGATATAGGGAATCATGTAGCTGTGGGTGTACATGTCCTCCACAGTTTGGAACAATCGTGCCCGTTGCCATTCCCAGCGGTTGAGGTAAGGCTCAAAATACCATCCATGGCTGGGCCACACCGCCACGATATTTCCGCTCAGACCTTTCTTGTAATGGCGGCTCTCATCTAAGGGAGTGATAAAGGCGTTGTGCTTGCGCTTATAGGAGTTGTCGAAATCGGAGAAATAGTTCTCGATGTCGTTGCCGGCGATGCTGATTGCCACCTTGTGGTCACGGTATTGTTCACCTAGAGCGGCCGAGATGTCGGCTTTAAGACTTTTAATGCTTTCTTGAGAGAACGGCACGTCGCCGAAATTCTCGCTCAGGTCAATTTTGATGGAGTCGTCAACAACGTCGATGGATTTCACCTTCAGCTCCCCGATGCCCATGTGCTCGGGCATGGTGGAGGTGATTATACGTTGAACTCTATCTGTCTCTTCTTGGGTTAACGCTTGGCCGTGTAATGTCACTGCGCTAATGACAATAGCCGCTACAGCCAATAATGATTGTTTCTGTTTAAATGTCATGATTATAGCAGTTTCAACTTTAGATTACAAAAATACAACAAACATTCGGAATAAAAAACAAAAAAAGTGTGCATTTTTCTTAAACGCGTTTTATTTATAGATTATAAACAGATTTTTAGTATAATTTGCATAATATCTCGCATTTTATTGGGTAGTAATCAATGGGGCAATAAGCCCAATTAGGCCAATAGATCCAATAAGTCCAATTCATTCAATTTTTATCAATAAAAAATCCATCAAGCCCGAGACGAGCTTGATGGATTTAGAAATGTTTTATAGATGTGTTGTGAAAAGTTGTCATTCGGCTTTCATGCCCACCGAGTGATAGACCACTAGTCCTGGCATCGATTCGCTAACGATTTTCTTGACGTTCACGTTGTAGCTGTAGGCCACTTGCAGCAGAATCTCACTGTAGCGGGTGGCCACCGAGCCTACAAAGCACACGGGGTAGTCTTTGTAGTCATACTGGCAGATGTTGCGGTCGAAGAATCGCTTTATTTCGTTGGTGACGAGGTTGTAGCAATACTCGTTGTCAAGGTGGTCGGCAAGGAAGAACGAGTAGTTGTGGAGGTTGTTGTTGGCGTATGGGTTGTTATACACGGCATCCATCACATTGGCGCTGGTTAGTTTGTTCACAGCATAGAACTCCTCAATCAGTTCTTTGGGAGCTAGGTTTTTGAGAACGTCGCTCATGAAAATGCGACCCATCGACGAACCGCTGCCCTCGTCGCCCAGGATGAAGCCGCCAGGGGTCACGCTCTTGGTGATGCGCTCGCCGTCATAGAAGCAGGAGTTGGAGCCGTTGCCTAGGATACACGCTAGCCCCGCCTCGTTCTGAAGCAGTCCGTGAGCGGCACCCACGAGGTCGCTCTCAACAACCACAGGTGTCTTGAACTGTGCCACGAGCGACAGTTCCACAATCTTGTTGCGCTCTGGGTTGGAGCATCCCGCGCCATAAAAAAACACTTTGTCCCAGCGACGCTTGAAGAAATCACGAGGTAATTCAAGCCTGATGATGTGGCTTATTTCCCTGCGTGTCAAGAAATAAGGGTTGATGCCTGAGATCACTGCGTGAGCCACCACGTTGTTGCCGTCAACCAAGCTCCACTCAGAGCGAGTTGACGAACTCTCGGCAATTACTTTAGCAAATTGACTTGCAGCCATTTAACTTTATGAGATTTTAGGTTTGCTAATATTTGTGATGTGTGAATTTAAATTTCCGGCTGCAAAATTATAAAAGATTATTTTAATAAACATTAAATATGGAATGTTTAACTAAAAGATATAAATATTAACTATCACGCACCGTTGATGTTAACAATGTAAAAAGAGGAGGTTTTCAGTACCAAAAATTATTTTCGTTCAAGCGCTCTGATTATCTCGCCAACCCAAAGAATCAATGACGTTGCGCCAATGATAATGAGCCAGTCGAGCTTTCTTTCAAAGGGAGTGACATTAAACATTTTCCCGCCACACTCCACAATGATAATCTGTCCCACCAAGATGACAGCCGCGATAAGCATGAATCCCCCGCATTCCCTAATATTGTAGAAAGCCGATTTGCCTGTCATGAACGCCTTGGCGTTGAACATGTTCCAGAACTGCATCATCACAAAGATGGTGAAGAACATACTCAGTTCTTTTTCATTAAGTCCATCATCTCCCGGTCTTAAATGTATCAAGTCGCTAATAGATTCAACCTGATAATGTTGCATAATCAGCAAAATGACCAGAAGAATTATTGTGAATATACCACCCACTCCAATTATATTCCAATTCATATATTTATTTAAGATGGAGTCGGTGTCTTTGCGAGGCCGCTCCTGCATAACCTTGTGACTGGGAGGCAACGAGGCCAGTGCAATGGCGGCGAAGGTATCCATGATCAAGTTCACCCAGAGCATTTGAGTTACTGTGAGCGGTGACTTCGTCCCGGTGAAAGCACCGATAAGAACTATCAGACAGGCCACGACATTTATTGTCAATTGGAACATAATGAAACGCTGAATGTTCTTATATAATGAGCGTCCCCACATAACTGCCGAGGCTATGGTGCTGAACGAGTTGTCTTGAATGGTCATATCGCTGGCTTCTTTGGCGACAGCGGTGCCGTCGCCCATCGAAAGACCCACATCGGCGGCATTCAGGGCAGGAGCGTCATTGGTGCCGTCGCCGGTTACGGCCACCACATAGCCTTGCTTCTTGAGCAACTTTACGAGTCGTTCTTTGTCTTTAGGTTTGGCGCGTGACACGATTTTCACATCTGGCAGGAGGCTCATGAGTTCCTCATCGCTCATCGCCGCGAAATCGCTGCCTGTGAGGATGTTTTTGTCGCCATCCTTATCGGTCCATAACCTAATCTGCCGTCCTATCTCTTTGGCGGTGCCGGGAGTGTCGCCGGTTACAATCTTCACTTGTATTCCCGCGTCGATACATTCTTGGATGGAAGCCGGCACATCGGTGCGCACAGGGTCGGAGATGGCGAAAATTCCAGCGAATTTCAATTTTACTCCCGTTAATTTGCCATCGTTGAACACATTATCATTTTCATCAAGTTCAAGGTGTGCTAGAGCCAGCGTGCGCATAGCCTTGTTTTGATAATCGAGCAGCCGACGCTCATATTCTGCCTTCCTCTCATCAGAGATGCTTGTGGATGCGAGGATTATTTCGGGGGCGCCTTTCACAAATAGCGTGCGCTTGCCGAGGACCCTGGACATGGCTATTGTTGCCATGTATTTATTCTCGGTGGAGAAGGGCAGGCGGTCAATCACCTCTACTCGTTCACGTATTGTAAGGTAGTTGATGCCTCGGTCATGCAGCCAAAGCAGCAAGGCGCCTTCTGTAGGGTTGCCTATAGCTTTTATCGCTGCAGGGGTAGAGAAGTCGAGATTGGCGGTGGAGTTGACGGCTATCATCTCTTCTAAAAACTCAGGCTGTATGTCTTCGAGCATCTCGCCGGCGACCTGCATCTGGTTTTGTGTGAGAGTGCCCGTCTTGTCGGTGCAGATAACCGAGGCCGCGCCCATTGTCTCGCAGGAATGCATAGTGCGCGGCAAGGTATTCTCTTTCATCAATTTGCGCATACTGAGGGCAAGGCTCAATGTGACACTCATAGGCAAGCCTTCGGGCACAGCCACCACAATAAGCGTGATTGCTATCATAAAGGTATTAAGAAGATAGGAAATGAAATCCAACCAATCAATATGTGGAGTAGAGATAAAGTAAGTGATTAGTCGCCCAACAATTACTAGTGCCGCTATCAAGTAACTTGCTTTGGTTATGAACTTAGCCAGTTTGTCGAGTTTCTCGCTGAGGGGAGTGGGGTCGCCCTCATTGACCTGGGCGGCCTCAAACACTTTTCCGCTTTCGGTCTTGTCGCCCACGTTGAAGACTCTTGCCGTGCAATATCCCTCAAGGACGATAGTGCCTTTCAATATGTGATTTGAAGGATAGGTGGCGTCCTTTTCAAAGTCCTCCTCATTGGTTGTTTTAGTCGCCTGAAGCTCACCCGTGAGTGACGATTCGTTGACAAGCAGATTCAGCGACTCCAAAAGCTCGCAATCGGCGGGGACTTCCTCTCCCGTCTCAAGAATGACGATATCGCCAACAACGATGTCCCTTCGTGGTACTTGGCTCACATTATTGTTTCTCACCACTTTCACAAGTGTGTCGTCATTGACCTCGTTAAGGGCCTGGAATGTTTTCTCATTTCTTCGCTCAAGGAAGAATGCCACACCTGTAGCCAACAGCAGAGCGACAATAATGCCTATAGGCTCAAAGAAGACAGTGCTGAGGGCATTGTCCCACACATATTCATAAACCGAGATTCCCAATGAGAGGACAAATGCCGCTATAAGAATTTTAAAAAGAGCGTCTTTAAAACCTCCGAAGAATCCCACCATTATTATCAAAACAGTAGAAAACAGCGCGATATGAGGTATCACCCAAGCAGAATCCCCGATATTTCCAAACCCCAATGACAAGATCGACAGTCCAATGCCAAACACGATGGTGCCTATCGCAATCCAATGGGTGCCGGCTTCTTTGAGATTGTCCCAAAGAGTGTGTTTTTTTGGTGGGCTGAAAACATTTGCACCATGCGTTTTGCGACTCTCAAGTACTTGTGCCTCGGTCAACCCACTATAATGATGCCCTTGTGCCATTTTGGTAGTAATAATATAGGACTCTGGAAAATATTCAGGAGAATCGTTTTATTTGTGTGATTTGTTGGCAATGAACAGTGACACCGCAATTAGAACAACGCCTAAGGCCAGCAGCAAGAGGTCTTGCGAAGAGTTGATTGAAATTTTAAGAGAATGCTTAAAGAATGATACTATGAGCACCATCAGAATCACTTTGCCCAGCGACGACTTCAGTTCGTCGATACTCGAGATTTGCAGCCATGAAGGTCGGGCGTCAGCTTTGCGTTCTACTGGGTCGATTTTATTGATAAACAGCTCATAAATTCCCATACCTAAGATTATCAGCACCATAGCGAACAAGAAAATATCCACCGATGAAACAAAGGCTTGCAGTAGATGTTCATAGTTGTTTTCGGCTTCATTGATAGAATTGTTTTCGAAGAATTCTCTAAGTCCATAAATGACAACAGCTGAACCTTTGATAAACAATGCCACCGCTGCCACAAGCGAACCCACTACAGCAAATAAGGTGAGGAATCTTGAGAAGTATAAGCTAGACTCAAACACTCTGGCATAACGACTCTTATAGTTTAGCACTTCGGGAAAGTTGATTGCTTTTTTGCGGAGGTTTCCAAGCAGTTTAAGGTCTAATTTGTCCATAAAACCTTTAGACTGCAATTTAGCTCGAAGCCATTTGGCCTCGTCATTGTCAATCTCACCGGGACTCGCATCGTCTTCAAGAAGGAATGAAGATATGGTGTCAACAAAAAGCTTCCCAAACGACCCTGTGATTTTCTCCTTTGTAATGAGGTCCTTAAGCTCAAAAAGAAAATTACATTTCTCTTTGGTCAGCTCTCCATCAAAAAGAATTTCACGAAGCCCGTTAACATCTTCCTCCGATAATACGCCATCGGCCAATATCAGTTTTTTGTATGCATATAAGTCCTTTGTCATAATGTTGGCTCTTGTGTGAAAAAAATAATATGCTGAAATATAGCGTTTTTTGCTCTTTGAAGTCAGATATTTGACTTCAAATGCAGGGCAAAGGTAAGAAAAAAAACTCAGAGTTGAGTACATTTTTTATTAAATAGTATTATTGTAACATTTTTGACATATCCTTGGCGCATTTTTTAGACCAATTGCAAAAAACAGCGTGGGGGAATTGTTCTTAATCCCCCACACATAGCGTTATAAATTTTTGTCCTTAATCGTCTTTAAAAAAAACTGGCGTAGCCTAACTGTGAACTATTAACTATAAACTATGAACTATAAACTATTTTCTAGTTCCCCAGCAGCACATCATAGACCGCGGTCACGTCGGCGGAAGTGATGTTGCCGTCGCCGTTTTGGTCGCCATTTACAAGATTTGTTTCGTCATTGTTGAGCAGATAATCGTAGAGTGCCGTAACATCGGCGGCGGTGACATTGCCGTCACCATTCACGTCGCCATGGATGCCGGCACCCAGGTCGCCCACGATGTTCTTGAATCGTGCCCAGCTCCAAGCGTTGGCGAAGCTCTCCTCTTTGCCTGGAAGCACGTGGAGTACGCAATCATCCATACTATTAGAAGATGTGTTAGTGAAATAAAAACACAGGCCATAAGAAATCTTGTCATAATAGTCATCCAATTCGGGCATTCCCATAATGATGGCGTCATCGCCCAACTTCACATTTGCTGGGTCCACATAAGCGTAGATATGTTTTAGGGAAGTTACGCCTTCGAATGCTAAGTAGCCTATGTCGGTTACTGATTGAGGAATATTAACCTCTGTCATTTTGGAGCAATCTTGAAAAGCTCTCTTCCCCAATGTAGTGATGGTGTTTGGAAGAATTACTTTTGTTGCGCCAGTTCCCACTCCACGAGCTCCTATGGCCTTTGTGCCTTCTTTCACGGTGATTGTTCTGTCGTCGGGGTAGGTGCCTTTATAACCAATCGCCACCGGTCCAGCATATAATATGCCATCAGGTTGCTCTTCGTACCACTGTGTTAGATAAAACACATTAGAAGCGGAAGTATTGCAGCCTACCGAAATAAGAGAATTGGGGAAGGTGATTTCGGTCAAGTTAGTGCATCTATTGAACGCATAATCACCTATTGCCTTCAAGTTGCTGGGAAAGTTTAAGTAGGTCAAGCTCGAACATCCTTGGAACGCATTGTCGCCTATATAGTTGAGCGAGTTGGGTAGACGCAACACCGTAATGCCTGAGCATTCGTAGAAGGCTTTGCTTGCTATGGCTGTAGTACCTTCGTTAATAGTTATAATGCCCGAGGGTGTGCCCTTATAGGTATATGCTACAGGACCGGCATACACAATGCCGTTGGGCTGATTGTTGAGCCACGCGGTATTTGTAAACGCATCGAAATCGATAAATCTCACCGAACTGGGAACAGTAATATCTGTCAAGTGGGTGCATTCAGCGAACGCATTGTTGCCAATTGCTTTAACTTTGTTGGGAATGACCACACTCGTGAGATGATTGCAGGCGTAGAATGCATGATCACCGATTGTCTCGACA
>JAFYYG010000010.1 GCA_017557625.1 Muribaculaceae bacterium
GGTGGTGCGTCTGAGCGCCAATGCCGAAGCATTGTGGATGGTCATCGAATTGGTACCGGTGAACCTGATGTACAGGCCTGCCACGTCCTCATTCTCGATGGCATTGTTGTCGCTTCCAGAGCGAGAGAAGACGCAGTTGTCAATGGTAAGCAACTTGGTGTCTTCATTGTAGGTGACAGTGCCACCACCTGTGGTGAAACTGGTAGTGCCAGTGATTTTGTTGCCATTAACATAAATCACAGTACCCTCGGCCATCAACATGGTAACGACAGCCATCATCAATGTAAGTAGAATTTTTCTCATTATTGTAGTTTTTATCGTTTGCAATATCGGGTTTAAGTTTGCAAAAATAATAATTTTTTAGGACTTTACTGAAGATAAATATTTAAAAAATGTATCTCTTTATGGAAAATAGATATCGAGAGTTCTATGATAATTTATTCCAGATGCTGTGACTCACTTTTTTGGGGAATATTGGATTTTTTATGTGTTAAAGTTGTAAATAATATAGATTTTCATTACTTTTGCGCAAAAATCAAAGGAATCAAACAATTTACTTATAATAATTATGAAAAAGAAATTCTTGCTATCGATTTTTGTGTTGTTAGTAACCTTTAACGCGTTTGCCCTCAAGGGCGACGTTAATGGTGACGGAGTGGTGACAGCTACCGATGTGACTACTCTATACAACTATCTGCTCAATGGCGATGAGACCTATCTATCGACCAGCGACGTGAATGGAGATGGATATATAACCAGTGCCGATATCACTCTGGTGTACAACATCTTACTCAATGGTCCTGAACCAGAGATAACCGAGTACACTGTCAATGGCGTGTCATTCAAAATGGTGGATGTTGAAGGTGGAACATTCATGATGGGTGCTCCCAGTAGCGACAGCAACGCCGAGTCCGACGAGAGACCGCAGCACCAAGTTACGGTTTCGTCATTCGCCATTGGGCAGACAGTGGTCACTCAAGAGTTGTGGATGGCGGTCATGGGCAGCAATCCGAGTTTATATCCGGGCGACAAACTACCGATTCATTCTGTGACCTGGAATGAATGCAAAAACTTCATCACGGCCCTTAACACTCAGCTTCACGTTGTTGGCTATGAGTTTGCAATGCCCACTGAGGCGCAGTGGGAGTTTGCTGCGCGTGGTGGAAACCTCAGCAAGGGATATTACTATGCAGGCAGCAATAACATCGACGATGTTGCATGGTATTCCGGCAATAGCGATAACATGCTTCATGAAGTGGGTAAAAAAGCCCCCAACGAGTTGGGGCTTTACGATATGAGCGGTAATGCCTCGGAATGGTGCAGCGATTGGAAAGCAAACTACACCAGCGAGGCACAGGTTGACCCGGTGGGTCCAAGTGGAGGTACTTACCGCGTAGCAAGAGGCGGTTACTACACTCAACAGGCTAATGGTTGCCGCATTACCGAGCGTATGGGCTATCGCCCCAACGGAGGAGGCACCAATCTGACTCTACGTTTGGTGCTTGTGCCAAAGCCGATAGAGACGGTTACTGTCAATGGCGTATCTTTCAACATGGTTAACGTGGAGGGCGGCACATTCATGATGGGTGCTATGGATGGCGATGAGCATGCTCTTGACGATGAGTTCCCTGTTCATCAAGTGACGTTATCAACCTTCTCCATTGGTCAGACCGAGGTGACCCAAGAGTTGTGGGAGGCAGTGATGGGCAGCAACCCGAGTCAGCACGTGGGCAGCAACCTGCCAGTAGATTATGTGAGTTGGAACGACTGTCAAGAGTTTATCACTAGGCTTAATGCAATGACTGGCCGCAACTTCCGTTTGCCCACCGAGTCGGAGTGGGAATTTGCAGCTCGTGGAGGCAATAAGAGCAAAGGCTATCTTTACTCAGGTAGCAACAATGTTGATGAAGTGGCATGGCACACCAACAATTCAGGCAGGGTATCACAACCTGTAGGAACAAAGGCTCCCAACGAGCTTGGAATCTACGACATGAGCGGCAACGTTCAAGAGTTATGCTATGACTGGTATGCCGACCAATATCCCTCTGAACCACAAGTTAATCCCATTGGTCCTGCGACAGGTATTGCCCGCATCACCCGTGGCGGTTGCTGGGCATGGTACACTACCGATTACTGCCGTGTAACCTTCCGTGACAATGCGTTGCCAGGAGAATGTAAGCAATATATTGGCCTGCGACTTGCAGAAGGCCCTATATCAAAAAGGGTTTTCTCGATTAATGGCGTTGTTTTCAATATGATAAAAGTTGATGGTGGCACTTTCACAATGGGAGCAGCCGATGACGACACTCAAGCCTATGATTTGGAGCGACCAGCGCACCAAGTCACGCTCTCCGACTACTGGATTGGCGAGACCGAGGTTACCGAAGCTCTATGGAAAGCCGTGATGAATGAGATTCCCGCCTTCTCGATTGATGACAACTATCCAGTTAGAAGGTATGACAATGCAAAATGTGTGGAATTTGCCAACGCTCTGAGCCAGATTACCGGCAAGAATTTCACGCTTCCCACCGAAGCGCAATGGGAGTTTGCCGCTCGCGGCGGCAACAAGAGCCATGGCTATCTCTATGCCGGCAGCAATAATATAGACGAGGTGGCATGGTATGTGGGCAACAGCGGTGGCACTGGTGCCTACAATGTGCATGAGGTTGCGACCAAGGCTCCAAATGAGCTTGGCATCTACGATATGTGCGGCAATGTTGCTGAGTGGGTAAGCGACGACGTGTATTACTACACTGCCGAGCCGCAAGTGAACCCCACTCATCCCCAAACGTCTACTAACAATGTGGCACGCGACGGCTGCTGGATTGACGAGCCCCGCGACTGCCGAGTGACATTCCGCTCACTCACCAGCGGTTCCAGCGTGTGGATTGGACTCCGCTTGGCCATTCAGAATTAGCATTACTTTAATGACCTAATCGATTAAATGGTTGGAGGAGAATGGATGTTCTGCCATTCCCCTCCAACTTTTTGTACATATATGGGTCATGAAGTGTTTTTTCTTGGCGTAAGAGTGTTATAATTGGAGAAAACAACGTACCTTTGAACCCGAATCGAAATGATAGACTATGAAATACTTGAAATTGCCTAACGACAAGGTTCGTCGGCTAGTATTCTATCTTGCAATGGAAGAGCTTGCAGCCCATAAAATCAAGACTGACAACAGCCTTGATGAGCTGTTCTTTATGTGGCGTGTGAGACCCACTGTCATTTTTGGCCGAAACCAGCTGATTGACAGCGAGGTCAATGTTGCTTACTGCAAGGAGAACGGCATCGAGTATTACCGCCGCAAGAGCGGTGGAGGATGCGTATATGCCGATATGGACAACATCATGTTCAGCTATATAACTCGCAGTGATGACGTGACTTTAACGTTCACGCATTACACCCATGCCATCGTGGAGATGCTGCAGGGGTTGGGGCTAAATGCGAGCGACAACAGCCGCAATGACATCATGGTTGACGGCAAGAAGGTGAGCGGCAACGCATTCTATCACCTACCTGGAATCAGCATAGTACATGGCACCATGCTATACGACACCAACATGGAGAACATGGTTCAAGCCATCACGCCGTCGGCAACAAAGCTCAACTCCAAAGGGGTGAAAAGCGTTAAAAGCCACATTACCACGTTGAACCAGTACCTCACGATGAGCATCGAGGAGTTTCAGCAGCACGCCCACACCACCCTATGCGATGGAGATATAACACTTGATGACAATGACATAACATCAATTGAGCGCATCGAGGCTGGCTATCTCACGCCCGAGTTCATCCTGGGCAATAACCCTCGCTGCAATATGGAGCGCAGCGGCAGAATTGAGGGCGTGGGCGAGTTCAAAATCACACTTGAGCTCAACCGCAACATCATCCGCGACATCAACATCGCCGGCGACTTCTTCCTCCTCGGCGATCTCGACACCATCACCTCCCGCCTCAAAGGCCGCAAATTCGCTGAAGATGACATAGAAGAAGCATTAAGCGATCTCAACCTCTCACAAGTGATAATGAACCTCACACTACAGCAGTTTATTGAACTGCTATTTGAAAAAAAGTAAGTTTTTGAACAGAAAATCACATAAAAAACATCCCTCGCAGACTGGACCGTGAGGGATGTTTATTTGTTTTTAAGCGCCAATTACATGGCTAGGCGAAAGCCCATACCGATATTATCATCAGGGAAAAATTTGTCTCGGCTTGCTACTCGGCATTTATCATAATCATTCCAACCACCGCCACGGTTCACACGGTAAGTTCCAGAATTAGGCCCCGTGGGGTTGGTTAATGGCGAGTCACCATAATATGCAAACCAATCATTTACCCATTCAGCCACATTGCCACTCATGTCGTAGATGCCAAGTTCGTTGGGAACTTTTGTTGCAACATCATGAGTTTTTTCAGTGTTGCGCCTATTCCACGCCACTTCGTCTAGATCATTACTGCCAGCATACCTATAACCATGAGTTTGGTTTCCACCGCGAGCAGCATACTCCCACTCGGCTTCGGTGGGCAAGCGGAAAGTATATCCTGTCATTTGATTGAGCTTGTTGATAAACGATTTGCAATCGTTCCAAGACACATATTCTACTGGGCATTGAGGATTATTGCCATAAGTAAAAGAAGGATGGTATGAGCCAGAAGCTTCATTACCATAGCCGCAGAAGTAACTCGGGTTGTTACCCATCAACGACACCCACAATTCCTGTGTCACCTCAACTTGACAAATACTGAAAGAGCTCAATGTCACACTATGAGGAGGAAGTTCCCAAATGTAGGATTCATTTCCCATATATGTTCCCCCCATGGTAAATGTGCCACCTTTCACTTTAACCATCTTGAATGTCAGACCATTGACAGTAAATTCTTTATATGGCTTTTCTGGCACGAGCACAAGTCGCAAGCCAATTTCCTTGTCTTTATTGTCCACTCCCCAACCATCACGGCAAGTAACCTGACATTTGTCGGAACTAGCACTGTAGTATCCACCTCGCAAAATGCGGTCATATCCGCTCGTGGAGCCTGTGGGGTTGGTTTGTGGCTCGGTAGGATAGTTGCCTTTCCAATCTTCACACCACTCCTCTACATTGCCACTCATGTCATAAAGACCAAGTTCGTTGGCGGCCTTTGTTCCTACCTGGTGAGTTTTGTTGCCACTATTGCCCTGATACCATGCCACATTGCCAATGTTGTTACCGCCGGCATAGATGTAGCCTTTGCTTTTGTTGCCACCACGCGCTGCATATTCCCACTCGGCCTCAGTGGGCAGGCGGAACTCATAGCCGTCAATTGGCAGCATCCTGTTGAGCTTGGTAATAAACTGTTGACACTCCCTCCAGCTCACCTGTTCCACGGGCAGATTGGTGCCGCTATAATAGCTTGGATTGCTGCCCATCACGGCTTGCCACAACTCTTGTGTCACCTCAGTCTGACCAATGGCAAAACTACTCAAAGTAACCTGATGAGCTTGGTCGACAGAATAGCTGTTGCTGTTTCCCATCATGAACGTGCCTCCCTTGACCTCCACCATCTTGAACTTCACACCGTTGACGGTATATTCAGTAACACCACCATCGGGCTTATAATTCCCCAGCAAGATGTCATAGATAAAGGTAATATCAGCAGCAGTGATATCTCCGTCGCCATTGACATCAGCAGTATTGTAATATGTCATATCGTTGTTAAGCAGGTAGTTATAAAGCTCAGTTATATCTGCAGCTGTAACTGTACCGTCACCATTCACGTCACCAGGAGTATTTCCACTCGCAGCAAAACTCGCCACGGCTACCGAAAACAGTAATAATAGTGATAAAACTCTCTTCATACTTGTTATTTTTGATGTTAATACTATTCGTTTTTATTTAGTGCCACAAAGATAAAGAATATTTTTTAATCAATCATAAATTTTCCCCTGAAATAAAGATTTTTCCTTTATTATTATATTATATCATTTTTATTATGTACTTTTGTGGAGAATTTGAGACTTTGATTGCCATAACGGAGCGAGAAACGAAATCTCAAAGTCCACAAGCGAAATTAATTAACTGAAAACTAACTTAATAAACATACTTTATATCTTAAAAGACAACTATTATGAGTGAAAACAAATTCACCTGTCTTCACGACAAACATGTAGCTCAAGGCGCTTTGATGAGCCCCTTTGGCGGATTTGACATGCCCATCCAGTACAAGGGCATAGTAGAGGAACACAACGCAGTGCGCAACGCAGTGGGCGTTTTTGACGTCTCTCACATGGGCGAGGTGCACATTACTGGCCCCGAGGCGCAGAAGTTTGTGAACTACATCTTCACTAATGACATCACCAAGATGGAAGTGGGCGGCATCCAATATGGCATGATGCTCTATCCCGACGGTGGCAC
Source organism: Muribaculaceae bacterium (assembly GCA_017557625.1). Lineage (GTDB taxonomy): Bacteria > Bacteroidota > Bacteroidia > Bacteroidales > Muribaculaceae > Sodaliphilus. The sequence goes on from JAFYYG010000010.1 coordinate 6,396, forward strand.
CGTTGACGACCTCCTGGTTTACACTATGGGCGAGAATGACTATTTCCTCGTTATCAACGCTGCCAACATTGACAAAGATGTGGCTTGGATCAACGAGCAGGCTGCTAAGTTTGACGTGAAAGTTGACAACCAAAGTGAGAGTTACGGACAGATCGCAGTGCAAGGCCCTGAGGCTGAGAAGACCATGAAGGCTGTCCTCAATCTCGACTGCACCGACCTGACATTCTACACCTTCAAGTGCGTAGATTACAATGGCGACAACATCATCGTAAGCCGCACCGGCTATACCGGCGAGGACGGCTTTGAGGTGTATGCCAGCCACGACACCATCCGCGACATGTGGGACATGCTTATGAATGCCGGCGTGCAGCCTTGCGGACTGGGTTGCCGCGACACCCTGCGCTTCGAGGTGGGTCTGCCACTCTACGGCGACGAGTTGACCGCCGAAATCACTCCTATAATGGCGGGCTTCGGATTCTTCGTGAAACTCGACAAAGAAGACTTCATCGGCAAGGACGCATGCGCTCAGCAGAAGGCCGACGGCCCCGCCAAGAAACTCGTAGGACTCGAGCTCCACGACAAGGCCATCCCTCGTCACGGCTATGAGGTGTGCAACGAGAACGACGAGCCTGTGGGCTACGTTACCACTGGCTACCGTGGCATCTCGGTTGACAAGAGCATCGCTGTAGCTCTCGTTGACGCTGCCTACGGCAAGCTCGGCACTCCCCTCAAGGTTCACATCCGCAAGAAATACTTCGACGCTACCGTTGTCAAGAAGAAATTCCACGATAAGAGCTACAAAAAATAATGCACAATGCATAATTCACAATGCACAATTAATAAAAATCAAAATAATCAATTAATTATAAATTTCGACTATGAGTAAAATTATTGACGGACTCTATTACAGCGAGTCACACGAGTTTGTAAAAGTTGAAGGCGACTTCGGCTATGTAGGCATCACCGACTATGCACAGCACGAGCTTGGTAACGTGGTTTACGTTGACATGCCCGAGGTTGACGACGAGGTAGAGGCTGGCGAGGACTTTGGCGCAGTAGAGAGCGTAAAGGCCGCCAGCGACCTGGTAAGCCCAGTTAGCGGTACTGTTGTTGAGGTTAACGAAGCACTTGAGGACGAGCCTGGCTTGATCAACAAGGACGCTTTTGAGAACTGGATCATCAAGGTTGAGCTCAGCGACAAGAGCGAGCTCGACAACCTGATGGATGCAGCAGCCTACAAAGAATTCATTGGCGAGTAATACAAAACTCATCATCTAAGCCAAGTGGCTAGCATCAATGTGTCTGTAACTATTTAGCGATTTAGTTTTTTACTAGCATTATCATCAAACAAATTCAACAAAGATGAACAAATTCAACAAAAATTATTTTTTAAATTGTTGTCATTGTAAGGTCTTGTTGTTTTTGTTTAATAATGGTAACATCGCTAAATAGTTACTCATGTTTAGCCCTTGGCTTTTCTTCATTAAAAACTCATTAACAACACATTAACAAACAATGAACTATAAATTTTTCCCACACACCCAGGACGATGTGAAGCAGATGCTGGACAAGTGTGGCTTGAAGTCGCTCGACGAGCTCTACAAGGACATTCCCGAGGAATTGCAATTCAAGCGCGACTATGACCTGCCACGTGCCATGAGCGAGATTGAGGTTCGCAACTTCTTCGAAGAACTGGCTATGAACAACAATCCTCTCAAATGCTTCATGGGTGCCGGTGTTTATGACCACTATACCCCCGCCGTGGTTCAGGATATCGTGAACCGCAGCGAGTTCCTAACAAGCTACACTCCTTATCAGGCCGAGATTTCGCAAGGTACTCTTCAGTACATTTTCGAGTATCAGAGCATGATGGCCGAGTTGACCGGTATGGAGGTGAGCAACGCGTCGATGTACGATGGATGCACCGCCACCGCCGAGGCGATGATGATGGCAGTTTCCAACGCTAAGAAGCGCAACAAGGTGCTCATCAGCGAGACAGTTAACCCATTCGTAATTCGCGTGGTTGAGACCTATGCCAAGTTCCACGGCATTGACGTGGAGATGATAGAGGCCGAGAACGGCGTTACTAGCCGTGCCGATTTTGAGGCAAAGGTTGGTGCCGACGACGTAGCAGGCGTTATTGTGGCATCGCCCAACTTCTTCGGAATCCTCGAGGACTACACCGGATGGGCCGACTTCTGCCACGAGCACAAGACTCTGCTCATCATGAACTGCCCTGCCAGCGCATTGAGCGTTATCAAGACCCCAGCCGAGTGGGGAGCTGATATAGCAGTAGGCGACGGCCAAAGCCTGGGTATCCCCATGAACTTCGGCGGTCCATACGTGGGCTACCTCTGCACCAGCAAGAAGCTCATCCGCAAGATGCCAGGCCGCATCGTGGGAGCTACCACCGATGCCGACGGCAAGCGTGCTTTCGTTCTTACCCTTCAGGCCCGCGAGCAGCACATCCGCCGCGAGAAGGCAACCAGCAACATATGCTCTAACCAGAGCCTGATGGCACTGTTTGTGACAGTTTACATGTCGCTTATGGGCAAGCAAGGTCTGCGTGAGGTTAACGAAATCAGCTACAGCAACGCTCATTACCTCGCCGACCAACTGGTGAAGACCGGCAAATTTGAGCTTGAATATCCCGACAAACCATTCCTTAACGAGTTTGTAGTAAAGACATCGCTTGATGTTGACGACCTGCTCAACTATCTCGAAATCAGCTATGCTGCTGGTGTTCCTATTGACGACGACAAACTGCTGATGTGCGCTACCGAGACCATCAGCAAGGAGGACATCAATGACCTTATTGACGCTATTAATGAATATATTAAAGAAGAGAAGGAGGACAAGAACGATGAATAACACTTTCTATGGCAAACTGATTTTCGAGCTCTCGAAAGAGGGACGCAAGGGCTACAGCCTTCCCGAGAATAAGCTCGCAGAGTATAAATTGAACGACCTCCCCGCGGCGTTGATGCGTCAAGAGCCGCCATGTCTTCCCGAGGTTGACGAGATGACCGTGGTTCGCCACTACACCAACATGAGCAACAACAACTTTGGCGTTGACACAGGCTTCTATCCATTGGGCTCATGCACAATGAAGTATAACCCGAAAATCAACGAGCAGATGTGCGCTAAGCCAGAGTTCACACAACTTCACCCGTTGCAGGCCGAAGCCGACATTCAAGGTGCGCTCGCAGTATATTACAACTTGCAACGCTCGCTTGCCGAACTTTCGGGCTTGAAAGAGTTCACCCTCAACCCCTATGCCGGCGCACATGGCGAACTTACCGGCTTGATGGTGATGCGTAGCTACCACTTGGACAACGGCAACCCCAACCGTGTGAAGGTTATTATCCCCGACAGCGCTCACGGCACCAACCCCGCAAGCGCGGCAGTTTGCGGCCTTGAGGTGGTTGTTGTTAAGAGCCGCCCCGATGGCACAGTGGATGTTGAGGATCTAAAACCTTTGCTCGATGAGAATGTCGCCGGCATGATGATGACCAACCCAAACACTTTGGGTATCTTTGAGCACAACATCGCCGAGATTGCGAAACTCGTTCACGAGGCTGGCGGCTTGATGTACTACGACGGCGCCAACCTCAACCCTATGCTTGGCAAGTGCCGCCCTGGCGACTTGGGCTTCGACATCATGCACATCAACCTTCACAAGACATTCTCCACTCCTCATGGTGGTGGCGGTCCTGGCAGTGGTCCTGTGGGCGTGCGTGAGGGTCTAGAGAAGTTCCTTCCCAACCCACGCGTTATCCGCGAGCAGCTTACCGATGACATATACTACTATCACATTGAGGACGGAGAAGACTCGTTAGGTTCCATCAGCGGATTCCTGGGAAACTTCGGTGTAATGATGCGCGCTTACGCCTACATCCTTACTCTCGGTAAAGACGAGATTAAAAATGTTGGTCCACTTGCAGTTCTTAACGCCAACTATGTGAAAGAGTCGCTCAAAGACTACTATGAGCTGCCTCTTGATGGTGTGTGCAAGCACGAGTTCGTATTTGACGGTTTGAAAGACAAGTCAACTGGTGTGACCACTCTTGACGTGGCCAAACGTCTGCTCGACTACGGTTTCCATGCTCCCACCATCTACTTCCCGCTGCTCTTCCACGAGGCGATGATGATTGAGCCTCCCGAGAACGAGAGCAAGGAGACCCTCGATGAGTTCATCGAGGTGATGAAGAAAATCGCCATCGAGGCAAAGGAGAATCCTGAACTCGTGAAGACCGCTCCGCACAACACCCCCGTGCGCCGTCTAGACGACACAAAGGCTGCCCTGAAGCAGATTGTGACCTATCGCGAACTTCTCAGCGTTGACGAACTATGATTTCAACCGACATTATTATTATAGGTGCAGGCCCCGGCGGTTATGAGATGGCCGCCGAGGCTGCTCACCACGGCAAGAAAGTGGTGATTGTGGAGCGCGACCTGCTGGGCGGCACTTGCCTCAACCGAGGCTGCATCCCTACCAAGGCGCTATGCCGCAATGCCGAGGTGATAAACACCGTGCGCGAAGCGGCACAGTTTGGCGTGACCACTGGCGAAGTGAGCGTGGACTATGGTGTTGCCTTTGCCCGCAAGGAGGAAGTGGTAAAACAACTTCGCGACGGCGTGGCAATGCTTATGGGTGGCGAGAATATCACCGTTGTCAACGGCGAGGCAAAGTTTGTCGATGCCAAGACAATTGAGGTTGCAGGAGAGCAATACACTGCTCCCGCCATTGTGATTGCCACAGGCTCGATTCCCCGCGGACTCCCCGTTGAGGGTGCAGACCTGGCAATGACCAGCGACGACATCCTTGCCATGCAGGAGTTGCCTAAGAGCCTATGTATCGTGGGCGGTGGCGTTATAGGCATGGAGTTCGCTGGCGTGTTCAACAGCTTTGGCGTTGAGGTGACGGTAATCGAGTTTATGAAGGAGATTCTGCCGCCGTTCGACAAGGACATCGCCAAGCGCCTCAAGACCGTGATGAGCAAGCGTGGCGTGAACATCCTCACCCAGGCTGCCGTCAATGGCATCAAAAAGACCGAAAACGGTCTTGAAATCACCTTCGACCACAAGGGTAAGGCTAAGAGCGTAGTCGCCGAGAAGGTACTCATGTCGGTAGGCCGTCAGGCTGTATTGCCCGAGGGACTGGAGGCGGCAGGTGTTGAAACCAGCCGCCGTGGCATTGAGGTTGATGACAACATGATGACCAACGTCGAGGGCATCTATGCCATTGGCGACGTGAACGGTCGTTGCATGCTCGCACATGCCGCCAGTGCACAAGGCAGTGTGGCTCTCGCCCACATACTCGGCAAAAAGTGCCGCATCAGGCTCGACATCGTGCCAAGCGCTGTGTTCACCACTCCCGAACTGGCTATGGTGGGCCTCACCGAGCAGCAATGCGAGGACCAGGGCATAGAGGTGGTGACCGCCAAGTCGTTCTTCCGCAGCAACGGCAAGGCTGTGGCGATGGGCGAGACCGACGGAATGGTGAAGCTCATCGTCAGCAGCGAGGACCTCACCATCGTGGGATGCCACATCTGCGGACCACATGCCGCCGACCTCATCCAAGAGGCTGTGACAGCGATGAACGCCAATATGCCCGTCAACCGCATGGCGCAAGCCATCCACGGCCAC
>JAFYYG010000073.1 GCA_017557625.1 Muribaculaceae bacterium
GAACGGGCACTACCCCCTCAAAGTAGCGTGTCTACCAATTCCACCACCTGGACAAGAGTTGTTGGAGCGACAGACGGGACTCGGACCCGCGACCTCGACCTTGGCAAGGTCGCGCTCTACCAACTGAGCTACTGTCGCATAAAATGCAATTTTAAAGAACTCTGGAGCGACAGACGGGACTCGGACCCGCGACCTCGACCTTGGCAAGGTCGCGCTCTACCAACTGAGCTACTGTCGCAAATCGCAATCACTTTTTTCGGATTGCGGGTACAAAGGTAGTGCTTTTTTTTGAACTGGCAAAATTTTTGCCTGTTTTTTTTGATTATTTTTTTGTTTGAGTGAGTGCAAAAAATCTCTGTTGAAGTTGAACGTCCTCAAAATCACCGCAGTAGTGCATTGTGATGGTTGTAGATTGTTGTTTCTCGATGCCTCTCATTTTCATGCACATGTGTGCTGCCTCGCACACGACAATCACGCCTTTGTTCTTAAGATTGGTGCTCACAGCGTCGCAAACTTCCTTTGTGAGTCGCTCTTGAACCTGCAGTCTGCGTGCGTAGGTCTCTACCACTCTTGCGAGCTTGCTCAGTCCCACGATTTCTCCATCGGGGATGTAGCCAATGGTAAAGATTCCGTAAAATGGGAGAATGTGGTGCTCGCACAGGGAATAGAACTCGATGTCTTTTACTATTACCATGTCTTTGCCATCGTGGGTGAAAATGGCTTGCTTAATGAGCTGTGCGGCATCGCTGTGGTATCCGCTAGTGTTGTCAATGAGGGCTTTTGCAGCACGTTGTGGTGTTTTGAGCAATCCTTCACGGTTTGGGTCTTCTCCTAGCAACTCAATAATGGATTTCAGATGTGAGGCGAGTTTTTCAACAAGCTCGTTATCGTATTGTGGTACTTTGTTATTGCTCATTATTTCCACACATTAATGTTGTCGTGAATAATAGTCATTTCCTTAGAGTACATAGGGAACGCCTTCCTGAGCTGCTTCAAGGCAAGGTGTGCCGACTCTTCGTCAACGAAATCGCCTACGCGCAGACGCCATGTTGGAGCCTTGTAGGTGAAATAGAACTGATATTGCGGGAATTTCATGGTGATGTCTTTGGCGCGCTTCTGGGCGTTGGCTTTGGCGTTCTTCGACTTGTTGGTGTGATATACGAGTATGCGGTAGCCGTAGCTTCTCATCTCCACCTCTTGTTGCGACTGCAAGTTTGAGCTGTTGCTGCCAGTGCTGTAGTCTTGGTTGAGCGACTCGGGTTTCTTGGCATCAACATAGTTATTGTTGTTGGCAGCGTTGACCGAAGAGTTGTTTGAGCGAGAACTAGAACTAGAGGGTTTATTGGCTGTACTCGATTGCCCTTCTGTTGTCGCTTCTTTGTTGCTGCCTTCTTTGTTGGCTGTCTCTCCGCCGTTTTCGGACGTTTCGGTCTTTTTCTCAGGCTCCTGCTGTTGTGTTCGTTTATCTTCTATAATGACTTGTGTCAATGAGATTGGAACTATGACGATAGCAAGCATCAATGCAAGCATAATGTGTTTGAAATTAGAGTGTTTCATATCTTATCGTGTTATGGAGATGAAATTTGGTTACAAAGGTATAAAAAAAATGCCAATGTGACCTAATTTTTTTGATTTTTATCAAGAAGGACAGCTCCAAAATGCTACTTCCAAAATGCTACTAATTTTGCAAAGTTAAGAAAAAGTGCGAAAAATCCTAATAAATTACCTAAACCAATTTCATTTAATAATTGAACTTCAGAAAATCTTTTTTTGAAATTAACAAGCCCTTTTAGTGTGAGAACGAGGAAAAAAGACTGTTAATACTTCTTAATTAACAGCTAATTGTTTTGCTGTTCTCACCAAATGCATTAAATTTGCGCCCGCTTTCACAAAAGCGCTATTGGGGCTGACTTGGCTTTGACAGCGTGTTGAGGTGGTAAGTAAGCATGCAGAGTGACGATGTCTGAGCTCTTTAAATCCATGATATCGACTTATTTAAATGGCGAAAATTCTTACGCTCTCGCTGCCTGATTGAAGCACAGTAGGTCAGCTTAATCTTTGCCAAGAGTTGCAAAGACGAGACATCACCCGGTGGCCGTTGCTCCGAGGCTTATCGATAAGGTGGTGCTAGCATATCGGGGATAGAGGATGACAAGTCTCGAGTCAAACTTGAAATTTAGAGACTAAGCTGCAAGTCGGTAGTCGTGATCCTGCTGGCAGTCGAAAACCAAGTCACCGACTAAGCATGTAGAAAGCTTATTAGTTCCACGTTTGGACGAGGGTTCAAACCCCTCCAGCTCCACAAAAAACACCAGAAACAAGATAGGTTACTGGTGTTTTTTTTCCTCATCCTCATCGCGCTGAACTATCGGTTTGTAGTCACAGATATATCTTGGATACATTCCAGTGTAGAAATGCAGTGTCTTGCTCAGAGTCGCGAAATGGTTTTGTAGCGGCGCCCATTCTCCGCGGGATAGGGTGGGGGCGAGGACAATCTGCTTTTTGCCGTATCGGTTGTTGATATTGTCGATGGCGGACATCAGTTTTGCCTGGCGCACGTCGTTCTCGCCGTTGAAGATGTCGAGTTGCAACTGGTCATTGCTTATTATGTCGGTGACCATAACGCCCGCTTTGCGATAATAGAAATTGTCTCGATAGATGTTATTTAAAGCTATGAGAGCATGTTTTGCAAGTTCCATCGCCGAGGCGGTGTGCGACGGCATCCTCACCGAGCATGAGTTGGAATAGAACGGCAGGTCTTGGCGGAAATGGTCGCCACGGATATAAACCGTTATCGTCAATGCCGCCGAGCCTTCCTGTCGAAGTTGGGCAGCGCATGATTGTGCGAAGGAGATGATGGCGTCGGCAATCTCTTGTTTTTTATTAATCACATGGCCAAAAGTGCGCGAGTTCATTATGGACTTGTGCGCGATATCTACTGGGTTAATGGAAATGCAGTCAACGCCCTTCAACTCTTGCTGTGTTCTGACAAGGTTGATGTTTCCAATGCGTTGCAAATAAGACTTGGGCAGCATGATGAACTTACCAGCCGTGTCGATGCCACAGGAAAGAAGTTTCGCGTTGAGTTTCCTGCCAATTCCCCACACGTCGTCAATCTTGATGCGGTTTAGCACTAGATTAATCTCGTCGGCATCAGTGAGACCTTTCACCCGTTCAACGTTATTCTTGTCCTTTTTTGCGACATGGCTTGCAATCTTGGCGAGGGTGCGTGTTGGGGCAAAGCCGATGCTCACTGGCACGCCTACGTACTGCTGAATCTTCTTAACAAGGGACGTTAACAATTTGTGGTTTTGCTCATTATCATCGAACGGGAGGGCAAAAAAAGCCTCATCAACCGAATATACTTCCAGATTCAGCGCCACTTCACCAATAATTCTCATTATGCGGTTAGACAGGTCACGATACACGATGTGCCGTCCCGAGAGCATGATGACGTTAGCGGGATTGGTGTAGTTTTTAACCTGGAATGCCGGGCATCCCATGGGGATACCAAGTGCCTTGGCCTCGTTGCTGCGAGCGATGACACAACCGTCGTTTCCCGACAGCACCACTACTGGTTTGCCGTTGAGCGACGGGTTGAAAACCCTCTCGCAAGAGACAAAAAAGTTATTGCAATCAGCTAAGGCGTACATGCTATTAGTTCATAGTTAAGAGTTCATAGTTCACAGTTGTTTTCCTTTAAATCTTGATTCTATTGGAGTTTTTTGATGATGTGTGAGACGATGCCCCAGATTATGAAGTTACTCTCATCGGGAACTTTTATGACAGGATATTTGCGGTTTGCAGGTGCCATAAAAATGTCTTTATCGTTGATTAATAACCGCTTGACAGTGAAATCGCCATCAATGAAGCACACGGCGATGTCACCGTCGTGTGGCTCAAGTGAGCGGTCAATGATGAGCATGTCGCCCTCGTTTATGCCAGAATCAACCATCGAGTCACCAATCACCCTTGCGCAGAACGTAGCGGCAGGGTTGTTAATTAGCTCATGGTTAAGGTCCACCGAGTCGGCAAACGCCCCCTGCGCAGGGCTTGGGAACCCCGCCTGTATGCGACTCTCAAACACTTGCAGTTCAACGTCGCTGCTTTCTTCTATTTTCTTTATTTCTAGTATTGCCATCAAGTGCAAAAGTACAATAAAAAATTGGATTTACAACAATGATTGAATTGAAGGCAGTGTCAAAAAAAATTTAAAAAAACAACTGATTTATCTGAATGTTCTGATTTATGTTTTATTAATAATCAGATTTTTCAGATAAATCAGTTGTTTATTCTTTCACACCCTCATTTGAGTGTGTTTACAGTAAATCTACTGAGCGTTTCAAGAAGTTGTTGAGGGCTTCGCCTTTGAGCAATCCGTTGCCAAGCAGTGCGATGTCGATTAGCTGCTTAACTGTGTCTTGCCCAGCAGCATAGTTGGTGACAATTTCCTCTTTCTTGCTGCGCAACTCTTGTGCTTTGTCTTCGTTTTTCTTGAGGTCATCTTTTTTGTCCTCTGGCACGCCCTTGTTGTCCTTGTCGAGGTCACGGATAGCCTTTATTACAGCATTGGTAGCTGCAAGTTCGTCGTCTATTGGCTTAATTTCATCTTTCACAGCTGCAACTGCCTGTTCCACAACGCGCTTGATGAGCTGATGGTTAGTGTTGAGCGTGAAGTTATAGGCATCGGGGAACTCGCCATAGAAACTCATTCCTGGTTGGAAGACTGCCATATCCTTCATACGTCGCATATACTCACTCTGAGTAATAACTACTGGTTGGGCATCGGGCGACATGGCTGCGTAGGTCACCATGAATTCGCTCTTCTCGATAGCAGGAATTTGCGATTTGAATAGGGTAGTGGCTATTTCTCGCTCCTCAGTGGTGAGGTCAGCGTCTTTAGTGTCTTCCTTGCGCACTAAATTGTCAACCACGTCGCTATCAACACGTACAAAGCGTGATTTCTCGTTCATCTGCTCCAGCAGTCCCACAAATGGGATATCGAGTTGACCGTTCATCAACAGAACATCATAGCCCTTGTCCTGTGCGGCTTTGATATAGGTGTATTGTGCTGTCTTGTCAGTAGCGTAGAGATAGATAAGATTCTCGTCCTTATCGGTTTGGTTGCCCTTGATGAGGTCTTTGTACTCGTCAAACTTGAAGTACTTGCCATCGGTGTTTTGGAGTAGAGCAAACTTTGCCGCAGCATCCTTGAACTTCTCGTCACTGAGCATGCCATACTCAATGAAGATCTTGATGTCGTTCCATTTCTCCTCAAATGCCTTAGCATCGGTCTTGGCAATCTCCTCGAGGCGGCTTGCCACCTTCTTGGTGATGTAAGAAGAAATCTTCTTCACGTTGCGGTCAGCTTGCAGGTAGGAGCGTGAAACGTTTAATGGGATGTCGGGACTATCTATAACGCCTTGCAGCAGCATCATGAACTCAGGAACCACGCCCTCCACACTGTCGGTTACGAACACCTGGTTGCAATATAGCTGGATGCGGTCTTTTCGGATGTCGAGATTGTTCTTAATCTTTGGGAAATAAAGGATTCCGGTAAGGGTGAAGGGGTAATCCACATTGAGGTGAATCCAGAATAATGGATCGTCCTGTGCTGGCTGGATAGCGTGGTAGAACTTGATGTAATCCTCGTCCTTGAGGTCAGTGGGTTTGCGGGTCCACAGCGGCTCGATGTCGTTGATTACTTTATCCTTGTCGGTATCGACATACTTGCCGTCTTTCCACTCTTGTTCTTTGCCGAATACTACAGGTACTGGCAGGAATTTGCAGTACTTGTTGAGCAGAGTGCTGATGCGTGACTGCTCAAGGAACTCCTTCTCATCGTCGTCGATGTAGAGAACAATGTCGGTGCCGCGCTCCGCCTTATCGCATTCAGTCATCTCAAACTCAGGTGAACCGTCGCAGCTCCAAAGTACTGGCTTTGCACCTTCCTCCCAAGAGAGGGTGCGAATCTCCACCTTCTTGGCAACCATAAAGGCTGAGTAGAAGCCCAGTCCGAAGTGTCCGATGATTGCGTTGGCGTTGTCTTTGTATTTGTTGAGGAAGTCCTCAGCGCCTGAGAAGGCAATCTGGTTGATGTATTTATCTACATCTTGCTCGGTCATGCCGATGCCGTGGTCGCTCACAGTGAGGGTTCCGGCATCTTTATCGATGGTTACTGACACTTTCAGTCCTTCGGTTTCGCCTTTGAAATCGCCTGCGGCGGTGAGAGTTTTGAGTTTTTGTGTCGCATCTACTGCGTTAGAAATCAGCTCACGCAAGAAAATCTCGTGGTCGCTGTACAAGAATTTTTTAATTACAGGGAAAATGTTGTTAGTAGTTACCCCAATTGAACCTTTTGCCATAGTATATATTTTTTAGTTTAAATTTTAAATGAACAATCGAACATTCGAATAGTCGAACAGTGGAGCACGTGCAGTGGAGCACGTGAATAGATAATGCAAAAAAAATGCCACACGCAGCAGCGTGTGACATTTTGTGTTGCTTGGTGAAAAATTGTCACCTGTTTTAATTTCCTAAAAGAATGTTGTAGATAAAGGTGATGTCGGCACTTGTGATGTTGCCGTCGCCATCCATGTCGCTGGTGTCGATATAAGTCTCATCACCATTGAGCAAGTAGTTGTAGAGAGCAGTGACATCGGCTGCAGTCACTTCTCCATCTCCATTAACGTCGCCTGCTACTACGGTTGACTCGGTGCCGTCATATTGTACAAAGTCTTCGCCTGTGATTGCCTCTACCGACCAAGTTTTTGCTCTCGCTGTAGCCACTTGTGCTGTAGTCATTTCGTTTTGAGGCATCTCATTGTCAAGATCCACAACCACCATATAACCGCCATTGGGTGGTGTGGGTAAAGTAGTTACGAATTCTTCCATTGCCTGGCCCTTGATTTGGTTGTTGTAGAAATAGAGTTGGAACAACTCGGTACATCCCGTCAAGTCGAGCGAGGTGAGCAAGTTGTTGTTGCAATTGAAGATTATCATTTTGTTATGATTGGTCACATCTATCGATGTCAATTGGTTGAACTCGCAATACAGTTGCTCTAAAAGGAGATTGTTGGTTAAATCTAGTTCAGTCAGTTGGTTTCCTGTACACAATAGTATGCTAAGTTTAGGATTGCCCGAAAGATTAATATTTGTCAGTTGATTGTCACTACAAGATAAGAGTTTCAAGTCAGAACACTGTGAGAGGTCGAGCGAGCTGAGCAGATTGTTTTCACAATAGAAATTCCTCAAGCGAGTATTGCTCGATAAGTCAATTGTGGCGATCCTGTTCCATGCGTCTTTGGATGTGTCCTCAAAATTGCTGATGTCGAGTTCGGTCAAAGCGGGAAAATGCTCAATGCCCGTAATGTCTTCTATGCCACATGAATTTGCTGAAATATTAGTGACATTTGCGACTTCGTCGCCGGTGATTATACCATCGCTGCCGTAGGATTGACTGAGTAACCAGTTACGGAAATTAGGGTCGGGGAATGTCGCTTCATCAATAGTGACATCCGGATAAGTTACTTGTATCAGTTCGAAATCAAGGTAAATAGATACGTTCTTTTCGGGCATGGTGAAAGAGTATATTCCTCCAGGAAGTTCTGTGACATCACTTGCCGATATGTTTTTGTATCTGATTCCTGATAACTGGTAACCGGTAAAAGGCGTAAAAGAGAAGTAAACTGTTTGGCCAGCTTCTGCCTCAATAAAATTATAACTGTCCATAGTCATATTGGTGCCTATTTGCACCTCGGCTGCACCATTGGGAACGCAAAAAGTAAAGACAGAATACGCCCCTGCCGTGAGACTGACAAAAAGCGTCACAAATAATAGTAAAAACTTTTTCATACGCATTGAATTTATTGATTAGTACGATTGTTGATTAGAAAGCCCTATGCGATTTGGTTGCAAAAATACACATTTTTTGTGAAAAACTACTAGATTATGTGGAAAAACATCTAACTATTCTACTAAAAATCGGCACATTCCAGATACACCGCTGGAATGTGCCGAATATGATGAATGATAACTATTTTTAATCTGTATCTATTGAAGTTACTATTTCGCCATCTTTGACGTCTATTGTAATAGTGGCTCCTTTGGCGTCCTCGTGCCTGAGAAGCAGGTCCGACATTGGGTCTTCAATGTGAGTCTGGATGGCACGCTTTAGAGGTCGTGCGCCATATTGCACGTCAAATCCCTTTTCAGCGACGAAATTTCTCGCTTCAAAAGTGACAACTAACTCATTGCCTAACTCATTTACACGCTTATAGAACATTTCCAGCTCAACGTCAATGATTTTTAGGATGTCATCCTTGTTCAGGCTTGAGAATGTGATGATGTCGTCAACACGGTTGAGGAACTCGGGTGAGAAGGTACGGTTGAGGGCCTTTCGAATTACCGCGTCTGTGCGTTCTTTGGTAAGTTCTTGAGTGTTGAAACCCACTCCAGCGCCAAAGTCTTTCAACTCTCGGGTGCCGATGTTGGAAGTCATAATAATTATGGTGTTCTTGAAATCCACTTTGCGTCCTAGGCTGTCGGTCAGTTCGCCTTCGTCAAGCACTTGTAGCAGCATGTTGAACACATCGGGATGAGCCTTCTCAATCTCGTCGAGGAGAACGACAGAGTAGGGGTGGCGGCGCACTTTCTCAGTCAACTGTCCGCCTTCCTCATAGCCCACATATCCCGGAGGCGCACCAACAAGTCTCGACACGTTGAATTTCTCCATATACTCACTCATGTCAATGCGGATGAGAGCATCGGGGCTGTCAAACAAGAACTCATTCAGGCACTTAGCGAGCAACGTTTTGCCCACGCCTGTAGGACCGAGGAACATAAATGATCCAATTGGCCGATGAGGGTCTCTCAGTCCCAATCGATTACGGCGAATGGCTTTGGCAATCTTCTCAATCGCTTCGTCTTGACCTATCACTTTAGATTTCAGCTCGTTGCTCATCCCTAACAGCCTGATGCCTTCGCTAGCTGCTATGCGCTTGGTGGGCACACCGGTCATCATGGCTACCACTTGGGCAATATGCTCTTCGTCAACTGTTTCACGATTCTTGTCAAGTTCTGCTTCCCATTCCAACCTCACTTCATCGAGTTTGAGTTTTAATTTCTCTTGCTGATCGCGATAACGGGCAGCGCTTTCGAAGTTTTGCGCTTGAACAGCTTTCAGTTTATTGGCTTGTGCCTCTGCTATTTGTGCTTCAAGGTCTTCTATTGCTTTGGGAGGTACAATTTTTGATATATGTACTCTCGAACCCGCCTCGTCAAGGACATCAATTGCCTTGTCGGGGAACGCTCGGTCGCTCACATAGCGGTTGGTGAGGGTGACACAGGCCTTGATGGCTTCGGGAGTATATGTCACGCCGTGATGCTTCTCGTAGACATCTTTGATGTTGTTCAATATTTCCAGAGTTTCCTCGGGTGTGGAGGCATCTACAAGCACTTTCTGGAAACGACGCTCAAGGGCTCCGTCTTTCTCGATATTCTTGCGATATTCGTCAAGGGTAGTTGCGCCAATACAGCGCACTTCGCCACGCGCAAGGGCGGGTTTAAGCAGATTGGCGGCATCCATCGAACCGCTGGCATTACCTGCACCCACAATAGTGTGAATCTCATCGATAAAGAGCACAATATCATTATTTTTTGAAGCTTCATCGATAACAGCCTTGATACGTTCCTCAAACTGTCCGCGATATTTTGTTCCTGCCACCACCGACGCCATATCAAGAGCCACTATGCGCATATCCATGAGGTTATGGGGCACCTTGCGCTCCACGATGCGTTGTGCCAGACCTTCAACAATCGCCGACTTGCCAACTCCAGGCTCTCCGATGAGTACTGGATTGTTCTTCTTGCGACGGCTTAGGATTTGCGCCAGGCGTTCTATCTCACGCTCACGTCCTATAACCGGGTCGAGGTCGCCATTGGCAGCCTGCCTGGTGATGTCTTTGCCATACTTGTTGATAGTAGGTGTCGCGTTGTCATTTTTTGTGACATTTCGTCGCTGGGTGGTTTTCTCGCCACCTCCCGAAGAAACGCCGCCTTGCCCCATGTCGTCATCGTCAAAGTCGTCATCTTCCTCATCGCTGGTGAAGTCCACACCATCGACAATTGGCAAAGCCTGCTCGTCAATAAGAGCCATCAACTCGTCGTTGTTCAGTATATTTATTTCTTGTTTTGTCATAACTATATATTGCTTAGGACGAATCCCATTATTTCAATTATCTTTATTATGTGCAATTGTTGTGCCAAAAATTGACGCACATGCAAAATTACTTATAATCGCCTGAATTAACATAAAATTTTGGGTAAAAACAAAGCAACACGGCTCATATTTTGGAATAGAAGGCAAATAACACTAATTGTGGATAAATTAGGCTGCGTCTCGGAAAAATGCGATTAAGCGAGACAAAGCACAAGCTTGCTTGGTGCCTTGCGAGTGTGAGCATTTTATTCAAATAAAAATGAAAAACTTCGCATTTCATTTTGTATTTCTCTCGACTTGCACTAATTTTGCACTAAAATTAATAAACTAGTATATTATTTATGAGAAAAAAAGTAATGCTGGTATTTGGCACTCGTCCAGAGGCCATAAAAATGGCTCCGCTTGTTAAGTGCCTTCAACAACGTAATGAGGAGTTTGAAGCAATTGTTTGTGTAACAGGTCAGCATCGCGAGATGCTTGATCAAGTGTTGAAGATATTTGACATCATACCTGATTATGACTTGAACATTATGAAGGCAGGTCAAGACCTATATGATGTAACAACACGTGTTTTACAAGGTATGCGTGACATACTAAAAGAGGTCAATCCCGATATAGTACTTGTGCATGGTGATACCACAACCAGTACGGCAGCAGCTCTCGCCGCATTTTATCAGCAGATTACCGTAGGACACGTCGAGGCTGGTCTCAGGACTTATAACATATACAGCCCATGGCCCGAGGAGATGAACCGCCAAATCACCGACCGCATTTCAACTCTTGATTTCGCTCCCACACCGTTGAGTCGTCAGAATCTTCTTAACGAGGGAGTAGGGGATGAGCACATCTATGTCACAGGCAATACCGTGATTGACGCATTGCATATCGTGGTAAATAAGATGAAGAACGACAAACAGCTTAATGAGACATTGTATAAGAATCTTGTCAATGAAGGCTACGACGTGACACGGCTTGACAACGACCGCAAATTGGTGCTTATCACAGGGCACCGCCGTGAGAACTTTGGCGACGGCTTCCTCAATATCTGCAATGCTATCAAGACATTGAGTGAGAAATATCCCGAAGTTGATTTCGTATATCCTATGCACATGAATCCTAACGTTCGTCGACCAATTCACAAGATTTTTGGCGAAAATCTCAAGAACTTGGGCAATCTCTTCTTCATCGAGCCTCTCGAATACCTTGATTTTGTGTTCCTGATGGAGAAATCGACCATTGTGCTTACCGATAGTGGAGGTATTCAGGAAGAGGCTCCCGGACTGGGCAAACCGGTGCTTGTGATGCGCGACACCACCGAGCGCCCCGAGGCTCTCGATGCCGGAACAGTGAAACTTGTAGGCACCGACTATAACAAGATTGTCGATAACGTGTCGCTGCTTCTCGACGACGAGAAAGAATATGAGATTATGAGCCGTGCCAATAATCCTTATGGTGACGGTAAGGCTTGTCCACGCATCGCTGACGCGTTATTAAAATTTTAAAACACACTAAAGATGAAAGGTAAAATATTAGTGGCTGGTGGCATGGGCTTTATTGGCTCACACACCACAGTAGAGTTGCAGAATGCTGGTTATGAGGTTGTTATTGTTGATAATCTCTCAAACAGCAATGTTGATGTGCTAGATGGCATAGAGAAGATTACTGGCATTCGCCCGGTTTTTGTGGAGGGCGATTGCACCGACATCAACGTGCTGCGCAAGATGTTCAGCGAAAATCCGGGCATTAACGGCATCATCGACTTTGCAGCAAGTAAGGCGGTGAATGAGTCGGTGCAGAAACCTATCATGTATTACCGTAACAATCTTAATATATTGCTCAATCTTCTGGAGCTGATGCCAGAATATGGTGTGAAAGGCTTTGTGTTCTCGTCGTCTTGTACTGTGTATGGCGAGCCCGATCAGAATCCTATCACCGAGGACGCCCCAACCAAGAAGGCAACCTCGCCCTATGGAGCCACAAAGCAGGTGAGCGAGGACATCATCGCCGACGTAATCAAGAGCGGTAGTCCCATAAAGGCTGTGCTGTTGCGATATTTCAACCCAATCGGCGCGCATCCTAGTGCCGAGATAGGTGAATTGCCTAATGGCGTACCTGCCAACCTTGTGCCTTATCTCACCCAAACCGCCATCGGTGTGCGCAAGGAGTTGAGCATTTTCGGTAATGACTACGATACTCCAGACGGTTCTTGCATACGCGACTTTATCAATGTTGTTGACCTTGCTAAAGCCCATGTTAAAGCCCTTGAGCGTATGCTCGAGGATAAGAGCGACGAGCCTCTTGAGGTGTTTAACATCGGCACTGGTGAGGGAGCTTCGGTGTTGCAGCTGCTTGCCGCATTTGAGAAGGCTACAGGCGTGAAAGTGCCTCACAAGATTGTGGGACGACGCGAAGGCGACATCGTGAAAATATGGGCCGATCCTAAGAAAGCCAACGAAGTCCTCGGATGGAAAGCCGAAGAAACCCTCGAAGACACAATGCTAAGCGCTTGGAGATGGCAACAGAAACTAAGAGAGAGGGGAATTATGTGATAGGTGTTAGGAACAAGGCGGCCTTGTTAGTAAGTGTTAAGTCGATAAACGACCAACAATAAACGATAAACGAAATCAGGTGAAAAATATAAGAAACTTTTGCATAATTGCTCATATCGACCACGGCAAGAGCACTCTTGCCGATCGTCTGCTTGAGTTCACCAAGACTGTGGGCGCCAAGGAGATGCAGAATCAGGTTCTCGATGACATGGAGCTTGAACGCGAACGTGGCATTACCATCAAGAGCCACGCCATCCAGATGGACTATGCCCAAAACGGAGAGAAATATACCCTCAACCTCATCGACACACCGGGACACGTTGACTTTTCCTACGAGGTGTCACGCTCCATTGCCGCGTGTGAGGGCGCATTGTTAGTGGTTGATGCCACTCAAGGTGTGCAGGCACAGACCATCAGTAATCTTTACATGGCTATCGATAACGGCCTTGAGATAATCCCAGTCATCAACAAGATTGATATGGAGAGCGCACATCCCGATGAGGTGGAGGATGAGATAGTTGACCTGCTGGGTTGCGATCCTGAGGAGATTATTCGTGTGAGCGCTAGAACAGGAGAGGGAGTGCCTAAGGTGCTTGAAGCCATCGTTGAGCGCATACCGGCTCCAACTGGCAACCCCGAGGCTCCGCTTCAGGCTCTGATTTTTGACTCGGTGTTCAATCCCTTCCGTGGCATCATCGTATATTTCAAGATTGAGAATGGAACCATCCATAAGGGTGACCTGGTGAAGTTTGTCAATACAGGAAAGCAGTATAATGCCGATGAGATTGGGGTGCTTAAATTGCAAATGGCACCACGTGACGAGTTGACTACTGGCACCGTTGGTTATATCATCTCGGGCATCAAAACTTCGGCAGAGGTCCGTGTGGGAGATACAATTACTCATGTCGCGACACCTTGCAAAAAAGCGATTGAAGGTTTCCAGGAGGTGAAGCCTATGGTCTTCGCTGGTGTTTATCCCATTGACCCCGAAGATTTTGAGAATCTGCGCTCTTCGCTCGAGAAATTGCAGCTCAACGACGCCTCTCTCACGTTCACACCTGAATCATCGGTGGCATTAGGTTTCGGTTTCCGTTGTGGTTTCTTGGGATTGCTGCACATGGAGATTGTGCAGGAGCGTCTAAGCCGTGAGTTCAACATGGAGGTGATAACCACAGTGCCAAACGTTTCTTATAAGGTGTATGACAAAAAAGGCGAGATGACCGAGGTTCACAATCCTGCTGGCTTGCCTGACCCGACGCTTATTGAGCATATCGAGGAGCCATACATCCGCGCATCAATTATCACCCAGAGCGAGTTTATGGGGCCAATCATTACGCTATGTTTGGGTAAGAGGGGAGAACTGGTTAAGCAAGATTACATATCGGGCAACCGTATGGAGCTGACCTTCGACATCCCATTAGGTGAGATAGTTATTGACTTCTACGACAAGCTTAAGAGCATTTCTAAGGGTTATGCCTCGTTTGATTACTATATCAGCGAATTCCGTGATTCCAAGCTCATCAAGATGGACATCCTGCTCAATGGCCAACCGGTGGATGCGTTGAGTTCGCTTATTCACGTTGACAATGCCGTGTCTTTGGGCCGACGCATGTGCGAAAAACTCAAAGAGTTGATTCCGAGACAGCAGTACGACATCGCAATACAAGCTGCCATTGGCGCAAAAATCATTGCTCGTGAAACGGTGAAGCAGGTGCGCAAAGACGTGACAGCCAAGTGTTACGGTGGTGATGTGAGCCGCAAGCGTAAACTCCTCGAGAAACAAAAAGCCGGCAAAAAGCGCATGAAACAAATCGGCACCGTCCAAGTGCCGCAAAAAGCGTTTTTGGCTGTACTTAAACTAGACTAAAACGGTAGATATTTGCTATTTATTCGCTAATATTATTTTCATTTCGCAACGAGAGCAGTCGCAGTTCACTTTGAGCAAAGTTTTGCCGTTGCGCAGGAATAGAGGAGAGGGGAGTTTGTCCCTTCCCTTTTTTTTTAGGCATGCTCCGAGTTCGCGTCTTAGGCAATAACGGGTAGTCATTAGTGCTTGACCTTGATAATCGCTACATTCCAAAGCAGGCTCAATGGTTTTTACTCCATGTTCTTTATAGAACTGGTTAGCGATGTGATTAGCCACATTGTCGGAACTGATGAGGTGTTGATATGGGAATGTTGCGGTTTTGTCCTCGGTAAGGCGCAAGTCACGGCAAAATGCGATGCGGTGACTTCGCTCCAAGAGGTCAATTGTCTCGCGCCTGAGCTGCGCTATGACTGACATAGGAATAAAATAGTCGCCCATAATCTCACAAAAGCGCAAGGCAAAGATCGTGTCACCTAATTTAGACAGCACTTGTCGTTGCCGTTCGGTCTGAGGTTTCAGCGCCGCTTGTGGCGCTTCGTCAAGCGTTATGGAGTGAACTACCGAAGAGCCTCGCTCGTCACAAGCTTTCAGGCATAGTTGTGAGTCAGCAATCCACATGGTGAAATCCACATCAATTGTCCTCTTTGCACTTGGCTTGGAGAGTAGATCGTTATATGCCTTGTCGAATGTGCGATAAACCTTGTCTCCACGATTTATCTCGCATTGCTCTTTCAGGAAGATTCGGTTTCCCGACACTTTGTTAACCCTTACCCCATCGTAGTTGCCGTTGCTGTCGATAAAGCTCAAACCGTCACCATTTGCAAGTGGGGTAGAGGTGTCAAGAATTATGCTGTTGCCATTGATTGTCACCACTTTTCCCAGATATTCGCCTTGCGATTTAGGAGTGTTGAGTGATGCCATCTTAGTGCCATTTTTAGGATGACGCCTATCTATAAAATAATGTGTGAAAGAACGGTTGAAACTCTTGGCAAGATTTGGTGTGAAAGCGTATTCCGATTTGCCGTGCGAACTCCTTGTGAGGTCATCGTGCGAGTCTATAATTCTGTCTAAAGCTTGACGGTAGTAAGCCACCACATTCTTCACATAGTCCACATCTTTTAGTCGCCCCTCGATTTTGAACGATGAGATGCCCGCATCTATCATCTGTTGCAGACGATCGCTGGCGTTAAAGTCGCGGAGCGAGAGCAGGTGCTTCGACTTCATCAGCTTATTTCCATGGGCATCTTCAAGATCATAGCTCAATCGACAGAACTGGGCGCACTCGCCACGGTTTGCACTGCGGCCTTTCAACGCCTGGCTGATTTGGCATCGTCCGCTATAACTTACACACAACGCACCGTGGCAGAAACCCTCAAGAGGCACTTTGACATTATCGCTAATTTCCTTGATTTCTTCTAACGACAGTTCACGTGCCAGCACAAGCTGTGAGAACCCCATCTGCTCTAGGAACTTTGCCTTCTCGGGAGTGCGGATGTCGCATTGCGTGCTGGCATGAAGGGCGATGGGTGGAATGTCGATCCGCAAAATCGCCATATCCTGAACGATAAGAGCATCCACTCCGGCATGGTAGAGATTGTGAATCATACGCTCCACATCATTCAACTCATGGTCATAGACAATGGTGTTGACCGTGCAATAGATGCGGGCATCGAATTGATGGGCAAAATCCACAAGACGCTTTATTGAATCAATGTCATTGCCCGCCTGAGCGCGAGCGCCAAAAGCGTTGGCACCGATGTAAACCGCATCGGCACCATGCTTAATCGCCTCAATGCCAATGTCGGCATTCTTAGCCGGCGCAAGCAGTTCTATTATATTATAGGTGTGAACCACAAGGCTCAAATTCGTTATATTTCGTTTAATTAGTGTGCAATATTCAAAAAAAGAGACCCAAAAACGTGTCTTTGAGTCTCTTGAAAAGTAGCGGGACTGAGAATTGAACTCAGGACCTCCGGGTTATGAATCCGACGCTCTAACCATCTGAGCTATCCCGCCTTTCACTTTTGCGACTGCAAAGGTACTGCTTTTTTTTATTCTGTGCAAGAACTATGGCGATTTTTTCTTAAAAAAGTTTTTCAAACAATTACATGTAGAGTCAACAAGCAAATGCATATTTTGAAACAAAGTTAAGAAAAATGTTTGTAGAACTCTCTAACAGGTGTGCTGAAATTGAGTTTTTTTCTTGGTCTTGCATTCAGTTCTTTCTGTATTTTTTTGATTTGTTTGTC
>JAFYYG010000074.1 GCA_017557625.1 Muribaculaceae bacterium
GTCGGGATGACTAGATTTATGCGACGTGTTTAAGGTGCAATTTCCACATTAATTAAAAAAAGCGATGTGGGCAAAAATGGGGTCATTTGTCCCGTTTTTGTCCCGTTTTTTCGAGGAGAATTTGTATTGTCCTCTCTTTTTCTGCAAGGAGTTCTCGAAGTGCTTGCGCCTCTCCTTGCGTGATGTTAATTTGTGCATTGGCGTCACCTAAAATAGAAGAAGCGTTTGCTCCTCCAATGCTGATTGATGGCCCGTCTTCAAAAAAGATTGCTGGTGAAACTCCAATGATATTACAGATGTTTTCAAGCATCTGGCAATCCATTGAATCTGATTTTAACAAGCGTGAGAAATATGTGGGCGTTATGCCCAGTTTCTCCGCTACATTTTTTTTGATTATCCCTTTGTCGGTGATAATCCTGTCTAATTCTTGACCGATTTTTTTCATAAAAAGCAATAAAACGAAAAGTTAAAGAAATATAAAACTAATAGGTTGATATAGTACAAAGTGTTTGAGAAATGTAAAACTTTATTACCTTTGCGGTGCTAAATGTAGCACAAAAATACTAATTATAGCACAAAACAAAGCAAAAAAATGGACAAAATTCTCAAAGACTCTCTCGCACTCAAGGGTTATCTTGCTAATTTGTCGCGCGCTGAAAAGACGCTGACAATAGACAAGATTGCTGACGGTTGCATGGTGCCACGTAGGACGGTACACAACTGGATCCAAGGTCTGTGCCGTATTCCTGCGCTCCACCAGTGCAAAATTGAGGAAATTTTGGGAGAAAAACTATTTTCTTCCTTAGAAATTTGCGTTAACTGATTAAAAATAACACGTTTATGTTACTAAATGTGATAGAATTCTTTAACTACAATGACGAATTGTGGTATCGGACAGGCGACGGTTCTGCCGGAAAGGTTGATGAATCTTGTACAGATGTCATTGATTATATGATAGAACTTATCGAAAAGTTCTATCCGAAGGCGTATGAGGCCTTAAATAAAGAGTACGAACGTTGCAATTCCGATATGGCCGAATTTCGTTATCGTTTGGTTCTGCGATTCTGCCGATGCAATTTTGGCAACATTGACAATGTTCACGATGTCGATGCCTTTGGCCGTCTTCACCTCGAATGCGTTCCTTGCCCGCTCCGTGGCGAGTGTCGCTATGAGGGTGTGATATGCAAGCCAGAGTTTGACCACAATTTGCGCAAGGCAGAGCTGCGTGTCATGGAACTTTGGTATAAAGGACTGACCAAAGAGGAAATCGCAGAACATCTTTATCTTTCTGTTCATACCGTTAACCAACACGTTCGCAATGCGCTTGCTCGCCTTGGAATGCATGAGAAGGCGGAGTTCTTTCGCTATGCTGAACGTAACAACCTTTTTAATTTATGAAGTATTCAGATCATGACATTGCCAAGGTGAAGGCAGCTGGCGATATCAGAGACTTCATCCCTGGTGCTTCGTCAACCAGAGCAACGTCTTATGTGCGTTGTCCTGAGTGTGGTGTAGAAGGCAAGGGGAAAGGATTAAGTATCGTCCATAAGCAAGGCAAAGATTTTGCAAAATGCTTCCATTGCGGATTTACACTGAGTGGCGCGGTGGCAGCTTGCATGTATTATGATTTTCAGAATGACAAAAAGAAGTACCCAGAAGCAATAAAGCGAGTGGCAGAACGCGTTGGCGTTCCTCTGCTTTCGGATGACGAGAAACTGACGAAGGAGGTTTCTCGGCAGAAGAAACTCCAAGCCAAGAGCTTTTGCGAACGCCAGCTTGAGGGCAGTGGCTTGACCGTCGAAGACGTTATGGTGAAAGTCAAACAACCCAACGGGACCTATGCCCTTGAGCCGGCGTTCCGTCGTGGTAGTCTTGATGTCTATGGCAATATTCGCAATGGCGACGATGAAATGCTTATCTACTATTACCGTCTCGACGGCACCATGGAGCAGTATGCCACTCGCGGCGCTCGTGGCGCTTTGCGTCCTTACATTAGAATAAGATATAGCAACCCCGAGTTGCACACTCCTAAGGATGCAAAGCGCACATGCAAGTATCTCACGCCAAAGGGTGCGCCTACCAAGTTCTATTTCCCGCAGAAGATTCGTGATGCTTACAACGAGGAACAGCACATTGAGACCTTGGTGATTCAAGAGGGAGAGAAGAAGGCAGAGAAGGCCTGCAAACATGGTGTGATGTCGATAGGCATTCAGGGCATTTACAACATCGGCAACAAGGAAAGCGGGTTGCCCGCCGACCTTCAGTACATTGTGCAACGCTGTGGCGTGCGCAATGTGGTGCTGCTGATGGATAGTGATTGGTGCGACCTGTCAAAGAATTTGAAACCCGATGAGCCTGTTGACTTTCGTCCACGTCAATTCGCGGGCGCAGCTAAGAAATTCAAGAAATATGTCAACAGTTTGCACAATGAGAATATCAATGTTGATGTTTTCTTTGGGCATATCAACGAGAATGACCGAGGCGATAAGGGCGTTGACGATTTGCTCTGTGGACTTCTCAAAGGCAAAGAAGATGAGCTTGCTAGTGATATCGATTTTGCTCTTCACGCTCATAATGGTGTTGGCAAGTATTGCTCAATCCATAATATTTCAACATTGAGCGACCTTAAAATTGATGATTTTTGGATGCTCAATGATCGTGACGCATTCTTCGAGAAGTACCATGATTTACTTGCGCCATTAAAGCAGTTCCGCTTTAGTCGTTTTCTCTACAAATTCAACGAGGATGGCAAAATTGTACTTGCAAGCAAATACACTACCGATGCCGAGTTTTGGAGTGTCACCACCAATGAGAATACAGGGAAGAAATCTGTATCACTTGATACTTATGAAGCCCTGAAATTTATAAACGAAGCTGGTTTCTATCGCATCCACACTGCCGATCTTGACAAAGGACGATACGACTTTGTTCGTATCGAGGACGGTGTGGTCAACCCAAGTTCAGCGGTAGAAGTCCGCGAGTTTGTTTGGGCTTATATCCTCCAATCAACGAAGGATCCCGATGTTCGCAATCACTTCTCGGCGCGTTTGACCTCTGACCTGGGCGATGATAAATTGGAGCGACTTGAACGCATTGATGATGACTTTGACGATTTCCGTCCTTATCTGCAGAACTTCTATTTCAAGAATGGCATGTTGTCAATGACAGCCAATGGCATTGAGTGGAACAGTGCTATTCTTGGGCAAGTGTGGGCAGATAAAGTCATCAAGCATAAGTTTACTCGCGTTCCTATCATCGACCATGTTGACTATTCTCCAGAGAACGGTTTTATGATCGTGGCGACAGAGGCAGGTGCCAAATGCGACTTCTTCAAGTTCCTATGCTATGTGAGTGATTTTTGGTGGCACAAAACTGAGATCTCGGCAGTTGAACAGAAAGAGTATAATCAGCATTTGCTGAATAAGATTACTGCCATTGGATATTTGTTGTGTGACTACAAGTACCAAACAGAACTTAAGGCAGTAATCGCCATGGACGGTGAGCTTAGCGATGTCGGTCAGTCCAACGGACGCACCGGCAAGTCGCTTGTCGGTTCTGCAATCTCTAAGGTTGTTGAACAGACGACAATCGACGGACGTAACACGAAGAATGATGATGACTTCATTTATAGCAATGTTACTCTTAGAACACGAAATATCTTCCTCGATGATGTCAATGTCAACTTCAACTTTGAGAGATTCTACTTCGCAATCACTGGCGACTTGGCGGTTAACCCCAAGGCGCGTGCTCGCTTCACTATCCCAAGCGAGAAGTCTCCGAAGTTTTATATAACGACTAATCATGCGATTAACGGTTCTCAGACCAGGAGTAGTCAAGAGCGCATAATCTACATGTCATTCTCCAACTATTTCAACGAGCAGCGTCACCCAATCGACGTGTTTGGGCACCAACTCTTTGCCGATTGGGACGAAGCGCAGTGGAATCTATTCTACAACTTTATGGCTGAATGCGTTTACATGTATTTCGCCTCGATGCAGAAAGGATGGGCGCGACAGGGCCAGGGTTGCATCTTGCCTCCTATGCATGATATAATGCTCCGCACATTGCGCCAGCAGATGTCCGAGAGCATATATCAGTGGGCCGAGGTTTATTTCGACGATTCGACTCATCACATCAACTTCCGTGTGCCGCGAGGTGAGATGTTTGAGGATTTCAAGAGACATTTCCCCGATGCTCGCTCAGGCATCTCGCAAGCAAATTTCAAGACAAAATTATGCTTCTATTGCCAATTCAAAGGATATCACTTCAACCCGTCAAAACTCAACAAAGAGGGCAAGTCTTTCCGAAATTGGATTAGTGACCATCAAGGAGAGAGTTTTATTGGCACTGCCGACAAGAGCGGTGGAGTGGAATATTTCTCGATCTACGACACTGAGCACGCTATGAGAGAACCATTCTAACAACAAACTTAATACTATTCACATGACTACAATTCACCAACAATCAGGTAGCATCTTTGATCATTTAAGGGTGCTAGAGTTCGAAGAAGGCGAACGGCGCCACGAGTTTATTCAAACGAACATTTTTTGCGACTATCCATGTTCAATAGCCATTTTTACGGCAGAAATCAAACCGGGCAAATGGGCATGGGGATATAATGTTTTTACTAAGGATTGCAAAAACATGTGCCAAACCCCATCTCTTGAATATGGTCATTGCCGTAGCGAGCGTGACGCAAAGCTTTATGTGCTTGGGTTCTTGCTCGCCAATGGGTCTATATTCACGAAAGATGCCTGTGAGGCAATAGGGAATGCAATTCGAGATTTGCAGCAACTTAATTTGTTTGAACTATGATGAACGAGAAAGATTATCACGCAATTCGTGATTTTTGCAGAGAATTTGCCCATAGCTTTATATCATGTATGTGGTACGAAAAAGAGTTTAGCAAACTCACAGGTAAAGATATGAAAGAAATAGGGACTAAACTTGAGAATTACATGGATATAGATTTAGTTGAATTTCTTAAGAAACGGGAAGGAGAAGAGACATGAAACAAACTATCACCAGCCAGATGCTTACTGACCGCAATGAATACTTGTTATTCATCAGCAACATTACTGGCATCGCAAGCGATGTCATAATGAGTACAAGTCGTGTCGATACTGTGTGCTGTGCACGTTATCTGCTTTCCTGGGCTCTTGTCGAGTTGTGCGGTTACAGCACAACGACAGTTGGCAAGTTGATGCGCCGCAACCATGCAACCGTGTGGCATGGATATAACATTATCAAGTTTGAATTGATACAACCTTTTGATGACATCCGGCAAAAGATTGATGCCATCAAGCAGTATCACCTAAAGCGGATGGAGGCCGTGACCTCATGAGAAGCAAACGCCACGACTGGTTTATGTTCATGCTTGTATTGCCATTTGCTATAGTAGGTGTCATTATCCTTTGGATAGGCGCAAGGGATATCGAGGCGCATAAGCAACAGCGATTACAAGTTGACTCTGTTCAACGTGTTCAAGATCGTCCTCGCCATGACCCTCGGGAGGACAGTCTGGTGACAAAAGAAGACAGTATTCACTTTTACGAAGACGGATATTAACTATGACAGTAGAACAAGCGATAAAAGAACTTAAGAAACTTCCCAAGAAAGCAGAGATTTTTCTTGTGAAGGATTGGGAAGATTTTGACGAGGAAGGATATCTGAAAGATCTCTACCGACTCAAGTTCATCACACACCAAATGGTGGTTGTGGAGAAGGGCATGGAGTTCGAAGACATTACCGAAGTCCTGATGGAGTTTGAAGAAACTCTGGCGGGTCCGATAATAGAAAAAGATTATTAACTCATAAGGTGGCTGCAATCTCGAGTTAATTAACCGTGTCATAAAAAGATTCACACCACCCGCGGCCACCTTTTTACTAACAATAAACAGACTAATTATGAACGAAGAAATTAAACTTAAAGAACGAGGAGACAATCTTTATACTCTTTTAGAGCAGGTCAAAAAGATTGTGCCAACATTGTTTTTGATTGGCAAATGCCATGATGACGTAGGCGCGATTTTTCTTGGTTCTCCGAAGGAGGATCCAGATGCACGCGAGAGCGATATCGGCATTGCCATCTATGCTACAATGAAGCAGTCGGAGCAAATCCGAGACATATTGCTCTCTGCTGTCTGCCTCTTCTTGATGAAGGATCCTGGAAGATGGATGGAGCTGAGAAAAAAGTTGGACGAAATCATGGCGACGAAGGCACGCCAGAACTAACCACATAAAAGGCGGTCAACTATAAAATGAAGTTTAACCAGTTAATAAAATTATTTGCAATATATTTTTCTCTCGTGGCCGCCTTTAGCCATACCACATAATTGTAGTGATTTAGTAAATTTATTTAGTAACGTAGAAACCACTATTTATTATTAATAGTGTTGTGAAGGTAAGACACCCCGGGCTGTGAAGCTCGGTGTGTCTGTCTTTTATGCCTTGCGCCTTCGGCTATATCTTTGCTTTAAAACCAAAATAATAAGATTATGGCCGATTACAACAGTACAGCAACAAGTACGATATACGTTAATGGCAAACCTGCTGAAGCCGAACTACAAAAGCTTAAGCAGCGTGCCAGTGACCTTCGCGATGCTATTGCATCTGCAGCAAAGGCTGGAGATAAAGCGTCTCTTAAAAAACTGCGAAGCGAACTGAACCAAACCAAGCGTGAAGTCAAAGAAGTGGAGGGCGCCATGCACGCCGCCGAAGTGGTGATGAAGCGACTCGACAAGGCAACGCCTAAAGAACTTCAGGCAACACTACGGCAACTCAAGAAAGAGCTCAACGACATGGAGCGTGGCACCGATGCTTGGGATAAGCAGGTTGCCGCAATCAAGCGTGTAAAAGCAGAACTTGACTCTGTAAACAACGAGATGAAAGAGCATGAGTCGCTGTTGTCACAAGTAAAGAATAAAATCAATGATTGGGGATTGTCGATTGCTACTGCAGCTGCCGCGCTGACTGGCTTGACAATGACTGCTCGGCAAGCGGTGGAAGCTTTTGCCGAAATGGATGCCGAAATGGCAAACACTCGCAAATTTACTGGCATGAATGCAGAGGAGGTTGAAAAACTTAACGAGGCATTCAAGTCCATGGATACTCGCACAAGTCGCGAAGGTCTTAACCAGCTCGCTCAGGAGTCGGGAAGATTAGGCCTTCAAACCCAAGAAGATGTCCTTGGGTTCGTTAAGGCTGCCGACCAACTCAATGTTGCACTTGACGACTTGGGCGATGGTGCTACTCTGACGCTCTCTAAACTCACCGACATTTTCGGAGACAAACAACGACTCGGTGTTGAGCAATCGCTTTTGTCGGTGGGATCGGTGATTAATGAACTTTCGCAGAACTGTACCGCTTCTGCTCCCTACCTGGCTCAGTTTGCTCAGCGTCTTGCCGGTGTCGGAGCACAGGCAAGGATGACTATCCCCGAGATTATGGGTTTTGCTGCTGTGCTCGACTCGCAGGGCCAGGCAGTGGAGATGAGTGCTACAGCGGTGTCGCAACTTATCACAAAACTTTTCCAGGATCCAGCCAAGATTGCTAAGGCAACAGGTCTTGAATTGCAGGAGTTCAACCGCGTTCTTAAAGAGGACACAAACCAAGGATTGATAATGTTGCTTGAGCGGTTGAACGAACTCGGCGGTATTGATGCGTTAGCACCTGTCCTAAAGGATATGGGTACCGATGGAGCGCGTGCTTCAGCTGTGATTGCATCTCTTGCTGGCAATATTGGCATGGTGAAGCAGCAACAGGAAGCAGCTAATAAGGCATTCCAAGAAGGCACATCTGTCACTAAAGAGTATAATGTTCAGAATAACACCGTTCAAGCGCAGCTTGACAAGGCAAAGAAGGGATTCCGTGAGATGACTGTTGAACTTGGACAGAAACTTGCTCCCATAATGTCGCATGTCATAACCGCAACTTCGGGCTTTATGCGCGTCCTCTCTGGCACTATTAACTTTGTTATAAAATACCGCTCGCAACTTACAGCACTGGCGATGCTGATTGCAGGTGTGACATTGGCGGTCAAGGCTGCTACGGCCGCTAAAGTGATTGAGAATGCCGTTGATAAAGCTGGAAATTTGTTGAAGGCTGCAGGCAAGGTAATCACCCTTGCATGCTCTTATGCTTATAACAGTTTAACAGGAAATCTCATTAGGGCTGCAGCGGCCCAAAGAGCTCTTAATGCCGCCATGACTTCAAGCGGTTGGGGTGCTATTGTTGTTGCAATTGGAACTGCAGTTGCCGCATTATCTATGTATATTCAAAAGACAAAAGATGCCGAAGCAGAACAGAAGCGTTTGAGAGAGGAAGCGAAAAACGCTACCAACTCTATAAAAGATGTCAACGCCAAGATTGCGCAAGAGACTTCTGAGGTTAAGCGATTGAAAGATGCAATTGACGCTGAGAACATGGGAAGTGATATGCGCAACAACTTAATCAAACAATTTAATAACCAGTTCGGAACTTACATGTCAAAACTTCTTTCCGAGAAGTCTACTGTTTATGATGTTGCAGCCGCTTATGCTGAGGTTGTTAAAAATCTACGCGCTAAGCTATTGCTTGAAGGTAAAGAAGCGGACATTAAGAATGAGGTGGCACCTCGCATTGGTTGGGAGGCTCAGCGTCTTTTTGAGTTTGGTGAGTGGCAGAGTGAGGCAACTAACGGGTGGCAATATATTACACCTGAATACCTTAAGAATTGGGCTGATAAATATGCCAAGGAACATGAAGCTTCAGGTTGGAGTGCTTCTGGTATGGAGCAGGCTTTTCGTGATCATCTTTTAGATTTGCAATATGGCCAAAAAAGTAAAATTAGCAAAGATAATGGTGGAGTAGATAAGCCTGGGAATCCTGCTTTTAAATACATAAATATTAATGCTGACAGTTACTTTGATAAAGACAAAAATACTTCTTATGTTGGTGAATATTTTAAGCAATATACCTCTAGGGTGATTAAGCAAGGCGAAATTGATCGCAAATGGGGTGTTTATCAAGACGAGATCGATGCTGCTATCGCCCTTGGATATAATATGCCTACTGGTGGCGGTTCACCAACAGGCGGTGGCGGCGGTGGTTCTTCTTCTTCAAGTAAAAGTAGCCGTGGCGGTGGTTCTTCGTCTTCAAAGAATACCGACAAATTTGCTGCCGAAAAGGCTTGGCGAGAGTATCATGAAGCTCTGGCGAAGTCAAGCTATGCCAAGCGCGAAATAGATCTCGAAGCATTCAATGCTAAGATGCTTGGCATTGAGCGTGATTTCTATCAAAAGCAGCTGGCGCATAAAGACCTTACTGAACTCGAAAAAGTCCAAATTCAGGCGCAATACGATGAAGTAATGCGTAAGATGATTGAGGGAAATAACAAGATGACCATTGAACAAGCTGAAGCCGCCAACAAATCTGCTCTTGGTGAAGCAGCGCAGCGCTATGTCGATGGCAAGAGCACTTACGAGCAATACACTAAAGAGGTGGAAACCATAGAGACTCTTCATCTCGTGAATATGGCAACCATTTATGCTCGTTTGGCAAAAGAGGACTCCAGCTACAACGCCAAAAAACTTGAGGCAGAGGATAAGATTCGCAAGAAGTTGGTCGAGAACCTTAAGAAAACACAAGACGAGATCGAGAAGAAGAAGAAGGAGCATGAGGACAAACTTGCTAAGCTCAAAGATACCTACTTCGGTTTGAACGACAGTGAGAAGCAAACACTCTATGACGAGACGGTTGCTGCTCTCGACGAGGTGTATAAACTTGAACTCGCGAAACTCGGTGACAATCTTGAAGCGAAGCTGAAGCTCGAGCGCAAATATGCCAAGGCAAAGAAGAAAATCCACGACGAAATCTTCAAAGAGGATAAGGAGCAGAACGATGAGCAGATGAAGAATTGGGAGCAATGGGTTGAACATTGGCTCGACAAAATTTTCGGCGAAGGCACATGGGAACAATATGGAGGCTTGATTAAGTCGGCATGGTCGTCGCTGATGAGCGGATATCAGTCGTTGACAAAGCTTGTCGAGGCTGAGGAGCAAACCAAACTTGCTGCTATGACCAAGAAATATGATGCCGAGCTGAAGGCTGCCGAAGGCAACCAGCATCTGATTAATCAAATCAACAAGCGAAAAGCGGCCGAGGAGAAGAAGATTAAAGATGCTGCCAACAAGCGCGCTATGGCGATGGAGATTGCACAAGCTATCGCGTCAACTGCCCTCGCTGCAATCAACGCTTATAAAACCGCTCCTGCGCCTGTGATGATTTTTGGTCCAATCGCCGCAGGCATGGCACTCGCTGCTGGCGCAATCCAGATAGCAGCCATCAAAAAACAGCATGAGGCGCAAGCACAGGGCTATGCCGAAGGTGGATTCACCCGTCCTGGTTCCAAGAACGAACCCGCAGGCATCGTCCATGCCGGCGAGTGGGTAGCGTCACAAGCGCTGCTTGCCAACCCTGTTGCCCGACCAATGATCAACATGCTCGACTATGCCCAGCGCACCAACACCATCGGTCGCCTCGGTGCTGGTGGCGCGGCAGCTGCTCCAGTGGTGATGACCGAGAGCGCCGAGCTTCGCGCTGTGATTGTGCGCCTCAATGAGCGTCTTAACGAGCCGTTTGTCACCGTGAACACTGTCTCTGGCGACCATGGCATTAAGAAGGCGATGGATGACTACAACAAACTACAAAACAACACACTTCCTAAGAACAAGAGAACATGAGTACAACAGTAAACACTAAGAACTACGACTGGAACGCAACCGACTTCTTCCAGACGCTTGTGCGTGAGAATGCCCTTTGCGAGAGCAAGAACTACAACTTTGCACGTTGCTCAGGACTTGATGGGCTGGAAGAGTTCATCGCCTCCATGCAGAAGGTGACAAGGGCGGTCATCGTGAGCGACATTTCACCAGGCTTTACCGACCTCAATAATGCGCCTCGCACACGGCGAGTAAAGACGGTATTCCTCATTTGTCGCCACCGTGTCGGCGACATGACGGCACGCAACACGGCAATGGCAGAGCTGCGTGAGATATTCCGTCAGTTTATGTCGCGGTTCCTGCTTGAGAAGAATCGCATCGAGCAGGGAATCCTCTACTTCGATCCACGTGTGCAGTTCACCGAGATTAGTCCGTATTTTGCCAGTGGTTGCGCCTGTGCCTATTTTCAGATAGCAGTGAACACACAGACCGACCTACGCTATAACCCTGACGAATGGCTAACATAAGCGAGCAAGATGCCATAAGGCAGCGACAAAAGTTTGTGGATGCGTTCAACAGGACGCAAATCACAATGTGGCAAGAGCAAATCACTTTGCTCGATATCCTTGACACCCATGCTCTCCTAAATAGCGTGGCCGAGATACGATGTGATTATAACGATAAAGTGACCGTTGTAACGCTCGAGCAGTCTTTTCTTGAGTATGGTCTTTATCAGGAGTATGGCGCAGGACGTGAAACTCCTGCTCAGGGTGGGGGACGCAGTTACGACGACTTCAACCATGAGAAGCCTCGTGAGCGTCGCCCATGGATGAGCCGCAAGCTCTATTCGTCGGTCAAGAACTTGCAGGAGATGTTTGCCGACACGCTCGGCAAGGAATTTTGCGGCATGGTCGCCGATGCGCTCTCCGACCGCAAAATGCGAGAGAAAGTTCGTAGTAAATAAGTCTTTTTATTGACGTCAATAAGATGGTAATTTTGAAGAAAAATTACTAAAATTTTACGTCTATGAATACCGAAAATCTCCGAAGAATATTCTTCACCGCTTTTGGGGCGGTGACCACAGCACTTGCCCCCACTCTCCCATATCTAATCCTGTGTACTGTTGCCGTGCTCGCCGACTGCCTATCGGCGTGGTTGCTTTCACGGCGAGTTAAGAAGGCCTACCCTGCCGACACCAACAAGGAGACCGGCAAGTTCAACAGCTGGCATTTCGGCAAGACGCTGTGGACGCTGCTCTGCGTCTATGCGCTACTGGTGTTCGCGTTCTTCCTTGAGCAGTATATCACAAGCAACCTGCCCTTCGATGCTCTTAAACTCGCTGCTGGAGCGGTAATCTTCTGGCAGGGGTGGAGCATCCTCGAGAACTGCTCTTCTTGCAACGGCGCGAAATGGGCGAAGATCTTGCAGAAGATTATGGTCGATAAGACCGAGCGTCACCTTGATATCGACTTGAGCGAACTGGGACTCATTGAGCACGGAGCGGGTGGCACGCATGGCGGTGACCGCTCTACTCCTTTCTCTCAGGAGTATGCCGAACAGTTCTCAGCGAAGTCGGCAGAGAATATCCCTGCCTCATTCGCTGCCATGCCTAAGGCTGTAGTTCCCGAGAAAGGCAGTCTTCTCTTGCGCCTCGAGCGCACTGCCTTGAAGGAGAAATACACCATTGGCCACCTTTATGCGATGAGCGATGACGGCAAGAAGGCATATATCTGCGACACCATTGAGGACACCGTGCGCGACAAGAACAAAAATGGTCGTTTCGATCCACCGAGCGAAGTGAAAATCAAGTCTCTCACGGCAATCCCTTATGGTACTTATCGTGTGGGCTGGTCCTATTCGCCCAAGTTCGGCGTGTCGAAGTTTATGGAGGCTGCGAAATACAACCACACCATGCCCTGGGTGAAGGAAGTGCCACACTTCGAGGGCATCTTGATTCACTGTGGTTCCAGCGAGAAGTCAAGTGCGGGCTGCATTATTGTTGGCTACAATAAGCAGGTGGGCCGTGTGGTTGACTCTCGCAAGGCTTTCGACTTGCTGATGACTCATTATCTGTGGCCAGCAAAGAAGGTGGGTCGAAAGATTTACATCACTGTCGTGTAACTGACAACCATAAACTGATAACTGAGAACTATATATGAATAACGCCAAGATATACATAACCGTGCCGTCCTCTTGGGGCGAACTCTCCGACGGACAGCTATACTATGTTTATAACCTCTTTGCCGACAACCTGTCGTTGTCGCAGATAAAGGCCTATTGCTTTTTCACGTGGTCCAAGGTGAAAATCAAGTGTCGCTATGGCGATGGTTACATCGCTAAGCTGCACAAGCAGGAGTTCTTCTTGGCTTCTGATGTGGTGGCAGCGGCAATGCACTCGCTCGATTATCTCGATACTGTGCCTGAAGTGCCAGTGCGCATTTCACACATCAAGCGGGCTCATGCCGCCGACGCTTCTCTTGTGGGATTCCCTTTTGAACGATATCTTTATTGTGAGAATCTTTATCAGGGATTCCTGCAGATGCAGAATCACGACCTACTCATTGAGATGGCGAGACTGCTCTACGATGATGATGCCATAAAAATGAACCAAGCCGAGAAGATGAGTGTGTTCTGGTGGTGGATGGCGATTAAGCGCCAGTTTGGGAAACAGTTCTCTCACTTCTTCCAGGGTGTGGCAAACAGCGACAACCTGCTTCACGCCAACACGCCGCATCCTCCCACCGCGCAAGAGTTGCAGGATGCGATGAATGCGCAAATACGAGCTCTCACTAAGGGCGACGTTACGAAGGAGAGGGAAATCCTCGCCATGGACACATGGCGCGCATTGACCGAACTTAACGCCCAGGCCCGGGAATATGAGGAGTTGCAACGCATATCCAAATAACACTACTCTATGACTTTTCTTATCAACAACAAGCCCGCAGTCATCAAGAGCGACACCACCATTGATTATGTGTCCTCTAATCTGCTGTTCTCCGACCGTGAGGATTTCTCGCTCTCCTTCGATATTCCTCTTCGTGGATGCAAGGAGAACAGGGAAATCTTTGCCGATATCTACCGCAAGGACGTGAATCTCGACACGCTTTTCTTTGATGCCGAGATTTATAGCGGCAAGTTCCATGTGTCGGGTGCTGTCGCCATCGTGGGCGTGAACGACGACAACGTTAAAGTGCAGTTCCTTCGTGGACGCTCTTTCAAGAACTTCTACGTTGATTGGGACACCACTTTCATCGACGAGCTTAACCTTGGAAACTATCAAGAGTTTGCGTCGCTCACCAACCACTCGCCAGCGGTGATGTGGGGTAATGGCGATGTGATAGCGCTGCCGTGGGTGAACAGCCAGAGCGGGAACCTGCAGAACAAAGCCGAGAAGGTGAATGGCACATGGCAGTGGCACACCACTCAGACCGACGACAACGACTCCGAGGTTGTAAAGGGTCTGTCGTGCCAGCTCCGACTTTATGCGCTGGTTCAAAAAATCTGCACCGCCTTGGGTTACACATTCGATGGTGCGCAATGGGCTGCCGATAGCGAGTGGTACAACCTTTATATGCTCAACACTATCCCTAACGCCCGCGATGAGCGCACATGGGCTGCTGTGCTGCCTCATTGGTCTATCAACGAGTTCTTCTCCGAACTGGAGAAGCTGCTTATAGGCGAGTTCGATATTGACCACAAGCGACAGCACGTTACTTTCTCTTTCCAACTCGCCAATCAGGGCGCCGCTGGTGATATTGTCATCGATGACGTGCTCGACGAGTTCTCTGTTGACGTGGATAAGGATGACAAGTCCGATTATCACGGCACGATGAACACCGGCTATGCTGCTTGTGACCACGAGCTTTGGAATTACTATTCCTGCTATTGGTATTTCCATAAGCATCCCAATGCCCATGTGCAGGTCTATCAAACTCTCCAGGCGCTCATGAACCATCTCCACAACGATGGTCCCAATAAGGGACGTACCAGTGGCGGAATTACCAACGACCAGTGGCTGCTCTATGCTGCCGATGTGGACTCTTATTTCGTGATTGTCGCCAAAATGCGCAAACCGACCGATGAGAGCGGGTCAATCACTCTCTATGGCAGCGCCTATGAGTTGCGACCTTTGAACCGCTTTGGCGACTGGATTCAGGACGAAAAGAATTATTCCTCTAAGGAGGAAATAAAATTTGTGCCGGCATGGCTTGACCTATGCCTTGAGTTCGACGAGAACGACACATCAGGATGGAGTGACATAACGCTGGGGAAGGTGCTCTTCCTCGATCCAAAAACTTCCGACAACGAGGCGACTTCAGGAAACGGTCATCACCCACGCCCTTCTTCCCGTGAAGAGGTGCAAGAGTGGCAGGCCGAGGTCAACCAGGTAAGCTTCTTCACCACGCAGATCATCGAGCAAGGGGAGAAGGAGGCGAGCAAGGGATATTACGATAAAATCTTTGTGGGGTTTTGGTATGGCGAACCCGCCAAGTTCGGCAACTACCTCCCCGCGCCTTGGATTGACCAGTTCGAGGTGATGAACTCATGGGACTACAACAGTATTGGCAATAACAAACATAAAATCGTGGGAAACTATAGCAAAATAACCAGTGACCACGATGGCACGTTGCGAATCAACAATAGTGCCCACTATGCTTGGGGGCCTACTCGTGACGCGATGACGAAGATTGACCAGATGAAGAAATATGAATTTTCGTTCATAGCGCGAGAACTTCCGAACGTTCGTGCGCGGTTTCTCATCCGTGGCAAGTGGTATCTGTGCTCGCAGATTCAGTGCCAAGTCGGTGCCAACGGACTCAACCCTGTCATGAAAGGAACTTTCTGGAGAACAACTGGGTAAAACAACATAAAGTAATAATTTTTTCATAAAAAGCATGAAACGTGAGAGCCTGGTGCGTGACGCATCGGGCTTTTTATCGTCTTTCGTGCTATATTTAGCAAATAAATGCTAAAATTAGTAATTAAAAGATTTGTGATCTCATATTTTTATTTAACTTTGCATGGCGAATTATACACTTCTTCATCTCTTTTGATATGATGCTCCTCCACTTTTGTCGGGTTATTCTTAGGTTTTATATTGTTAAATTTCACACATAAATAGAAACTTTTTGTCGTCAGCATCATGAAACATCTCGTTATTAAAAATGTAGGTCCCATTGACTCTGTCGATTTAAATCTTAAGAGGTTTAATATATTCATAGGGCCACAAAGCAGTGGTAAAAGCACAATTGCTAAAATTCTTAGTTCTTGTGAATGGATTGAGAAAGAGGTGGCCACTACGAGAGACGAGAATGCTATTGCTTCAGGAGAAGATTTTAAATCAATAATTGAGTCATTCCATAAAGTTGAGGATTATTTTGACAATCCTTTGCATTCGTATGTTTTATTCGATACTGACTGCATTAAAATAGAATATAAAGAGAAACAACTTAACATTATTCTAAAAAGAAATGTTGATTACCATAGACAAAAGATTTGTTACATTCCTGCGGAGAGAAATGCTGCGACATTACCCGAACTTAATGGATATGAGTTCGGATCTACCAATCTAAAGAGTTTTCTTTTCGATTGGTATCGGGCTAGAGAGTTTTACAATCCTGAAAACAAGAATGATGTATTGGGATTAGGGGTACAGTATTTTTACGACAAAACTCTTGAATCAAAAAGAGATCGCATTCAGCACATCAACGGCAAAACTTATGACATCTCTTTAAGCAGTTCTTCTAGTGGGCTCCAGTCTGTTATACCTCTTCTTGTAATGGTGCAGTATTACTCAAGTCAGTATTTCCAAGAATATGACTTCAAAAATTCTTTCGAGTTAGATGCTAAGGCTAAGAAGACTCGCATTGCCTTGACCTCAGAAGTTGCGTTGACTAAATATAAGCCTGGTTTCAAAGACGATGAGGCAGAAGAATTGGTTAAACAGTTCAATGAGGAATTGCACAAAGGAGTTAAAAGAGTATTAGAAATATTTGATGAATATGAAAAAGCATGTGACAGGTTGCTTATTCCTAATAGAACCACTTTTATAATTGAAGAACCTGAACAGAATCTTTTTCCCTACACTCAAGTAGAATTGATTGAGAGAATCGCTGGATTGTGTTCTAAAGAACGGAAACATGGGTTCACTATAACCACACACAGCCCGTTCATATTGAACTATGTAAATGTGTTGATTTTACGATTCTACAAAAAAACAGAAAATAAGTCAGTACTTAACCCTGATGACTTGGCGGTGTATGCAACACAAGAAGGTCGTATAATAGATCTGATGCAATTAAACGCAAAAACAAATGAATGGAGTGTCAATGCGGAGGATCTTGTTGAAGTAATGAGGGAAATGCTCACAGAATATAAGGAACTTAAGAGCGCAGAGAAATGATTAAGGAATTATTTGAAAGCTCTTTCTTTATTAATCATCCTAAAAGGGATTGCCTAAATATAAACTTTATAGAGCATCCATACAAAGGAAATTTTTCACTTCTTGATGAAATGGCTTGTGAGGGATGCAAATTGATTTGTAGCCCAGACGTGCAAGACAGAAAGCAGTTGCAAGTTTCTTCCAAAAGCGATGTTTATGTCATGAAACTCGACCAAGTATTCAATATTCTAAATAAAGCTGGAGAGAATTGCGATTTCATGATGGATGATTCGGTCATTATGGCTTTGGTTGAAATGACTTGTTCCAAATCTGAATATGTTGTAAGCAAGCGCCAAAAGGCTATAGGCCAGTTATACAATACCCTTCAGACTATATGTGTCAATAAGGATGTCAAGGAACATATCGATAGGGAAAAAGCAAGATTTGTCATTTTTTCTTGGAAAGACACATCTCTTAACCTGCCACATGATGCTGCCGAAGAATCAATGATAGTAATGACTGAAATGTCTGATGAGATTTATTCGATTGACAATGTATCGAAGTTTGATTTTGGATTCAAGTTCAAGGAAATACGATTTCCAGATATTTTAAATTGGGATGGTTTGTTGAACGTGGAATCCGTATAATCCCACTCCTATAAAGACGGCTTTTCTTTTCCCCTTTCGTGTTATATTTAGCATATTATTGCTAAATTTGCAGTCGAGAAAAAATCACTGTTATGGCTATAGTATTTTATATTTTGGCAGCACTTTCGCTTTTCGCTTGCCTATATGGTGCGTCTGAATCTAAATTCGACATTGTCGCCTATGCTGCAGCGGCAGCAATCATGTTCTTCTTCATGGGTGGCGTGCTTCACTATTTGAATGAAATCCTTGACAATCTAAGAAGGATTCATAAAGAAGGCAAACAGGAAACTTAATAGACGAGATTGCTAAATATAGCAAATAATATGTTCTACAACATATTTCGTTATTTTTCTGAATAATCATTTGTATTATTCAGAAGAATCACTGTATATTTGCAGTGCCAAACATCATCGCGGTTAGACTGCGCCGACGAGCGACGGACAATGCTCGATACATAATCGGGCTATTTTTATAGCCCATCCAACAGCCGATATGGCTGTCCTATCCTGACATAGAAGAAGCTCTCGGAGCATACTGCTATGATGTTTGGCGACAAAAGGGATATGGGCAGCCTTTTTAAATTGCCCTATAACGCCAAACATCATAGCAAAATGAAAGCGACAACTTTCACCACCGAGAGCACTGCTTTGCATTCGGTAAAAGCGCTTGCCGAGAAAGCGCTGGAGTTATTAACATCCACAACAACGATCCTGGTTCTTGGCATCGTCGCCGTGTTCGCCGTGATGGCAGCGGTCATTAACAACGCCTGGTCCACAACAACCACAATTGCCGTTGTCGCCTTTGCTGTCGCAATGGCGATATCCATGACTCTTGACATCGAGAAAGGAGGCATG
Source organism: Muribaculaceae bacterium (assembly GCA_017557625.1). Classification (GTDB taxonomy): domain Bacteria; phylum Bacteroidota; class Bacteroidia; order Bacteroidales; family Muribaculaceae; genus Sodaliphilus. Next base: position 18,584 of record JAFYYG010000074.1, read on the forward strand.
CAATGAAAACCTTTAACGACCGTTCCCGCGCCCTGAAGATGCAATATGGCGAGAAGAAAGACCAGGCAACACATGACTTCGATATGCGCCAAACGAGATTGTCAATAGACATCGAGCGGTTGCGCAATGAGCGTTCCTACTGGATTGCCATGATCAAGAAGGTCGACAACGACGTTGACGGCCTCAAGAACTGCCTTGACAAAATCAATGAGTACTCCGAGCGCATCGGCGACATCGAGATGCAAAAGTGCGAACTTGACCATGAGCGCAAGACCACCATCAACATCCTCAAGCGAGAGTATTACGAGAGCGTGTCGGCGCTCGAGAAGGAGTTTGCCGAGAAAGGAGGCGAGTCATGAGCGAGGACAACGTTAAGGTGATATCCACCAAGTATGAGCGTGACAACATGGTAATCACGATCAACAAGCACATCGACAGGGAATACAACATGTGCGCTGGTGAGGTTGTTGTGACAACCACGATAGGCAGCTACGAGAAGTTCCCTCACGACACCTACATCTGGTTCGACGATATCCATGACTTGGTGACTCTGCGTGATGCCCTGTCATCATATATCGAGCAGACAGGACTCGACAAGGAAGGAGGCGAGAAATGAGCGGCAAGAGACACCTGTTCCGATTCTCTGTCGGTGCTAACTGGATAGAGAAGCAGCGTTGCGATTTCAGCACGGCGAGACGTGACGGCGACGCACATGCCGATGAGCACGAAGCGCCAGTGCGTTGTGACTTCTATAATGACATCGTGAAGCGATGGGAGTTTCTGGGCTCATTCATCGGCAAGCGCAAGTTCGTGACACCCGCTGGTGAGATGATGCGAATCAATTCCATTTACTCACGCATCTATAAGGAAGGAGGCAAAGAATGAACGATGATTTCAACCTGAACGAGGCAAAGAAAGAAGAAGCATTCGGCCTCACTGAGCGCATTGTCCGCTCGTGGATAGATGCCCAGGGACTTTCCCCCGCTCCCCCTGAGAACATCGCAGCAGGACGAACTATGGTGCGTTCTACCGACAATATTTGCGACGAGCTCGCTGATATCGCCGACCTTGACCCTAATGATGTCGCCAGTGTGATGCTCCGCATGGGTTTCAATCTTACATTTCCCAACAACGGGCGACACGGATGGGTAATGTATCTACAACAATAGCGACAACATTTTTTATGACATTTTTTATAGCGGTGTGGGCTGCGTCGTGAGGCGCGGCTCGCATGTTTTTTGCCCCATTTTCAAGAAAAATGCGTTTTTTTTGAAAAAAAATTGCTGAAAAATTTGCACAATAATAGAATTATAGTTACTTTTGCATAGTGTTTCACAATTAAACCCATTATTTTATGACTAAAAAAGTTAAAACAGTAATTGAACTTTTGGAAGCTGATGGGTGGGAACACAAGAGAACCAAAGGCGATCATCGGATATTTTGGAAGGAAGGCGAACGAAGACCAGTCGTTGTCTCCGGTCATCTAAACGATGACATGCCTGAGGGCACCTGGAAATCAATCAAGAGGCAAGCAAAGCTGAAAGATTGATTCCACCTATAAGCTTGTAGGGTGGCAAAAGTGCCACCCTGCTTTAGGTGGATTTGCAACACGTATTTTGAGATTAACTAACATATGAAAAAATCACTTTCTTTATGACACAACTAACTGTTATCATCGAGCAAACGGAGAATAACTATGCTGCCTATATCGAGGGCATAGATGGCATAGTTGCTACTGGTCACTCTGTCGATGAGATCAAAACAAACATGATTGAGGCTATAGACTTGTATGTGGAAACATGCAAGGAGATGGATTTGGAGATTCCTACAGAACTTCTTGGCGACTACAGTTTGACTTTCAAAATGGACACAAAAAGCATGTTGGCATTCTACTACGGCATCTTCACTAAAGCTGGACTCTCGCGTCTTACTGGTATTAATCAAAAGCAATTATGGCATTATGCGTCAGGCGCATCAAGCCCTCGCCCTGCGCAAAAGGTGAAAATCGAAAATGCCTTACACAAATTAGGCGAAGAACTGCTCTCTGTTCGCCTCTAAGAAACCCTACAGCTTATAGACTATGACAATCGCCCCACGGTTCTCGCTGTGGGGCTTTTCGTTTGTCATTTGGTTCCGTCCCCTGTGACCCCTGTTATTATAGCATACAGAGTACAGGCGTGCATGTGTTCCGCCGCATGCAAGATAATGGAGGGGAGCTCGAGGGGCAAGCCCCGAAACATACCATAACCAAAACGCCAAATTTTGCGAAGAATTTTTCGCTATATTTCAACACTTACATGTTTTTATTTTTTCTATATAAAAAGTAGAAAATTTTAGTACATTAGTACGGATTTACCTTTGTAAACTGATACACAATTATTTACAAGCGTACTTTTTTCAAATTTCAAGAGTGCGCAAGTGTACGCACAGTACATTAGTACGGCGCAAAAAATCGGTGCGCTTTTTCGGTTGTACTAATGTACTATAATTCAGTGTTTTAGATTTGGTCTAGTACTCCTGCACCAAAAGTACACTCTTTTTCCACCTATAATACACATGTGCGTGTGTAATATGAATTTGATTTTTTTCGCACATTTTGTGCGATTTTCAACCAAAATGTACTATTTTTGCAGTGCGTTCAGCAAGGAGCCTCGCAGGAAACCTCTGTCTGGGAGAGATGGCGCAACGCGCCTCTCTCCTTTTTACAATAACCAATGAAACGAGTCCATGACAATCAAGCTCAATCTCAAACCGCATCTGCGCCAGTGGCTCATCCATGAGTACGGCGATGAAGAAGGCATAGTGCGCCTTCCCAATGGGTGTGCCGAGCATGATCTTATAGAACTCCTCATTCAGCGGTGGCCAGAGGACGAGCCGCATGGCAAGGTATTCCGATGGAACACCGAGATTCACATTCCAGAAATCAAGGGGCGAGACCCGCAATACTTCTGCTACATGACCGACCACGCCAAGAAGATGCTTGCCGATCTCATTTATGTCCGATTCCGATATGCCCTCTGGAACGACATGCACACCATTGAGCGGATGCATCTGAGCATCACCGACGGCATCTTCGACTGGATGGAGAGGCATGGCATCGACACCAATGAGAAAAATTGGGAGGCACTGCGGCAGATGTACTTCCGACAGCGAAAACGTTACCGCAATAGGTGACATGTTATTTATTCATAAAACTGCGTTAATTCCGCGTTAAAACCGTCCGAAAAAAAACTCGAAAAATACCACACTCTAACAAGTGCGTACAAATGCTAACAAACTTCAACTAACAATAACAATTTCGTAAAAATGAGAACAACTTGCTACAATCTTCCGGGCATCTGCGAGGTGCGATTTATCGCCGTCGCTCACCTGCTTCCTTATCTCGTAGAGAAAGTGGCAGCTGGTGCACCCATTGCAGTAGAGAGAGACAAAACGCAGATGGTAAACGTTTGGGGCAACCCAACTTGCACAGCCGATGCTAAGGATTCCAACAATGGGCGAGCCGAGACGGTTACGCTCGAGTTCGCCACGCTCTCTAAGGTGCCAGCGGTGGGAACGGCGTTTCTAGTGAAACAAGCATCGGGACAATGGTGCCTTATTGGATCGAGAGAGACGGCACCTGTGGTTTCCATCAACTATAACACCGGCGAGATGGCGGGAGAGGCATCTGTTTACCGTGTATCAGTCCAATTTACTGCCTATAAAGCCCTGCTTCCTGTTGCTTTGTAGTCTTTAAATAATAGGAGTAATGGCAATATATTTGCACATAACTCTTTAATTTGACCGCTATGAGTAAGAAATATGACCTGAAACTTAAAGGATATGTTGGTGGTTGGGATTTTGATTCTGATTATGTAGACTATATCCTGGAGAAGAAAAGCGAGAAGGAAGTTCATGTGCTAATCAACTCCCTCGGAGGTGATGTGGCGACAGCCTTCACTATCATGGCCTTTTTCAAGAACCATGGCAATGTGCATGTGCATTATGTCGGCATGAATGCCAGCGCAGCAACGGTGGCTTCACTCACCGCTAAGCACATCAGCATCGACGCTAATGCCATGTATCTCGTGCACAAGTGCTCGAGCTTTGTCTTTGAATGGGACATGATGAACTCCGACCAGCTGCAGCAGTTGATCGAGAAGTGCGAGAAGGCAAAGAATGACCTTGATAAGATTGACCTGAACATCGCCAGTGCTTATGCTGCTCGTTGCAAGCGCGACAAAGCCGAGCTGCTTGACTTGATGAAAGTGGGTGGGTGGCTCACCGCACAAGAAGCCCTTGATTGGGGGTTTGTCGATGAGATAACCGACCAGCCCGAGGATGAAGCCCCCGTGATTGACGAGGGTGTTGCTAATTTCATGGCCAATGCAGGCATCCCTATGCCTAAGGGCATGAAGATTGAGAAGCAAGGTGGACTACTGCAGCGCATCGTCGATGCTATCACTGGCACTAAACAAGTATTCAATAAAACCTCTCAAAAGATGAAGAAAACGTTCAAATTCATTTGCGCGCTGCTTGCTGTCGAGGCGTTCAGCTTCGAGGAAAGCAAGACTTCGCTCACCGATGAGCAGGTTCAGAAGATAGAGGACGAGATGGCACGCCTCAATGCCGATATCACCAAGGCAACCGAGGACCTTGCCCAGCGTGACAACACTATCAACGACCTGCAGAACCAACTCGACGAGTTGCGCAAGCAACCTGCCGAGGAACCTGTGAATGTCGTGGAGGAAGGCAAGAAGAATTCTGCTTCCAACGACTACTACCGTAACGTAGAAGAAGCTCAAAAACTCTTTAAACAAATCAAATAGTTATGTCTAACGAGATCCACACCATTGAAATCTCCCTTGAGGAGTATCAAGAGGCAGCGCGAATCTATCGCCAGCCTCTGTTGCTGCTCCCTCTCTTTGCAGCACAAGAAACCCTGAAATTCATGACTGGCATTCCTGGTGTGCGCTACAGCGTCGCTGTGGGTACCGCAGAGTCTAATGCTCAGTTCGCTCCCTACAAGGCTTCTCGCAAGAGTGCCGGCACTACCGATATCATCTATCGTGACCTCAAGACCTACTTCGGAAACGTCGCTGAGGACTTTGAACCTAACAGTGTGATTCAACTCCTGCTTGGCAAGGGTGCTGCGTTCCTTGGCGATGGCCAGAAGAACGCACCTAGCGCAAAGCTCGTGCTTTCTACCATCATGCAGTCGCTTGGTCACAACCTTGAGCAAGTGCTTTTCTCCGCCGAGCGTGACGCTACTGGTGACACCACCGCCGACCTTTTCGACGGATGGGGCACTATCGCCGACGCCGAGATTGAGGACGAGAACATCTCTGTTGCCAAGGGCAACCTCATGGAACTTGAAGAGGAGATTACCGATGTCAACGCTGTTGATATCGCCAAAGAGATTCTCTTCGGACTCGACTCGAATCTGCGCAAGCAGAACTGCTTCCTCTATTGCTCGCAGGATTTCGCCGACAAGTACAACGAGAGCTATCTCGCTACTCACAGCGGAATCATCTATAACGACAAATACGAGCAGGCATTTGTCGAGGGCTCTGGTCGCAAGCTGACTCTCGCACCTCTCCCTTGCCTCGATGGAACTGACAAGTTCTTCGTCGCTCCTAAGGAGAATATGCTTTATGGATATGACAACATGAGCGACATCGAGCGCATCCAGGTGGACCGCTTCCAACCATGGATCCTCACTCTCAGCGCCGCCATGTTCTTCGGATGCCAGTTCTACAGCATCGACAAACGAATGCTTAAGGTTATCAAACTCGCTGCAGCCTCTGAAGGTGGCAACGGTTGATTGAATGTCTAACTCTTAAACTATTTATAGTTATGTCTGCATCATGCCCTAATTTACAAAAATCTATAGGCTGGTGCCAAGGTGCTCCCGAGTACCCTGGAATTCGCAGCCGTGTTTACTATCAGAGCAAGGGAAACATCGTGAAATACCCCACTCTGCAGCGCGATTCCCTAAAGCGTGCCACTACTGCCACGCTGACTGGATCTTTCGAACTTGCCGCCGACGAAGTTTGGCACTACATCGACATCAACGTGGAGAAGTCCAAGCTCACCAGCGAGGCACAAGGCGAGGCGCCAAGTCAGACTCAGCTCAACAAGCTCGAGATTGTTCACAATGGCGTCGGCGACGATGCTTCGGCAGCTGCCGCTTATCTCAACAACAACGACAACGTGTTTGTTGTGCAGGATATGGCAGGTCGCTTCCGTGTAGTTGGCAACGAGCGTTGGCAATCCAAGACTACTGTCGGTCAAGACAGCGGTCAAGGCACTTCTCCTGCAAGCACCACAATCAACGTGGAGGCAACCGACGAAGTGGCAGCTCCTTTCTACACTGGTACCTTGGAGACTGAGGACGGCACTCTTGACTGCTCGACAGGCGAGATTGACGATGACGACGCGGGGTAGTTAATGGGGATCCTCATGCAGGTAATGGTGGAGCCTCTGACAATGGAGGCAATACTGGAGGAACAACCGACCCTGTAACCCCCCTTAACCCTTGATAGTTTTATAATTGAGATGGGGATGGAGAATTCTATAGACGACATTCTTAAGGATGTTTCTGGACCGTCAATAGAACTCGACATCCCTGTTTCTTCTTCTAAAGACATCTTTGCCGTTCATCAGCGGCAAGCATGGGATAAAACGGTGGAAGCGCGATGCGATTTCACCTATAATCTCAGGATAACGAAGCGCTCTGATGTGCACTTCATTTCCGTTTGGAAGAAGTCGCTATATGGGCGCACTCTAACCGACATAAAGAGTGATCCAGCAATGGTGGACGTGTTCGCCTCCGCCATGACATCGGTGATATCGGGCACACTTGGCGGATTCCTCTCTACTGGTGACTGGTGCATTGTCACCTCGCCAAAGCGTAGGCACAAAGAGAAGAATTTCGCCACGATGATAAGTGAACGTATCGCTATCAACTTGGCGATTCCTTTCTACGAGGATGCGGCATTTTGCCATTCTCGCCATCGCATGAATGCGGTGTTTACAGCTAACAATATTCCCAAGGAACGTAATGTCATCGTTTTTGATGACTTCGTGACCACAGGGCAAACGCTCGCATCAATGAAGCGACTTCTGACTAACCACGGCAAGAATCTCATATTCTTCGCCGGAATAAATAATAAATTATGATTGACAAGAAACTTCAAAAAAGAATCCAAAACTGGCTCGAGTCGCCATCCGACTCGCGCAACATTGAGGAAGGCGCTTTGTGCCTCCTGAAAATCAACCGTAACCAAATCATGTACCGCAATGCGGTGATGAATCCCACCAAGTATGCGAAGCATATTGAGTATCAGCTGAAGAAATACTTCGACAAAAAACTCGTAGAGGTGACTCATGAGCAGGTCGAGGTGATGCAGGAGAAGGTGGACCGCATAGAGTCGGAACACCTCACTCTGCCCGAGAGCAATCCCGCCAACGAGTTCAAGGCTGGCAAGCGCCAAGACCATGACTCGTTGCCTGCCGAGATCCAGGCACTCTATGTTGAGAACAAGAGCATCGTGCAGCGCATGAGGGACGTGCACGCTAAGCTGCGCATCCTGCAAAGTCAACCTGGCATTTGCCCTGATAGCGACCGCTATCCTTTCCTCAAAGACCTTATCGCACTCGATAAGCGTCTGCATGAGAATTGGGCTAAATACGATGCTTACGACACCAGCAAAGCGGAAGATGAGCAAGAAGAAGTGGTGCTTGACGCTCGCGAAGCTTCGAAACGCGCCGCTGGTTTTATCAACCTCAACAAGAAGCGATATCGCAACAATCCAACTCCAGAACTCAAGGCGAAGCTTGCCGAGGCCTATGCCAAAGTCATCAACCCAACAGAGAAGATGACTGCCGAAATGAAAGAATTAGGAATAATTGAGTAAGTATGAAAGCAAGACTAAATAGCCGGCAGCGTCGGCGCAACAGATGTGGCTTTATTGGTGAAGGCAGCCACAAGTGGGTGAAGTCAACACCATTTGGCAAAATCCAGCACATTGAGACTCCAGCCGAGAGATATCACCGATATCTTGTTGGACTCGATGGTGGCAAGCATGCAGGTTCAAAACCGCATAGGGTTTTGAAGCAATTTGACCGCCAATGAGGCGTAACACTGCGATAAGCGACTTTCTGTCGCCGTTGCAAGATAACCAGGCACAAGCTTATCTCACCAACACGCTGCAAGTTGCCGATGTCCTGGAGTGGATTCTTCAGCAATTTGGAGATGGGTGCAAGGTGTGCCTTACAACTTTCTCCATCAGTGAAGAGTTCTTGCGTCGCCTTTATTTCATTGAGCGGGAGTTTAAACCTGCTTCCTTCCGCTTGGTTCTGGATTTAAAGGCGACAAACAAGACTCTTAAACTTTGGCCCTTTATAGCCCAGGTGATAGATGAAGTCTATCTTGCCGACAACCACAGTAAAGTTCTGCTCGTCGTTGATCCTGAAGATGGTCGACGTGTATCTGTTGTCATGAGTCAGAACTTGACTAGAGGCAACCGCTATGAGAGTGCTATAGTTACAACCGATTGGGACGTTTTCGCCACACTCAGTATGCAATTCGATTATTTAACAACTAATCATTCAGTGCCATTCAATGATGTATTCGCAAACCGACTTAGAGAAGATTGAAAAACTTGCATCGCTGTATATGACAATCAGCGAGATAGCGAGTCTTATCGACGTGCCTGCCGAGCAGCTGCGGCGAGATATCGCTGTGAAAGGCAGTGATGTCGAGAAAGCGTATCATCATGGAAAGGTTTCCACGAAGCTCGAGCTGCGAAAGCAGGAGATAATGCTTGCTCGTGTCGGGTCGCCACTGGCATTGGAGAATAGCCGTCGGGCATTGCTCGACATGGAGGATGACGAATGAAACCGGGAATTCCTGCCACCATTGACGTTTGCCGTGTTGACCTGTGGACTTCAAAAGCGGAACTCGAGGAGCGGTATGATCCCGTTACTGTCGCCAGGGTAATGCGAGTGCGTGACGAGTACCAGTGGATGCTTGCCAACCCTGATGCTCGTGACCGCCAGTTTGTCGAGGAGTTTGCGGGAAGATACGGAGTAACCGACCAGGCAATTTATGCCGACCTCTCGATAATAAAACAGCTAATGCCGGCACTTTCGGCAGCGACTAAGGACTTCCACCGATGGAAGACAAATCAGATGCTGCTTGAGACTTACCAGATGGCACGCAAACGCAAAGACACTAAAACCATGGAGCGTGCTGCTACCAGCTACGGCAAGCTAAATCGTGTTGACCTTGAGGATGAACAGGCAATGCCGTTTGACCTCATTGTGGTGCAGCCGTTCACGCCCACACAAGACCCATCTGTGCTTGGCATCAAGCCTATCCCGAACATCGATGAGAAGATTTCGCAAATGATTGCGAAATACCGTGCCGAGACTATCGACATTGATGATGTGGAATATGAGGAAGCCGACATTGACGAAGATCTTTGGAAGGAGGAAGATGATGAGCAACCCACCGAAAGAAATATACTTTAACAAGCCGCAGCGTTTGACGCAGCTTATCTCAGCGAAAACTACTGTTATCGTCGCTGGGCGACGCACAGGCAAGACCGACAGCATTGCCGCGCCTTTCGTCCTTCGCAACATGCAGCGCATGGTTGGAAGCACGGGGGGCATAGTCGTGCCAACTTTCAAGCATGGTCTGACGAATACAATACCAGGTTTGCTTGCCGCGTGGAACCGCTGGGGCTACATCCGTGACGTGCATTATGTCATCGGCAAGAGACCTCCGAAGTCATTTGGAAAACCCATTATTGAACCGGCCAACTATGAGCATGTGATATCGTTCTATAATGGCTCCGTGGCAGTAATCATCTCACAAGACCGACCAGGTTCTTCCAACTCTCTCACTCTCTCTTGGCTGCTCATCGACGAGGCAAAATTTATCAACTATGATAAGTTGAAGGAAGAGACGCTGCCCGCCAATGGTGGAATCAAGTCGTTTTTCGGAAAGCACTCATTCAATCATTCTATGATGATTTTGAGTGATATGCCTCAAACATCTAAGGGATCCTGGTTCTTGCACTACAAGGACAAAATGGACCCAGAACTAATTGCCACTATTGAGGGAACCATTTACAAGATATGGAGCATCCGCGAGCATGTGAAGGAGTTGAAAAGGAAAGGTCAGACTGTGCCTTCCTACCTTCGCAAGCGTCTGCAGTATCTTGACCGTGACTTGAATAAGATGCGCTCAGTGGCGGTCTATTACAAGGAGTATTCTTCCATCGAGAATCTTCAGCTTCTCGGTGAGAACTATATTAAGCAGATGAAGCGTGACCTGACTCCGTTGACGTTCCAAACGTCAATTCTCTGCCAACGTATAGGAATCGCCAAGGATGGATTCTACTCCTCCATGCGTGAGCGCCACAAGTATGATGCAAGCGATTTCAAGTATCTTGACGCCCTCGAGTGGCAAGAGTCGTTCAAGGATGGTACGCTAGACTGCCGAGCCGATGCCGACCTGGATCCTTTGGAACCCATCAGCATTGGAATGGACTACAATGCCAATATCAACTGGATAGTGGCAGGGCAGCCGAGAGACGGCAAACTGCTTGTGTTGAAGTCCTTCTATGTGAAGTTTGAGCGCAAACTTCCTGAACTCATTGACGATTTCTGCAGTTATTACTCGCATCACCAGAACAAAGAGGTGGTGTTCTATTACGACACCACCGCCCTTGGTTCTAACTATGCAGTCAATGAGCAGGACTTCCATTGGGTGGTGAAGCACGGATTTGAGGCGCATGGGTGGACGGTTAACGACGTTTACCTTGGCCATCCCATGAAACACGCCGAGAAATATCTGCTCATAAACCAGGGCTTCGCTGGGAGGAACAACCTTGTGCCCATGTTTAACAGGCAGAACAACGACGACCTTATTCTTGCCATCCAGTCGGCAGGTGTAGTGCGCGGGCGCAATGGTTTCCAGAAGCACAAAGCAGGGGAGAAACTTGCCGAGAATGAGGAAAACCTTCTTGAACACCGCACCGATGGCACCGACGCTTTCGACACTCTATATATAGGCTGCGAGAAGTTGCCCCAGCGTTCTTTCTCTGCGGCCACATCTGGATTCTCAGGAATATCTTAATTGAGTTCATTAATAAATTATGGATTACTCTCCAGCCTTGCCTGGGAAGGTAGGGCTGATTTTTAATTGTCTTTTATGCAATACTGCAATAACTATATCTTTGATAAAAAATAAATAACATGGCAACGCTGCTCACTAACATTCCATCGATAATGTGGTCTGGGGATATCCCTGACCTGGAGTTTACGGCAAACGACCATATCAACGTGGCTGTTGATGTGGACGGAACCGAGATTCTCCGTGTCATGCTCTTTGCCCACAACAGCTTGGCGGAACTCGTCGAACTCGCTGAACTCGTGGAGCAGGACATGGTTGACCGTGAGGAATTTTTCTCAGAGGTGACAATCTCGGAGGTTGACGATGATGACCCAACCGATTTGACGCAGCTGTGTCAGTTTCAGGTTATTTATTGCTCATATAGCATGAGTAACGATGTGGAAGATTTCTGTCGTCAGAACTTCCTCTCTACTGCTCACGCCAAGCGGCTTGACAGGAACGCGGTCGAGCAGCTTTTTTTCTTTGACCCTGACAACGGCAACGAGACGCTAAGGATGCAGGTCGGCTACATGGACGACGGCATTATGCGAGTAGCAACGGTTAGCAACGCTTCTTCGCTCATCTCTTCAGATTGCGTGGAGTTTGACGTTGATGCCGTTGCCGAACTTGCCGATGTTGACGATGTTAGGACAGTGACTTTCTCGCTTGGTGCGCGACAGATGTTCTACTATTTCATCGACATTCCCGCTGATGTTGTGTTCTGCTTTACCAACTGCTTCAACTTGCCGGAGATGCTTCCGCTGAATTGTGTCACCGAACGAAAGCAAGTTGGCGACCGCTCTGTGGCGCAAGTGCGACGACGTGCCGTGATTGCCCACATGGATCATAAGGTGGAATTTGATGTCATAACATCACCGCTCACCAGCGATGATGTGTCATTGGTGGAGCAGATGTGCGAGTCGCCAAAGGTGTTGCTGCAGCCAGATAATGACGAGATTGTTATATCAAGTCGCACCTGCGAGTTCAGCGACGAGCGAGGGGAAATGCCATCGGCAAAGTTCACATGGAGGCATCGTGATGGGCGCAAGCACGCCAATGTGCCGCATGTTGAGGATGATGGCATATTCAGTGACGAATACGATAGCAACTTCGACTGATGGCAAGCAAGGTTCACATAACAACAGCACGCAAGATGATAGATGCCGGTGACCCCGTGGAACTGTGGCTGTGGGCTGCCGATGGAAGGGTGCTGAATTACAAGAATTGTGTCGGGTTGCGATACAATTTCCGCACAGGGACTCGCCAAGTGAAGCTGCTTGACTCGCGACAGATAAGGACTCTTAGGGACGTATGTTTGTTCAAAATTAACGATATCGAAATATTCTTGTAGTATGGGAATTCCGAAATATATGATAGAAAGCGTGGAAGATATACCTGGTGTATCGGCCCGCGCTGCTTTTAGTGTTGACTCGTCAAAGGTGTTTCGCGAGGACGACAATATCTCGCCTTTGAGACTTTCCGACGATATCTCCTACATGCCTTGGGGTGCTGATGACCTAATGCCCTACAACATTCTCGACCTTATTGAACAGGACGAGACGCTTTCCACATGCCTTATGTGGAATGCGCAAATGTGCTATGGCAACGGGTTGCAGTACGACACAACTCAAGCAGCTCCAAAAGTTTCTAAAGATGTGGAGGATTGGAAGTTGTTCAACCACCTGCCTTCTATCTTCATGGGCATGGCGCAAGACCTCAAGCATTGGGGTTTCGCCGTGACGGTCTTTATTCTTAACGCCGACAGGACAAAGATTGTAAGGATGCTGCGCAAAGAGGCAATGTATTGCCGCTTCCAGGTGGTGAACAAAAAAGGCAAGATGGAGCATGTGCTTTATGCCAATTGGCGAAACTCGCCTATGGTTGACGATGTGGAGGTCATACCGCTGCTCGACGAGCAAGATCCTTTCACAGACTTGCTCTCGAGGAAGACAGGCACGAAGTTTGCCGTCCTTACTCGCATCCCTACCGTGGACCACACTTATTACCCTATCCCTTATTGGGCGAGCATCTTGCGCTCGAAGTGGTACAACATCAAGCGTCTTATCGCTGTGGCGAAGGAAAGCAAGATTAAGAACACTGCGCCGCTCAAATATCATGTCGAGATATCCGACAAATATTTTGACCGAATATTCCGACGTGAGCACATCACCGACCCTAAGGAACAGGCGAAGCGTGTGGCTGCCGAAAAACAGCAGATTCTTGATTTCCTCACTGGTGCCGAGAATAGCGGCAAAACCTGGTTCTCCAACTTCTATGTCACTCCCGATGGCAAAGAACAGCACGAGGTTGTTGTGACTCGCATCGACTCCAGCAAGGAAGGTGGCGATTGGGAGACCGACATTCAAGAGGCGGTGAACATGATTTGCTTCACGCTTCAGGTTCACAGCAACCTTGTGGGCTCAGTGCCTGGCAAGTCGCAGTCTAATAACAGCGGTTCCGATAAACGCGAACTCTACACCATTGCCCAGGCCCTTCAGAAACCTTTCCACGACTTGATGTTTGTGCCGCACAACATCGTTATCCGTTTCAACAAGTGGAAGGATGTAGCGGTTAGCGTGCCGTTCATCCAACTCACCACGCTTGATGAGAACACTGACGCAAAAATGGTAACCCTCGAAAATGAATGACTATGATATTCGTAACATCACAATCGAAACTAGAAAATGTGTTCGGAAACGACATTATGGTAGTGGAAGGCGAGACTACACTGTTTGACAAAATAAAGCTCGAGCTTGCTGCATCCGAGGATTGGTTGATATCACAGATAGTTGGAGATGCCACGGCAACCAGCATGGTTGCCGACTCGACAATCTTCAACCTCTGTGTTACCATTGTGGCGTGCGACGCCTTGCGCCGTGCTATCCCTTCCTTGGACCTTGTGCTCACACCTAACGGATTCGGTGTTGTACAAAACAACAACGTGGTGCCTGCAAGCAAGGAGCGTGTGGAGAGGTTGATGCAGTCTTGCGTGGATCGCCGAGACTTCGCCATCTCTCGACTCTATCCTATGCTTTACAAAACAGAGTCTTGGCAGTCGAGCGAGCAGCGCGAGTTCTGGGCAAGGTCACCTCTCCAGGACCTGCATCTTGCCGACACATATAAGTTGCATCGGGAAAATCCCTTCCCGAGCAAATGGGATGCTCTCTTGGCTATGCGTGAGTATTCCGAAGGATTTGTCACAAGACTTGCCGAGCGCTACATCTCCTTTGAGGTGATGGCGCGCATCTGCGCTGCCATGTGCTCCGATGGCGATGATGCCGAGTCAGTCAATGACCGAGTCTTGGGATCTAAAATAGTGTCAGTTGTCGTTGGATTCCTGAATGGCATGATGTTCAAGCACCAGATGATTGACGCGGTAGTGAACCATCTCCGCAAAAACGATGAAACTTGGAAAGCTTCATCGGTGGCGGAATACTATGCGGAACCTGCATTTAAGAACACAAAAGACTCTAAAGGATATTGGTTTTGACTATGGATAAGGAACAAAAAACAGGATGCGCAGCTGGACTGTGCTCCATCTTCTTAGGATTCTTTCTTGGCTTCTTGTTTTGCTTATTGATTTGCCTCTGCAGCGGATGTCGCTCGCAGAAAAGCGTCACCACATCGGTTGCCGTCGACTCTACTGCCATGTCGGCGACAACCGAGATAGAGGCGACAAACACCGAGGCAACATCAATGCAAAACTTCTCGCTGCATTTCGACACTCTTGAGATGTGGCTTGCACCAGATATCAACTCTTTCTCTCAATTCGCTGCGCTTTCACCGACGCCCGACCGAGAGGGAAGCGAAACCGCCGAGAAGGCGGTTTCCTTCCCGTTTTTCTCCCAAAACACATCGCCTATGGTCGGTGGTGTCACTCCCATCTACATCCGTGCCACTGGTGCCACCATCGGCAGCGAGAGTGCTGCTTCCTCCAAGAGCAGCGAGACAAAGGTTAGTACCGACTCGACATCAACCGATGTCTCCAAGAAAGAGGACTCTCACGAAGATGTTGACCGCACTGCGGTAAGCAAGCCTCCCAACACAACGCTTATTATCATCACTTGCGTTGCAATGATCCTGGCATTGCTCGCCATCCAAAGATACAAACGATAGTTTTTTCATTGCTCCGTGTAATTCGTTCAAGGCCTCGGGTTCCCCGGGGTCTTGTTCCTTTGACACGATTTTTTAGCCATTGGAGTGTGACGTGTTAAGAAATCGCCCAAAAAGTAACATAACAGGCGAGTTATGTTACTTTTTGCCGATTTTGTAAAATAAGTGCCTATTATGTGTGAAAAATTATCCTTAAATGGCAATATTCCACCATTTAAGGGAAATGTTCCTCAAATTTCCGCTAATTTCCGTGAAAATTCACTTTTAACTGAATTTTTACACCAAAAACCGCAAAAATTCCATCTAAAAGGGAATTTTTGCGCACTTTCGCCTAAAATTGGGACCCTAAATGCGCCAAAAATGCCCATTTTAAGGCACATTTTGGGAATTTTAAGGCGATTTTCGCTCACGATGTCTAATCGTTTTAAAGCGAAAATATAGAAAAGTGCTTGTGTAGCAAGCACTCTCGGGGTTCAAAGGGGCGAAAACTTCGCCCATTTGTCACGATTGACCTTCCTACCGCCCTACGGCGTGCGCTCGCTTTCCCTCTCTCTGCCGTGCGGAATATGTGCGAAGTTGCCGAAGTGCGGTATTGCGTCTCATGCATAATGCACGGTATTGCTCCACATTATTTGCATAGTGCGGTGTTGTCTTTTTGCTGACGGCAGCAAAATGATAACTTTGAAAATAAAAAGTTGTAACTATGAACCAATCAGTATTAGACGAATTAACTGCCCTCGTTGATGCCTTGCGTGCCGAGACAACAGCGAGCAGTATCACCCCCGAGCGGTTGGGTGCAATCATTCAGCAGATTATTGACATCCTTCCAGATCTTGACGATTCTGATATCGCCAATGCAGCAGCCACAGCACTTGAAGCAGCGCAGACCGCAATCAACCTTGCCAACTCTGCTTTGTCTGCCGCACGGTCGGCAGAAGCGGCAGCGGGCGACGTTGCCGATGACCTGGCAGCGATAGCAAGCGATGTGGCCGAAGCGTTGGACAAAGCTCTGTCTGCTTACACCAGTGCGCAGTCAGCAACCACAGCAGCGCAACAAGCAAGTGCTCAGGTATCGCAACTTGCTTCGCGTGTGTCAACACTTGAATCCTTTAAGACTACGACCGAAAGCAAACTGTCCAAGACTCCAGAATATCACAGTGCCACATGGCTTGATAGTGAGGAGGGTGCTGTCAGTGAATCCAATCCAGAGAGGCGACAGCTTGTTCGATACACCTCAATGCTAGCCGCAATCGAAGGAGGCAAGAAGCTGATAAAGAAGTATAACATTGTTGCTTCGGGTATTGATGTTACCAACGGAGCAATAATACTTTCTTTCTTAGAGGTAGATGACAATAGGCAAATCAAGATGGGTGTGTACCGTGTTACTCGCCCGAGCGGTGCAGATTACTGCGTTGTAGAGAAATCTTCAATACCTCTGCCTGTGTACAATGCCAATTGGGCGTTGAGAGTTGGCGGATCTCGTGAGCAACTTGATGAGTTGATTAACGTATCACAGGCAACGCCACAAGTGTTGATTATGGTTAATAGTCAACCTGTGGTGTGGATTGCTAGGCGCAGTAACGATGTTGTGCAGTTCGGAGTGATGACGAGTACTGGCATGAGAATATATACCGTAGAGTATAGCAGCGGAGCTGGCGAGACCAACACTACTTATGAAGATAAAGATTTCATTGAATAATATTGATTAACTATGGGAAACCTACGAAATCCTCAGTTGCAGGAGGTCCACACATCAAAGGGTGACTACCTGCGTTACAAGGGGCGTGATGGCAAACATCACTTCCTTGACAAGATGGAGATGCCCGAGAACGACACTAACTCTGTCACCTGGGCGCAACTCAAGGACATGCGCGACAATGCGCTCTTGGAACCAGGGATGCTCTACCGCATCACTGACTATGCGACTACCACCATCCAGACCGACACACGCTCAGCCGGTCACCAGTTCGATGTGGTAGTGATGGCACTCTCTCCCTCCACACTCTCTGAGCGTGCATGGGCGATGCCACACAAAGGCGACACCTACTTCAAGGATTCAAAGCTCGAGGCATGGCAGCTTTGGTATTGTCTCGACAATGACGTGAAGCGTTTTGCGTGGGCCGATGATGGAGGCTTCAAGATTGAGGACAATGACACTGCTTTCCGTCGTGACCCATCGAACGACACTGGTGACTTCTACGGCTGGACCGATGGCGAGACTTTGCTTTTTACCAACACACTTTATCCTGCCGGTGGAACACAGACCTACGATGACCAATTCTTTCCTGCCGACAAAGTCAGCGAAGTTGTCGCTTGTGGCAAGGGCGTTATCTATCGCATGATAGATGAATGGGGCAACGACTGTCCTTATGATTTCAAGAACATTCAGTTCAAGCGTTGGGCAATTACTGGGATGACAAAGGGTTCGGATGAATTGAAAGCTGCGTTGATTTATGATGCAGATGATAATCCGTTCTATTATGGAATATATGACGCAACCACTAGCGAGGTTGTCGCACCAGCGGCGGCAGAGATTGATGATGTTGATGATTGGCGTTGGCATTACACCTTCCACGGTTGGCGAAAAGATGTTGATGGCGAATTGACAGATTATGACAAATCGGTCAATCCAGTTGCTGCAACAGAAGAATTTAAACTGTGGTCAGCCGAAGAATATGAGGAGGCAGGCACTATCGATATCTGCAAGGATAATGTTTTAGGTCGCAATCTTGATCGTGTTGTTATGAATAACGATGGAGATAGTCTTTACTCTGAAGGAGCAATAGATTTGCCAAACAACGTTTTTATGTCGATGTCGTATTGCTTCTACAACGAAGATGAAAGCTATTGGCAATATTCTTTCGATGAAACTTCTGGAAACCGTTTAGGTGACAAATGCTATAATAACACCTTTGGGAACAATTTCCAAAATAACACCTTTGGGAACGACTGTTATAGCAACACGTTTGGGAACAACGCCTTTGACAATACCTTTGGGAACAGCTGCTATAACAACACGTTTGGGAACGGTTGTTCAAGAAACACGTTTGGGAACGGCTGCAATCGCAACACCTTTGGGAACAATTTCCAAAATAACACCTTTGGGAACAGCTGTGGTGCAAACACGTTTGGGAACGAGTGTTACAACAACACGTTTGGGAACTACTGCAGCAGTAACACGTTTGGGAACTACTGTCGAAACAACACGTTTGGGAACGGCTGTAACTCAAACACGTTTGGGAACGGCTGCTTCAGCATCACAGTTGGAGAAAATTTTGCTTATTGTCGCATAGGAGACGGAGTGAACACTATCAC
>JAFYYG010000075.1 GCA_017557625.1 Muribaculaceae bacterium
AAATGAAAGTGTCGGTGCTTGTGCCAGTGTATGGTGTTGAGAGGTATATAGAGCAGTGCGCTGAATCTCTCATGCAACAGACTTACAAGGATGTGGAATATATCTTTGTGAATGACTGCACGCCCGATGCCTCCATTGAGCGGTTGCGTGACGTGGTGGCACGCTATCCCGAGCGTGTGTCACAGGTACGCATTATCGCTCATGAGCGTAACCAGGGGTCTGCGATTGTTCGGCAAACGGCCCTCGATGCCGCCACTGGCGATGCTGTGGTTTTTGTTGACAGCGACGACTATGTTGACACTCACATGATTGAGTGTCTTGTCAATGAAATGGAGCAATCTCATGCTGAGATGGTTGATGGTGGTTATGGTGTTGTCTCTAATGAGAATCTTGTCAAGGAGTTTATGCCTTTGCATGTCTCAGATAAGGGCTATCTCAAGATAATCCTATGTCAAAATGTTGACTCCAATCGCATTTGGGGACGACTGATAAAGAAGTCGCTCTTCTTTGACAATGACATCCATTTTTATCAAGGCATAGACTATGGCGAGGACTTCTCGGTTCTGCCACGCCTGCTTATCAGCGCTCGTCGCGGCATGGTTGACCGATGTGTGTATTTTTATCGCAACGACAATCCTCAATCCTACACCAACAACATAACCACACGAAATGCGGTGTCGTTTTTTAAGGCACAAGAATTGATAGGCACATTTATGGCATCGCATGAGCAATGGAATGAATTCTCGTTTTCCATGCAGATAGGGTGGGTTAACGTATGGAGATTTGCACGCCGCTTTAATGTGGATAGGGCACTGGTTGATGAGCATTTCACTCAAAAGACTACCCACTTGGTGACTCGATGTTTCGAGAAATTGTTCAAGTGTGATGCCATGCCCTACAAGGTGGTCAATTTCCTTTATTTGGCAACACGGCGCATATATCTTACCTTTGCTGGTCGTTGAAGTAATAACTGAATTTAAACTAAGAATATATATGCAAGCATTGATATTGGCGGCAGGAATGGGCCGCCGCTTGGGAGAGAAAACCCGCAACAACACCAAGTGCATGATTGAGGTTAATGGTGTGAAGCTTATTGATCGCGTGCTTCGCCAACTCAAGGCACAAAATATTGATCGAGTGGTGATTGTGGCGGGATATTGCCGCGAATCGCTTATGGCGCATGTTGGCGACAGCTATGATGGCATTCCCATCCAATGGGTCATCAATCCCATTTATGACAAGACCAACAACATCTACTCGCTCGCCCTTGCTAAAGAAGAATTGGTGAAGGACGACACGCTGCTTATCGAGAGCGATTTGATATTTGACGATGCGATGTTTGAGATGATTCTCGCCGACCCTTATCCCAACCTTGCTCTTGTGGCAAAATATGAGACCTGGATGGATGGCACTATGGTACGTATCGACGGAGACAACAATATCGTTAATTTTGTGCCTAAAAAGGCGTTTAATTATGATGAGGTGGACACCTATTATAAGACAGTGAACATCTACAAGTTCAGCCGTGAGTTCAGTGAAAGGGTTTATGTCCCGTTCCTTGATGCCTACTGCCGAGTAATGGGCAACAATGAGTATTATGAGCAGGTGCTGAGAGTAATCACTTTGCTCGATGGCGCCAATTTAAAAGCGTTGCCCATTGGTAACAAACGGTGGTATGAGATTGACGACGTTCAAGACCTGGATATAGCCGAGAACATCTTCGCCAGCGAGCATGAGCGCTTGGGTAAGTACACTAAACGTTATGGTGGTTATTGGCGTTTCCCCAAGATGCTAGATTTCTGCTATCTTGTGAACCCATATTTCCCTCCTAAGCGTATGAAAGACGAGCTTCGAGCCAACTTTGACGTGCTTCTAACCGAATATCCCTCTGGAATGCAGGTTAATTCGCTACTTGCAGGTAAGTACTTTAACATCAAGCAGGATTTTGTGGTAGTAGGCAACGGGGCTTCCGAACTTATTAAGAGTCTTATGTCACGCATCGATGGCAAGATTGGAGTTGTGTTTCCCACTTTTGAAGAATACCCAAATCGCATTGACCGTTCTCGCCTTGTGACATTCATTCCTACTAATCCCGACATGCGATATACAGCCGAAGACTTAAAGGATTTTTTTGTCGACAAGGAAATAAGCACACTGCTGCTTATCAACCCCGACAATCCATCGGGCAACTTTATTGGCCAGAAAAATGTGTTGGATTTAGCCGAGTGGTGTCGGCAACGTGGCCTGAGACTGATTGTTGACGAGTCGTTTGTGGATTTTTCCGACGATTATGCTACTAGTTCACTGCTTTGTAATGAAACTTTGATTCATTTTCCAAATTTGGTGGTGATGAAGAGCATCAGCAAGAGCTATGGTGTGCCAGGCTTGAGGCTTGGCGTGATGGCAAGCAGCGATACTGAGATCATAGCTTTTGTAAAGAAAGATGCGGCAATATGGAACATCAACTCCTTTGCCGAGTTTTATATGCAGATTTTCAATAAGTACGAGCAGTTCTACAAGGCGGCGTGCGGCAAGTTTATTGAAGAACGTAATCGCTTTGCAGCGGAGTTGAGAAAAATACAATATTTGCGAATTATTCCCTCGCAGGCTAACTATTTCTTGTGTGAAGTGACCGACCGTTTTACTGCCAACGAACTCACCGAGATACTACTGAACCGCCACAATATCCTCATTAAGGACTGTAACAATAAGACTGGTTTGCAAGGTAAGAATTACATTCGCATTGCCATCCGTACTAGCGAGGATAATGATAAATTAATCAATGCTTTACAATCAATATGATAAATGTCTGCATTTGCGGTGGAGGCTCACTTGGGCACACTATAGTGGGATTTGTCGCTTCTCAAGAAGATTATAATGTAAGTGTCTTGACGCGCCATCCCGAGAAATGGTCTAAGGCGATTGAAGTCACTGACATGAATGGTCATCTTTTTAACGGAAAATTGTCGTGCGCAACCAATGACCCTTCGCTGGTTGTGCCTAATGCTCACATTGTGCTGCTGTGCCTGCCGGGCTATGCCATTAAAGACACACTGCAACAGATTAGACCCTATCTAAGTGATACTACCTTTATTGGAACAGTAGTGTCAAGTACTGGCTTTTTCTTTATGGCAGCCGAAGTCCTGGCATCTGATATTTCCGTTTTTGGCTTTCAGCGAGTGCCTTTCATTGCCCGCACCAAGGAATATGGAAAGAGTGCAAATCTATTAGGCTATAAGCCAAGCCTTAGCGTTGCGATTGAGAACACTGCTGATGGCAAGAAGCGTGAATTTGTGTCATTGCTTGAGCGCATTTTCCACGTTCCTGTAAGGTTGCTGGGTAGTCATTACGAGGTCAGTCTCACCAATAGCAATCCGCTGCTTCACACTTCACGCATCTATACAATGTGGAAAGATTGGAAACCTGGAGTGAAATATGACCGATGTCCCATGTTCTATGCCGATTGGACTATTGATGCTGCACATTATTATATTGAGATGGACCGAGAATTTCAAGCCATGCTTAAGTTGCTTCCTGTTGCTGACAACGCGATTCCAAATGTCCTCGACTACTATGAAAGCCACGACGAGCAGTCGCTGCGTAACAAACTCGCTTCAATCCCTGCATTCAAGTCTTTGGTGGCTCCTATGATAGGTAATGACGATGACGGCTATGAGCCAGATTTCAGCAGCCGCTATTTTACCGAAGATTTTCCCTACGGACTATATTCTATAGTAAAGGTTGCTAGAGATTTGCATTTCTCGACACCTATCATCGACGAAGTTTATAATTGGGGCATGGATATGATAGGTCAGTCAAGCCAATAAGCCTCAAAATCGTGCTGGACGCGTTTCTCTACTGGCGGCAGGGTCATGTAGTCGCCGTAGGTCTTGGTGAGATATTCTTTATATCCCACCATTGTTTTATATAATTTGCCTTCAAACTCGATATCAACGTCGCTGGCGATGCAACTTGCAGGAAAGCAACCCTCTATGCCAGGACCCGCCTCGGTAAGGTTGCATACCAAAGATGACTTTTTGCAGTTTGTTTTGAGCTCTTCTATCTCATTGTTAATACTTCTGAGCGAGCGCGGCCAGTGCTTATAGACGATATAAGCCAACTTTGAATACAGCGGGTTGTTGTACGAAATTTTGCATCGTCTGATTTTGTATAACAGGTGTTTACGCTTGAATACCTTTGCTCTTTCCTCTGGATTATCGCTGATGTAATCAACAGGGAAAATGTCGATATAAACACCTATTTCATAGCCTGGCGCCTCGGTCTCGACCATTTTGGTAGAGGTGTCTACCACTTTGGCGAAGGAATAATAATATTTCTGCTCGGTATGAGGATTTATTACACGGAATCTTCCTGACTGGCATGAATATGAAGTGATGAAACGCTCGTAGTTCTCTCGCGGCATATAAAGGTCGATGTCATCATCCCACGGTATGTAGCCCTTGTGGCGGACCGCACCAATCAATGTGCCACTTGAAAGGAAATAGGTGATTCCCTCACGCTGGCAGAACTCATGGATTGAGTCGAGAATCGCTATCTGTATTGAGCGCAGCTCATTTATGTCGGTAATGCGTTTCATAAAATCATTGAGAAGAATGTTTGCGTTTCAGTTTTTGCCGCATGAAATCCCAGCACTCGGCGAAGATTTTCACCTTTGCCAGTTTCATCACAGCGATGTAGAGGGCGGCGCCTATTATCACTTTGGCAATGAGAAGCAGTACGTTATTATCAATCCATAGAGTTGAAAAATAGGCAATTGCAAATACCGCCACAGTGATTACCATGAATGGCACGATGTCGAGAATCGCTTCTATCCATTTCAGTCCTGTCAGATGCTTCGCCACCACTTGCCATGTGGCGAGCCATAATATCGAGAAGACAGAATACACCGTGACAATCACTATGATAGACTTCGAGAACAGATAGTAGCACAGCAAGATGAGGCCTATCTGAAACACTATCTGACCCACGTTGCACCACAGGTATAGGTCGCTGCGCTTGCAACCGATGGCAAGATGTTGATAAACAGTATATAACGGAATGAATGCTCCTGCGATGCATAGTATTTGTAGCAGCGGGATGCATTCAGTCCACTTGTCACCCAGCATTACCTCAATAAACTCCTTAGCTACCAATGCCAGTCCCAGCATCACAGGGAAGGAGATGAAGGCTGTAAACCGTATCATTTTGCGGAAGACGCGTTTTTGCCGTTCCTTGTCATCGTTCACGTTCACAAGCACTGTCTGGACTACTTGCCCCATCGTGCCGCTGACAAAGGTGTTGGCCTGCGTGTTCCATTTGTTGGCTTGCGAGTAGTTGCCAACTTGCGATATGGGGAAGAAACGCCCGAAAATAAAAGTGAGAATCTGTCCGTTCAAGGTGTTGATGATGTTGGTGAAGAGGATATTGACGGCAAAGGCAAACATCCGTTTCACTGGACCAAAATCAATGTGCCATGTTGGGTGCCATTTCACATAGTAGTAACGCCCCAAGTTGAGTACAGTGATATAAATGACTTGTTGCCAGGCAAGACTCCAATAAGCATATCCATTGAAAGCCAGCACTATGCCAGTGCCGCCAGAACACATTAGCGCAATAAGGTTTATGATAGCAATCTCACGGTTCATCATGTTCTTAAGCATATAGCCTCCATGAGCGATACCTAATGACGAAATCAGAAAAGCAAGAAATACAAATCTTGACACACCCACCAGTACGGGTTGGTGGAAGAATGAGGCTATCAAGGGCGCACAGAACCAAAGGATGGCATAAAGAATTACACTTGCTATCACATTGAACCAGAACACCGAGTTGTAGTCCTTGTCTTTTGGGGGCTTTAGGTTGATGAGAGCTTGGGTGAATCCGCTGCTCTGCAGGTTGCCGGCAATAAGTGAGAAAATGGTAAGCACGCCCACTATACCATAGTCGCCTGGTGTGAGCAGACGGGCAAGAACGATGCCGAAGAGCAGGTTCAACACCTGAAGCGTGCCGTTGTTCAGCATGCTCCAGAAAAGGCTCTGCTCGGTGCGTTCTTTGAGTGGTCGCGGGTTGTCTTCCATTTACTGCTGTTAAAAATGATGTGGCAAAATTACATATTTATATTTAAAAGTCAATAACTCAATGCCCGAAAATCCTTGTAATAGCATCAAATTCTCTGCTGATGTGGCTCAGGATGTTTTTAGCAAAGAGTTTAAAATATGCAAATCTCAATATTATTATTTTCAAATTTCAATATTTGGACATAAAGAAAAAAGTTAGTAAATTTGCAATCTCTATCAGAATAAATCTTCTGATTCCTTATAAAAACATTACTCATGAAACTTTACAAGGCAAACATTATTTTTACTCGCGAAAAGGAACAATTTGAGGTTGTGGAGCACGGCTATGTGGGTGTGGAGAACGGACGCGTAGTGGGCTTGGCAAGCAATGCCGATGCTTTTGGCGAGGATGTTGAAGATGTGGTGGATTACGGTGACTGTCTGCTCATCCCCGCTATGAACGACATGCACGTGCACGCGCCGCAATACCGCAACCAAGCCATTTCCATGGATTTGGAACTGCTGCCGTGGCTAAAACAGTACACTTTCCCCGAGGAAGCGAAATATAAAGACACTCACTACGCAGAGCGTATGTATAGCCGCTTTGTGCATGACTTGTGGCGCTTCGGCACTATGCGCACTGTGGCTTTTGCCACCATCCACTTAGAAAGTACACGTTTGCTCATGGAGCTGTTTCGTGAAGCGGGCATGGGAGCTATGGTGGGAAAGGTCGATATGGACCGCAACGCCATCGATGCGCTCCACGTGAGGGTTGATGAGGCTATGGCAAGGAATGAGGCGATAATTGCTGAGTGGAATGACCCCGACGGCCTCGTAAAGCCTATCATCACTCCACGCTTTATACCCTCGTGTACTCCCGCTATGTTACGAGCCTGCGGTGAGTTGGCGCAACGTTACCAGTTGCCTGTGCAGTCCCACCTGTCGGAGAATGCCTCCGAGGTCGCCTGGGTGCGTGAACTGGAACCTGAGAGCCGCAACTATGGCGATGCATACGACCGCTACGGACTCTTCGGACAGACCCCCACAATCATGGCTCACTGCGTCTTTACGGCAGGCGACGAGTTGGAGCTGATGACCCGCCGCAATGTGATGGTGGCGCACTGTCCAACCTCGAACCTGAACCTGGGAAGCGGCATAGCACCCATCCGCTCGTTCCTTAACAGCGGAGTAAAGGTGGGCTTAGGTAGCGACATTAGTGGGGGTAACGACCTGAGTATTATGCGTATGATGGTCTATGCCATCCAGATGAGCAAGTTGTACTACAACCATGACAAGAGCAAGCATTTCCTCACGCTCTCCGAGGCCTTTTGGATTGCCACCAAATCGGCTGGAAGTTTCTTTGGCAAGGTGGGCAGCTTTGAGCCAGGCTACGAGTTCGATGCTCTCGTTATTGACGATAGTGACCTTAATCACGACAATTACTCGCTGATACATAGACTCGAGCGATTCATCTACATGGGCGACGACCGCCATATTGCCGTTCGCTTCTGTCGTGGCTGCGAAATCCCCGAACCTCGCATTAGGGACTAAGCTCGTTTTGCTCGCTAGCTTGCCTCAAGCTAGTTTGGTTTATAATTGTGTTCAATAGTAATGCTGAAACACAGGGAACCTCAGTGAGGATTCTTGTCCGTTATTGTTGTTGACTTTGTAACGACTATCCAATGTGTTATGCAATCGGTGTACATGCCTCATAAAGATTTTTTATATGTTTTCTTATTGCATAAAATGACATTATTTTATTACTTTGCAAAAAAAATAGGTTAATAGTTAAAATTCATTTAAGGGTAATAATATGGATATTCTAAAATTTAAACAGAAAAGTATTCTTCAACAGTTGCGTTCGTCTTATCAACCTAAGCTTCCTGCCGCTTTGCAGGGGCCAGTGAAGGCTGTGGCGGGCGCTGCTACTGAGTCGGCAGGTAATCAAGAGGAAATCAAGGCGTTGTTCCCTAACACCTACGGCCTTCCCGAGATCACTTTTGTAAAAGATGAGAAAGCCACCAGTATGCACAGCGATGAGGTGTGCAACGTTGGCGTAATCCTCTCTGGCGGTCAGGCTCCTGGCGGTCACAATGTGATTTGTGGCATTTTCGACGGCATCAAGGCTATCAATGAGAACAGCCGTCTGTACGGTTTCTTGATGGGTCCTGAGGGTCTTATTGAGCACGACTACAAGGAGCTCACCCGCGAAATCATCGATGAGTACCGCAACTGCGGAGGGTTCGACATGATTGGTTCAGGCCGTACCAAGCTCGAGAAACAAGAGCAGTTTGAGAAAGGTTTGGAGATTATCAACAAGCTTAACATCAAGGCTATTGTGATTATTGGAGGTGACGACAGCAATACTAATGCCGCCGTTCTCGCCGAGTATTACAAGGCCAGGAACGTTCCTGTTCAGGTGATTGGCGTGCCCAAGACCATCGACGGTGACCTCAAGAACGAGAAGGTGGAGATTTCCTTCGGTTTCGACACTGCCACCAAGCTCTACAGCGAGCTTATCGGTAACGTGGAGCGCGACTGCAACAGTGCCAAGAAGTACTGGCACTTCATCAAGCTCATGGGACGCTCGGCATCTCATATCGCTCTTGAGTGCGCTCTTCAGACTCAGCCAAACTACTGTGTAATTGGCGAGGAAGTGGCTGCCAAGAACATGTATCTCGACGATGTCGTAAACGATATCGCTCGCGTGGTGGCAGCTCGTGCCGCCAAGGGCAAGAACTACGGTACCGTGCTCATCCCCGAGGGTCTTGTAGAGTTTATGCCAGCCATGAAGAAGCTTATCGATGAGCTCAACGATATCCTTGCTGAGAACCCTAACTTCTCGAAGCTGCATCTCGACGACCAGCGCGCATTCGTGCTCTCGAAGCTGAGTCCAGAGAACAAGCAGCGTTTTGAGACTCTGCCACCCACCGTTGCACGTCAGCTGACCCTCGACCGTGACCCTCACGGCAACGTGCAGCTGTCGCTCATCGAGACCGAGAAACTGCTCAGCGAGATGGTGGCTAAGAAGCTTCAGAAGATGAAAGATGAAGGTCGCTTTGTGGGCAAGTTCAAGACTCAGCACCACTTCTTCGGCTACGAAGGCCGTTGCGCCGACCCATCGAACTTCGATGCAGACTACTGCTACGCTCTTGGTTTCAATGCCACTATGCTTATCAACGCTGGTGCTACCGGCTATATGTCTGCGATTCGTCACCTTGCCAAGCCCGCCACCGAGTGGGAGGCTGGTGGTATCCCCATCACCATGATGATGAACATGGAGCACCGCAACGGCAAGCAGAAGCCTGTTATCAAGAAAGCGCTCGTTGACCTTAAGGGCAAGCCCTTCCAGGTGTTTGCCAACAGCCGCGAGCTTTGGGCAAAGGAGACTTGCTACATCTATCCAGGTCCAATCCAGTACTTTGGTTCACCTGAGATGTGCGACCAGACTTCCTGCACCCTTTACTACGAGCAAGGCGGAAAGTAAAAGCACCTCGCTAAAGGTGTCGTGTCTGTTAGACCCGATGCAGGTGAGATGTGATTTTCAAACCTTTTTTACAGCTTGCAAATCCCTGACGAGAAATCGTCGGGGATTTTTCTTATTTGACACAAATAGTGCAAGCTCCTGTTTTCCGCAATGAGTCCCCAAAATGCTTATGATACGGAAAGCATCGGAAGATGCTGGGCGGGTCAAAGACCCCGTGTGGAACACAGGAGACATACAGAATACACTGTCATACAGTATTCTATGCATGTTTGTCTGTCTGACAAAAAAACAGCGTGGGAGAATTGTCTTAATCCTCCCACGCTTATTCTTTTCGCACTCCTGGCGGAGTGGAAATTAAAGAGCCTCAAGCAAGCTCGGTTCTATTCTTACTTAACCAAGATTTTCTTGCCGTTCTCGATGACGATGCCCTTGTAGCCCTTGCCCACGGGTTGGCCCATGAGGTTGTAACGCTGGCCGGTCTTGGAGTTGGCTGCATTTATCTCCTCAATGCCAGTTGGGGTACTCTCCTTGAATGTGGCGTTCACGGTTACAGGCTGGGCTGGCATCGCGAAGGTGTATGTGCCATTCTCACCCGGAGTGAGCTCTAATGAACCGCCCTGCAGACGCATCGGTGCGCCGCTTGGCTCGTCCTCGTTGGTGAAGGTCACGGTGAGAGTTTCGAGCTCATAGCCGTTGTCGGGAGTCACGGTGAGCATCACGGTCTGACCCTCGTAGGCGGTCTGCTTGTCGCAGATTACTGTGCCGTGCTCAAACGATTCCGGCAGGCTGATGGCGAATGTGGCAACGGGGCGCAGCGTCACGTTGGTCAAAGCCCAAAGTACGGCGGGTGGAGTCGTGCTGTCATAGATGTTCTCACCATCGGTAAATGCCTGCCCATCGATAATCTTTATGTCGGAGTAGGCACTTGCGTAAGTAAAGTTACTGATGGTGAATTCATCATCAAGGCTCTTCCAACCGAAGGTAACAATGCCTTTTAAGGAGTAGATGCCGTAATAGTTGCCAACACAAATGGCAGAGAGTTTGCCACCGAGAATGTCAACATTATCATCATTATAGATGGCATTTTTATCTGCGGTGACATAGAGTGTGCCACCTGTGAAAGCGAAGTTGTACCATGGCTCGACACCGCCGCCATCGCTGGAATTTGCGGTGACGTTGCCGCTGTGTTGGGCATAATCGCCAGCAACATAGATGCAACCATCATCGGTGTTTATGTTCAGGTGCCCGGCGGTGTCGTCGTCGAGCGTCTGGCCGTATATGGTGAGATTGGAATAATATTCGCTGCCATCGATACCCTTGCCGCTGACGGGGGACGCCTCGGAGCCGATGTTCATCACCGCGCCGTTGGCGAGGATGAGGTGAACATCGCCAGCGATGTTGAGGGTCTGGGTGTAGTTGAGCGTTCCTTTGGCAACATACCAACTCTCCTGTTCATCCATACCCAGCCAGGTCTCATCGCCCGTGAGCACAATTGCCTCGTGGCTCTTTGTCTCGCGGTTCTCGTCGATGTAACTGAATGTTTCTGGTATAACTTGATGCGACACCACTGTCAGATGCAGGGTGGACATATGTGGGTAATTAGGAGAGGCTGCTGCCTTGAAGGTATAGGTGCAGCCAGCCACCATACTGACAGTGAAATTCAAATCAGAGTTGTCGTTATAATAACTACCGATCTGCAAATCGCCAACGAATAAATTCACACGGGGAAATATTGCCCCATCGTCAGTGGTGTAGAAAGTGTAGTCTCCGCTTACTGGAGGGGTGAAAGGATAATCGAATGTAGCCACATACGGAACGTCTATCGCATTCTCGCCCACAGTGATGGGGGGGAGTTCGCGCTTGGCGATGTTCAGGTTTGCACCCTCGACCACGCCCTCACGAATCATCATCTGGACATAGTAAGTCACATTTGCCTCAAGCATGGCACCCATCGTGAGTGTTTCGCCCTCAGGCGCATAGCCAATAGTTACCAGGTCGTTGTTCAATACAAGATATATTTGTGCCTCGGCACCACAATTCATCGTGATAACGTAGGCTCCACTTTCGTCGGGCACAAAGGCAAATTGTGAGCCTTCGGCAGTCAAATCCACCTCATTGTCGCCGAGTTGGAGCGAAGGCATCTCGTAGGAGCCGCTGATGACGACATCGGCGGCGGGCATGGTGAACGAGAAAACCATTCCCGTATCATCGGCTGTGATGGCGACAGGTTCGCCGCCTGAAGTTGCAGTTAGGTTGTTGATAGTCACTCCCGGTGAGGCCGTGAGTTTGACCTCTTGTCCCTCGTAGGCTGCAACAGGAAGTGGATACAGCACATTAGTGAGGTCGGCACTCTCGGCATCGGGACTGACGAGATAGCCCTTAGATATTGTTACCGTCGCCGTTCCAGTGAGATCATAATCATCAGTGTAGAGATTCATCCTGTAGGTTTCTCCTGCATAGAGCTTGTGCGGATAGCCAAGGTTGCTGATGTACGTCTGTTGGAGTTCGTCGGGCTCGCAATAGGCATAAAACAGAGAGTCGCTCCACAAATTAATACATATATCATGGGCCACGTCGGAAACGGTAGAAATCACATAATAGTCGGTCTCCTCGGGAGTGAACGATAGATATAAGTCATCTCGAGAAATCTCGAATTGATTGTCCACCCCAAACTGCAGCGGGGTGAAGTCCTGCGACCATGCAGTCGCTGTGGCAATCAGAGCCACTAATAATAGCAATAATTTTTTCATGAGAGTGTTGTTTTATTATTTGATAATTAACTTTTTGCCATTTTCAATAACTATGCCCTTGTAGTCTTTGCCTACAGGCTGACCCATGAGGTTGTAGCGTTGGCCTCTCTTGGCAGAGGCATTTATCTCCTCAATGCCAGTCATGGTTGATTCAAGCTCGGCCTTGGTGTAAATCACCTTGACCATTTCGCAAGTATATAAAATATGTCTGTCGATGAGTTTGACAAGATTGCCATCTATCACAGTATAGGTAACATCGTCGGTGATGTCGGTCGCTAATTTACCGAGAACACCACAAACTGTCACATCATTTCCCTCATCATCAATGAAAGTGCATTCCGCGAAATCTTCGCCTATACATTTTGCGGCAAAGTCGGCATCAGTTTCATAAAGGTCAACTGAGGATGATGAATTGACAGTTGTGTTCGACAAGCATGCCTGTCCGGCATTAACTGCGCTCGTCCAATCCGAGTTCATTATATCCTCATAGGAATTGTTTGAACAGACCGCGATTCCGAGATTCTCTGTTTCTCCAATAATATTTGGCATGAGCGCACTAAAGTTACCGTCTTTGAAATCGGACAAACAATCCCTCACTGCGGCAAACACAGTTTCGCTATTTTTCAAGTCCACTGAATAGAGATAATAGAACGATGGCTGCCCATCGAGTACAACTTCGCCAACATACAAGGTAGATTGCTGTGTAACATTCACCTTTTGTTCCACAACATTGACTACAGTTTGCTGTGCCCAAGCCGAGAGGCTGGCGAGCATAGCCACAATTAATAGTAATGATTTTTTCATAAGCAGTAAGTTTTTTGGGTGAATAAATAGGTTTTCAAAGTACAAAGATAGTGCATTTTTATCAAACTTGTCCTTTGTTCCGTAGTATTTTGTTGAGGAATTTGAGGCAAAGTTTTCTATCGTATAGTCATTTTGTCATTCATTGTCTGATGACGTAAGAAATCGAGAAACTTTGTGGAGAAGAGTTCGTTTGACTCGCGTGGGTAGCGAATGTCGGTAAAGACTTGTGCGAGGGTTTGTTTGTTGTTTTCTTTTACAAAGGCTTTGTTCACGTCGAGTGACTCTTTGTGGCTGTAGATTTTCTTTACTTCTTTGGCGCTCAGCTCGTGGTATTGTTCTTGGTGGATGATACCCTGGAGCGGGAGGCGGTCGGTCTTGAACTGCTCTTTTTGGGCGGGGTAACCCACAGTGAGGGTGATGATTGGCACCACACGACGGGGGAGTTGCAGTGCCTCGGCAATCTCTTGGGCGTTGTAGGTGGTAGTTCCCAGATAGCAGCATCCCAAGCCGTTCATCTCGGCGATGGTGTTGAACTGCTGTGCGAAGATGGTGACATCGAGAATCGCCGCCATCAGCGACTGGAAGTTGTCATAGCCAGGCTCGGCATTAGAGGCTTCGCACCAAGTGACAAATCGGTTGAAGTCGGCACAGAAAGTTAACACCACAGGGGCAGTGGTCACCATTGGCTGGTTGAAATGGCATGGCGCAAGTTTCTCCTTCATCGCCTTGTCGCGTGTCACCACCACGCTGTAGAGCTGCATGCCGCCAGTGGTGGGCGCATGGCTTGCCGCCTCAATCATTTCGTAAAGCACATTGTTGTCAAAATCTTGTGAGGAGTATTCCCTCACAGTTGCACGATTAAAGAAATATTTCAGGTCCATTAGTGTAATTTTTTTGCAAATTTACAACTTTTTTGTTGAGAGAAGATGCTTAAATCATGAAACTTTTTATAAATTTGCGACTGAAAAAAACATGAAAAGTTTCTCCTTATTTATATATAGCAATGACAGTGAGAGTGAATAATTGTAGAATCAGGATATTCTGTGGAGCTACAGTTGGCGATGTCTTGCTTCGCTATGCGGTGCGTAATCATTTGGAACTTAGTATAGTGCCTACATTGCAGGTGACTGACCGCTATGGTCACATGCTAGACCATTCCGCACCACTTACTGATAAACAATATATAAAAATAATCAACCTAATAGAATTATGAAAAAGATTTTTTTGTCAATAGTAAGCGTGCTGCTGTTTTCGCTGATGAGCATTTCTCATGGCGAGACAGTGAGAATTTTGTCGGTCAACGACATGCACGCAGCAATTGATAAGATGCCAAAGTTGGCGGCAATCGTTGACAGCCTGCGGGCAATAGACCCCGGTTTGCTTGTCCTTTCTGGTGGTGACAACCGCACCGGCAATCCCTACAACGACCTCTATGAACCAGTGTCTTATCCAATGATTTCGTTGATGAACCTCATAGGTTTTGATGCATCGGCGTTGGGCAATCACGAATATGACTCAAAAGTGGAAGGCCTGGCAAAGATGACCGCCTTGTCCAACTTCCGCTACCTCGCCGCAAATATTACCTGTCCTGAGGAGTCGGGCATAAAAGTCGCTCCTTATCAAGTGTTTGACGTAAACGGAGTGAAAGTTGGCGTTTTGGGCATCACTCAGGTAGGCGATTATGGTTATCCCGACACCCATCCTGATAATGTTAAAGGCCTGTCATTCCAGAAACCTGAGGAGGTGATTCCTGAATATAAGTGGCTCACCGAGCAGTGCGATGTGAATATCCTGCTCACTCATGTGGGTTATGAGAACGATTTGGAGCTGGCAAAGCGGTTTCCTTATTATGATGTGATAATAAGCAGTCATTCCCACACCCAGCTTGAGAGTGGAGAACTGCATAATGGAGTCCTTATCACGCAAAATGGTTATCAGTTGCCATGTGTTGCTTTCACTACCCTTGAGGTGGAAGGCGACAGGGTGCTGAGCAAGAGGACCGAGAATATCTTTCTTGATCGCATTAGCAGCGGCAACGAGGCAGCTGAAGCCCTTCTCGAACATTTTAATAACAATCCGGAGTTTGAACGTGTAATAGGGACATTGTCAAGCGATTTGTCGACCTACGACGCTCTCGGGGTGATGATGTGTGACGCTTGGCGTGAGGAGCTTGGCTGCGACATAGCCATCGAGAATTATGGCGGTGTGCGCTATGATGTGTTTCCCGCAGGTCCTATTACTGTAAAAGACATTCTTAACCTTGACCCGTATATGAACACGGCGGTTGTAATGACACTCACAGGCAAAGAGTTGAGCGATATGCTCGCAGCCTGCTTCACTGCCGACCGCAACCGTTTCCCTATCACCAGCGGCTGCACAGCAACGGTAACATACACCGATGCTACCAAGACACAAATCAAGAAACTCGAATTATTAGATGCCAATGGCAAGAAACTCGACATGAAAAAGAAATATCGCGTGATGACCAATAACTATGTGGCATCGATAGCCGACTCGCCTCGTCAGGACCAGGGCGAGCGAGGCACCGATACCACCAGCAGCATAATCATCAAATGGCTTGAGAAGGTGGGGACTGTTGATTACCAAGGACGAAGCAGCTTCACCGAGAAGTGGTGATTATTCAAGTTTCTGAAATTATTTCAGAAACTTGAAGATTTGAGTTTGGTGTTTAGAGTTTAGAGTTTAGAGGATTCGTGATTAATGGTTAGTTAGTGTTTGGAGTTTAGAGACAACCTACCTGTTTTTGGTTGTTGATAACTTTTGCCAATAAAGTTATTAACAATTGTTTTTTAAGATTCTTATTGTGCGTAATTTTGCACGCTTTATTTATACTATTGCCAAATAAATAAAAAACTAATAATAACATACTGCGAGTGATAACGGCGAGTGACAACAAGTACAATTGTCTTGTATGTTTGTAAGCTTGTTTGCTCGTTAGCTAAAAACAAATACAGTGGAACAGAAAACTTACACCTACGATGAGGCTTACCACGCCTCGTTAGAGTACTTTAAAGGCGATGAGCTGGCGGCGAGAGTATGGGCGACGAAATATGCCCTGAAAGACTCGTTCGGACATCTCTATGAGCACACCCCCGATGATATGCACCACCGCATCGCCAGCGAGATAGCGAGAATAGAGAAGAAGTATCCCAACCCCATGAGCGAGGAGCAGATTTTTGACTTGCTCAAGAACTTCCGTTACATCGTGCCTCAGGGAAGTCCCATGGCAGGAATCGGCAACAATTTCCAGGTTGGGTCGCTGAGCAACTGCTTCGTGATAGGTCTTGACGGCCAGCCCGACTCTTACGGCGGCATCATCAAGATTGACGAAGAGCAAGTGCAGCTCATGAAGCGCCGCGGTGGAGTGGGGCACGACTTGTCGCACATCCGCCCACTTGGCTCTCCAGTAAAAAATTCGGCATTGACATCTACAGGATTGGTGCCTTTCATGGAGCGTTACAGCAACTCCACCCGTGAGGTGGCACAGGACGGTCGTCGTGGAGCCCTGATGCTTACCGTGAGCATCAAGCATCCTGACAGCGAGTCGTTTATCGATGCCAAGATGGTTGAGGGCAAGGTTACAGGCGCCAACGTGTCGGTACGCATTGACGATGCCTTCATGCAGGCGGCAGTAGATGGTACCGAATACACCCAGCGTTATCCCATTGATGCTGAGGAGCCAATCTACACAAAGACGATTGACGCACAAAAGCTTTGGAACAAAATCGTTCACAACGCGTGGAAGAGCGCAGAGCCTGGTGTGCTGTTCTGGGACACAATCACCCGCGAGGCGGTGCCCGACTGCTATGCCGACTTGGGTTTCCGCACCATTTCGACTAATCCCTGCGGTGAGATTCCTCTGTGCCCCTACGACAGCTGCCGTCTGATAGCCGTGAACCTCTACAGCTATGTGGTTAACCCATTTACCAAGGATGCCTACTTTGATTTTGACCTTTTCAAGGAGCACATAGGTTACACCCAGCGTATGATGGACGACATTATTGACCTGGAAATGGAGAAGATTGAGGCGATATTGGCAAAGATTAAGTCAGATCCTGAGACAGAAGAGGTTAAGCAGACAGAGTTAAACCTTTGGACTAAGATTCGCAACAAGACCTTGAAGGGTCGCCGTACTGGCGTTGGCACCACTGCCGAAGGCGATATGATTGCAGCGATGGGATTGACCTATGGCACTCCCGAAGCTACAGAGTTCTCGGTATCGGTACACAAGGCACTTGCCCTTGCCGCTTACCGCTCGTCGGTTAACATGGCTCGTGAGCGCGGCGCGTTTGAGATTTATGATGCCAAGCGTGAGGAGAATAATCCTTACATTCAGCGTATCAGGGAGGCAGACCCTGAGCTGTATGACTTAATGCTGAAATACGGTCGTCGCAACATAGCCTGTCTTACCATCGCACCAACTGGTACAACGAGTATTTTGACACAGACTACCTCGGGCATCGAGCCAGTGTTCCTGCCCGTATATAAACGCCGCCGCAAGGTGAACCCCAGCGACAAGGACGTGAGGGTTGATTATGTTGACGAGTCGGGTGACTCGTTTGAGGAGTATATCGTTTATCACCACAAGTTCATCACATGGATGAAGACCAACGGCATTGAGGTACGCGATGACTATAGCCAAGAGCAGATTGAGGACCTTGTGAAGCGTTCCCCTTACTATAAAGCCACAAGTAACGATGTTGACTG
Source organism: Muribaculaceae bacterium (assembly GCA_017557625.1). GTDB lineage: Bacteria > Bacteroidota > Bacteroidia > Bacteroidales > Muribaculaceae > Sodaliphilus. The sequence goes on from JAFYYG010000075.1 coordinate 17,826, forward strand.
GCTAAACAAGGTGAAGATGCAGGGCGCTGTGCAGAAGTGGGTTGACCACAGCATCAGCGTGACCATCAACCTCCCCAACGACATCAGCGAGGAAATGGTGGGCAAACTCTATGTCGAGGCTTGGCGTTCGGGCTGTAAGGGCTGCACCGTCTATCGTGACGGCTCCCGTAGCGGTGTGCTGATTTCACTCGCCGGCGATGGCAAGAACAAGAAAAAGAAAGCCGAGAAGAAAGGGCACTACATGGCCGAGGAGGAGCATATTCTTAAGCGTCCAGTAGAGCTTGAGGCCGATGTGGTGCGTTTCCAGAACAACAAGGAGAAATGGATTGCCTTTATTGGCTTGATTGACAACCGTCCTTACGAAATCTTCACTGGTATCGCCGATGATGACGAAGGCATCTTCTGTCCTAAATCGGTGACAAAGGGTAAGATTATCAAGGCGGTAAATGAGAATGGCGAGAAACGCTACGACTTCCAGTTTATCAACAAACGCGGCTTCAAGACCACCATCGAAGGTCTTAGCGAGAAGTTCAATCCCGAGTTCTGGAACTATGCCAAGCTGATATCGGGAGTGCTGCGCTATGGAATGCCTATCGAACAGGTACTAAAACTTGTTTCCAGCCTCGAACTCGACAACAAGAGCATCAACACATGGAAGATGGGCGTGGAACGCGCCTTGAAGAAGTATTTACCCGACGGCACCAAACTCAGCGGTCAGACCTGCCCCAACTGCGGTCAGGAAAGCCTTGTATATCAAGAAGGCTGCCTCATCTGCACCAACTGCGGCACCTCTCGCTGTGGGTAGAGGCTATTTTAAAGCACACGAATTAAACTGATTATAACTAATTTGTTGCTGATTTTATGAGACGTTACTATTTATGTCGTCATACGCAGCTTTTAGTTTAAATTCGTTTAATTCGTGTGTTATAAAATCTGAGCTTAAATGTCCTCGAGGCGTTTTTCCATAATATCATATAACTCCTTGAGGAGTTTTGGCAGCTCGATGGCTGATGTGTTGCTGTGTTGCACGGCGATACCATTGATGCCGGTGGCCATCAGAGTCTTGAGCGATGTGGCGTAGGAGTAGGGCGCTACTACTGGTTCTTCGAGGCCTATGGCGTGCATTTGCTCCACAACTTTGCGGCAGATGTTGAGATTGTCGCTCGCTACTGCAATATAGTCGATGGCGGCGCGTGGAATGAATGGAATTTCGGTGGCTTCTGATACTGTGATTCCGATGATTGGTTCCTCGCCCAGTTGCTTTCGGGTATCGACTGCACTGATATTACTGTCATCTCCTAAGTGAATGCCAGCAACTTTCAATCTGGCAACGTTTTTCACATCGTTCTCAATCGAAAGATAAGCCTCGATGTAATTGCATTTCGCTTGCAATGTTTTTATTGTGGTATCAATCTCGGTTGGAGCGAGTTCTCTCAGATTTAGCCTTATCCATCGGCATCCATAGTTGAGTGCGCTTGTTGCGGTGTTGATTATCTCCTGGGCATTGCTGCCTCTGATTATATATTGTAACATGGGTGTTGTTTTAGAGCGCAAAAGTAGTGATAAATTCCATTAAAAATAGTTTTTTAGACGTGTTTTTATAAAATTATACAAAAAAAGCGTCATTCTTTGTTGTGGTAGCGAATTTTTTTGTACTTTTGTAAAATTTTGGAGAACTATGGCAAATGAGTTGCAACAGACGCTGGCACGAATCATCAACAAGAGCAATATCTTAGTTGAAAAATACCACGCCCTTGAGACTGCTAATGCAGAGATGGCCAGCGAGAAGGAGCAACTTGTTGAAGAGATAGAGAAAATGAAGAGAGCCAATGAGTTATTGCAGCAAGAGAATGAATATTTGAAGCTGGCTCGAGTGGTCGCTCCTGATCTCAACGATGTGGAACACGCCAGGACCACAATCTCCACATTAGTGCGGGACATTGACAAATGCATCGCTCAACTAAATGAATGATGCACGATTATGGCAAAAGACGACAACAACCTAAATATAATGATAAGATTAGCCGATGTTGAGCCCACAGCGCTCACCATCCCCCGAGATGAGGAGGCTAATTACCGCGAGGCCGAGAAGCTTGTAAACACGTTGTGGAACAAGTGGATAAAACGGTTTGACGGTGATGACGCATCAAAGCGTGTCATGGCAATGGTTGCTTTCCAGTTTGCTAGGCTTTATTCCAAGGCCTATAATCAAAATGTCGCTGTGAACAATTATCTCACCGACTTTGAGCAGCAGCTCAATGATGTGGTGGTGAAAATATAAGTATGTGCCACATTGCCATTACAATGGAGTTGTGAGCACTTGAATATATTGCAAATAAACAGGTTCCTGCACTTCTTGCGCATTCACCAGATATGTGGTGATGCGACGAGCGGTGCATTTTTATTTATATAAAATTTTATTTTAATAATGGACATAGTTATTTATATTGTAATCGCAGTCGTGGCACTTATAATTGGTGCTGTGGCAGCTGGTATGTTTTCTAAACGAAACGCAAAATCACAGGCTAACACGATTCTGGAAAACGCTAACCGTGAGGCCGAAATGCTTAAGAAAAATACTGAACTAAAGGCCAAAGAAGAAAGTCTCGCCATAAAGAGTGAGAGCGAAAAGCAGGCAAATGCACGCCTCGCTAAGGTTCAATCTAGTGAAGCAAAACTTAAACAGCGTGAAATTCAGCTCAATCAGCAGCAACAGGAGTTGCAGCGCAAGAAAACAGAGACAGATAATCTCAAAGTCAATCTCGACAATCAACTCTCTGTGCTTGAGGACCGTAAGAAAGAGGTTGACAAAATGGAGATGAAGGTTCGTGACACTCTTGAGCATGTGAGTGGTCTCTCGGCCGAGGAAGCCAAGGAGAAACTCGTGGAGTCGCTCAAGGATGAGGCTAAAACCGCTGCTGCCAGCTACATAAATGATATCATGGACGATGCAAAGCTAACCGCCAACAAGGAGGCTAAGCGCATTGTGGTTGCCACCATTCAGCGTGTCGCCACCGAGACGGCCATTGAGAATGCTGTAACGGTGTTCCACATCGACAACGATGAGATGAAAGGCCGCATCATTGGCCGCGAAGGCCGCAACATCCGCGCTCTGGAGGCTGCGACAGGCATCGAGATTATTGTTGACGACACTCCCGAGGCTATCGTGCTCTCGAGCTTTGACCCCGTGCGCCGCGAGATTGCCCGTCTGGCCCTGCATCAGCTTGTTGCCGACGGCCGCATCCATCCCGCTCGCATAGAGGAAGTTGTCGCTAAAGTGCGCCGTCAGGTAGAAGACGAGATTATCGAGACCGGTAAGCGCACCGCAATCGACATGGGTATTCACGGTCTGCATCCCGAGCTCATCCGTCTCATCGGCAAGATGAAATATCGCTCAAGCTATGGCCAGAACCTGCTTCAACACTCGCGTGAGACAGCCAACCTGTGTGCGGTTATGGCAAGCGAATTGGGCTTGAATCCCAAGAAGGCCCGCCGCGCAGGTCTGTTGCACGACATTGGCAAGGTGCCCGATGACGAGCCCGAATTGCCACACGCACAGCTCGGTATGAAACTCGCCGAGAAATACAAGGAAAAAGCTGACATCTGCAACGCCATAGGTGCTCACCACGACGAGGAAGAGGCTACCAGCCTTTACGCTCCTATCGTTCAGGTGTGCGACGCCATCTCTGGTGCACGTCCCGGTGCCCGCCGCGAGGTTGTGGAGGCCTATATCAAGCGTCTTAACGATCTTGAGCGTCTGGCAATGTCCTATCCTGGCGTTGTCAAGACTTACGCTATCCAGGCTGGCCGTGAGCTGCGCGTGATAGTTGGTGCCGACAAGATCAGCGACCAGGAGACCGAGAAACTCTCGACCGAGATAGCACAGAAGATTCAGGACGAGATGACTTATCCCGGACAGGTGCGCATCACCGTGATTCGTGAGACACGTGCCGTGAGCTTCGCAAAATAATGTCGTGAGTCATGGATGAGGTTAATAATCTAATTACTTCACAAGAGCATCCCAGCACCAGCCAGTGCGTGGAGTGCGGCAAGTGTGGGTGTGGTGACTGCAACACACGTTGCAATCTCGATAGCTACAACTGGCTTGCCGATGTGCCTGGCGGGAAGAACGACTTTGACATAGTCGAGGTCCACTTCAAGAACACCCGCAGGGGGTATTACCGCAACTCGGCACACCTCAACCTCAAGCAGGGCGACGTTGTGGCTGTGGAGGCAAATCCTGGCCATGACATTGGCACTGTGGCTCTCACCGGCAACCTTGTGAAGTTGCAGATGAAACGCACTCGCCTGCGCCCCGATGCCGAGATTCTGCGTGTGTTTCGCAAAGCCAAGCCAGCTGACCTTGAGCGATTTGAGCAGGCTAAGGCCAAGGAACTTGACACCATGATTCGCTCCCGCAAGATCGCCAAGGACTTGGGTTTGGAGATGAAGATTGGTGACGTGGAGTATCAGGGCGACGGCAACAAGGCGATTTTCTACTATATCGCCGATGGGCGTGTCGATTTCCGTCAGCTTATAAAGGTTCTTGCCGATGTGTTCAAGATTCGTGTTGAGATGAAACAGATTGGCGCACGACAGGAGGCAGGAAGGATAGGTGGGATAGGTCCCTGTGGACGGCCCTTGTGCTGCGCTAGCTGGATGAGCACTTTTGTGTCGGTAGCCACCAGTGCCGCCCGTTATCAGGAAGTGTCGCTCAATCCTCAAAAGCTTGCGGGACAATGCGCTAAATTAAAGTGCTGTATCAACTTTGAGGTTGACACCTACGTTGAAGCATCTAAATCGCTGCCCAAGCGCGAAATTGTGCTTGAGACCAAGGATAAGACTTACTATCATTTCAAGACCGATATCTTGAAAGGTGAGATGTCTTATTCTACCGAGAAGGGTGTTCCTACCGACTTGGTAACTATCACTCCTGAGAGGGCATACGAAGTGATGGCCCTCAACAAGCAAGGCATAAGGCCCGAACGACTGCAAGATTCTGATTTTGACATTAGTACAAATATTAGAGCTTATGGCGACCTTGTGGGGCAAGACAGCATCAGTCGATTTGACAACACCAAGAAAAAGAAGAAAAAGAAGAGCCGCAACAAGCCACAAGTTGGAAAGCCGACTCAAGATGCCACAACTGATGCTCCCAAAAATGGCGATGCTGGCAGCAAGAACCGTACACCACGAGAACGTGATCGCCACCATAATTATGATGCTGCAAATGCCAACAAAACATCATATTATAACGATAATAGGCGTCGTCAAGGCAAACGCGGCTACAATCGCAATGAGACCAATCGGCATCATTAATTAACGGTGATAACTATAGGCAACATATCGTCAAGATCGATGATTGCTGTGGCAGTCACACTGATAAGTGTCTTGTCTTGCTTGGATGCATGCTCATTCCAGCAAGACACAACGGCACAATTCAAGACTCTGCCAAGTGAGGGATGGAGAAAGGACCAACCTATAACTTTCACTCCAGAGTATGCCGATTCTTCTCTCACTTATGACATACAGTTGTCAATACGACATAACAATTCCTATCAATACAGCAATTTGAGCCTTGCTGTGGATATGGTTGACAGTGTAAAGGTTATTCACCGCAAAGATGTGGATTTCGAACTCTGTGACAGCTATGGCAACTGGAAGGGCTCAGGATTCGGGGCCCTCTATCAGTCGAGCATCGTCATTGCCACCGGCATAAAGCCGACCGATGTTAATTCGATTGTCGTGTGGCAGACAATGACAAACTGCGATGTCGTAAAGGATGTGATTGATATTGGAATTACAGTTTCACCAAGCAAAAGATAGATGGCAGCGTCAACAATAAACAATGAATAAAGATGATTACCAAAGACGAAGCTAAGAAAACCATAATACAGCTCATGAAATATGGAGTGATAGGTGTGCTAAACACACTTATCACAGCCATATCATTCTATATACTAAACACTTGGCTTAATGTGCCATATGGTGCCGCCAATATAATCGGATATATTCTTGGTGTAATCAACAGCTTCATCTGGAATAGGCAGTGGGTGTTCAAAACTGGAACCAATATCAAGCGTGAAGCCTTACTGTTCGGAATAGGATTCGTCGTATGCTGGCTGCTTCAGGGTGGCGTGAGTCTGCTCTTGCTTGAAGGACTCGGATGGAAGAACCTGCCCGAAGACATTATTCCTTTCCTGCCTATGAAGAATGCAGGTCAAAACATCGTCATGGTAATCTCGATGGTGGTTTACACAATTGCCAACTATATATATAACCGCACTATAACATTCAAAGAACAAGAAAAGAACGAACAATCATGAAAAAAGCATTAATACTAATTGTGACATTATTAGCTATTACCATGCAGGTGAGCGCCGTGTCCCACATTTACCGTGGCCGCAGCACCTACACTAGCGATATCATAGCCACTTGGGACGGGAAATATCTGTATCGAGGCAACAGCACCTACATGAGTGACATTCTTTATTCTTGGGACGGAAAATACTTGTATTCGGGACGTAGCACCTACATCAGCGATATAGTTTGCACCTGGGACGGCAGGTATCTTTATTCAGGTCGCAGTACCTATAATAGCGATATCGAGTGCACTTGGGACGGCAAACACCTATATAGGGGCCGTAGCACCTATAACAGTGACATTCTCTATACTATCACAGGCGGTCACATCTATAAAGGCCGCAGCACCTATAACAGCGATATCCTCTACACTATCAAGGGGCACATACCGATTCCAGTTTTACTTACTGTGATTTAAGTAAAAGATGGTGCTGGTTAAATGCGAAAATCATTTTTTTTCAAAAAAATCTTGCTACGCAAATAGGCTTCGTAGTGCTGCTTTTACTTTGCAGCGCAAATTTGACAAATCACCCTTAGAATTTGGCCAAAAAACAGGTTTCACAAAAAAAGATCAGAGAAATAATTGACGATAATTTGGCTATTTGAGTGAAAGCATGTAAATTTGCGCCCGATTTTAACCCAAATCGGCCATTAGGCCGACAAAAGGATGTTTTTTAAGGTCTTTCATGCCATAACAGTTTTCTATTGGCATCTTGTTGCAACTATTGGCTCGTCATAGCCCGCTATGCCTTCGCCAATTGCTTTACAAGCTGCTCAAAACAAATACTGTTCTGACATAAATCCTAATGACCGATTCGGGTTTACAAGAGAATAAATAACGCAACAATGCAATCACAGAGAGTTGACATATTAAAAGGCCATGGATTTCAGAGTAATAATTGCTTTGAAGCCTATCACCGTATGCTCATTTGGGAGACATTGTCACCAGATGCTAACATATCGACTTTCTGGATTATGCTGGAGAAATATAATCATATTATTATGTAACACGTAATCATCCCTGCAAGAGAGATACTACTCGATAGAAACGGAGTGGTTGGAAAGTCGAAGAACAGCGACATTCCAACCACTTTTTTATTAACCGCGCCTATGGTGGCGCAAAAAACAAATTCAAAATGAGAACAAAAACATTTAAGACTATTGCCGACCCATGTTGGGCGCATGAACATCATAAAACGATTTTAGGCTTGAATACCAAGTCAATATCTCTCGTGCGAAGTTATCAAGATTTACTAATGCAACCCTCGCACGTCGAGTTCTAAAAAACTTTAGTTATGGACAAATCAAACATTATATACAAAGATGCCAGCAAACAAGAACGCGTTAATCCGCTACAAGACCATAGACCGCTGCCTGAGGAACAGATACCGTCGTTGGACCATCGACGACCTCACCGAGGCATGCTCCGAAGCCCTCTACGAAATGGAGGGAATAACCAAGGGTGTATCCCTGAGAACCGTACAGGGCGACCTCCAAATCATGCGTTCCGACAAGCTCGGTTACAATGCGCCAATTGAGGTGTACGATCGCATATACTATCGCTACGCCGAACCAGACTACTCCATCTGCGATATGCCGCTCACCGAGGATGACTGCCAGCTCCTCAAAGACGCTGTTAACCTCCTCGACGACAACGGCAAGCAAGATGAGGTGCGCGACATCCTCATCCAAGTGAGAAACCGCCTTGAGGCACTTCTCCATTATGGATGATTTCATAGATTAAAAGCCCCGACTACAGAATTGCTTGGTATTCGTTCATGGTAGTCGGGGCTAATTCGTACATTGCTTTGTCCTACTGCTCAAGGCTGTAGAACAGTTCACTTACTGCTACGTTGTATTTTGCCATTGAGGTGGCTTTTTTGATGGCTTTTAGCGATTTGTGAGGAGCGTTGGGAAGAAATGTCTCCCACAAAGACTTCATCTTTAGGAGCAGCTGGTGCTCGCCGCCGTTGAGTTGTTCAGTGTAAGCGTCACGCAAGCGGTTGTGGAGTTCACAGTAGTTGTCTGCTGTCGCCTTTTCAGGGCATAGCATCGCTGGGTCTTCGATCAGTCCGCGACCTATCATCATTCCGGCAATGTTTGGTAGTATCTTACTCATGCGAGATATGTCCTCAAGTGTCTTAAGTTCACCGTTGAAGATGACAGGGTAGCGGCATGACGCAACAATGGCGTTGAATTGGTCAAGGTCAAGCACGCCCTTGTATTGTTGTCGCCCTGTACGGGGATGCACTGTGACGTGAGATGGTTCGATTATGTCGAACAGCGGCACGACCTCTCTCCACTGTATTGGCTCATCCCAGCCGAGTCGCATCTTCACGCTGTAGGTCACATCTTCCACTTTTCTTAAGGATTTGAACATTTTCTCCACCTCATCGGGATATTGCAGCAGTCCCGAACCCTTGTGATGCAGGGCGATAGGTGGGAATGGGCAGCCAAGATTGATGTCGATGGCACTGTGCCCCATCTCCTTAAGCGCCTCAACCATGCGCAATGCGTCTTTAGGTTGGCAGGCAAGTATTTGTGGCGTGAACACAGGCACGACATTGTTCTCAGGATTAGCGTCAAAGAGGTCACGCTTGCGTATTTCCTTATGTTCCACACGCATAAAAGGTCCGAAATACCCATCAGGACCACCAAAAATCTCATAGTGCGCATTCCGCCAGTGGCAGTCGGTAATCCCTTGCACCGGAGCGGCAAATATCTTAATGTCGTTGATCATAGATTATGTCTTTTTTGCAAAAGTACAATAAAATTTCCCTAAATCAAATATTGTGTGTAATTTTGTGTCGCTTTTTAGTGCAAAACGATGATTTCTATTCAAAACCTCAAGGTTGAGTTCAGTGCTCGGCCGTTGTTTGACAATATAAATTACGTTATCAATAAGAACGACAGGATTGCTCTTGTTGGTAAGAATGGTGCGGGAAAATCGACGATGCTTAAGATTATCGCTGGTTTGCAAGTGCCTACTGGTGGCAGTGTGTCTAAACCGAGTGATGTGACCATTGGCTACCTACCGCAGCAGATGCGGCTTGTGGATAACTGCACGCTGCGCGAGGAGGCTGCTAAAGCATTCGACCACGTGAAAGAGCTTGACCGTGAGATTGATGCCATAAATGAGGAGATTGCCGAGCGCACCGACTATGAGAGTGATAGCTATCATGCGTTGTTGGAGCGACTGTCGGAGAAGACCGACCTTCGTGCCATGATGCAGAGCGAGAACTATGAGGCCGAATTGGAGAAGACGCTGCTGGGTTTAGGTTTTGAGCGCAGCGACTTCGACCGTCCCACGAGCGAGTTCAGCGGCGGCTGGCGCATGCGTGTAGAGATTGCCAAACTGCTGCTCCAACGACCTGATGTGTTACTGCTCGACGAGCCTACCAACCATCTCGACATTGAGTCAATCCAGTGGCTTGAGGAATTCCTCAAGACTCGCCGCGGTGCTTTGCTGCTTGTGAGCCACGACCGCGCATTCATCGACAATGTGACCACCCGCACCATCGAGATTTCGCTTGGCAAAATCTATGACTATCAGGTTAATTACTCCCACTTTGTGGAGCTTCGCAAGGAGCGCTTGGAGCAGCAACGCCGTGCCTACGACAATCAGCAGAAGATGATTCAGGACACCGAGGAGTTCATTGAGAAATTCCGTTATAAGGCTACGAAAGCTGTTCAGGTTCAGAGTCGTATAAAGCAGCTTGCAAAGGTTGAGCGAATCGAGATTGATGAGGTTGATAATTCACACTTGAGACTAAAGTTCCCGCCTGCGCCTCGTTCGGGCGATTATCCCGTTATTGCTGAGGATGTTGCGAAAAATTATGGTGACCTCAATGTTTTTAAAGATGTGACTTTCACCATCAAACGTGGCGAGAAAGTGGCGTTTGTTGGAAAGAACGGTGCGGGTAAGTCAACCCTTGTCAAGTGCATTATGAATGAGATTCCTTTCGACGGCAGCCTTCAGATTGGACATAATGTGAAGATTGGTTATTTCGCTCAAAATCAGGCACAACTGTTAAATGAGGAGATCTCTGTTTTCGACACCATCGACTATGAGGCAGTGGGTGACATACGCTCTCGCATCAACGACCTGCTGGGTGCGTTCATGTTTGGCGGCGAGGCGAGCGAGAAGAAGGTGAAAGTGCTGTCGGGAGGCGAAAAGGCGCGACTGGCAATGCTCAAACTGCTGCTCCAACCTGTGAACCTGCTTATCCTCGATGAGCCGACCAACCACCTCGACATGCGCACAAAGGATATCCTCAAGAGTGCTATTGCTGACTTCGACGGTACCGTGATTGTGGTCTCGCACGACCGCGATTTCCTTGACGGTTTATTAAGCAAGGTATATGAGTTTGGCAATCACCGAGTGCGCGAGCACTTGTGCGGCATATATGAATTTCTTGAGAAGAAAAAGATTCAGTCGCTGCAGCAGCTTGAGATAAGAGAGAAAACCGCTGCTCCACAGCAGGATAAAGTGATAACCGCCTCAAAACTAAGTTATCAGGAGCAGAAGGAGCATGAACGAGAGGTGCGACGTGCCGAGAAGCGCGTGAAAACACTTGAGCAGCAGATTGCCGACACCGAAGCGGCGATTGCTGAGATTGAGGAGCAACTGTCGCAAGGCAACGCCACCGACCCTAATATCTTCTCACGCCATGAGCAGTTCAATCACCAACTCGAAGAAATCATGGCGCAGTGGGAAGAAGCCAGCGAGGATTTGGAAGAGAAAAGAAACGCTAATTAACGACTACTTTTTTGGAAGATTGCTCCCCCTTGACAATATATATGCCTGGGGGGACAGAAACCGTAGTTGTGGTTTTTGTTATTTGCCGACCGTTGATATCATAAATGGATATAGGGAAATTTTCGTTATTAATGATAGCTCCCTTTGCGCCATAGACGTTTAAATCTCTATTATTTGTTGACTTCAATGTGTGAATACCGCTGGTTTGGTTTATCACAATCTTCATACAGTCATAATTCCATGATGAGCAAAGCGATTTGATGCGAAAAGTGTGTATGCCTTTACTCAAGAATACATCTTTATAGTCGGGAGTAGCATTATAACGCGAGGTGAGGGTGTTTGCTCGTCCTTGCACAGGCCACATCCACAGAGTGTCGTTTGGCTCAATGCCATTGACCAAGGTGCTTTGCCAATTGGTGGTGTCTTTCACTATCTTGGTGAAATTGCTGCCGGTAGTTTGATATTCATCAGGAGCGATAGGTCGGGCAGTCTGAGTTGTTTTCAGATTGTTGCCATCAAGCATGAGAATCATCGATCCAGTATAATGCTTAGGCCAGTTGAGTTCAGGCGCCCCATCAATTTGATAGGAACTTGTTCCTGGTTCAAGTCCATAGGCCGCTATTTTGCCATAGGTGATCCACTTGAGGTTGTATTTTATGTTGATGTCAACATACATATCTTCAGGAGCGACTATTGTATAGTTATACCAGCTTCCCCAATTCTTGATTGCCATGTCACGGCTGATGGTTTTGGTGTTGGAGTCAATCCACTCATCAAGGTTGTAGCTTTCGGTACTTGCACCCATATCAAAGATTCCGTAATCACCACTCATGCTGCTGGTGGGAGAAATATTGGCATCCTCACTGTCGCTGCGATAATCGCTTGCGGGCGTTGTCATGTTGTTGTCGTAAGCAACACTCTTGCCGCCTTTGTCATAATCTTCGGCTTCTATAATATAGTAGTAGTTGGGGTTGAGAACGTTGCCAGTGCCCTGCATCTGCTGGAAAATCTCGTTCCAGTCGTTTATGCCAAGGTAAGTTTTGTATTGCTCAAAGAAAGTGTCTTCATTGGGTGTGTCGGCATTTTGCCACACATACCATACAGGCTTCGCTCCGCCAGGATTGGTTTCATCATCGGGAAAGAAGCGCAAGCCAATCCTCAGGCCACCTTCGGCTCGATTGTCCATCCAGTTGTGCCACATGATGGCATCAATGCCGTCAAGTGCGTTGGTCTTTTTCCAAGCCCAGCAGCCACCAGCGGCTTGCAGGGCAAGGTCTCTCTCGCTGTAAGTGGGGGAGTTGGTGCCATTCTCCGAAAGGAACAAATTTCTCTTCACTGTCCCATGATACAAGTTTTGAGGCAGTTTTATCCATTCATTTATGACCTCTAAGTTCTTGAATGTTACATATTCTGAATTGAGTGAGTAGATCGAGCTGCCATCATTCTTCCAGAACTCAGGAAGAGTGAGGTTTTGAGGATAAGGATGATAGGCGACGCCCCACTGAAAATCACCTTCCAGTTGTGAGTATTTGACAGTTTGTTCAAGCATCTTCTTGGGTGCGAAATCGGCGCTGTCATAGCCTTTAGTCCAGCAGTGAGTGTAGGAACCCATTACCGATGCATTTGGGTCATATTGTCTTACAATGTTGTAGCACATTCGCATCGATTTGATATAAGTGTCGTTATACACAAGTTCTGGTTGGTCGCCCATGTTTGTCCATTCTTTGGCGGCATCCACCTCGTTGTGCATAATCCAGTGGTGTATGCGGCCATAAGTATCGCTATTGTATCGGCTGGCAAGGTAGTTGAGAATGGCGGCATAAAGATTCACACTTTCCATTGTGGTCATATTGGGCATTGAGTAGTTGCCGCCGTTATTCTCTGGATGTCGGAACAAGTCAGTTAGGCTGCCGTCGCTTGCAGTGGGAGTGATGAGCAATATCGCTGACACCGAGACATTGTGTTGCTGATAAAAATGCAGGTAATTGTCCCATGCTGCTATCATCCCGCCATCAATGTAGTATTGCTTCCCCTCGTAATTGTAAGGAATATTGTTTGCCCAAATGGGATGCTGAGCGATAAAAGTAGTTAGCACCCAGTTGACGTTTATGTAGTGAACATTGCAGGCAACAACGTCTTGCATGTATAAATCGCCCAGTCCAGCTCCAAATCCCTTTTTGCTCATTGGGATTAAAGGCTCAGGGCTTGAGATAGCTGCCACTTTGTCGGCATAACGAGCATGGGAAACAAGTACATCATTTCCATTAGACGTGTCAATAATCGCCCATCGTGACAGTAAGCGGTCATAACCTATGCCATCATAGGTGCAATGCCTGTCAAGACTCACGGTGAAGTTTGTTTGCGTCAGATTAGTGCGATGAGTGTAGGTGCTGTCTTCAGTAACATCATCGGCAGGAGTCAATTCCACAAGCACAAATTGTCCATTTCCAGAACAGTTGCCTTTAATTGTCACTTTCTCGCCAGTTACTTCTACATCGGTCACTGCGCTTGGATAATCAGTGTTCAAATATGTAGTGAGGTGGCTGTTTAATGCCGCTTTCTCTTCACTGGTGCGCGCTTGAGTAACCAAAAAGGAGACGATTGCCAAGGTTGTTGTAAACAATAGACGCAATGTTTTACTTCTCATAATTATTTCGTTTTTAGCTCATTCGTGATTTATAGTCCTCATAGGTAAATTCTCTCAACTTCTCGATTGTGCCGTCAATGCGTTGCATTACGATGGCAGGATGTGATATGCCGTTGAACATATTGGTTTTCACTGTGGTGTAGTGGTTCATATCTTCAAAGGTAAGGCGGTCGCCTGCCTTCAGCTCATGTTCAAAACTCCAGTCTCCCACATAGTCGCCGCTCAGGCATGAATTGCCGCCAATTCGATATGTGGGACGAGTTGGATCAACCTCGGGCAGTGCTTGTGTGATAACGGGTTTATAAGGCATCTCCAGACAATC
>JAFYYG010000076.1 GCA_017557625.1 Muribaculaceae bacterium
AAACTCGAACAGGCGAAAGAACCGAAAAGTGTAAACCGATACCGTGATGGTGTAAGCCGGATTAGGGATATGGCCTAAATATTGTAAACCAATTCAGTTTAACCGTCCCAAATCTGTCAACCAATTCTAGGGAAAGTCACTATTCTACTGATAGGTGGCATACGTTTTTGGAAAAGTGAAAAAAAATACAAAATTCTCTTTTGAAAAAGCAATAATTCTTTACTTTTTTGGAATCCATTCCTCAAAAGTTATGACTTTTTCGGAATAAATTCCAAAAAAATTGTATATTTGCAGGGTGAAAAGTAATGGATTATGATTGAGCGATTGCTATATAAAACGATTGAGAACAAGTTATTTGTAGGTAAGGTTATTATCCTTACTGGGGCACGTCAAGTGGGTAAAACTACTCTTTTGAAACAATTATTGCGACAGAGAGAGGGGGTTTTGTGGTTGAACGGTGACGAGTTGCAGGTGCAAAATCTGTTTGCCAATGCCTCCGCCGACCGGTTGCTATCGGAGTTTGGAGATAACAAGATAGTAATCCTTGATGAGGCTCAGCGTATTGAAAATATCGGCCTGCGGCTGAAACTGATTGCTGATTCGGACAGTGATATTCAAGTGATAGCCACAGGAAGTTCTGCTTTCGAGTTAGCTAACAAAGTGAACGAGCCACTGACTGGTCGCAAATGGGAGTACCAGATGTTTCCGTTGTCGTTTGGCGAGATGGTAGCGCATCACGGAAAACTGAAAGAGCTTCGGATGCTTCCAAGGCGTATCATTTATGGATACTATCCAGAGGTGGTGACAAACGACGGCAACGAGGTGGAGATACTCAAACTGCTGACCGATGCCTATCTGTATAAGGACATTCTCTCGTGGGAGAGTATCAAACATCCCGACAAACTTCAAACCCTGTTGAGGGCATTAGCCTATCAGATAGGGTCACAGGTGTCGTATAATGAATTGAGTCAGATGTGCTCAATGGACAGCAAGACGGTGGAACGCTACATCAACCTGTTGGAGCAATGCTATATCATTTTTCGCCTGCCCTCGTTCTCGCGCAACCTGCGCCACGAGCTCAAGTCCAGCCGCAAGATATACTTTTATGACAACGGCATACGGAATGCCTTGATAGCCGATTATAGAGCCCCGGAGGTGAGGCAGGATATAGGGTCGTTGTGGGAGAATTTCGTCATTGCTGAAAGGATGAAGAGTAACGAGTACTACCACCGTTGGGTGAACCGCTATTTCTGGCGAACCAAGCAGCAACAGGAGATAGACTATCTGGAGGAGGGCGGCGGGAAACTCCATGCATACGAAATGAAATGGAACCCACGAGCAAAAGCGTCAATTACCAAGACTTTCACCGATGCCTATCCTAATACTGACTATCAGGTTATCACCCCGGACAACATAGCAGATTTCCTGTTGCCCGACCCGATAGGAGATTGAAGAAGGGTCGAAGAACCATCATGCACTCTTTAGGTGGATTGTTTTATTCGTTTTGTGTCGCGTCCCTTGCGGGACACTGGTCTATTTATTGGTTGTCTTGTTACGGCACTGCGAGGACTTCGTCCTCTTGTACCGTGTTATGCAAGGTCTCGTCCCTATTGGGACGAATCGCTATTTTTCATTCGTTATTGACTCTACGGTTAGTAGATTTTATGGTTCCAGAGTTCTTGTAGGAAATGGGTTGCCGGCATGACTTCGACATTGTTGATGGTGCGAGGGGCTACATCTAAGGAAACGATGATGAGGCGGGCAGTGGGGTGTTCTTCGCCAAATGCCTTTAGTCCTCGTAGGTGGCGGGATTGTACTTCTTGGCAGGATTTGATTTCGATGGCCACATTGGCATCGCCGAGGACGGCATCAACTTCGTATCCTGTATGGGTGTGCCAGTAGGAAAGGGCATTCTCGTAGTCGTGATAGCCGAGATAGGCGATGATTTCCTGAATTATCAGATGTTCAAAAGCATGGCCGAAATCATCACTTCCCGGCTGCATGTTGCGGCGGTGTAAGAGGTAGTTGGGTATTGGAACATCGAAGTAGTAGAATTTAAATATGTGGAGTTGTACTCCGTAAATTCACGATGCAAAAGTACAAAAAAGTTAGTGTGCTATGGTTTAAGGCAACCGATGGGTACTACCCATACACCATCTTGTGGACGACGGTAGCAGTAATCGCCCACGGCTGTAAGAACCATCATGAATGAGGGTTGAGGCATTTTGTCAAGGTTTATCTTCCCAGCCAGTGTTGTAAGTGTGGCTGCTCCTTTGTCTATCTGTTCGTTGCCACCCAACTTAATTTCGATTAGCCCATAGGTCCCATTGCGGCGGTGCAACACTGCATCGCACTCCAACCCGCTGGCATTGCGGAAATGGAACACATTGCCGTCAAGAGCATCGGCATACACCCTTAAATCACGCACGGCCATCGATTCGAAAAACATTCCCATGGTCTTTAGGTCGTTCATCAAATCGTGAGGCCCAATAGACAAAGCTCCTGCTGCGATGCTGGGGTCTATGAAATAGCGCGTGTCCGACGATTGGATTGCCGCCTTACTGCGTAGATTTGGATTCCAAGCTGGCATATCTTCTATCACGAACATTTTTTTCAGTGCATCGACATAGTCGGATACTGTCTCGTAAGAGATGGAGGCGTTGTCATTCTCTTTGATGTCTTCACTCAGTTTCTTCAAACTAACAGCATGGCCCTGATACCGAGCATATGAGCGAAGCAGGTGGCGTGTTCTGTCGCTATTGCGCCGAGTATTGTCCACGCGCAATATGTCTACCTTATAGATGGCCTCATAGTAGTCTCTTGCCTGTTCCAATGCGATGTCGCCAGTGAGGAATGTGGCTTGTGGCCATCCACCACGGCATATCAGAAACGCCACCTGTTCCAATCCCATGTTGTTGGTCTGCGGTTCAATTGATACACCATCAAATAAATCACTTAAACTCACCACGCCTGTTGATTCACCAGATTCCCATAGGCTCATTGGTCGCATACTGATACGTCCGATACGACCTGTTCCGCTATGATGTATGGCATTCTGGTCAGCAGGCACACTACTGCCTGTCAGGATAAACTGACCGAATTGCTGACGGCGGTCGACCTCCGAGCGAACCATATCCCAAAGTGACGGTAGCGACTGCCATTCGTCTAAAAGACGGGGTGTTCCACCACTGAGCAATCTTGCAGGATTTACTTGCAACAATAGGCGGGCGTTGTCCAGCACTGAACTGTCACCCAAATCAAGCATGCTGGAAGCTATTTGCTTTGCCGTAGTGGTCTTGCCACACCACTTGGGACCATCAATCAGTATGGCACCTTTCCCTTGCAGTTTTCGTTCAAGTAGCACATCTGCAATGCGTTTCTTGTATTTTTCCATAAATGTCACTCATTATTATCGACTGCAAAGATACTAAAAATAAATCACTTCACAATAAAACTCCGCAACTTTTTGGCGATTTGTTCCGCAACTTTTTAATAGTTTATTCCGCAACTTTTCGCAGTGTAGTACTTTTGCAAAAGTGAACTTGTACCAGCCTAATAAAGTAGACACAAAAAATAGTCTTAGTTGAATATTATTTTACAAAAGTAGACAAATCCGTTGTTTTTTTCGGTTTAATTTTTCTAAAAATAGACAAATCGCCTTTTTTTTGTCTGTTTCTTTTTCA
>JAFYYG010000011.1 GCA_017557625.1 Muribaculaceae bacterium
AGAGATAGGGCAATTAGTCTTCAGCCGTTGTTGTTTTACATCGATTACCATTCCCAAGTCGGTAACACATATCGGCCTGTGGGCTTTTGATGCCTGCAATGACTTGACACAAGTCAACATCACCGACCTCACCGCTTGGTGTAACATTGATTTTGAAGGCAGTAATAGCAACCCTTTGGCAAAAGCCAATAATCTTTTTGTCAATGGGAACAAAGTGACGAATCTTGTGATACCCAATTCGGTTACAACCATCAATAATTACGCTTTCAATGGTTGCAGCATGAACTCAGTCACGATTCCAAGCACAGTGACATCAATAGGCGACAATGCTTTTCGCAATTGCAGTCAGTTGTCATCAGTTCTTATCCCCAACTCGGTGACATCGATTGGCAGTTATGCTTTTTCGGGCTGCACTTGCATGACTTCGGTGACAATCCCTAACTCTATAACACAGATAGAGGGAATTGCTTTCTCAAATTGCAGTAGTCTGTCATCAGTAGTGACAAAGATAGAAACTCCCGAAAATGTCCATTATGCCAATGCGTCAAGCCAGTTTAACGGCATTCCTGAGGCTAGTACGCTATATGTTCCAGTTGGCACTATCGACAAGTATCAACTTGACAAATATAACGGCAAAACAAATCCGTGGCTGGCGTTTGGCGAGGTGTGCGAGGTTGTTGACGGTGACGTGAACCTGGACGGCGCAGTCACCAGCACAGACGTGACAGTGCTCTACAACTATCTTCTTAATGGCGACACAGGTCACATTGCCACAAGCGATATTGACGGCGACGGCACAATCACCGCAGCCGACATCACGGCGATCTACAATATGCTGCTGGGACAATAATTAATGCATAATGCTCAATGTAGAATGCAGAAAACTGATAACTTATAACCGATAACTGAAAACTATTTACTACCTTTGCAAAAAACAGAATATTAACCAAATAAATATTTAGACATGAAAACAAGGTTTTTATCTTTCCTTATGCTGTTATTGGCAGCGGTGATGCCAGCCAGCGCCTACGACTTTATGGTCAATGGCCTGTGCTACAACTATAATGAAGATGGCACGAGTGTGACGGTGACGCGTGAGAGAACTTCTATCCCTAGTTATTCAAATCTAAATGGAGATTTGGTGATTCCCTCCAGTGTGACTTACAACGACACTACCTATTCAGTTACAGCGATTGACACTCGCGCTTTCTATAATTGTTCTAGCATGACTTCTGTGACAATAGGAGACTCTATAACCTCAATTGGTGAGTTGGCCTTCATTGGTTGCACAGGATTGACAAAAGTTGAAGTTAACGACATCGCGGCATGGTGTAATATAGATTTCGGCGATAATTATGCCAATCCTATTTATTATTCAAAGAATCTCTATTTAAACGGAACAAAAGTCACAAATCTATCTATACCAAATACTGTGACAACAATAAAAAGCTATGCATTTTTTAGATGTATGTCTTTAACTTCGGTTACCATACCCAATTCGGTGAACGAAATAGGCTATAGAGCGTTCATGGGTTGCGAAGGTTTGACATCGGCAACAATTGGTAGCTCAAAAATTGGACCATACGCTTTTGAGAATTGCTGGCTAACATCTGTCACCATTGGTGATTCTGTAGACGAAATTGATGTTTTCGCTTTCTCTTCATGCACAGAATTGACAAGAGTTAATATCAGTGACCTTGCTTCTTGGTGCAATATTGATTTTGGCAATGTACCTGCCAATCCATTATCTTACGCAAAAAATCTATATCTAAATGGAACAATAATCACAAAACTTTCTATTCCAAGCACAGTAACAAATATTAAAAACTACACTTTCTACAACTGGACTTCCTTGGAAGAAGTGACCATACCAAATTCAGTTACTTCAATTGGAGAATCTTCTTTCTATGAATGTAGTAGCTTGACCTCGGTGACCATCCCTAATTCAGTGGAATTAATTGGGAAATGTGCATTCAAGAATTGCACTAAATTAACCTCAATAATTATTCCAAACTCAGTAACCACAATAATGGATGAGGCTTTCAATAACTGCATTAGATTGTCATCGGTTTTAATTCCTAATTCTGTTACTTCTATTGGTTATTTCGCTTTTTATGGCTGCAGCAGACTCTTGACTGCCGTGTCAAAAATCAATAATCCACAAAGTGTAAATTATACATCCAATTATATTTTTCGTGTTCCTGGAAACAGCACATTGTATGTTCCCAAAGGGACACTTGACAGCTATCAGCTCGAGCAGTATAACGGAAATGTTAATCCCTGGCTAATGTTTGGCAATGTGTGTGAGGTTGTTGACGGTGACGTAAACCTAGACGGCGCGGTGACAAGTGCCGACGTGACGGTTGTATATAACCACTTGCTCAATGGTGATAACACATATATCGCCACCAGCGATATTGACAGCGACGGCACAATCACTGCCGCCGACATCACGGCGATCTACAATATGCTGCTGGGACAATAATTAATTCATAATGCTCAATGTAGAATGCAGACAACTGATAACTGACAACTATTTACTCCCTTTTGCAAAAAACAGAATATTAACCAAATAAATATTTATCTATGAAAACTAAATTGCTTTTATTACTTTTAGTGATATTCGTAGTTACATTGCCAGTCAGTGCTTACGACTTTATGGTGAACGGCATCTGCTATAACATAAACAGTGACGGCACGAGTGTGATGGTGACTCATCAGAACTATCCATACGTTGGAACACCTAGTTACTCAAATCTTAGCGGATCATTAACTATACCTTCTCGTGTCACCTATAGTGGCAAGACCTATTCAGTAACCTCCATTGAAGGATGGGCCTTCCAATATTGCTCGGACTTGACCTCAGTGACCATTGGCAATTCTGTGATTGAAGTTGGTCCTTATGCGTTTTATTATTGCAGTGGCCTAACATCGATAACAATTGGTAAAGCGGTGACATCAATTGGCACCAAGGCTTTTTCAGATTGCAACAACATTACTACAGTAAACTGGAATGCAATTAATTGCGCTAATTCCCCATTTGGATATGGATTTGATCAAATCAAATCTTTTAACTTTGGCAACTCAGTTACCGTAATCCCATCCAGCCTATGCTCGAATCTCACTGAGTTAACTTCGATAACTATTCCCAATTCCGTGACATCAATTGGTAGTAGAGCCTTTTATAGATGCACGGGGTTGACCTCGTTGAATATTCCAAGCTCGGTTTCCTTGATTGGCGACGCCGCCTTTGGTGAATGCACAGGCTTGTCTACTTTTTCCATCCCCAACTCGGTGACTTCAATTCCCTATAGTTGCTTCTATAATTGCACAGGGTTGACAAGTGTGGTCATCCCCAATTCGGTAACTTCGATTGGCTTTTATGCCTTCCAAAGTTGCACTGGTTTGACCTCAATAACCATTCCTGAGTCGGTAACCGAAATGGGCAACTCAGTTTTTTTGGAGTGTAATAGTATTACTACCGTGAATTGGAATGCCGTCAATTGTAACAATTTTACATCAAATAAATCTCCATTTAGTGGATTGACTAATATTACCAATTTCATCTTTGGCAACAAAGTTACCTACATTCCCTCATATCTTTGCGAAACACTCACTGGTTTGACCTCAGTGATTATTCCAAGCTCAGTTACTTCGATTGGTAATGCTGCATTTAGTGGCTGTAGCGGTTTGACCTCAGTGATTATTTCAAGCTCAGTTATTTCGATTGGTAATTCCGCATTTAGTGGCTGTAGCGGTTTGACATCGGTGACTATTCCAAGTTCGGTTACTAAGATAGAGAATATAGCTTTTTATGGTTGCAGCAATCTCCAGGTGGCTGTGTCAAAGATTGTGAATCCTCAAAATGTGACATATACTAATACCACTAATTATAACCTCATATTCAGCGGCGTCCCAACAACAAGTACACTCTATGTGCCCAAAGGAACCTTCGAAAGCTACCAGCTTGAGCAATATAATAATAGGCCCAATCCCTGGCTGGCGTTTGGCTCTGTCACGGAGCTTGTTGACGGCGACGTGAACCTCGACGGTGATATTACCAGTGCCGATGTGACGGTTGTATATAACCACTTGCTCAATGGTGATAACACATATATCGCCACCAGCGACGCGGATGGTGACGGCAATATCACCGCTGCCGATATTACCACTATCTACAACATGCTCTTAGGCAACTAATATCTCTCACAAATGACTAAATAGCTCATAATTTTGGTTCGCAAAGAAGTTGTTTATAATTGTATGTAATTGTTTGATAGAATGAAGAAAGCGATAGTAATAGGTGCCTCGTCGGGACTCGGGAATGAGGTGGCGCGGCTTCTGCTCGAGCAGGGGTGGACGCTCGGCGTGGCGGCACGCAGGCTTGAGCCGCTGGAGCAGTTGCGTGACATAGCTCCCGAGAGAGTGCAGACGCAGGTGCTTGACGTGACCAGTGAGGATGCTCCTGCGGCTCTGCAAGAACTTATCGACAAGGTGGGAGGCATGGACCTGCTGTTCTATGCCTCGGGAATCGGCAAGCAGAATATGGAGCTTGAGCCTGACATCGAACTCGGAACCGTGACCACCAACGGCCTCGGTTTCACTCGTATGATTGGGGCGGCATACCGATATATGGCGACTCGCGGCGGTGGACATATAGCCGCCATCAGCAGCATTGCGGGCACTAAAGGTCTGGGGGCGGCACCGTCATACTCTGCCACCAAAGCCTTCCAAGCAACCTATCTGCAGGCTCTCGAGCAGCAGGCCAATATGCGCAAGTTGAATATCACCATCACCGACTTGCGACCAGGTTTTGTCGCCACGCCGCTGCTTGGCGACAACCCTAAATATCCCATGCTCCTCAACACCAAAAAGGTGGCGCAAGAGATGGTGAAGGCCGTCAACAGCTGCCGTCATGTGCGGGTAATCGACTGGCGATGGCGCATCGCCACCGCCTTCTGGCGCCGCATCCCGAGATGCATTTGGAGAAAATTGAAAATAAAATAATTAAGTTATAACATATAATCTAGATTGTCTAGAAAAAAGGACAACTCATAACTCATTATATATGTCAAGCAACAAAAGAAAATGGTATGTAGTGTGGATAGGCACTGAGCCTGGAATCTGTGACAACTGGACCGAGTGTCAATTACGCACAAAGGGGTATCCAGGCGCGCGTTATAAAAGTTTCGACAGCCAGGAGGAGGCTGTAGAGGCGTGGCGCAACGGATATGAGGAAGAGGCACGGCAAGTGCTGCGAGCCATCGCCAACGCCCCTCGCCGCAAGGATGAGGTAGATTACACCCAAATCCCAGAGATTATTCCTGGCAGCTGGGCGGTGGATGCAGCATGCAGCAAGAATCCCGGCAATATGGAATATCGTGGCGTGGACGTATATACCGGAGCGCAGATTTTCCATCAGGGACCATTTGAGCAGGGCACCAACAACATCGGCGAGTTCCTTGCCATAGTACACGCCCTCGCGTTGCTCTACAACCGTGGCGACAGCACTACCGCCATCTACAGCGACAGCCGCACGGCACAAATCTGGGTGCGCAAGCGCAAATGCGGCACCAAACTCGAGCGTACCGAGAAAAACGCCCGCCTCCTCGACATAGTGCTGCGTGCCGAGCAATGGCTCCAAACCCACATCACCCAAAACCCCATCTATAAATGGCAAACCGACAAATGGGGCGAAATCCCCGCCGACTTCGGGAGAAAATAAGTCTGAAATATAAAAACAACTATTACAACAAAACAAACAACTAAAACAATAAATATTTTTTAAGTTGTGCTAGTTGGGTTCAGTCGCAAAAAGGTGGGGGCAAGAGTTGTCTATCCAGTCTCATTTGGCATCATTGCTTTCGCACAAAACTCTGAAAAAAGCAGTTTATAATAGGTTTTCCAAGGCAGATTGTGCCTCTAGACTTCCTTGCGCAACAGCTCTTTTCCACCATAATTCAGCCAAAGCCAAATCCTTATTCACCCCTTCTCCATCGTAGTAACAAAAACCTAACTTAACTTGAGCTTCGACATCTCCTTGTTCCGCTAAAAGTTGATACCATTTTGCTGCCTCGGCATAATTCTGAGCCACACCATTACCATTGTAATAGCAACGACCTAAAGCCAATTGCGCAAGAGTGTAATTTTGCTCTGCAGCAAGACGATACCATTTAACCGCTTCTTCGTAATTTTCATTAACCCCTTCTCCATCTTCGTAACATTCACCCATTCTTAGTTGTGCTGGGGCGTAACCCTGCTCGGCAGCAATACGGAACCACTTAACTGCCTCGGTTTCATTTTCATCCACTCCATTGCCATTATAGTAGCAATCTCCCAAATACCATTGAGCCTCGGCTGAACCTTGCTCAGCAGCTTTTCGGAAAAGCATAACAGCATTAGCGAAATTCCATTTTTTGTAATACTCTTTAGCTTTTTCCAAAGTGTCCGGTTCCTCAACTTGGCGATGTTGTGTTGCGTCTTCATCTTGTCGAAGGTAATGCAATATATGCTGTTTATAGTTATTAAAAGTAAAAGACTGTTTATGCCTAATGCTTGCAGGTAAGTCTTTCAATTGAATAGCCTCTGATAAAATTGTTATAATATTACCGTCTCGATAGCCACCTTTGAGATCATCGCAGAAAGTGCTCCATTCATGCTTCACCCACTTCTCTTTAATGTAAGAAAGATTTGACGACACAACAATCATGTGTTTTGTATTATCTATAGCCTCATCAATAGCTTTACTATAATCAGCCTCT
>JAFYYG010000012.1 GCA_017557625.1 Muribaculaceae bacterium
GAGCTGATACTCAACGGCGAGCTTGAGGAGGCGAAGAAACTTCTCGACAGCCAAGGCGATAACACCGAAATCATCAACGACGTGAACAAGAAGAAGGAGGAGGCACAGAAGGCTCAGAACCATGCCGCCGACCTGTGTTACAACAAGTATAACCTGTTCCTGCTTCAGCACCAGAACGACTCGGCGGCCTATTATCTTGAGCAACGCACACTGCTTGACACGACAAACGTGCAATGGCAACTGGAAGCCGGCACGTTCTTTGAAGATTATTTGGCACAGTACGACAAAGCACAGTCTTTTTTCGAGGCGGCGTTGTCACATGCCTTGAAGAATGGCGAGCGAAATGCCGATGTGGCCACCTGCTACGACAAAATAGGATCTATATATAAAGCAACGAGTCATAGTTTCGAAGCACTTAAAAACTATAAAAAAGCGCTTGAAATCCGCAAGGAGCTATATGGCGAGCGTCATCCTGCAGTTGCCGATAGCTACAACAATATAGGCGTAATTCGTGTTAATGTGTATTCTCAAGAAGATACTATCTTAATTTCTCGGGTGCCTTCTGTGGCGTATGAGTATCTTAATAAAGCACTTGAGATCAACAAGGAATTCTATGGCGAGCGTCATCCTGCTGTCGCTGTAAGCTACGATAATATCGGCTTCATGTTTAGTTGTCAAGGTAAGTATTCCAAAGCGCTTGAGTGTTACAAAAAGTCGCTTGAGATCTCCAAAGAAGTATATGGCGAGCGTCATCCTGCTGTCGCCACTTGCTATAACAATATTGGTGAAGTACTTCGTGATCAAAATAAATATAGTGAAGCGCTAGAGTACTACAAAAAGTCGCTTGAAATCAACAAGGAGGTCTATGGCGACCGTCATCCTGCTGTAGCCACTTGTTACAACAAGATTGGCTATGTGCTTGAAATGCAGGAAAATTATGCCGAGGCACTTGAGTGTCATAAAAAGTCGCTTGAAATAAGGGAGGAGGTCTTTGGCGATGGTAATTATTACGTTCATTCGAGTCGTATCAGTATTGGTGATGTGCTTGATGCTCAAGGTAAATATAGCGAGGCGCTTGAGTATTATAAGAAAGGGTATAATATTGACAAGTCTGTAGCTGTGGATTATTATCTTGCAGAAAAATACAGAAGTTTGGGTTTTTATCTTTTGCAAAAAGAAGACCATTACTATAGTGAATCTCTGGAATGTTTCCAAAAGGCGCTTGAAATCTATAATGGGCTTGATGATAAGCGTGCTGCATCTGGTGTCGATAATTGCTACCACAACATCGGCAATGTGTTAAGTAAACAAGGCAAGTATTCCGAAGCGCTTGAGTATTACAATAAAGCACTTGAGCTTTGCAAAAATAATAGTGATAAGTTTTTTGTAGCTATAATTTATAACTCAATCGGCGAAGTACTTCGAGAACAAAGTAAGTATTCCGAAGCGCTTGAGTATTACAATAAAGCACTTGAGCTTTCCAAGGGAACGCAATTGGCCGATTGCTATAACAAAATAGGCAAAATGCTTCATGAACAAGGCAAATATGCTGAAACGCTTGAGTATTACAATAAAGCACTTGAGCTCTACAAGGAGATCCAAAAGGAGATCCAAGTGAAAAAAAGAGGTTATATTGATTATGAATATTATGCTGCCACAATTTATAACGAAATCGGCAAAGTGCTTCACGAACAAGGCAAGTATTCCGAAGCTTTTGAGTATTATAATAAAGCACTTGAGATTTGTCCTGAGCGATCTACTAAACTAAAATCAACAATTGAGGATAATATCAAGGATTTGAAAGCGGTGATGGGTGAGCAATAGATGCCCTAAGAAGCGAGAGAAAAATGAGAGAGAACTGTAAAATATTGATCATTGGGGAACATCCGTTGAGAAGATGTTTTGAAGAGCAATATGCCGCCAATAATTGCGAAGTGACAACTATTGAGACTCTTGGCGATGAGGATGTGTCGCATTGCGATGAGATAGTGCTGCTTACCTCACCGAGAGCTAAGAGCAAGACTGCCGAGGACAATCGTGCTCTCGCATTGTTGAGCAAGATGTCAGCGCTGTTGACTGCCGAAGATGCCAAGCGCCCCGTGGTTCATTTGCTGCTCCAGAGTAATCACACGCTTAGGGTGTTGCAGACTGTTGACCTTCCTGACACAGTGATCAACACTATGGACGTGTATCCTTTTACTCTTGAGAGCCAGTGGTCAAGGATTGTAGTCGCCAAGATGCCTGGAGAGTTGCCTGCCATTGATTATCCCACTCTTGACCGCGAACCCATCGTTAGTGATTCGAAGAAAACGGTACATTTGTTGGTTAGTGGTTTTTCGTCATTGGCTAAATCGTTGGCAATCCATGCAGCACTAGTGGCCCATTACCCCAACTACAACAGCAATAGCCCTGATCCTCTGCGCACTCGCATCACTATCCTCTCTAAAGGCTTGGAAGTGCAAAAGGGAGAGCTGATTACCCGCTACAGGTCGCTCTTTGAGAACAGCTATTATCGCACAACAAATATTATAAAGAATACATCCTCATATCATGAACCACAATATACAGGAAAACGCAAAGATTTTGTTGACGTGGAGTGGGAGTTTGTGGATGGTGACATCTATAATGAGATGGTTCAAAGTGAGATAAAGAAATGGTCGACGAGCGATAATCAATTGCTCACAATCGCTATTGCTCATGACAGCGAAGACCAAAACATACAGGATGTGCTTGCTCTTCCCGACGAAGTGATGAAAAATGGTGTGACTGTTCTCGTCCGTGTAGATAACAGTATGTCGATGTCACTACTAAGGTCTTCGAGCAAATATGATAATGTGTATCCTTTCGGCATGAACGATACTGGCTATGATGTGAGATTGCCGTTAATGCGCATGGGTAAACTGCTCAATGCCTGCTACTGGGGTGTAATAGAAGAAAATAATCCCGTCATCGATCAATGCCAAGTGGACGAAGCATGGAAGAGTCTGCCCTCGTTTGCTAAGCGTTTCTCCAACATATATAACGTGATGACAATCCCCACCAAGATGCGCTCGCTAGGCCACGAACAGGCTGAATGTGAGAGCTATTTCGCTCTCTCGGAGCGTGAAGTGGAAGAGATCGCCCTCGTGGAGCACAACCGATGGAGTGTAGAGGAGCTGATAATGGGCTTCAGACCCTGTAGCGACAGTGAGCTTAAAATGGTAGAAAAGAGCATTGCCGATTTTCTTTCCATAAAGGACGATGAAGAGAAGTTGAGTCAATGGAAACTGCGTGACGGACAAGGGCGACCATGCACAATGAAAGAGGTGTTAAAAGAGGATGATACCAAGCGAGCTCACTATGATTTGCGAGACTATGATGATTTGCGCGTTGACAGAAATGGCATTAATGTTCAGGATTATGATAAGAAGCTCACTCGTTGCATACCGCTACTGGCGTGCGCATTTGTGAAAGGAGGCGATAAATGAAAGCAAAAGACTATTCATTGACTTTCTGGGAAACTGCTCATTTTATCGCAAAGGCGACTTTTTGAAGGAAATACAATTTAAGATAGACATTTAAAAATTTGAAGTGAACAAAAATAAAAAGAGCCAAATGAAGAAGATAAACAAAATAAAGAGAATACTTGGAAATGCTGCATTAAGGGCTTTGTCTTTTGTTGTGGTGATGTTGTCGAGTTCATTAAGTGTTTTTGCTGAGAATCAAGAAACAGCAGAATTGGGTGAGCATGCGACTGACTTGGAGAGATTCCTTCGCAATGATCTGTTTTTAGGTGACAAGTGGTGGTTGTTTTGCCTTATTGTTATAGTATTTCTTGTACTCGCTCTTTATTGTTGGTGCCGTGGTTACAGAGTTTTAGTCTTATTTCGTAAATTGAGACTCTCTGCCAAGATTGCTATAGTGATTGTCTTGACAACCGGTTTGTGCGTTTTGGGATGTCTTAAAGGCCACAGGGTAGGTTGGTGGTTTACCATACCAGTGGCATTCTCAATACTGATGTTTATCATTGTTGTCTGGGACGTTGTAAGGCGTTTGTGTAAGCTAAGAGAAGCGAGAATAGCAGCCAAGAGACAAGGCCAAAACATGCGTGGAACGCAAGTGGCATCGGGGCTGGTGGGGCATCAGCTTAATCTCAAGTTGCTCGCTAAGGTAGTGCTCTTGGTGTGGGGATTGGGATGGACTTTGTATTTTATCCCTGTGAATGCTGTTCATGGCTCTCATGTGGGTGCTGAGGCACTTTTCCACCCTGCGTTTTGTGCTTTACAGATGTTTGCTTTTCACATGGACAGCTTTGTTATTGATGCTCATATCTTCAACAATTATGATGTTGTTAAAGGCTTAATTTCAATAGTGTGCTTTGCTGCGGCGATATGCACAATGATTGCTGTGTTGGGACTTGTCATGTCTCGCCTGATGGCATATTTCCATGTTAAGAACTTCATGGTTGACAAAGATTTCAATCATCTTTATATTTTCTTTGGCATCAACGACTCTTCGCTTTTGCTGGCAAATAGCATTCTTGATGAGGAGACTGGTGACAGCAAGGCTAAAGTTGTTTTTGTGGAGACAAATCTTGCTGGAGAGAAGGACTCAAAGAGTGAGACAGATGGCTGGAAGGGTATATTGAGCATGTTCATTCATCGTCGCAAGACCTTTGCATTGGCTCAAGAGAACAAACGTCGTGCTTTGGCAATTTCTAGCGCTAATATCGCGTCTCTCGACATTACCAATAAGTATATTGACGTGTGGGGCAGTTTGGGCTTGAACAGTGTCAAGAATCTGCTTGATGATAAGAATGGCTTGGGTGGATTGTGTGAAACCACCAAAGAAAAAGGCAAACTTTTCTTGTTTTTCCTCTCTGAAGACCGTCAAGAGAACGTATTGGGAGCTACCAATATCACTCACGATATTCTGCTCAAGGAAGCGATAAAAGACAACAACCACAAGTTCTCAATCGACATCTATTGTCATGTTGCCGACTACGCTACTGGTCGTATGCTGAAGGATGCTGTTGTGAATAAGAAAATGTCGATGCACATCCTAAACTATTCGTTGTTGGCAGTTGAGGGCTTGAAGCGTGATGTCAAGAATCAGCCTGTGAACTTTGTTGACGTGGAACCCTTAGAAAGTGCAAATCCAGGTTCGGTTAGTTCACCGTTTGTCAGTCTTGTTATAGGATTTGGTGAAACTGGTCAGCAGGCACTGAACTTCCTCTATGAGTATGGGGCATTCCCATCCGCCCAGTCTAGTGCCACCAACTCGTTCCGCAGCGAGTTTGTGTGTCATGTGGTTGATAAGGAAATGAATAGTAAGGTGGGCGCATTCCATGCCAACCGTCCTGCAGTTCCTTGTATATATGTTGATGCTGAAAGCATTAGCAAAGAGCCTGCCGTTTCTCATCTTGATTCTAAGCCAGAGGGGAAAAATGCTATGCCATTGCCAAAGATAAAGTTCTTTAATTGTGATTACAAGTCGGTTGGGTTCTATGAGAAAGTACTCTTGCCCATTGCCGACAGACTGAACTATGTAGTGGTGGCCCTTGGTGATCCCCGTCTTAACATTAGAGTGGCAATCGATGTTCTTCGTTATGTTCGTCGCCATCGTCCCAATCTTGATAATTTCCGCATCTTCGTTCGTGGATATGACAAGGATAGCTATGACTTCATTGATGCAATAGGTGAACGATATAACAAACTGTTGCATTATGATAATTTTGTTGGACTGGACAAGGAAAAAGTTCCAGAATATGATAGAGATGTAGATCAAAGGATTGTGATTTTTGGCACCAATGAGAAAATTTGCACCTATGACCTCTTTGTTCAGGACAAATATCAGAGGGACGCAAAGAAGTATCAGGATGCTTATAACAGATTACATGGTTATGACAATCCCGAAGTTGACGCCTGGCAGGCACGACGCATGGAAAAACTGGGAACTGATGATAGGTACGCCTGGAGCAGGTTGTCGGAGTTGCGTCGCAAAGAGGGGCAAGACCGCTCTAATGCTGTACACAGCATGACAAAAATGGCACTTTTGTGCAAGGCTCTGGACGATGATGAGAAGAACACAAAACGAATGGAATTGGTTAATCGAATGTTTATGAGGAGAATTGATGGAAAAATTGAGTCGACTCTCTCAAAAGATGCTGCCAATTTCTGTTACCCCGACCTCTCAGAACAGGAGAACAAACTCTTGCTTAACGTCACCATCACCGAGCACATGCGGTGGTTGGCATCGCATGAGATGATGGGCTACATTGTTGATGAAAGTCAGAATGGGTGTAACGAGGTCAGCAAGCAGCACAGTGCGTTACGTCCGTGGCATGAACTCTCGGCCGAATACAAAAAAAATAACTTCGGGGTCACTGAGACGACACTCAATTTGGAATTGTTTGAACCCGAATCGGTCATTAGGCGACGTTAGGTAGTTTTTTATGTCTATCTTGACATAAATCCTAATGACCGATTCGGGTTGAATAGTTCTAAGTGATTGATAAACACCCACTATCGGTGCCTGGCGCGTTGCGTCGGGCATTTTTTGATATTTTATAGTTGATGTGCCGTGTTTTTGCTCACCTGATGTGTAATTTTGCGTCGTGAATGATAACCAACAAAATTATATAGCAATGAAAAAGACCGACAAAACCACCTCTTGCGCATTTGGCAACAACAAGTTTGCCAGCGTGCGCCATCTTGTTAACACACTGTCCAATCTGAGTGGCATCATGTTTATTGTAACATTCTTGGGTTATATCGTCCTCCACTGCTTTTGATTTACGCGGCAACTAACAAAGGAAAAATCAAGGAGCAAGAACCGGGTGGGGCTCTTGCTCCTTGTCATTTTTATGTTTAACCCAGGTAGGGTTAAAAGGCATGATGTTATTTTGTCATGCTGCGCTTGCCTTTGCCTTTTTTGTTTTTCTTGTTGCCCTTGTTGTTTGTGCTGGTGCTGCTGTCTTTTGCTTGCTGAAGTCCCATCTTGATATTCTTGATGAGAGCCTCGCTTGAGTAAGTGGCTCCGCTGGCAACATCGGCTTTGAGGTTGATAGCCTCGTCAACGGTCTTGCCAATGAACTGCTTGAACACCTTTTCTTTAGCCCGGTTGAAATAGGAGGGGGTCTCCTTGTTGTCAAGAGCAGTGATGCTTGTGATGCGTCCATTAGAAATGGTGATATTCACGGGTGTCGGCCCATTATATCCAACCACTTTCTTGGCAATCTCGCCGGTGTAGATGACTTGTGGGCTACCTGATTTACCTTTTGCCATTGCGTTAGGCGCAAAAACTACTGCGGCAACGAGTGCCACTGCTAGAAATGCAAATTTGATTTTAGTCATAATATTATTTTTTATGTTTTGTCTTTTTCTTTCAATTAGACTGCAAACTTAACGAAAATATTAACCGGAGAATAGCAGGAAAAAAGGATTTTAACAATTTTAGAGAAAAAAAAGGTGGAAAAATGTAATTTTTACTTTTTTTATCGCAAAGAAAGCACTACCTTTGTTTTTTGATTTGAGAAAAAGGCACCCGAAGCAGTGCCTCAAGAAATGAAGTTAGACTAATGACAATTGACGAAGATATACAAGCATGCATCGAGGTGTTGAACCGTGGTGGAGTGATATTGTATCCCACCGACACAATATGGGGAATAGGCTGCGATGCAACTAATGCCGATGCTGTGAAGAATGTGTATAACCTCAAGCGGCGCGACGATAGCAAGGCACTTATTGTGCTACTCGACAATGTGGAGCATCTTGACCACTATGTGGTGAACGTTCCCGAGATGGCGCGTGAACTGCTCGACGTGGCAGTGAAGCCCTTGACGATTATCTATGATGGTGCCTATAATGTGGCGCCTAATCTGTTGGGAGAGAACGACTCGTTGGGAATACGCATCCCTCGTGAGGAGTTCTCGCAGCGCCTATGTGCCGAGTTTGGCAAGCCTCTGGTCTCCACTTCGGCCAATGTGAGTGGCGAGGTTAGCGCAAAGACTTTTGCCGATATCAGCGACGAGATAAAGCATGGTGTTGATTATGTGGTGAACTACCGTCAGGACGACACCAAGCCCCGCTCGGCCTCCAACATCATCATGCTTCACAGTGACGGAACATTCAAGATAATAAGATAGGATTTTTAAGTGTTAAGTTATAAGTGTAAAGTGTTAAGTAGGGACAAGGCGCGCCTTGTCCGTTAGAAATTTCAGAAACTCTAGAATTTCTAGGCAATCTAGAACATATAGCAACTCTAAACTATTAACTATAAAATGACAGGTGAACAGCGACAACGGCTAAGATATGTCCTCGGCGATTTTGTGTCGTCGAATGTGGCTTGGTTCCTTTTCAACCTGATGCGTTACCATTTGGGTTTTGTGAAGGGCCAGTTGTCGTTGCACTCGTTCCTCGTCTCCAATAATGTGATAGTTGGGCAGATAGTGTTTCCGCTGCTCATGATGTTTGTGTATTATCTCTCGGGTTATTACAATGTTCCATACCGCAAGTCACGTTTACAGGAGTTCCTTATCACCCTGCTGAGTGCCGTGTGCAACAGTTTCATGATAATTCTTATTGCGCTCATCAACGACATGGTGGAGAGTCGCATCGAGAATTATGAGGTGATATTCCTCCTAGTGGGCATCCTGTTTATAGTGGTTTATTTTGTGAGGCTGCTGATTACCAATGCCGTCACGCGACGCATCAGGAACGGTCAGTTGCAGTTCCGTGCGTTGATAGTGGGCAGCGGGGCTTCGGGATTCTCGTTCTATCAGCGCCTGAAGAAAAACATCAACACTTTTGGCTACGATGTCGTGGGGTTTGTTGACTTGCCTGGAGAGAACCGAGTGAAGGAGATTGCTTTGCCGGTCTATGACTTCGACAATATTGTGGAGGTCTGCAAGGAGCAGTCGGTGAGTGAGGTGATAGTGGTTCCTACCAAGCAGAATATGGAGCAGATGCTTGCGATAATTGACCGCCTTTATGCCTTGAATGTGCCCATCAAGATGACTCCCGACAAGAAGAATGTGTTCATGTCGCGCGCACGTTTCAGCAACCTCTATGGCGACCCGCTGGTGGATGTGGGTGGAAGCACAATGAGTGAGGGTGGCAAAAACATCAAGCGCGTGATGGACATCGTGGTTTCGGCGGTGCTGATGGTGTTGCTGTTGCCAGTGTATATTGTTGTGTCAATCCTCATAAAACTCGATTCTAAAGGTCCTGTCATTTTCACGCAAGAGCGTGTGGGATACCATAATAAGATTTTCAAAATATATAAATTCCGTTCCATGGTAGCCGATGCCGAGAAAGATAACATGCCCCAGCTCTCGAGTTCTGATGATCCCCGCATCACGCGCTTGGGCCATGTGCTTCGCAAGTTCCGCATTGATGAGTTGCCACAGTTCTGGAACGTGTTCAAGGGCGATATGTCTCTTGTGGGGCCGCGTCCCGAACGTCAGTACTACATTGATCAGATTGTGGCTCGCAAACCAGCCTACCTGCTTGTGCATCAGGTTCGTCCTGGCATCACATCAATGGGTCAGGTGAAGTTTGGATATGCCCGCAATGTCGAGGAGATGCTTGAGCGTCTTGATTATGACTTGCTCTATATTGAGAATATGTCGCTACTGAACGACATCAAAATCTTGGCTTACACTATAAAAATCGTTGTCACCGGCAAGGGAGTGTGATGAATAGCTTTGGCAAGGTAAATAAGACTACAGATGAGCCTGTTGAGCACGGCACATCGCGATGGCTTGCGGCTGTGCGCCACTGGCGTGAGAATCACATCAAGGAGAAGACCTTTGTGGTGATACTTGCTTTGGTGGTGGGTGCCGTTTCGGGACTTGCCGCTGTGCTGCTGAAGTTTCTTATTGGTTTTATTGCCGGTGTTCTCACCAAGCATGTGCGCATTGCTGGAGGCAACTACGAATATCTGGTCTTTCCCGTGGCAGGCATTCTGCTTGCGGGGATGTATGTGCGCTATGTCATCAAAGATGATATCTATCATGGTGTGACACGCGTACTCTATGCCATTGCGCAGCGCAAGAGCAGGTTGAAGACTCACAACATGTATGCCTCGCTCGTTTCGTCATCGGTGACCATCGGCTTTGGTGGCTCGGTGGGAGCCGAGGGTCCTATTGTGTTTACTGGTGCTGCCATAGGCTCTAATTTGGGGCAGTTTTTCAGGCTTTCTCCCCAAACCCTCATGCTCCTTGTGGGCTGTGGCGCTGCTGCTGGTATCGCTGGTATCTTCAAGGCACCCATCGCCGGAGTGCTGTTTACCATCGAGGTGCTGCTCATCGACCTTAACTCACGGTCGGTGGTGCCGCTGATTATTGCTTCGGTGACTGGTGCCACAGTGGCCTACGCTTTCACAGGTTATAACGTAGAGTTCTTCTTTTCACAGAGCGAGCCGTTCTTCACCTCTCGCATTCCGTTTGTGATTCTGTTGGGACTGTTTTGCGGCTTTGTCTCTTTCTATTTCAACAAGACAATCGAGATGATGGAGAACATGTTTGCCCGCATCACTAACCATTGGGTACGCTTCGCCATCGGTGCGGTGATACTCAGTTCGCTCATTTTCCTGTTCCCCGCGCTTTATGGCGAGGGTTATGGCGCTATAAACAGTCTGCTCAATGGCGATGTGAAGCCGCTCTTCGATAATAGCATCTTCTACGACTACCACAGCAACGTGTGGTGGGCAATAGGCCTGGTGGGATGCCTGTGCTTCACTAAGGTGTTTGCCACCAGTGCCACCAATGGCGGTGGCGGTGTGGGTGGTACGTTTGCTCCCTCGCTATATGTGGGGTGCATGGCTGGTTTCTTCTTCGCCTTTTTGCTCAACTCATTGGGTGTGGTTGACCAGAGTCTGCCGTTGTCTCACAAGAATTTTGCCTTGCTGGGAATGGCGGCTGTGATGGCAGGCGTGATGCACGCTCCGCTCATGGCAATCTTTCTAACCGCCGAGATGACAGGAGGCTACCAACTGTTCTTGCCGCTGCTAATCGTCTCGGTAGTGTCTTACTTGACATCGCGCATCCTCTTGCCTTATGGCATTTACTCTCGCCGCTTGGCAAAGCGTGGTGAACTGTTAACCCACCACAAGGACAAATCGGTTCTCACACTGCTTAAGATTGACAGTGTGATAGAGACCGATTTCATCCCTGTCAATCCTATGATGAGTCTCAAGGAGATGGTGGATGTGATAGCGCAGAGCTCACGCAACCTGTTCCCGGTTACCGACGATGAGGGTCGCTTGCTCGGCATCGTGCTGCTCGATGACATCCGCAACATTATGTTCCGCCCCGATCTTTACCGGCGTATTTATGTGGAGCGCTTCATGTCCTCACCTCCAGCCATGATTGAGGTGGGTACCCCAATGGAACAGGTAATGAAAATCTTCGATGAGACTAATGCCTGGAACCTGCCAGTAGTGGAGAACGGAAAATATGTGGGCTTTGTGTCAAAGTCAAAGATTTTCAACTCCTACCGTGAACTGCTTAAGCACTACAGCTACGATTAAATTAATGCATAATGCACAATCTAGAATTTCTAGAAAGTCTAGAAAATCTAGAGTCTCTAGAAAACAACTGATAAATAATGACTAAAGAAGACCTGAGAATAGTATTTTTCGGCACTCCCGATTTTGCGGTTGAGAGCCTGCGACGCCTTGTGGAGGGCGGTTATAACATAGTGGGTGTGGTGACTATGCCCGACAAAATTGCCGGGCGCGGGCACCGATTGATACAAAGTGCAGTGAAACAGTATGCCGTGGAGCAGGGTTTGCACATTATGCAGCCCGAGCGTCTCAAGGACGAAGCGTTTGTCGAGGAGCTTCGCAGTCTCAATGCGCAGCTGCATATCGTAATAGCTTTCCGTATGCTCCCCGAGGTAGTGTGGGCGATGCCGCCACTAGGCACCTTCAACCTGCACGCGTCGTTGCTGCCCAAGTATCGTGGTGCAGCACCTATCAACTGGGCGGTGATGAACGGCGACACTACTACTGGTGTGACCACCTTCTTCCTTAAACACGAAATCGACACCGGCGATGTGATACAGCAGCGGGCAGTCGATATAGGGCGCACCGACAATGTGGAGGCTGTCCACGACCGCCTGATGATGCTTGGCGCCGACATGGTGATTGATACCGTTGATGCCATCATTGCCGGAACGGTGGAGCCCATTCCACAAGACAAGATGCTTACCGCTGGTGAGCAGCCTACACCGGCGCCGAAAATCTTCACCGAGACCTGCCGCATTGACTGGAATCGTCCTGCCGAGCAACTTTATAATCACATTCGCGGACTTTCGCCATATCCAGCAGCGTGGAGCGAGATAATTGATGCTTATGGTAATGCTCTTCACGTCAAAATCTATGCTACAAGTGAACCTATATCAAACGGTGAGCTAGCGCCAGGCACTATCACAGCCGACGGCAAACACCTTGTGGTGGCTTGCGGTGATGGGGCGTTAGAAATCCAGTCGCTCCAGCTCTCGGGTAAGCGACGAATGCCTGCACCCGACTTTATGCGCGGCTTCAATCTTGATGGCTGCCACTTCGCATAAAACTGTCGGAAAGTCAAAATCCACTTTGACTCACATACACACATATTAACCTTAATTAACAAAATGGTGGGGGGTGAATTGTAAAATCTTGTGTAATTTTGTCCCAATTAATTGAGATAGACAAATTACATTAAGTATTACAAAAAAACGGAAACAAATTATGAGAACGCTGAGTATTTTTTTCTTCACTTTGTTATTCGCACTACTCACATCAGTGTCATGCAACAATCAGGCAAACGTAAATTCCAGTCAGCAGTCCACAGAGCAAAATGATTCTTCGGAGATTGCTGCACCTACTGCTGAAGCAGTAAAAGTCTTGGAGGAGAATGGTGAAATGGATTTTCATGAGGGAGAGCGTACAGAGGCAGAGCTTGAAATTTCAAAATGGCTAAAAGAATATGTTAGGGTAAATGAAATTCCTGAGCACATGAAAAATCATAACTTGACATTGAGTAGCCAGCAAATGAATGACATAAAGGTGAAAAGTGATGAAGCTTTGGAGCAGTTGGTTTATTGGATTGATGTGAGAGGTGAAGAACTTGCCAAACAAATAGAGGAAGCTAAGGCATCAAACAACCAGCATTTGTTAAAGCAATGCGAAGATGAAGTCCAGAGTAATAAAGAGATTATGGAAATTATCGAAAAAATGTGGAAGAAATGATATTTGCGTAATCGCTATTATATCTTAACGGGTTTTGTGGAAAACGTTCCACAAAACCCGTTTTTATTTATAGAACCCACCTTATTATATGAGTTATGATAATGCAAAACAAAATTAGGATCGGTCGCAAAAAGGTTGGGGCAAGACAAGTCGGAGACTTGACCATGTGTTTCGCACACCACGAGGGTGTTGCAAAACAAAAAATGCGAAGCTTCTAGCTCCCCCCTCTAAGATAGAGGGGGCGGGGGGAGTATGATGGCTGCCAATACAAGTACTTGAGTTTCAGGCTAATGCGATTTTTATACTCCTGCGCCCCGTTGGGGCACCTTCTCTATCTTAGAGGAAGAGTTGCGTTTAATTCAGAGTTATGCTACACCTTCGTTGCACTAGATTTCTCTTTAAAGTTTCTATTTCGTCATCCACACATTTTTGCGACTGTTCCCAAAATTATAGACCTATTTAGGTTAATATTTTCTTCTTGCGACTATAGGGTATCTCATTTCTAAAACAGGAGAACTGTTGCCTCTTTTTATTTTTTTTTGAAAAAAAAGATAATAATTTCGTTTTTTATTGCTGCTATTGTGAAATTTATGCCTATCTTTGTAGATTGCATAGCGAGTGTGTCTTGCCGTGCGGTTGATTTTTGTATAACAAACAAATTGTATTTGGTTCTTGAAAAGAACATTAAGCTACTTATAATAAAACGATTATAGCTATGTTGAAAAAATTCTTCTTGGTAGTTTGCGGGTCATTTGTCGGCAGTTTTTTGGCATTGATATTTTTCACAATCACCACAGTTCTTATGAGTTTTGTGATTTTTGGATATTTGACCTCTCAGATGGGCGTGAAGATTGAAGACAACTCGATTCTCTACATCAGGCTGGAGGGAGAGCTTAACGAGCGCCCCTCAGAGATAAGCCAGTTCATGTCTATGATTACAGATGAGCAACCAGGTCAAGACCTAAACACTCTCATAAAGAGTTTGAAGTTGGCCAAGGACAATGACAAGATAAAAGGCGTGTATATCGACTGCCGCGGTATGGTGTCGGGGATGTCATCGCTCTATGAGTTGAGGAATGCCATAATTGATTTCAAGAAAAGCAAGAAATTTGTCTATGCTTTTGGTGACGAGGGTATTATGCAGAGCGACTATTATCTGGCATCGGTTGCCGACAGCATCTTCCTTAATCCCGAGGGGTCGGTTGACGTGCATGGCCTGGGCGCCGCTACACCTTACATGAAGAATCTACTCGACAAGGTGGGAGTAGAAATGCAAGTGGTGCGTGTGGGGGAGTTCAAGAGCGCTGTAGAGCCCTACATGCTCAGCGAGATGAGCGATGCCAACCGCAAGCAGCAAGAGCATTATCTAGGCAGCTTGTGGGGCGTGATATCAAAAGACATAGCTACCTCGCGCAATATCGACACCACAACTTTCCATCAGCTTACCGACAGCGTGATGCTGACCATGAGCTCTCAAGAATTGATGCAAAACAAAATTGTTGACCATCTGTGTTACCGCACCGAGATGGAAGATAAGCTTCGCCGATTGACCGATGTGGAAATGAAAGACGAACTCAAACTTGTCACACCAAGCCAAATGGTTCTCACCGACAACAAAAAGAAGAAAGAAGATAAGCAAATAGCTGTTATCTATGCCACTGGAGAGATTGACGGTACCACAGGTTCGGTGCCTGGTATGGGAGAGGAGGGCATCGACAGCGAGTCATTATCGGCAACGATTAGGAAGTTGCAGTATGACGAGAACGTTAAGGGCTTAGTGCTGCGAGTTAACTCGCCAGGTGGCAGTGCTTTTGGCAGTGAGGTGATTTGGAAGGCTATCGAGGATTTCAAGAAGAGTGGCAAGCCGGTAGCAGTTTCTATGAGCGACTATGCCGCCTCAGGAGGATATTATATCTCGTCGGGGGCACAGCGCATCTTTGCCGAACCCACGACAATCACTGGCAGTATAGGCATCTTTGGCATGATACCTAATGCCAGCAATCTCATCAATAACACTTTAGGCGTGAATGTAGAAGAGGTGACCACCAATAAGAATGCTATTGCTGGAACGCTATATAAACCTCTCACCGAGCAGCAGACGGCTGCCCTGCAACGCATGGTAGAGAGAGGTTATGACCTATTCACTCGACGCTGTTCTGATGGACGCAAGGCAACAGGTCTCAATATATCGCAAGACTCTATCAAGGCAATAGGACAGGGACGTGTGTGGGACGGCAAAACCGCCAAGAACATAGGCCTCGTTGACGAGTTCGGTGGTCTTCAATCAGCAATTGACTGGGTTGCAAAGAAGGCTAATCTCGGTGATGATTACTCTATCACCAACCTGCCCAAGCAGGAATTTAGTTGGTCGCTTCTGTTTGGACAGATGACTCGTTCCAAGGTTGAGGAAGACATGCAGCGGCGCATGGGAATGTTCTACACCTACTATGAGAAGCTGCAGGCAATCCTGAGTCGAGAA
Organism: Muribaculaceae bacterium; assembly: GCA_017557625.1. Lineage (GTDB taxonomy): Bacteria > Bacteroidota > Bacteroidia > Bacteroidales > Muribaculaceae > Sodaliphilus. The sequence goes on from JAFYYG010000012.1 coordinate 15,695, forward strand.
CAAGTTCTATGTCTTATGGAACCAGTTGAGATTGACTTTTAACTAGACTATCATTTTGCTCGTCAACTCGTCAACTACTTTACTACTCTACTAATTGTTAATAAATGGATTTTGACAACATAAAAAGAATCAGCCGCAGGGTGCTTCTCGGTACCGAGAAAGTGCTGCTCACACCATTGTCATGGTGCTATGGCGCCGGAGTGTGGATGAGAAACAAGGCTTTTGATGCCGGCATCCTCAAGGAGGAGTCGTTTGAGGTTCCTGTTGTGTCGGTAGGCAATATAACCGTAGGCGGAACAGGAAAGACACCCCATGTGGAGTATATTGTCTCAAGATTGGGACGACGTTACAACATCGCCGTCTTGAGTCGTGGATACAAGCGTCGCACCAAAGGCTTTGTGATGGCCAACGACAACCTCACTCCAGTGGATTTAGGCGATGAACCCTATCAAATTTATCATAAGTTCCGTGGACTCATCGATGTGGCGGTGTGCGAAAACCGACGCAAGGGAATTGAGACGCTGTTGAAAATCAATCCTAATATCGACCTCATCATCCTTGACGACGCGTTTCAGCACCGTTATGTGAAACCCAAGGTCAATGTGGTGATGATCGACTACAATCGACCTCCTTTTGAGGACAAACTCCTGCCCCTCGGACAACTGCGTGAACCCCCTCACCGCATCCTCAAGGGTGAGTGCGACATGGTGGTGGTGACCAAATGTCCTGATGATGTGAAGCCGGTGGATCTGCGTATGTTTAAGGAGCATCTGTCTCTCTTCAAATACCAGCAGCTGTATTTCTCTAAGATACGATATGGTGCTCCCGAGCCGGTGTTCCCAATAGGCAATCCCGAGCTCACCTCTCTCAACTGGCTTGACAAGGATGACCTACTGCTGGGCATCGCCGGCATTGCCAATCCCCGTCCGTTCACCAAGTACCTGAAGCAGTTTGGCACACGTCTTAAGGTGATTCACTACGATGACCACCATACATACACTCGCAGCGACTTCCGCTACATTTTCAAGGTTCTTCAGGAGCTTGAAGGTCGCCGCAAGTTCATCATCACTACCGAGAAAGACGCTGTGCGCATCCTCAACAGTCCATATTTCCCTCCCACACGTCGGGACCAGATATTTTTTATACCTATCCAGGCCGACTTCCTCAATTACGAGGATCGCGACTTCATATATGAGATGCAGACGCTGATTTCGGCAAATGAAGATTAATATTATTTACCTTAACATAGATTGATTATGACAAAAGAAGTAAACTGGTTAGAGAAAATCCAGGAGACCGCAGCTTTCATCAGTGAGAAAGTAGGCGGTGAGATGCCTAAAGTGGCTATCGTGCTTGGCTCGGGACTTGGAAACCTTGCCGACAAAATCGATATAAAAGTAGCCATTCCCTATGGTGAAATACCAAACTTCCCCGTTAGTACCGTTGAGGGGCATAAGGGGCAGCTCATCTTCGGTATGCTTGGCAAGAAGTATGTGATGGCGATGCAGGGACGCTTCCACTACTACGAGGGTTACTCGATGAAGGAGGCTACTTTCCCCATCCGTGTGATGAAGGCGATTGGCGTGAAGGTGCTGTGCGTGAGCAACGCCGCCGGAGGCATGAACCCCGACTTCCGTGTGGGTGATGTGATGCTTATCACCGACCACATCAACCTCTTCCCCGACCATCCCTTGCGCGGAAAGAACTACAATGAACTCGGTCCGCGCTTCCCTGCGATGAACGAGGCTTACAGCCACCGCATCATTGACCTCGCCCGCAAGATAGCAAAGAAAAACAAGGTTAGACTGATGGAAGGTGTGTATGTGGGCACACAAGGTCCCACCTTCGAGACCCCATCGGAGTATCGCTACTTCTACCGCATTGGCGGCGACGCAGTGGGCATGAGCACCGTGCCTGAGGTTATTGTGGCACGCCATGCCGATATAGAGGTGTTTGGTCTGAGTGTCATCACCGACCTCGGCGGCGAGGGAATTTTCGTTGACGTCTCTCACGAGGAAGTGCAGCAGGCTGCCACCAAAGCCGAGCCCATCATGACGCTTATGGTACAGGAGGTCATCAACAACCTCGACGAGGTGTAAGCACAACTTTTGTCTTCTGATTAGGTTTTATGCTGGTATATTGAAGTTTATCTCAACCTTTTGAGTGTATTTTATTTGCATTCAATGATATGAAAAAGAGGCTTTTGCTAATTACTTGCGTGCTGTTGCCCTTGCTGGCAAGCTCACAGACTGTACAATCAGGGATGACACCATTTATTTTCCACCAGGCATGGGAAAAAGTGGAAGACTCTGACATTGATGAAGCCGAAGCAATACTTAAAAAAGCAGGTTACAGCAAGGTGGGAGAGTACAACCTCGAGATAGGCTTCAATATCATCTATGCCAAGGGGTGTACTGTTACTGTGTCGCGCTCAGGAGATGTGAAAGCTGCTAAGGCGACTGAAACCAACGATTATGCCAGCTATGTACAGATTGGAGCCGGTGTGGGCCTGTGTTACGATATGTCGGTAACATTTCTTAGCAAGAAAGGTGCTCAGGCGTTCGTCTCGCTTCTCAAGAAGAGCGGTTATCGCTTTTCCCGCAGGGACCTGTTTGACTGGGGGATAGTTGAGAATGTGTGGGAGCTGCCTACCAACAATTGGCGCATAATGCAAAAAGGCAATACCTTCTACATCAACGAGGGACCTTGCGCTTGAATACATTTGCTTAAAGCTACATCAAGAATAAGAGGATGGTGTGTCAAAATTATGGCACACCTTTTTCTACAACATATGGTAAAACAAAGTAAAAGCCCATGCTTTTTCATGTTATCAGATTAGCTCTTCTTTCGTATTTGAAAGGGAGCTAATTTCCTTTTTTTGCGTAGCACTATGGTTTTGAATGGATTACCTCTCGGCTTTGAAATTTATATAGAAGAAAACTATTACAAAAACATTTTACTATGAACTACTTGCCAACCTGGGAATCTCATATAATTTTGGATTCTTCCTGAAAGGCGCAAAAGCACCTCTGTATAAATTCCCGGTCACACCACAGCAACTGCTGGAGCTGAAAAGTCATTAAACCCCAGCAGTTTGTCATTAAAAACTTATATTTCGTCATCTATGTGATAAATAATTTGCTTTTAGATACCTAGCCGTTATAACTTTGTGATGTGAAAATTAAGCAAATGATTCATCCGAGACAATAATGATGAGATAAGAGCAAAATAAAGACACAAATTAATTATTAACCTATAAAAAAAACATTATGAAACAGTTAAGAAGCTTTTTTACAGTTACAATGATTGCAGTAATGCTGGTTGGCGCTTTAGATGCCAATGCTAAGACAAAACGCTCTAAAACCAACAAGAGCAAGTCCAAAACCACTAAGACTACCAAAACTCCCAAAAAGTCGCATCAAAGTGACTATGATCTGGAGTTTTTCCAACAAGTGGCAAAATTTGCCAACATGGAAACTCCCATAGACTGTGGCGAAGGTATTGTTGTTAAAAGTATTACAATGGAAGGTACTAAATTCTGTTTTAATTACTCAGTAACTGATGATGAGTTATGTGAGATGATCAGGGATTACCCCGACTTGTTTACTAGTTTCATGAAATCAGAAGGCATTGTTAAAGATTTGCGCAATGATATGTTTGATGATGACGGGATGCTTGATGCAGTGATACGTTTGGGTATTACGTTCAACTTCCGAATCTATGCCCAGGGTGAGATGAAACCTCTTCTCGTAATCCCTATCACTGGCAAGGAAATGAAGAATATTTGACACTATAAATTATTTCAAAACATTGCAAATACCTACTGTGACAGTAGAGTAGGCTTGATTCTTCTGACATGAAAATGCTCGAAAACTTAAGTTTTTGGGCATTTTTTCTTTTCTGTTGATTACCTTTCTCAGTTTTTTTGATAAAGAATAAAGATCAATACTAAAAATTTGCAATTATGGAATACTCACTATTAACATTGGTAGATGATAAAGACTTGGCAATCAAGATATCGGATTACTTGAAGTCTAATGATGTGGATAGCTACGCTGCCCAGCCTATTGAATATGACACTGAGCAGTGGGGTGTGTATGTTGACGAGTCAAAGGCCGAGACTGCGCAAAGCTTGTTAGATTCATACACAATCACCTCATCGGTTTATAGTCCTGACTATACTCTCGGTAACAAAAATGCCGACAATCGCTCAAATGCAATTTTTCCATCTCGTAGGTGTTCACTGGCTGGTTTTTCACAAAGTTGGGGATACTATTTGTTGATGCTCTTTGTGATTGGTAGTGTTCGCTTTTGTATAAAAATGGATAAGAACAATAATCAGCAAAATGTGAATTATGTTAATGAAATAATTGAACATAATCGTAAAACGCAGGAAATGAGCAGGAAGTGTACTGAAATAATGAAGAAAAAGATGGAAGATGGTACTTTATTCAACACACCAAAGTCACAGAATATTATCACTATTGAAGATGTCAAGAAGTTTGTTGAACAAGAAAACAGAAAAAACTCTAAAAAAAATTTAGGTTCAATTACCATAAAGAAGATATCTATGCAGAAGACTAAAATATTTTATGATATTCTTGTGAATGACGGCTATTTGCTTAAAGATGATGATGAATCAATAAAGAAGCAAATGGCTATGGAAATGGCTTATTCTTTTGATAACTACAAATCAATCGCAGGAGAAGATATTTTAGACCAATTTGCAAATCTTGGCATCTCGTTTAATTTCAGATTTTATTATAAAGGCGAAAAAGCACCATCTAAAACAATATCTTTGCCTGCAAGTTATATAAAGACAATAGATAAATCATAGTTGTAATAGTTTTTGGATTGAGGGATGTTCTTTAATTGCTTGATTCATGATTTTAAGGAATTTGTAGAACATCCCTGTTAAAAAAGTTGTTGATTTGGCTCAGAAACTTTGGTTTCTGAGCTATTTTTTGTAACTTTGTGGTTTATTAGTAAAAACTACAGATTTAAGCTATGAGTGAGACTGAGATTTCTACGTTGGGAGAGTTTGGGTTGATAGAGAATCTTACACGCGATTTTAAGGTAAAGAACACCTCCACTCTGCGGGGAGTGGGTGATGACTGCGCGGTGCTCGACTATGGCGGCAAGCGCACTCTTGTCACCACCGACCTGCTGCTTGAAGGCATCCATTTCGACCTTACTTACACCCCTCTCAAGCACTTGGGCTACAAAGCGGTGGCGGTGAACTTGAGCGACATATATGCCATGAACGGCACCCCTCGCCAGATTACTGTGTCGCTGGGAATCTCCAAGCGTTTCACTGTTGAACACATCAACGAACTCTATGCCGGCATCTATGCGGCATGTGAGAAATATGGCGTTGACCTCGTGGGTGGCGACACCTCGGCATCGGTCACCGGGCTGCTCATCAGCATCACCTGCATTGGCGAGGCACTAGATGATGAGATTGTATATCGCAGCGGAGCGCGTGACACCGACCTCATATGCGTTAGCGGTGACCTCGGGGCTGCCTATATGGGCCTCCAGCTCTTAGAGCGTGAGCGAGTGGCGGGAGCTGGGCAGAAGGACTTTCAACCCGACTTCGCTGGGCGTGAATATCTGCTGGAGCGACAACTCAAACCTGAGCCTCGCGCCGATGTCATCACCGAGCTACGTGAATTAGGCATCAAACCCACTGCCATGATGGACGTGAGCGACGGACTATCGAGCGAACTGCTGCACATCTGCAAGCAGAGCGGGGTAGGGTGCCGGGTATATGAAGACCGCATCCCCATAGATTACCAGACTGCTGTCATGGCCGAGGAGCTGAACATGAACCTCGTGACCGCTGCTATGAACGGAGGCGAGGACTACGAGTTGCTCTTCACCGTTCCGCTAACTCAGCACGAGAAAGTGGAGCAGATGAAGACTGCCCGTCTCATTGGCCGCATCACCAAGCCAGAACTCGGCGCCTATATGGTTGCCCGCGACGATACCGAGCTCGAAATCCGCGCTCAAGGGTGGAACGCTTTTAATTAATGCATAATTCATAATGCACTAAACTCATAAATGAAAGAGATGATTAATAGCTTATTAATAACTAGCAAAATAATAAAACAATGAAGAATTACAAATTTTTATCCGTGATTATGGTGCTGGCGCTGTGCTTTGGTGCTGCGCAGAGTGTTGACGCTAAAAAGAAGAAACACCACAAAAGAGCAAAAACAGAGAAAAATCAAACACACAAGAAAAATCGTACAACGGAATTAACTGTAGTTGCAGATGAATTAGTAGAGGTTGTTCCAATAAAAAACGAAGTGGCTATAGAGTGCGAAATGGAATGCGATAATGTTTTCATGAGTGCTGCTCACATGCCTGAATTTCCTGGTGGCACTCCCGCATTAATGAATTTTTTAAGCCAAAACATACGGTATCCTCAAGTAGCTCAAGATAATGGTATTCAAGGAAAAGTTGTTGTGCAGTTTGTTGTTGAAAAAAACGGAAGTGTTGGCGAAATAAAAGTTGCTCATGGCGTTGACAAAGACCTTGACAAAGAGGCTGTGCGAGTGTGCAAGACTCTGCCAAAATTCAAGCCTGGCCGCAACTCCGATGGTGACCCTGTGCGCGTGTGGTACACATTGCCAATAACTTTTAAGCTGCAAGGCGTTGATGGTGACACTTATGATGGTCCCACTGGTGATTATGCAAAAGACGCCAGGCAGGCTGGTGAAAAAATACTTGAGATTTTGAATAGAGATATCAAGAGTGAAGATGATCTTGAACAGATGGAGAAAGCTATGGATGCGGTTCAAAAGATATATGAGGATTTCTATCGAGAGAAAGGCGACGAAGAACTGAAGAAATTCAATGATGAACTCAACAAGTTGGAGTATGACCCAGTGCTCGGCAAAAAGATAGAGGAGGCTATGAATAAATTGCAAGAGAAGATATCCAAACTCTTGAATGAATAAAAGACTTTAGCAAAGCCATGTCTCAACACCCCCCCGATTGTGGCTTTTTGTGGGCAATCGAGTTGATAATCCACACTCAAGACAGGATTTTTTATAATGCACAATTTACAATGCAATAATATCAAAAATGGAAACCAAGAAACAATACAATTATGTTCTTTCCCAAGGGTTTGTCTTGCGAGGTGGTAAGAGAGACTATGTAGTGGAACAAGTGCTGGGAAAAGGCGGCTTTGGTGTCACCTACAAGGTGATAGGGCATGTTGATGTTGACAATATCGATTTTGACGCGCCGTTTGCGGTAAAGGAATATTTCCCCGACATATGTAGCCGTGAAGCCGATAATGCAACAATCAAAGTGCCTGAGACGAAGCAGCGTGATGTGGCTGAGGGATTGAAGGACTTTGTCAACGAGGCGCGTCGTCTGCAGGAAACATGCAAACTGAACCACAATATTGTTAATGTAAACGAGGTGTTTGAGGCTAATGGCACTGCTTATTATGTGCTTGAATACTTAGGTGGCGGTGACCTGCGTAAGAGGGTGAAGGAGTCTCCCGACAAAGCACTTACCGAGCAGCAGATGCTCGAGCTGATGCTGCCAGTGGGTAAGGCCGTTCAGTGTCTGCATGAGAACCATATCCTGCACCTTGATATAAAGCCCGACAACATAGTGATGCGCAAGGGGCGGAAAGGTGCTCCCGATGAGCCTGTGCTAATCGACTTTGGACTTGCTACGCATTTCAATAATAGCGGCGTGCCAACAAGCATGACCCCGTCGCAAGGCATCAGCGCCGGATATTCACCCATTGAGCAGTATTCGCTACTGCGCCAGTTTGAGCCGCGCCTTGACGTGTATGCCTTCAGTGCCACATGCCTATACCTGCTCACAGGAAAAGATCCCGCCGAGGCTCTAAGTATGCCGGCTTTTTTCGACGACAGCATAATACCCTCCAACGTAAGCGAGAGAGTACGTCAGGCAATCAAGCACGGCATGAGCAAGGAGAAAGACTTCCGCACTCCCACTATAAAGAAGCTTCTTGAAGAACTGCAAGGAGAAAAAGGCGAGGAGACCATTCTCATTAATGTGCAATCTGCAAATGTTGTCGATGCGAACAAGACAATTGAATCCCACCGTAAATATCCATATGCAGATAATAATTTGAAAGATGAAAAGTCTGATCATCGGTCAATGCAAAATCAGTCTAGAGCAGGAAAGTCAAATAAAAAAGTTGTTAAAAAGAATAGTATAAAGGCATCAAAGGTTAAGCTGCTGCATCAGGAGATGATGCTGGCGCTCGATCACAAGGCTACGAACAAGACGCTGAAACTTTGGGCTATATCATTGATATTGTCTATAGTTGGGTTCTTTTTATTAATGTATGCTGTTGCTAAAATTGGTGGGTGTGAAAATAGTGGTTCTGAGCCTAGTAGAGGTTCTGATAGCACTGCTTATGAAGAACAGTGGCAACAGCAGTCAGTTCCAGCTTCTTATGCTAGTGAAGAGTACGAGCAGGCTGCAGAAGCAGAGCCTGCTATAGAGTACCAGTATTCAGAAGAAAAAACTGCCGCCGAATAGAGAGTCTGCAGTGAATAATACTTACTTATTAACTAACAAAATATTAAAACAATGAAGAATTACAAATTTTTATCCGTGATTATTGTGATGGCGTTGTGTTTAGTCGCAGCGCAGAGTGTTGACGCACAAAAAAAGACTAGAAATCGCAAACGCACTACAAAAACCGAGAAAAAGCAGACTAAAACAACGCAAGAAAAAGAAGAGGTTTTCAAGAGTGCCGCTCACATGCCATCTTTTCCTGGTGGCGATGCTGCTTTAATGGCGTTTATTAACAAGAATATCCATTATCCTCAGAATGCATACGATAATGACATTCAAGGTAAGGTCATAGTGCAGTTTGTCGTGAAAAAGGATGGTAAGATTGGGGAAGTAAAAGTAGCGCATGGTGTTGACCCCGACCTTGATAACGAAGCGGTGCGCGTGTGCAAATCGTTGCCGGCATTCTCGCCTGGCCGCAATGCCAATGGTGACCCTGTGAATGTGTGGTACACTTTGCCAATCAATTTTAAACTACATCCAACAGTTGATAAATAATACAAATAGCAGATATTCATTAAAAACAGAAAAATGAAGAATTACAAATTTTTATCCGTGATAATGGTAATAGCGCTGTGCTTTGGTGCTGCGCAGAGTGTTGACGCTAAAAAGAAAAAAAAACACAGAAGAACCCACAAAACAGAGAAAATTCAGCCTACAAAAGAGCAAGTAAAAGAAGGTGAACGAGCAATTGGTGCGAAGGATGATGATGCGCCAATAGTCGACGATGTTCTAGCACCTGCACTTCAAAAATCCATTGAACCAAAACCAATGCCCAAGCAACGAGATGACGAAGTGTTATGGGGATCGGTTACCAAGCCTATGTTCCCTGGAGGACAGCAGGCTTTAATGAATTTTATAGCTCAAAACCTGCAGTATCCTGAAGAAGGGCAAGACAATGGCATTCAAGGCAAGGTTGTTGTACAGTTTGTGATAGAAAAGGATGGTCGTGTTGGTGAAGTGAGAGTTGCTCGTGGCGTTTACCCCGACCTTGATCGTGAGGCTGTGCGTGTGTGCAAGATGCTTCCTAAATTCTCACCTGGTCGCGACCACAATGGTAACCCTGTTCGAGTGTGGCACACATTACCTATCATCTTTAAGTTGCAAGGTGCTCACACTGATGATGGCCCTACAGGGAACTATGAGGTGGATGCTAAGAAGGCCGCCATTGAGTTAATTAACCTTATGAATAACGCTGATTTATCTGGCATCAAGAGTGCTGAAGACTTCGAAAAGTGGGAGAAGGAATTCACAAAACAATTAGAAGATATCCAGAAGAAATATGAGGATTTCTACAAAGCGAGAGGCGAGGAAAAACTGGAAAAATTCAGTGCAGCGCTCAACGCATTGGAGAATGATCCAGAGATTAGCAAAAGACTTGATGAAGCTCAGAGAAATTTAGAAGAAAAAGCAGCAAAACTAATGGAGTTTAAATGACATAAAACTTTTTAGTGGCTTTTGGCTTTTATGTTATAATACACGATAAATAGGTGTCAATAAAGATTAAACAATCATGAGGACAGAACAGATGCTTAAACCTGGGTATGTGCTTGTTGGTGGCAAGCGCACCTATGTCATTGAGAAAATATTAGGATCTGGCGGCTTTGGCATCACCTACAAGGTGAAGTCGCGAGTGCAGTTAGACAATATTCTCACCGATGTCTCTTTTGCTGTGAAAGAGTTCTTCCCCGACAGCTGTTGGCGCGGCAGCGACAGCACCACACTGATTGCTCCGCCAACCAAGCAGCAGGAGGTGGGCAACGGCATTAAGGACTTTGTCAATGAGGCTCTGAGGCTGCAACGAGCTTGCCATCTCAACTCTAACATCGTTAACGTGAACGAGGTGTTTAGGGCAAATGGCACCGCCTACTATGTGCTTGAGTATCTGGAAGGTGGCGACTTGCGCAAGATGGTAAGAGACAATGGCGGCAATGGGGTTAGCGAGCAGCAGATGCTTAATGTGATGCTCCCCATTGGTCGTGCCTTGCAGTGCTTGCACGACAACAGTATGCTGCATCTCGACATCAAGCCCGACAATATTGTGATGCGGCGCAACAGTTCTGGTGACGACAACGAGCCGGTGCTTATCGATTTTGGACTCGCCACACACTTTGACAAAAAGGGCGCTCCTACCACCAACACGCCCACGAGCGGCATCAGCTCGGGTTACTCGCCAATGGAGCAATATGCTCAAATAAAGCGATTTGACCCGCGTCTCGACGTGTATGCCTTCAGTGCCACCTGCCTCTACCTCCTTACTGGCAAGGATCCTGACGAGGCGATGTATTTGCCCCCTAATTATGTCAGGGACGTTATCCCATCTGGCGTGAGCGAGGAGGTGATTTGCGCCATTGAGCGAGGCATGAGCATGAGAAGGGATGAGCGCGTGGCGTCAATGAAAGAGATGCTCGATATGCTAGGCAATGAGAACCCGCCTGAGATTCAAGACCAGATTCTTGTGCAGCCCTATCAGCAGCAGTCGGCATACTTGCCTGATAATGTCTATACCCAATTGGACAATCGCCCGCGAAGATTGCAGCAGCCGACAGCATCGAAATCTTCTAAAAAATCGACTCTTAAGGTTGTGTTCTTATCTTTGGCAATAGCGCTTGGTCTCATTGCAATATCAAGTCTTGTCTTTTGGGCAATAAATGACAAACCCAAGAAAGAGGTGGTAAAAAAAAGGTCAAAATCTAACCCGAAACCGCAATCAGATGGCCCTACAGGGGACTATGAGGAAGATGCAATGGCAATATGTGATAGATTTATTTATCTGGCTTATCGTGTTAAATCACAGGATGACATAAATGACCTGTCAGATGAAATGAGTGAAATGCTTCAAGAATACGAGAACTATTATCAAGAAAAGGGTGAATATCAAGAATTTGGGAAAGCTTTTGACAATCTTGATGATGATATTAAAACCAAGATGGAAAAGGCTAAGAAATATGTCTCAGAGAAAGAATCAGAATTCTCACAATAGGCGAAATGATTGTTTGTTGAGTTGTAGGAGGGTGTTTTGCAACAGCCTCTTACTGCCCGCAAGAAATCTCGAATTTTAACACCCACTTGGATTGTTTTTTGTGGTGATTCTAGTTCGTGAACTTGAAGTTTAGATTAGAGTTTAGTGGGTTTAGCGTTAGATTTTATAGTGAATAAAAGCACTTTTTTTAAAAAACTGGATGCATATAACTGATAACTGAAAACTTTTTCGTACCTTTGCACGATTTTTTTATATTATATAATATACAATTAGACGTATTTAGATGTTAACACCTACTAAGAAAACCATCGTATTGGGTGACGGACGTGAGATCACCCTTGAAACAGGAAAGCTTGCCAAGCAGGCCGATGGAGCAGTTGAATTGCGCTTCAACAACACCATGTTGTTAGCGACCGTTGTTTCGGCGAAGGAAGCCGAAGAGGGCGCCGACTTTATGCCCCTCACAGTTGAATACAAGGAGAAATATTCTTCTTTTGGACGTTTCCCTGGTGGCTTCACTAAGCGTGAAGGCCGCGCCAGCGACTACGAAATCTTGACAGCACGCCTCGTGGACCGCGTGCTTAGGCCATTGTTCCCCTCGAACTATCATGCCAACACTATCGTCCACATCTTGATGTTCTCGAGCGACGGTGCCGACTGCCCCGACGCTCTCGCCGGTCTCGCCGCCAGCGCCGCTATCGCAGTTAGTGACATCCCCTTTGAGGAGCCTATCAGTGAGGTGCGCGTGGCACGCATCGACGGCAACTTCGTTATCAACCCCACCTTCGAACAACTCGAAAACGCTGACATGGAATTGGTAGTAGGTGCTACTTACGACAATATTATGATGGTGGAGGGTGAGATGGACGAAGTTCAAGAGGAAGACCTCATCGCAGCTCTGAAGTTTGCTCACGACGCTATTAAGCCTATGTGCTTGATACAGAAGGAGCTCGCTGCCGAGCTCGGCGTTGTCAAGCGTGAGTATTGCCACGAGGTTGACGACGAGGAAATCAAGGAGCGCGTGCGCAAGGAGTGCTACAAGCCCTGCTACGACATCGCCAAGGCCGGCTGCGCCGACAAGCACTGGCGCAACGACAGCTTCGACAAGATTGAGGAAGATTTCATCGAGACCATTCCTGAGGAGGAGCGTGAGGAGAAGACTCCGATGATCAAGCGTTACTTCCACGACGTGCAGCGCGATGCCGTGCGCCGCGTGATTCTTGACGAGGGCATCCGCCTGGACGGCCGCAAGACTACCGACATCCGCCCCATCTGGTGCGAGACCGACTATGTTCCCGGCCCTCACGGAAGCGCCGTGTTCACACGTGGAGAGACTCAGTCGTTGGCGACAGTGACTTTAGGCACTAAGCTTGACGAGAAGCTTATTGACGATGTTTTGACTCGCCGCAATGAGCGTTTCTTGCTCCACTATAACTTCCCATCGTTCTCTACTGGTGAGGCACGCGCTCCACGTGGCGTGAGCCGCCGCGAGATTGGTCATGGCAACTTGGCACACCGCGCCCTCAAGCGCATGTTCCCCGACGACTTCCCTTACACCTGCCGCATCGTGAGCGACATCCTCGAGAGCAACGGCTCATCGTCGATGGCAACAGTGTGCGGTGGCACTCTGGCTCTGCTCGACGCTGGTGTTAAGATGAAACGCCCCGTAGCAGGTATCGCTATGGGTCTTATCAGTGATGAGGGCAACGTGAAGCACGCAGTGCTGAGCGACATCCTCGGTGACGAAGACCACCTCGGTGATATGGACTTTAAGGTTACTGGTACCGTTAACGGTATCACCGCCACTCAGATGGATATCAAGTGCGACGGTCTGCCCTACGAGATCCTGGAGCAGGCATTGAACCAAGCTCGTGAAGGCCGCCTCCACATCCTCAACATCATCAACGAGACCATTCCAGAGCCTCGTGAGGACTATAAGCCACACGTTCCACGCATCGTGGCCATGACCGTTGACAAAGAGTTCATCGGTGCTATCATTGGCAAGGGTGGCGAGGTTATCCAAGGCATCCAGGAAGATACGGGCACTATCATCACTATCGACGAGATTGACGGCAAGGGAGAGATTGAAATCTCGGCTGCCAACAAAGACAGCATCGAGGCTGCCGTTGAGCGCATCAAGGCCATCATTGCTGTTCCCGAGGAAGGCACCATCTACACAGGTCCCATCAAGAGCATCCTTGAGTTTGGCGCTTTTGTTGAGTTCATGCCTGGCAAGGAAGGTTTGCTCCACATCAGCGAGATAAGCTGGGAGCGCTTAGCCGACATGGAGGCCAGCGGTCTGCATGAGGGCGATGAGGTGACTGTGAAGCTCATTGAGATTGACAAGAAGACCGGCAAGTTCCGCCTCTCGATGCGCGCTCTGCAAGAGAAGCCCGAGGGTTATGAGGAGCGCCGCAATGGCAACGGCGGCAACCGTCCACGCAACAACGGTGGCTCACGCAACGGCAACGGCCAGCATCGCAACGACAACCGTCCCCGCCGTAACGACAACCGTCCTCGCCGCGACAACCGTAACAACGACCGCCGCCGCGACGACCGTAACGACCAGAGCTACGACGACCGCAATTAAGCGCCTGCGGCGCGAGAATCGTGGATCGAGGATCGTGGATCGAGGATCGAGGATCGAGGATTCTGTATTGTGCATTGAGTATTCTGCATTAAATAAAAACCGCTATTCTGTGATAAAAGCAGGGTGGCGGTTTGTTTTTTAGTTTATTTTATGGAAATGAGTAAACTATTTAGTAACTTTGCAATCAAACTATAAAACCTTTGCCATTATGAAGAAGATTTTGACTTTTGTGCTGCTGGCTTGCTGCGTGCTTTGTGTTGATGCTCGCAGGAAATCTGATCGTGAATGTGAGAAAGAGATGGAGGCCGTAATGGCCGATGCTCTGCTGCCGCTGGAGCAGGCATCTAACGACGTGTTTGAACCAAATAGCACAATGGAGTGGCGCTATGGGTTTGACCATTGCCGCATCAAATCGTTTAATAACGAGCAGGGCGAACCCGACCACCTGGGATTTATGCTCGAAGACACATGGGAGTGGAACGAAGGCAACAATATCTATAAGGTGAAATTGATTGATGGCAAGCCAGTTGTGATAAACCGACCTGGCTTTACCGCTAGTCATCTCGTGGCAGGACAATGGGATATAATCGTGTTTCAAGACGAGAAGGAGCAGGTACACGATGTGCTGTTGAAATGCAAGGAGCACAATCCTTATTCATATAAAAAAGAAGAAAACGGCGACATGCAAGACATGTTTGCTGGAGTCTGGGTCAATGACAGCGATGCTGTGACAGAATTTGGTTACATTTTTAAGACAGATAACCGATGGAGGCATGTGGCCCCTGGCAATGAATATGAGATAAGGGGATATCGCAATAGAGATGATAACAGCAGACAACTGAAGCTGGTTTTTGTGGAAGAGCGCGTTAAAGGCGCTGGCAGCGTTATGATGGGTGGCGGCATCAACGGCGGTGGTGGCCATGGCTCACAGCACGGTCCCATCATCTGGTGGATTAAAGACACTGAGGGAAATCTCTCTGTGGAACTCGATAAACCCTACGACGAGGAACTCGATGATTACTACTCCAAATTTCGCGACCCACAATTTGCCCTCCAATGGGTGCGCAGTCCATATTTAGACCGTAACGAACGCTGGACAGTGCTCTCAATGCGTCCCGTTACGCGCGGGATGCTGGAGTTCTTTGACAAAATGTCGCAGCAGCAGATGCTCAACTATCTCAACACCCGCGAGAATCCAACCGACATCGAAAAACTCAATAAGAGTCTGATAAACACTGTGCTGAATGATTGAAGAAAGATTTCAGAAGTCAGAAGTCAGATTTCAGATTTCAGAAATCAGATGCCAGAGGTCAGAAGCCTTTTAACTAAGAACTAAAAACTACTAACTAATAACTATATAATTATGAGAAGTTTATTATTACTTGCGTTTGCAGTTTGTGCTATGGTGTCCTTTAATGTTAACGCAACAAAACAGGAGGAGAACGACGCTAAGATTGAGGCTGTCATGGCCGACGCTAAGCTGAAATTCAAGCAAGGTGACAACGACGTGTTTATGCCCGACAATAATATTGAATGGCGCAATGGTACTCCTTATTGTGGCGTGGTGAGCTGCTATAACGAGAAAGACGAACCCGACCATGTGGCGTTCCTGCTCGAGGAGTGCGATGATTGGGAAAGCAGTAAGCACTACTATGAGGTGAAATTGGTGAAGGGCAAGCCAGTGGTTGTCAATCAAAAAGGTGTAACCGTTAAACATGAGGTAGCTGGACGCTGGGACATGCTTGTGTTCCGTAATGCCGGCGGAGCGGTGCTTGACGTGGTTCTGAGAAAGACCGACAAATATGATGAAGAAGATGCCGCCGACTTGCGCGACATGATTAACGGTGTGTATGCTGGTACAGGCAAGAACGCAACCGACACGGTAATGTTTGGCGCTGTGTATGGCGTTGCTAACTCTCGGCTGCCCGGTGAAGACTATAAGTTGGAATATATGGATTATAGCGATGGCACACCTAAATTAGTAGATAGGCTTCATGTGGCTTATTTCCCTGAACGTATGAAGCGCGTGCACATGCCTGTACCTTCTCAGAAAGTGGATAAGAACGGTGTTACGCACTATTATGCCGACGACAGAGAGATTTCGCGCGACGAATACGAGCACCTGAGATCTATGCCTACTGGTTACAAAGGACATGGCTCACTGCATGGACCGCTATGGTGGACTGTGAAACCGCAGGGCAATGACCTTGCCGTGGAATTGAAAGAACCGTTCCAAGAGGAACTCGATGCGTTCTATTCCAACTTCCGCGATGATAAATTCACTTTAAAATGGGTACGCAGCCCTTACAAAGGAATGAAAGACCGTTGGGCGGTGCTCTCGATGCGACCAGTCACTCGCGGCATGTTGGCCTACTGCGATAAGGCCACCATGCAGCAGATGCTCAAATACCTGAACGCCCGCAAGACTCCCACCGACATTGAGCGTCTTAACAAGAGCCTTATCAATACAATGGTCAACGGCTCCAAATAGCGATAGTTATTCACTCAATTTCTCTAATTTCGAGAAATCGAATACTCGAATAATCGACTATAGTTATCTATAAATGAAATATCTTAAAAAACTGCCGCTTTTAGCGCGCATCATCATCGCTATAGCTTTAGGTATTGCTTTAGGTTTGGTGCTGCCGCTGCCTGCTGTGAGGGTGTTTGTCACCTTCAATAGCATCTTCAGCCATTTCCTCCAGTTCTTAATCCCACTTATTATCATTGGACTTATTACCCCTGCTATCAGCGACATAGGCAAGAGTGCTGGCAAACTGCTGCTAATCACCACGCTGATAGCTTACGGTGACACGGTGTTCTCGGGATATCTGTCCTATTTTACCAGTTCGAGCGTTTTTCCACTCCTCATCAGTAATGGGCAAGGGGTGGAGAAGATTGCTGAGGTAAAGGCACTTGAGCCGTTCTTTACCATAAACATCCCTCCGCTGGTGGATGTGATGTCGGCATTGGTGACGGCGTTCACCGTAGGACTGGGAATCGCATTCTTTGGCTCCAAGACGTTGAAGCCTGGCTTTGACGAATTTCGGGATATTGTTGCCAAGACCATCGAGGTGGCGCTTATCCCGCTGCTGCCTATATATATCTTCGGCATCTTTCTTGAGATGAGCCACACAGGGCAGGCTTGGCATGTGCTCAATGTCTTTATTTCTATTATAGGTGTAATTTTCGCTTTGCACATCTTCTTACTCGTGATGCAATACTGCGTAGCAGGAGCGGTCACGCGCCGCAACCCATTTAGGCTGCTGTGGAACATGCTACCAGCCTATTTCACCGCTCTCGGCACCTCGTCGAGCGCGGCAACCATACCCGTGACACTCAAAAGTGCGCTCAAGAACGGCGTGAGCAACGGCATCGCCAGCTTTGTGGTGCCACTGTGTGCCACCATCCATCTCTCTGGCAGTTGTTTGAAAATTGTGGCGTGTGCCGTGGCGCTGATGCTTATGACGGGAATGCCGTTTGACATTGGGATGTTTACAGGGTTTATCCTTATGCTCGGTGTGATGATGGTGGCGGCTCCAGGAGTGCCTGGTGGTGCCATAATGGCGGCATTGGGAGTGCTGCAGTCAATATTGGGCTTTGATGCCCAACAGCAGGCGCTGATGATAGCCCTCTACATCACCATGGATAGCTTCGGCACTGCCTGCAATGTCACCGGTGACGGCGCCATCGCCCTTATAATAGACAAAATCAACAGCAAGAAAGAAGCAAGAGCGTTAGAATAACGCGCAGCACAATTGTGCATTGTGAATTATGCATTGAGCATTATCTAGGATATCATTCCCCAGTTGGTTTCTCTTGAGAAGAGGAAGCGCATGTTGCGTTGTAGGAGTTGGTCGTCGGGGGTGGTGAGGTCGTAATCTTCGTCGAGGATACGTTGTGCCTCGTCGCGGGCAGCTTGGAGCACAACGCCGTCGCTGGCGAGGTTGGCGATGCGCAGGTTGAACGCCACGCCGCTCTGCTGTGTGCCTTCCATGTCGCCTGGTCCTCGCAGTTTCATGTCTTCCTCGGCGACCACGAAACCGTCGTTAGTCTGTGTCATCACCTCCAGGCGGTGGCGCGTCTCTTTTGTTACCTTATATTTTGACATCAGGATGCAGTAGCTTTGGTCGGCACCGCGCCCTACACGTCCCCTGAGCTGATGCAGTTGCGAGAGTCCGAACCGTTCGGCGTTCTCTATCACCATCACGCTGGCGTTTGGCACGTTCACGCCCACTTCAATCACTGTGGTAGAGACTAGGATGTGCGCCTTGCCGCTTGCGAAAAGCCCCATCTGATAATCCTTCTCGCTGGGTTTCATCTTGCCGTGGACATAAGCTACATTATAGCTTGGGAAGTTCTCACGGATTATCTCATAACCTTCCTCAAGGGCACGCAGGTCGAGTTTTTCGTTTTCCTCGATGAGAGGATATACGATGTAGCACTGTCGGCCTTTTTTAAGTTCTTGGCCAATGAAGTGATATACTGCCATGTGATTGTTTTCATAGCGAAGTACTGTAGTCACAGGTTTGCGGCCAGGCGGCAGTTCGTCGATAACGCTCACGTCGAGGTCGCCATAGACCGTCATAGCAAGGGTGCGCGGGATGGGTGTAGCTGTCATCACCAGCACATGGGGTGGGGTAGTATTCTTGCGCCACAGTTTGGCACGCTGCGCCACGCCGAAGCGGTGCTGCTCGTCGATGATCGCTAGTCCCAAATTCTTGAACTGCACGGTGTCCTCGATCAGAGCGTGGGTGCCGATGAGGATGTTGAGCTCGCTGCTCATCAACTGCTCGTGAATCTTGTCGCGCTCCTTTTTGCGGGTGGAACCGGTAAGTAATGCCGCCTTTAGCCCCACCGCCTGCGCCATCTCACCTATGCTCTCATAATGCTGTGTGGCAAGAATCTCGGTGGGTGCCATAATGCACGCCTGATAACCGTTGTCGGCAGCTAAAAGCATGGTCATAAATGCCACAATCGTCTTTCCGCTGCCCACATCGCCCTGGAGCAGTCGGTTCATCTGCTTGCCGCTACCCATGTCGTGGCGAATCTCCTTGATGACACGTTTTTGCGCACCAGTGAGCGGGAATTTCAGGTAGCTCTTATAGAAGTTGTTGAAATAGTCACCCACATGCGAGAACACATGCCCAGGCACCTGTGCGTTGCGGCCCTTGATGTATTTGAGGATGTTCATTTGCAGGAAGAACAACTCCTCAAACTTCAACCGCCGCTGGGCTTGTTGCAGCTGTGTGATGCTTTGCGGGGTGTGAATGTTGAAAAGCGCCTCCTTTAAAGGCATGAGTTTATAGCGGTCGATAATTGACTGCGGCAGTGTCTCTTGAATGCTTTTAAATAGTTCATGGTCAAGCAGTGATTTGATAATCTTCTGCATCACACGAGTGGTGATGTTGCGGTTGTGCATCTTCTCAGTGAGAGTATATACTCCCACGAGGCCACGGTTCAGTGCCTCGGGTTTGTATGGGTCCACCTCGGGATGAGCCATATTGTAGTGGCTTTTGTAGATGGTGGGTTTGCCGAAGAGGATATATTCCTTGCCGGTGTGGTAGTTTTCCATGATGTATTTCACACGGTTGAACCACACTACCTCGATTGTGCCTGTGCCATCGGTGAACAGGGCGTTCAAGCGTCGTTTAGCGCCCTCGCCTTGTGGAGCGAACGAGATAAAACGGCCTTTGAGCTGTATGTAAGGCATCTCGCCCTGCATCTCGCTGATTTTGTGGATGGTAGAGCGGTCAATATAGCGGAAGGGAAAATAATAGAGCAAGTCATAGAACGAATGGATATCCAGCTCTTTCCCCAGCAGTTCGGCACGCTTTGGCCCCACGCCAGGCAGGTATTTTATGTCGGTATTAGCAAGTCGTTGCATTGTAAGTTTGTCTTTTGGCAGGATTATTTCAAACAACACTAACAACTCAAAAACAACTACTACAAATATTTTTTATTGTTGTTTAGTTTGTTAAATTGTTGTTTAAGTTGTTTGATTTTGTGGCATATCTTTTATCAACTCATTTGCGATAATCATATCAATAGGGGTGGTGATTTTTATATTTGTGACTTCTCCCTCAACGAGAATTACTTGATGCCTAGCGCTTTCCACCACGCTGGCGTCATCGGTGAACAGTGGCGACTCGTCAACGTCGTAAGCGCCTTTAAGCAGCTCGGCACGGAAGGTCTGGGGAGTCTGTACAGCACGGAGCGATGAGCGCAGCAATTGGCGGGAAGTGCCATCGTCAAGCACTTGGCGAATACTGTCGTTAGGGTTGACTACAGGGATTGCGCTGCCAGTTGTTTGAGCAATGTCGTAGCAGCGGTTTATCAGCTCCACGCTCGCCAATGGGCGCACTCCATCGTGCACCGCTACTAGGTCGCCATCGGCAAGGTCTTCGATAGCTGCGATGCCGTTTTTCACCGACTCAAAACGAGTCTTGCCACCAGTAGCAACAGTGTGAGTGACAGGGAAGTTACTGTCTTTGCACATCGCCATCCACATCTCCTGATGCTCAGCAGGAAGTACCACGACGATTGTTGCCCCAGCTTGGTCAAACTTCTCAATAGTGTGCATCAACACCGCCTTGCCCTCAAGTGGCAAAAACTGCTTAGGCACCTCACTTCCAAATCGCGTCCCGCTGCCACCTGCTACTATTATCGCATGTCGCTTGCTATTCTTCTCGCTCATAGTCATTCAATATTTCTTGTTGCAAAATTAGTGCAAGTTGAGGGAAATGCCAAATTTATTTGAGCATTTCCGAAACGTAGCCTAATTTATCCAAAAATAGCAAGAAGATTATGCTTGGACAAATTTATTCTTGTTTTTGTGGTCGCAAACTCGTAGTAAACTATTAGAAAATCTTTGTAAGAAAAACTGCAATATTTTTGAACCAATACTTGCAGGTATAGAAAAATATACCTATTTTTGCAAAAAAATATTTGCTATGCCTACTATATTTGAAATTTTTGGACTAAGATTTTTCTTTTTTGCCAATGAACATGAACCGATTCATGTTCACGTTGTAAAGGGTGATGATAGTGCTAAAATTGCAATCAATCCCAAGGTAGAACTTGTTTTTAACCATGGCTTAAAAGCAAAAGATTTAAAACGTGCGCTTCAACTTGCAGAGATGTACAAAGACGACATCATTGAAAAATGGTATTACTATCAAAATCAACTGAAAAAATGAATGAAGTAATTGAGAATTTTTGGTTTGAGAACGAACGGATTTACATACGCACTAATGAGGCAAATGTATATAGTCGTCCATTGGGTGTGTTCCCTATTTTATGTAACGCCACTCCCGAACAGAGGGAAGAAGGACGTATTGTTCTAAGAGGAGAAGCCTTAAGATGGGATAACATTGATGAAGACATTCACATCTCTTCTTTCTATAAAAAAGATGAACCTGTTGAGAATGAAATTATGATTATTTTTAGTAGTTTACCACAACTCAACATAAAGCAATTTGCTCAATCTATAGGTATTAACTACACGTTGTTGTCCAGCTATATCAATGGTTCAAAGAAACCAAGCAAGCAAAGAATTCAGTTTATAAAGGATGGTCTACGCAACCTAGGAAGAGAACTCCTCGCAATATAATTTATTTTACCATAAAATTAATGCAATGTTTAAGAGATTTATATCCATATTATTTGTGACATTATTTGTCTTTGCAGCAAATTTTGCTAATGCCGAGGAGAGAATAAAGATGACATTAGATGGTGGCGTCTATACAATTCCTTGCGAGGTGAATGGACTGCGTATGAAATTCATCTTTGATACAGGAGCATCTATGGTTTCTATATCAATGACCGAAGCAAGGTTTATGTATAAAAACGGTTATATTGATGATGACGATTTTACTGGAACTGCAAAAACTCGTATTGCCAATGGTGATATAGAAGAAAACATGAAACTAACACTGAGGGAAGTAAAGGTTGGCAGCAAAACAATCCACAATGTTGAAGCACTTGTTTCAAATTCAGCCAATGCCCCTTTGTTGCTCGGACAATCAGTGTTACGTCAGTTAGGCACATGGTCTATAGATGGTGATTGTTTTGTAATAAAGGACGGTAGCAATTATGATGACGAAGAAGAGGATGAGGCCTACCCTGATGAGGCTGACAGGCTATACAAATTGGCATTACAGTATTTGAATTCTGGGGACAAAAAGAATGCAATTGAATGTTTTAATGAAGCTGCTCAGATTTATTATGACCTAAATGATTTTGAAAATTATTACAACATAGCTAAAAAATCAGCTAATCTGGGAAGTTCAGAGGGACAAAACAACCTTGGCTTTTGCTATAATGAAGGGCTTTACGTTTCACAAGATTACAAACAGGCTGTCTATTGGTACAAAAAAGCAGCCGAACAAGGATACGATTTAGCTCAGTATAATATGGCTCTCCATTATAATAGTGGAGAGGGCGTTACAAAAAATATCCGGCAAGCTGTCTATTGGTATAAAAAAGCTGCAGTACAAGGATATGATTTAGCGCAGTTTAATTTAGGATTATGTTATTATAACGGAGAAGGTGTTGCTAAAAACTATGAGCAAGCAGTTTATTGGTATAAGAAAGCTGCAGAGCAAGGATATGCCAGGGCGCAATATAATTTAGGTGTTTGTTATGACAATGGTGATGGTGTCGCTCAAAGTTACCAGCAGGCAGTCTATTGGTACACAAAAGCTGCAGAGCAAGGACATGCCTCGGCGCAATTTAATTTAGGTCTTTGTTATAAGAAAGGTGATGGTGTCGCTCAAAGTTACCAGCAGGCAGTCTATTGGTACAAAAAAGCCGCAGAGCAAGGAGATGCTGAGGCGCAATGTAATTTAGGTGTTTGTTATTACAATGGTGATGGTGTCGCTCAAAGTTACCAGCAGGCAGTCTATTGGTACAAAAAAGCCGCAGAGCAAGGATATGCCGGGGCTCAATATAATTTAGGTGTTTGTTATGACAATGGTGATGGTGTCGCTCAAAGTTACCAGCAGGCAGGCTATTGGTTCAAACAAGCTGCAGAGCAAGGACATGCCATGGCGCAATACAATTTAGGTGTTTGTTATGACAATGGTGATGGTGTTCCTCAAAGCAAAAAAGAAGCCAAATACTGGTTCAGAAAAGCTGCTGCACAAGGAGACCGTGATGCTCAAATCATGCTTGAGAAACTGCAATGATTTTTACCCAAAAACGTCGCAATTTTTGCGACGATTCAAAAAACTGTCAACTAATAACTGAAAACTAAAAACTAATTACTACCTTTGGATAAATTAGGCTGCACCTCCGAAATAAAAATGAAAAACTTTGTTTTTCATTTTTATTTCACTCGGCTTGCACTAATTTTGGATAAATTAGGCGGCGTCGAGTGAACTTTCAAGATAGAAATGCATAATTTTATCTTGAAAAATAATAATGATGTGCTGTTAGAATCGGAAATAACTTTGTAGTGTAGCGAAGTGTAACGGAGAAGTTATTCTGATTTTAACAGCGGGTCAGCAGGCAATGCAAAAAAATGAGGAAACCGAAGTTCCCTCAAAATGAATTAAATTTGCATTGCTAATATGACACATTTAACTCGAGAGCAAAGGTACGCAATTTA
>JAFYYG010000013.1 GCA_017557625.1 Muribaculaceae bacterium
ATGCCCTCGGCACCGTCGGTAGAGGTGTTAACTTCTGATTGACCGCCATTGATGACGATGGTTCCAAGCACCTTGATAGCCTTGGCGCTGCCTGAGACACCGCCACCGCCAGGTTGACCAGGGAATCCACCACCGCCGCTACTTTGACCAGCTGCACTACCGGTAGTGATTACTGTGAGAGTTGGGCCTTCGCCACCGCTCACACCCTGAACGTAGTTGCCATTAACCTTGATACCCTTGCCACCGGTGCCTGTCATCTTGATGTAGATAGTGCCGCCCAGCATGGTGAGGTTGCCATCGGTCTTGAAGCCTTTAGCTGTATAATAGTCACCACTAGAGCCAGCAGCCTGTGCAGCACCGGTGTTGTTGATGGTGATAGAGCCGCCGTTGGTCGTGATATTGGTAGTAGAAATACCCTTGCCAGCCACACCGCTCGAATTGATTTTGAGCACGCCGCCGTTCATCACAAAGTCAACAGCCTTGATACCGCTGCTATAGCTGGCATCGCTGTTGATAACCTGCATGGCACCGCTTGGGGTGAGGGTGATGTCGCCGCCGTTGATGGTCATCGTAGCCTTGCTCTTGAAGCTCTTGCTCATAGAGCCGCTGTTGGCAACGGTGATTGTACCGGCATCAACAGTGATGTTGCCGTCAGCCTTGATGCCCGCAGCGTTGTAGCTTGTGCCAGTGTCCTCACTTATGTCGCTCGAGCCGCCGTAGGTGGCTGTAACGTTGTTGAGCTGATAGGTGCGGGTGTAGCTACCTGAAGTAGAAGTGGTAGAGTAACCACCTAACTGATAGTATATGTCTTCGCCACTTGTTGGACCAGTGAAAGTTGCACTCTGGATAACATAAGTACGACCCTGGCTCGAGTAGTTGTCGCTCTTGAAGTAGTAGGTGCCACTGTTGGCGCTACCGAAGTCGTAGTAGTAGAACGTAAGGGTCGAGTAACCCGAAGTCTTAGTAACGGTATTAGCAGTGATATTTGCCACCATAGTGCCGTTACTGTTGTAGAGATACATATTAGTCCAAGCGTTGCTGCCACCGCCACCAGGACCGCCGCCACCACCGCTTGTGGGCTTAGCGACATAAATCCTGTAAGACTGAGGAGTCTCGCCACCGCCTGAGCTGCCTGCCTCTACAGTGCCGCCCTGTCCGTTGGCCTTGATGTTGATAGTAGTGGTTGTGTTGGCTTCATCAATGACGATAGCTCCGTCGGCGTTAAGACCCTTGCCGCCTTGAGCGGTATTAGTGAAGTCGATAGTTCCACCGTGGATAAGGATATCGCCGCCAGCCTTCACGCAGGTGCCATAGTCAACATCACCGTCACCAGCTGTGAGGTTACCACTTTGTACCACCTTGAATGTGCCCTTGAGTATGATGAAGTTGCTGGCAGCCTTGACACCCTTGCCGCCATTGTTGTTAGAAATTGTCATATCGAGAGTACCATCCTTGAGGGTAACCTCGCCGGTGTTCTCTTCTTCCTCGATAATCTGGTCGTTGTCGTCGGTCTCATAGCTTACCTGAATACCGTCATCTTCAACATTCTTAATGGTGACCTTGCCGCCATTCTGCTGATAATACTGGTTGATGTTGAAACCGTCGCCTTTGGCACCGAGAATGTTGATCTCACCTACGGTTTTCTTCACTTCCACATACTCCTTGCCCCAGAAGGCGTTCTTGGTGTTACCAGTGATGTTGAGGATACCAGCACCCTTGAACTCGGTGTGTCCCTTCACGGCGAAGCAGCCCTTCTGTGGACCGTTATAGCCGTCGGTGAGGTTGTTGGTGGTTCCTTCCACGAGTTCCACAGCGATGCGCTTGCCGTCACGGATGTTGATGGCAGCGCTGTCGGGGTTGTGAATGGTCAAGCCGTTGAGTCTTACTGAAATCTTCAATTCGCCATCCTGATAGAACGAACCGTTGGTTGTGTTACCGGCGAGGGTGTAAGTAATCTCGTCGGTCACATCAGCATCCTGCACAGCCACCACATGAGCACCATTAACTGTAGCGGTCATGTTTTTGGCGATGTTACCAGCCACAATCATAGTTGCGGTATTGCCATTATAGGCCACATCAACAGTATTGTCGGCAACAGGAGTGTTGTCAACATAGATTTCATCAACATCGGCAATGTTGAAGGTCTTGCCCTGAGCGGTGAACGAGGTGCCGTTGTTGTAGGCCATAGTGTCGAGCTGTGAGGTGGTGAATGCCCACTTCACGTCGCCGGTTACCACCCACATGGTCTGGTCACCATCAGTAATCTCGCCCAATGAGCGGCTCCTGATGCCCAAAAGGATGTTGTAAACAAATGTCACGTCGCCAGAGGTTATACTTCCGTCGCCGTCTTGGTCGCCGTTGACAAGAGCGGTGTCATCATTGCTGAGCAGCCAGTTATAGAGTGCTGTAACATCAGCACTTGTCACGTCGCCGTCGCCATTAACATCGCCTGCAACCACAGGATTTTCCTCTGCTCCTAGCCCAAACATCATGTAAAACACATTGCTCAGGTCGTTAGACCCCAGCATTGTGCCGTCGTTGGAAGCCACAAGCTTCCCATTCTCAAAGTGCAATGTCAAGCCTTCGGCAGGATAGGAGGTCTCCGAGCCTCCTGCCTGTCCCACATTCAGATAGGGATAGATAGCCGCCGATGCCGCCATCACTCCAGCAAGAATGAGGATTGATAAAAATGTTTTTTTCATAATAATATTAATGTATGAAAGATTTTGTTTTTTACGTAATGAGTGACAAAAATAGTCACCTAATATTAATTAGGCAACTATTTTCAACTAAACAGAGATATTTTTAAACCAATACCTACAGCATTGCATGAATAAGTATTGTACTGATAAACATATAGATGAGCATACCCACAATGTCATTGGTCACTGTCACGAACGGGCCAGTGGCTATCGCAGGGTCAATTTTCAGCTTTTCAAGGACGATGGGCACCATAGTGCCGAATACCGAAGCAAACAGCACTACCGAAAACAGTGAGATTGTCACAGCCAACGAGGTGGCAAGTGCTTTTTGTGAGTCACCGTCGGCAGGGAAAATCAAATTGTAGATAAATACCAGTCCGGCAATCAAAACAGCATTAAGCATAGCCACAAAGAACTCCTTTGCCAGATGCTTGCCAGCCTGCTTGAGCTCCAGAGTACCGTTGGCTAGACCTTGTACTACGATAGCGCTCGACTGTGTGCCCACATTACCACCAGTTCCGCCAATCAAAGGGATGAACAGTGCCAAACCAGGAAGCACGGTCTGCCACTCGCCATCGTCTCCACCACCAAGAATCAGGGCATTGGCAATACCTCCTACGATGCCAATCAAGAGCCAGGGGAAACGGGCGCGGAACTGTGACCACACGCTGTCGCCGGTTTCCACATCGGCGACAAGACCGGTTGCCAACTGGTAGTCGCGCTCACTCTGCTCACGCACCTCGTCCATGATGTCATCCACAGTGATGCGTCCCACAAGG
This sequence comes from Muribaculaceae bacterium, assembly GCA_017557625.1. Taxonomy (GTDB): domain Bacteria; phylum Bacteroidota; class Bacteroidia; order Bacteroidales; family Muribaculaceae; genus Sodaliphilus. The sequence goes on from JAFYYG010000013.1 coordinate 3,482, forward strand.
CGACCAATGGAATCGACCACCGGCATCGCCACGAGGTCATACTTCTCGAAGTCGAGCGCCACATCCTCAATGGGCGTGTCGGTCCTTACCGAGATGGGATTAGGCTCCATCACATATTTTATCTTGTTGGCCGACGGGTTGGTGATGGTGGTTTTGAGCGGGAATACACCCTTTAGACGGTGGTCGTCGTCAACGACATAGATGTTGTAAATCTCGTCCATGTCTTCGGCCTGCTCACGCATCGTCTTGATGCAGTCGGGCATTGAGAGGTTCTCATTGACTACAATCATCTCGGTTGACATGTGACCACCAGCAGTGTCTTCGTCATATTGCAATAGGTCCACAATATCGCCCGCCTGCTCCACATCGTCGATGTGCTTGATCACATCCTCCTGGTCATCCTCGTCGAGTTCCTGGATAAGGTCAACGGCATCGTCGGTGTCCATCTGCTCCACGGTCTTGGCGATGGTCTCGTTGGGCATTATTTCGAGCAGGTCGGCACGCTCGTCCTCATCGAGTTCGGCAAGCACGTCGGCCGCTGTCTCCTCGTCGAGCAGCAGCATGACAAATAGAGCATCTTCAACATCATCAAGCTCTTTTATAAGCTCGGCGATGTCGGCAGGGTGCAAGTCTTGCAACTCGACTTTGAGTTGCTCGCCATTTTTGGTCTCAATCAGTTCTTTCAACTGGTCAATATTGTCGATGTTAAATTCTTTCATATTCAGCCAGTGCTTTTATTTTGAAGATTTTTAATAACGTTAGTTAACTCCACAAATTCGCTCACGCCAAGCTGCTCGGGCCGTCGCTTGAACATTTCGGCGTATTGCTCGTCGAGCTTAGGCATCGCGTCGGGAGGTATCATGCCGCGCAGCGAGTTGCGCAATGTCTTGCGGCGCTGGCCAAAGGAGGTCTTCACCACGCTCTTGAACAAGCGCTCGTCGCAACCGAGATCGGTGACTCCGTTGCGAACCAGGCGAATGACACCGCTCTTGACTTTGGGCGGAGGGTCGAAGACGTTCTCATCGACAGTGAACAGATATTCAATGTCGTACCATGCCTGAAGCAGCACCGAGACGATGCCGTAGGTCTTGCTGCCAGGACCGGCGGCGATGCGCTGAGCCACCTCGCGCTGGAACATGCCGCTGCAACACACCACTTGGTCCTTATAGTCAAGCACATGGAAGAGGATTTGCGACGAGATATTGTAGGGATAGTTGCCTATCACTACCATCTCGCCCTCGCCACACGCCTCATGCAGGTCGAGCTTGAGAAAGTCGCGCTCTATGATGCGCCCCTCAAGGGCGGGAAAATGCGCTTTTAGGTAGTCCACGCTCTCGCCGTCAAGTTCCACCACCTTCAGGTCGTGGCCGTTCTCCAGCAGATACTGTGTGAGCACACCCATGCCAGGTCCCACCTCAAGGGCGGGCAAGTGCTTATAACCGTCGATAGTGGCGGCAATGCGCTGCGCCACATCGAGGTCAATGAGGAAATGCTGTCCTAACGATTTCTTTGCCCTTACCTGCTGCATAATTTCTCGTTATTAAATGGTGGTTTGCAATGTAATCTGCAAAATTACAGAAAAACAATTTAATTTCAAAATTAGTAGTGCGTTTTTCTGATTTTTCTTTCTTTTCACGCATGGTTTTCACGACCTATGGTATGGATGATCAAGAATATGAATTCAGGGCCACTAAAGAGAATTTAAGAGTTCATATCAAGGGAGCACCGTTTGATTATGAATACAAAGCAACCAGTGGCATAAAAGCAGAGTAACACTCCTAACCCATACACAATTCGCTCGATTTGGCTGAATAGACATGCTTTATTCAGCCTAATCGCCATTTTTTTGCCCAATTTGGCTGAATAAGCACCCTTTTATTCCTTTATTAAATTTGATTTTATGACAAAAAATTGCAGATAAATTGTAAAGAACAAAATAAATGCATACCTTTGCAAGTTACAAAGCAAATTAGCAAAATCATTAAGACGAAAATTGCCGTGAAGAAGGTTATATCAGCATTACTGAAATATGGCATTCCCATTGCTATCAGCGTGGGATTAGCATGGTTTCTCTCGAAGAATGTGAACTGGGGAGCCATCAATGACAGCCTGCGCAACGACGTGAACTACTGGTGGTTCCTGCCAGTGATAGTGGTGAGTGTGCTGAGCCACATCTTCAGGGCGCTACGCTGGCGACTGCAGCTACGGGCGATTGACGTGCACCCATCGACGAGCGCGCTGGTCAACAGCATCTTCGGCACTTATTTTGTCAATCTGCTGTTTCCTCGCCTAGGCGAGGTGTGGCGCTCGGGCTATATCGCCAACCGTGAGAAGGCATCGTTCACCCAAGTTTTAGGCTCGATGGTGGGCGACCGCTTGAGCGACACTGTTACGGTGGCACTGCTCACACTATTCACCTTCTTCATCGCGCAGGACAAATTTGTCAAGTTCTTTGACCAACGCGGAGACGACGGCAGTGGCTCAATGTTCACCTCATGGGTGTTCTGGCTGCTCGTAGCGCTGGGCGTGCTGGGTGTGCTGACGCTGGTGTGGATTTTCCGCAGCAAGAGCGAGAACAAAATCATCGCCAAGTTGCGCCTAATGCTGCGCAACTTGTGGGATGGACTTGCCGCCATAGGCAAGATGGATGGTAAGTGGATGTTCCTGCTCTACACTGTGCTCATCTGGGGATGCTACTTCCTGCAGCTCTACCTTGCCTCGTTTGCCTTCTCCTGCACTAAGGATTTAGGCATAGTGGCCATCCTAGTGCTTTTCGTGCTGAGCAGCATAGGCATGGCAGTGCCCAGCAACGGCGGTCTCGGGCCCTGGCAGTTTGCCATCATCTTTGGCCTTACGCTATATGGCGTGGGGGCCTTCCCGCCTTCCACTCCCTACGATCCACAGGCTTCGGCCTTTGCCTGGCTAGTGTGGGGTGTGCAGACATGCCTACTCATCGTGCTCGGCATCTATGCCTTCATCAGCATGGCAATAGACCGCAAACGCATCGCCCAAGGCAAAACGGTTATAAAAACTCAAAGCCAAAGCATGAAGCTTTGAGTTTTCAGTCATTCACACATAATTAGGATTAACTAAAAATTATGCAGGACTTTAAAAAAATTGATGTTTGGAAGCGATGCTTTAAATTTTCAACTGATATTTATAAAATCACATCCCTTTTCCCTAATGAAGAGAAATTTGGTATTACAGACAACTGATAACTGACAACTCAAAACTCACAACTATATATGAAATTCATAGACGACAATTTCGACGATTATTTTGAGGGCAATGCCCCTAAGAAGAGAGTAAAAGCGCCTTACGTAGAGACTGAAGAAGAGCGCGAGGAACGCGAACTCAACGAGACCACTATAGAGCGACGCTCCAACAAGAAGCGCATCTCGCTCATCATTGGTTCTTTGGTCTTACTGTTTTTCCTCTTCTTCCTCGTGAGATGCCAATACTTCAACCCCGAGGTTCACACCACCAAAGGTGTAGTAGTAGATGTGGTATTGAAAGGCACGGTGTTCAAAACCTACGAGTGCACCTTCAATGAGATTGACGAGCAGTCTCCGAACGGCATCGTTAAGAAAGAGTTTAAATTCTCGGTCACCAACGACTCCATCGCCAAGACACTTAACGAACTTAAACAGACCAACATACCAATACAAATACACTATAGAGAATATAGAAGTTCGTTGCCTTGGCGCGGCGACACAAAATTTGTGGCCGACTCCATAAGCACCCAATTGCCCATTGAATATGTTAACACCATAGATCGCACCAAAATAACAAAATAAAACTTCTACACACCTTCTAACACCTTAAATATTTTTATATGAAAACAAAAATAGCGCTAATAGTAGCGCTTTATGTCATTGTATATTCGGCACAGGCAAGGCAGATCAGTGAAAATCAAGCAAGAACCATAGCGGGACAGTTTTTCAACGTGAACATGCCGCAACAACCCGCCACAATGAAAGGCAAGGGTGCCACAGCTGCTTACTACGTGTTTAACAATCCCGAGCAGCTCGGGTGGGTGATAGTCGCCGGCGATGACCGCGCACGCACTATCCTCGCCTACGGTGATGAGAACTATTTCGACCCCACCGAGGTGCCCGAATGCGTCCAGGACTGGCTCAACGACTATGCCGAGCAGTTGGCAAAACTCGACAGGGTAAACCCAAAAGAGGATAACGACCCACCCATTCACACTCTTACCTCTGACAACAAGGTGCGCATCGCCCCCTTGCTCTCGTGCAACTGGGCACAGGGCCTGCCCTTCAACCAGCAGTGCGCCACCTACACATCTTCGGGGTCCACCAACTACTGCCCGGCAGGTTGTGTGGCAATCGCCATGGCGCAGATTCTCTACTACTATAAGTCGGCGACCGAATGTCAGTCTATTCCAGCCTACACGTCAACTTCACTGAGTCAATATATGTCTGAGCTGCCAGCCACTACTTTCGACTACTCGATTATGAACGACTGGTATGACAAGGTAGAGAACACCAGTGCCAGCGCTCAAGAGACGGCACGCCTGGTGCGCTACTGCGCCCAGTCGGTGAAAATGGACTTTGGGCAGTCATCGTCGAGCGCCACCAGTCAGCGCAACGCCTTTGTCTATTATTTTGGCTACGACAAGGACGCGCAGCAGTTGGCTCGCACCGATTTCAGCGCCGCCGAGTGGGAAGACATGGTATATAACGAGCTCGCCAACGGCAGGCCGGTGTTTATAAGTGCCCGCAAGACCAGCGGCGGTCATGCCTTCGTGTGCGACGGCTACACCGACGGCCTCTACCATATCAACTGGGGATGGCGAGGACATCAAAACGGATATTTCGCCCTTAACGCCCTCAATGACGACAATGCTGGCGGCACAGGTGCCGCAGTGGGCGACGAGGGATATACCATCAACGTGCAGATTATGATTGGACTGCAGCCCGACTTAGGCACGGCAAGCAACACCAACGGCAACATTGTGGGACTGTACCGTGACTGCGAGGCAGGTTCCACCAGCTACTCGCGAAGCAACAGTTCGGAAAATTTTTCTGGCGTGTCGCTCACAGCCTACTACTGGAATTATTCCTCGCAGACCTATACCTACGATTTGGGATGGGGTGTCTATGACAGCGATGGAAATTTAGTCAGCACACATAATGCCGTAAGTGGCAGGTCACTAGGAGCTGGCAACTACTCCATAGTGACAGCATCACTCAATCTTGGAAAAAATCTTACTGGCACCTACTACCTCAAGCCCATCTGCCGTCTTAAAGGCAGCAGCACATTCTATCCCTGTCGTGGCTCGGGTGTCAAATTTATAAAGGCAACCATCACCACAACGAGGCTAAACCTTAAAGTCTATAGCGAACTCGATGTGATGAACCTCAAAGTCAACTCGGTGACTGCAAGCTCGATAAGGAAGGTTGGCAGTCCACTGCAACTCACGCTCAACGTGACAAATCAAGGCATGACCGACTACAACAGCATCTATATGTGGGTCAATGGCACCAAGATTAGTGGCACTTACACCGACATCGGCATTGGCGAGACGGGCAACGTGGTGATGAACTACACGCCCTCGGCAACTGGCTCTACATCGTTTGAATTCACTGCCGACGAAAATGGCACTAAGACTCTCAAGACTATGAGCGTGACCATCAACTCGGCGACTGCGGCAAGCATTTCGGGAGCTACACACTCGTCGGTAGTAGGCACCACTTTCAACGCCTCTATCGACGCCAAGAACACCAACACCAGCACCTATAACGACTATATCGTTGCCAAGCTCTACAAAAAGGAGAACAATGCGGGCACCAGCGGCTACTACTGCTCGGCACAGTCGCAGATTGTGAATCTCGCCTCTAACAGCACTCAAACCGTGGAGTTTGCATTCACCAATCTTGACTACAACGAGACCTACTTCGTCACATTCTACTACTATAACAATGGCGAACAGGTGCGCATCAACGGCACAGCATCGAGGAAAGTGGAATCACCTTACCTGGTGACCAGCGTCACGCTCGACGAGCACGAAATGACTCTTAATGTGGGCGAGGAGTTCACCTTGACTCCTACCGTACTCCCCGACACTGCCGACTACAAGACCGTCAATTGGGCATCGAGTAACCCCTCTGTGGCAAGCGTTAATGCCAACGGATTAGTCACAGCACTGAGCGAAGGCACCGCCACCATCACAGCCACTACCACCGACGGCAGCAACCTCAGCGACTCATGTGTGGTCACTGTGGTTGAGGAACCAGTGTTCACCGCTGGCGACGTGAACGATGACGGTGCTATCAACATAGGCGACTATGCCGATGTGGCAAGCTATATCCTCGAGCAAGACCCGCAGCCGTTCAACTTCGCCGCCGCCGACATTGACTGTAACAACGAAATCAACGTTGGCGACCTTGCGGGAGTGGCTTATCTGGCACTTCACTATGAGGAAAATGCACAATGCATAATGCACAATCCAAAATGCATTATTCAAAATGAAGAATGCTCTATAGATGCCACTGTAGAGAGCAACATCGTTGCCATCAACATGAGCAACAATGTGGGCATCACCGCCTTGCAGATGGATTTGAGACTGCCGAAGGGCATGACGCTTGTTGAAGCGTCGCTCACCAACCGTGCCAGCGCTAGCCATCAGGTGGCATTCAGCCAACTCGCTAACAGCGACTACCGCCTGCTCGCCTCATCAAGCATTTGCAAGACATTCAGCGGCACATTCGGCACAGTGCTCACTCTTACCCTCGCCGGCACTCCTGGTGGCAACGGCAGCCTAAGCAACATCGTACTCGCCTCACCAACTGCAACCTGCTACAGCATTGAGGATATTAATTTGAACTTCACCCCCACCGGCTTAGATAATGTTTACTCCACCGCTCGCATCTACAGCGAGGGCGGCAACATCGTCATCGTAGCGCCACACAACGGCACGGCACAGATTATTTTACCCAACGGCATGAATAAGACTGTGAAAATAATGCCTGGTCGCAACATCTATCCAGCTCCAACACAAGGTGTTGTAATTGTGAAGATGGGAGATTCAATTAAAAAAATTCAACTTAAATAGATGACGAGTGCAACAGCGACAAACACTATTGCCTTGTTTGCTCGTTTGCTAGTCAGCTTGTTTGCTAAAAAATACATCATGAGAAAAATAATTATAATGACGTTCTGCTTGCTGGCAACATTGAGTGCCGCAGCACTCGACAGATTGTATATCAACGACTTTACCATCTCTCCAGGAGAGACCAAGATGGTGGAGATTATGCTCGACAACGACAGCGCTTACACCAACCTGCAAGCCGAAATCCTTCTGCCCGAGGGCTTGACTATTGAACAGGAGGATGGCGAATACCTTTTCGACCTCACCTCACGCAAGGGCAGCGACCACACCATCTCAAGCACGACACTATCGAGCGGTGCGATACGCATCCTCGTCACCTCACCCAATCTCTATACATTCGGCGGCAATAACGGCGCGATTGTCACCTTCAACATCATCGCCGACAGCACGTTTGCCGGCAGCAAGTCCATTGAGATGAAAAACATTTTAGCCACCGATGAGGACAGGGTGCTGCATCACTTCCCAAACGCCACGTGCACTGTCACCAAATATGAGCCGGTGACTGTAACCTCGCTCATGACAACCTCGTGCGACATTCCGATGGGCGCGAAGGTGAAATTCAACGTGGGCGTGAACCCCGACAACGCCGAAAACAAGACGCTCATTTGGACTTCCAGCGACAACAGTGTAGCGACGGTCGCACCTGACGGCACCATCGAGACGCACGAGATGGGAACCGTCACCGTCACTGCCACCACCACCGACGGCACCAACCTCGCCATCAACTACATCATCAACGTCACCGAGGCGCAACAATCGGGGCAACCTGTCAACCCACTCGACGTAAACGGCGATGGTCATGTAACCACCGCCGATATAACAATGATTTACAACTATCTGTTGGGAAATTAGGAAGACACACATAGCAACCGGCACTATAGGCCATTCAGAGGTCGATCCGGACTGTCTATCAAACAAAAGCAAACATAACAATAAACTTTTTTGTTCTTGCGAGGCTTTGTTGTAACTCAGTCGCAAAAAGGTGGTGTTAAGACAAGTCGGAGACTTGGTTCATTATATTTCTCTTTAAAGTTTCTACTTCGTCATCCCGCCTTTTTGCGACTGAGCCGCGTTTTTTCTTTTTCTAATAAATGAAATTTTTGCTTTATTTTTTTAAAATTTCTACGCTCTTTCCTATTCAAAATAGGGACAGAATGCCAGCTCTGTCAGTACTTCTCAAATTCTTTTCAGAAATAAACAAATGATTTTTGTTAAAATTTAGACTGTTAAATAAAATCTGATTTTAACACTTGACACAATAACAAGGAACTATCAAATCAGAAATCACGATACATGAAACGCTTGACAAGAAATCTACAAACTCACACACCAACTAATTACAAAACAAGCAAATAAATCAACTCATCAAGCCAAGACACACTATCAAAAAACACCCTCAAATCTTTAAATGCAAGGCATGTGTTAAGATGTCTAAAATTATAAGCAAAAAACTAAAATACCAAAATCAAAGAACAAACAATACCCCAAAAGTTAAAGTTTAAATTATTTTTGTCACATATTATAATAATGTATAATTTTGCAATCGTTGTTCACGTAGGGAAACGGTATTTTTGATTGGTAAAATTATCTATAAAACAAGCCCCTCCACTTATCACGGCCAATTACCGTCACCCCTCAAGAACAATCTGTGTTTTAAGGCTTTGAAAAAGAACCTTTACAAAAATGAATTTATATTTTCGAGTATAAAAATTGAAGTTTAATCATTAATTGTTTACTGTATGAAGAGACTTTTAACAACTCTGATGGCCGTGTGCATCATCGTTTTGGGTGCATCGGCCAAGACCGTTAAAGGTAAGGTAGTCAGTGCTACCGACAACGAGCCTCTAATCGGCGCCACCGTGCAGGCTATAGGCTCTAATCAAGGCACCGCTACCGACATTAACGGTGAATTCACAGTAACCGTAAACGACAACGTTACACAGCTCAAAATCAGCTATGTGGGTTTTGTACAACAAACAGTTGCGGTTGCAAGTTATGTATCAGTAGCCCTTGAAGAAGAGAACAACACCCTCGAGGAGGTTGTGGTAACTGCTATGGGTATTACCCGTAAGCAGAAATCTCTGGGTTACGCCGCTCAACAGGTGAAAGCCGATGACATCGCCGGTGCACGCACTACCGATGCCATGAACTCGTTGAACGGCAAGGTTGCCGGTCTGCAAGTGCAGGCTACTTCAAGTGATCCAGGTGCTGCCAACTCGGTAATCATCCGTGGTTTCAGCTCTATCAATGGTAGTAACCAACCTCTTTATGTTGTTGACGGTGTGCCCTTGCAGAGCACCACTCTCACTGGTCAGGGTCACGCCCAGACCGCCGGTGGTATCTCGAGCATCTCGCCTAACGACATCGAGAGCATGACAGTGCTGAAGGGTGCCGCCGCTACCGCCCTCTATGGTAGCCGCGCCGCCAACGGTGTGATTATCGTTACCACCAAGCAGGGTAAGAAGGGTGACGGCAAGAACTTCACCATTGAGTACAATGGTAGTGTTCAAGCACGCCAAGTAGCTCTGCTCCCCAAGATGCAGAACAACTGGGGACAAGGTTGGAACGGAACCCAGACCTACATCGAGAACGGTTCGTGGGGTCCACGTCTGGACGGCTCAACTCAAGTTTACGGTCCTATCTGGAACCACTCACAGCTCGTTCACGAGTATAGTGCTAAGGAGAACAACGTGAAGGACTTCTTCGATCTGGGCTGGTCACACAACCACTCTATCGCCTTCAGTGGTGTGTCCAACGACAACAAGGTTAACTACTACCTTTCTTATAACTACGCAGGTGACGACGGTATCCTTCCTGGAAAGAAAGACGTTTACAAGCGTAACACTCTCGACTTCCGCGGAGGCTTCCAGGCTACCGATTGGCTGAAGCTCACTTCGGCTATCAGCTATGCCAAGTCTCAGACCGACCTCGTAGGTAGCTTCCAGGGTACTTCGGTGATCGACGGTATCCTCGAGTTCCCTCGTGACATCAGTATCGTTGACCTTAAGGACCTGAGCAGCCCATTCCACACTCCAGAGGCCTACTTCACTCCTTACGGAATCACCAACCCCTACTGGGCTATCGAGAACAACTATAACCATGTTGATTCCAAGCAGATGCGCGGCAAGATTCAGGCCGATGTTAATCCCATCAATGACTTGACCTTGACCTATCGCTTTGGTTTCGACTACACCGACTACGACCGCAAGATCGGTTATCCTCAGATTGCTCTTGATGACGCTCTCATCAACGAGGACTATGGTTACGCTCCAAGCAACATGAACCAGGACGGCTGGGTATATACCGCCTATGGTCGCCGCTATGAGCTCAACCACGACTTCCTTGCCGACTACACCCGCAACTTCCTTGACGAAAGACTTAGCCTTGCCGCTATCGCTGGTGTTAACCTCAACGAGCGTTATTCTACAGGCATGGTAGGCCAGACCGACGGTCTCACCTTCGAGACTGGTTTCTGGGATTTGAGCAACGGTGCTACCCGCTCTACTCTTACCGAGACTCAATGGAAGCGCCGCCAAGTGGCTCTCTTCGGAGATATCACTCTTGGTTGGGACGACATGATTTACTTGAACCTCACTGGCCGTAACGAGTGGTCTTCTACTCTGCCAATCGGTGCCAACAGCTACTTCTATCCTGGCGCTACTTTGAGCTGGATTTTCACTCGTCTGATTCCACGCAACGACATTCTTACTTACGGTAAGGCACGCCTCGCCTATGGTAGAACCGGTAACGACGCTGATCCTTACTTGACCGATCCTCGTTTCGTACAGGCATTCGCCAACGGTTACTACAGTGGCACCGACATCGAGTTCCCATTTGCTGGTCTCAACGCCTTCCAGGCTGCCGCCACTGCCGGTTCTAAGAGCTTGAAACCTGAGATGACCACTGAGTTTGAGGCTGGTCTTCAGCTCCAGTTCTTCAACTCTCGTCTGGGTATCGATTTCACATATTATAATCGTATAACAAAAGACCAAATCTTCACCCTCCCCGTTGATCCATCTACTGGTTACAACAATGTGGTTACCAACTTTGGTGAGGTTCGCAACCGTGGTATCGAGTTACTCGTTAACACCACTCCAATTCTCACCAACAACTTCCGTTGGGATTTGGGCTTCAACTTCGCTGTCAACAAGAACAAGGTTCTCTCAATGCCCGAGAGTCTTGAGGGTGGCAAGGTTACTATCTACAGCTTCTCGGCTGGCGACGACGCCGTTTACATGTATGCTGAGGAAGGCAAGCCAATGGGTTCTTACTACACCTTCCTGCCCGAAACCTATACCGATGCCGCTGGCGTAGTTCACCCAGTTGTTAACGCTTACGGACAGCCCGTTCTCAGCAGCGAGACACTTGACACCGGCCGCGACATGAACCACAAGTGGACTGGTGGTGTGAACACCTCTATCAGCGCATTTGGCCTGACTCTGAGCGCACAACTCGACGTGCGTTATGGTGGCACAATGTTCTCTCGTACCAAGAACTTGATGCAGTTCACCGGTAATGCTTACGTTACCGACTACAACATGCGTCGCCCATTCATCATTCCTAACTCAGTGGTTAGCGATGGCGATGGTGGCTATGTAGAGAACACCACTCCTATTATTATGAGTGACCAGGGTCTGCAAGACTATTGGAACAAGTATGGTGCTGGCCAGGGTGGCGAGTACTATCTCGTTGACCGCACCTTCGCTAAGCTGCGCAACTTGAGCCTCACTTGGGAGCTTCCCAAGAGATGGGTTAACGCCGCTAAGCTAAGCAATGTCGCTATCACTCTGTTTGGTAACAACCTGTTTACCTGGACTGCCCGCGACAACTACGACATCGATCCAGAGTCAACCACTACTGGTACCGACCTGGAAGGTGGATTTGGTGAGCTCTATAGCAACCCAAGCTGCCGCACATTTGGTATAAATCTTAGCATTAAGTACTAATTTTTAATGGAGAATAAGATTATGAAAAAGATATTTTTAGCAAGTCTTTTGGTGCTGGGATTAGCTGCCACTTCATGCGACGACTACCTTGACATCAACCAAGACCCCAACTCTCCCACCGAGGAGAATATGACTCCTAACATGATGCTGCCAGCCGCCGAGATGAACATCGCTCACAGCTACGGCGACTACCTGCGCACCGTGGGCGGATATTTTGCACAGCACTATTCTCAGGAGTTCGGTACCAGCAACTACCTTGACTACAGCCAGTTTAACCAAAGTGCTGTACGTTCAAGCGGCATGTACCGTCAGCTCTGCACACGTGCAATGAACAACCTCAAGTACATTCGTGAGTATGCCGAGGCTAATGGCGAATGGGGCAACTATCTGGCTGCCACCGTACTTCGTGCATTCTCATATCAGTTACTTGTTGACTGCTACGGTGAGGTTCCCTACACCGAGGCATTAGACCTTAGCAACCTCACTCCTCACTATGATGACGGACAGGTTATTTATGACGGCATTCTCGCCGAGCTTGACGACGCTCTTGCAAAGGCAAGCGGCAGCGACCAAGTGGCAACCAGCATCCTTTTCCCTGGCGGCTCAGCTAAAGACTGGATCAAGTTTGCCAACGCTCTGAAGCTTCGCATCCTCACCCGTGAGAGCGGTGTTAAGGACGTGAACAGCAAGATTGGCGCTCTTATCAGCGAGAACAACTTCCCAAGCAAGGACGTGCAGTTCGCTGGTTGCTGGAAGAACGAGGCTGGCCAAGCCAACCCATTCTTCATGGAGGACGCATTTGCAAGCTATGGTGCTTCTCAGATGAACATCATCCTTAACGTGGCTCTGCTCAACACTATGAGCATCACCGAGAAGGACTTCCGTGATGGCCGTCTGGCAGCTTACTTCTCGCCAAATGGCAGCAACGTTTACACTGGTGGTGTTAGTGGTACCAACTTCTCTACAGCCCTTGACGAACTCAAGAATGTAAATTACTGGTGCCGTCCAAACGCTCACTTCAATGACCCAGTTGTGCTGATGAGCGTTTCGGAAATCAACTTCCTCATTTGCGAGTACTATGCCAAGAACAAGAACTCAGTGAAGGCTCAAGAGTACTATTCCGCAGCTATCAAGGCATCGTTCAACAAAGCAGGTGCCGCAGGTTTTGAAGATGTTCTTGCTCAATATCCACTTGACATGAACAACTACAAGAAATCTATCGGTATCCAGAAGTGGGTTGACCTCTCGGGTTACAACAGCTTCGAGGCTTGGTGTGAGATGCGTCGTCTGGGTTATCCAGCAATGAGCAATGTGAAGGGTGAGCAGGTTTACAATGAGGCTTCTAAAGTTTACAATCCCGGCATTGTGGCTCCCGGTACACTATACCACCCAATCAACGCCAACCCAGTGCTTACTGGTATCCTCCAGAGGTTCCCATACGCTGAGTCTTCGGCTAACCGCAACCAGAACACTCCCACCTATCCAGGTGACAACGCTCCTGTATTCTGGGCTAAATGATAAAAGTAAGATTAATTCTTAAAAAGATTTTTATTATGAAGATATTAAAATATTTAGCATTCAGTGCTTTGGTTGCCTTCTCGCTCACTTCGTGCGACAAGACCACCGAAGGTGTGACTGATATCCTCTACTACCCCGTTATATCTCTTGATGGTGGCAGGGTGCTCTTGACAGTGGGGGATACCTATTCTGAGCCAGGCTACAGCGCTGCACTTGGCACCGAAGACCTTACCGACAAGGTGGAAGTGTCGAACAATATTGACACCAGCGCTCCTGGTTTCTATTATGTGACTTACAAGGTGACCGATTCCGATGGCAACTCTGCTACCGAGAAACGTGAAGTTTGGGTTAACAATCCCGGCCACTTCGACAACATCTACTGGGCAGAGTGCTGGCATAAGACCAACAAAACCCGTCACTACTACAACAGCCCTGAATCCATTCAGGACCTTGGTGACGGCTACTACCTTCTCAGTGACTGTTTAGCTGGATACTACGCTTATGGTATTTATCCACAATACAGAAACAGTTATGATTTCGAGGCCGAAGCATTATTAAATCGTGATGGTCCCATGGTCAATATGATCGAAGAAGGCGACTGGTACTTCTATGATGATACCGACCCCGAAGTGATGTATGACGGTAATTATGATGAAGAGACAGGTATCTTTACCTATCGCTTGAACTACTATGTGGGCGGTGGCGTTATCATGACTCCTATCACTGCCGATAATTATATTGACGGTCTTCCTATTCCTGAAGAATAATTAAAGAAAGGAGAATAAGATTATGAAAAAGTCATTATATTCAATTTTTGCGCTGATTGCAATGCTCGTAGCATTCACATCATGCGAGAAAGACGAAGTTGAGAACACCGCAACAGTGGAGATGGCTGGCGAGTGGCATGTACACGTGTCGGCCCTTGATCCTGCGACTGGTGAAGAGATAGATGATGACTGGTTCGGTGATGGCGATTATAACATCACTACCAGCAACACTGCAGCCAATGTAGCCAACGAAATGTGGCTCGTTGACGCCAATGGCACCTACTACCCCTATCAGGTGAAAATTAATGTCAACCCAAGCAACATGACATTCAACAGCTCTACCGATGCTGAGAACCTCTTTGGAGCAAGTGCTTTCCTGGCTCAATATGGAATTGATGCCGGCGCAACTGTTACCATCACCGACGGTAAGATTGTAAAGAACGGCACCAAGACCCCTAGCGGTCAGCCTGCCGACTACATCGAGTTCTATGTAAGTTTTGGCGACGATCCATTCCCAGCTGAAGAGGGTACAGCTGAGAAGTACAAAGTTAGCGGCTTCCGCTACACTGGCTTCACAGCAGATGAATAGTCTTTGAACTTTGAAGGTTAGACACCTTTTCCCGATAACTATCAAGGGCCGCACAACCACAGTGCGACCCTTGATTTTTAATGCCACCTATAGGAACAGCATGCCTAAAATCAGGAAATATTCGCAATAGACACATTAGTCGCCTCTGCCAAGCAGGATATCATAAAGCACTATCACGTCGGTGGCAGTAATATTGCCATCGCCATCTACATCGCCATTGAAGGGATAAGATTGGTAGCCATTGAGCAGATAGTCATAAAGGGCGATTACATCGGCTGAGGTTACTGCTCCATCCATATTGACATCGCCAGTGATCACTACAAGGCTGTCGTTGCCAAGCAGAATATCACAAAGCATTACCAGGTCGGTGGCAGTAACATTTCCATCGCCATCCACGTCGCAGATAATGCTGTATTGCTTGTTGAAGAGAAGATAGTTTAGGAGAGCAATGATATCGGCCGAAGTTACCGCTCCATCCATATTGACGTCGCCAATAATGCCCCACTGCTTGTTGAGCCATGCCACCTTCTTGGAAATCACGTTGATATACTCTTGCGGTTTGTCGGGAGTATGGCTACTGGCATAGGAGAACCATCGTAGAAGGTCTTGCTGTTCAGCTTTGGCAATAAGGGCCCGCCATTGCCAGGCATAGCTGATAAGACGGTCTAGAACATGTTTCTCGCAGAACTCATGCCACACAGCTCTCACCTCTTGCTGAAAATGCGGGAACTTAAAGATTTCCTTTATCCATAGAAAAGGGAACTGGCTGTCGTAGTCAAAGATGAAATGGTCGCTGGTGGTGCTCTCCTGGAAGAAACTATTGTCAAAATCCCATACTGGTCCGAATTTGATTTTCTCGTCCCAACCTAAGTCTTTAAACATGAAAAGACTTCCCGAGAACGCCTCCACATTCTCCATCACCTCGTGGATGACATAGAAGCATGCCAAAGTGCCTATGTCAAGAATTTGCTCCCAGCCGCTGTCGCTCTTGTCAAGCACATGCACGCAACTGTCGGCACTGCGGAGAAGGTTGTGAATATAATCGCGCTGCACCTGCGAGAGCACTTCGGGCGACTGGGTGACAATTGTGAAGCGAGAATTTGCAGGGTCGTTATTCTCGTATTGATCAATAACGACATTGCCGTCATCGGTGAGTTCGAGCAGCCATCCGCCAGTAACGTTGTCGGGGATAGTCTCATTGGCGGCTTGTTCCATGATATCCACTCTGCCGTTCTCCACCCTAATCTTCTCGCACAGGAAATATAATCCTACATAGTCACCATTTAGCACCAGCTCCACTGGCACTTGTGTGGGCGTGTAGGGCATATTCAGTAATCGGCTCATCTCAAAACCGATAGCGCTGCGCAGATAACCACTAAAATCATTATAGTGCGTTAGCAGCACAAAATGGCGGCTACGGTCAAGACCTAAAGGTGATTGCTTGTCGGCAAACTTTATCTTATAGGGTTTCTTGTCAGAGTTTTTCCATGTCCAGTTGCCACGTCCTTTCACCTCGATGGCAAGTGGTTCTTCGCTTGAGCCGAGTGGCTCGAGCGCATCGTCAATCCACAGGTTGCCATTGATGTAATAGTCTTTACTGGAAATTGTTACAGAGTCTTGTGTGTTGATATAGATAACAGGCAATGAACCCGAGATAGTGGCATCGTAACTGTAGCCAGGTCGCCAGTAACCGTTGCTCTGCGCCCGGTCGTTGATAGGGTAAAACACCCATTGGGTGGACTTGCTCCAGTCAATATTGGCTTTGGAAATGAGGTTTGTGCTGCGAAGATTACCACCATTGGCGCTTCTCAGACTGTCGATATATAGGTTTAAATTTGTGTCGTAAGCACCTGATGGAGCGTCGGCCTCCACAAACACGAAATAACTGGCGTGGTTGATGTCGATGTCGATGGTCGCTTGCCACCATTCATGACCTGGAACTGGGGTCATGTCATAAACAAGTGTGAACTTATTTTCTTGAGTCACATTTCCCACAATCATTTTTACATGTGTGAACTTGAGTTTGCTGTTGTCAAAATAGTAGTTTCCTGCCATGAGGTCAAGCGCATTGGCTTTGCTGACACAAAACAGTGCCAGCAGCGTTAAAGCAGTACGCGCCTTTATTTTATCAAAAGACCTCATAGCGATGCAAGGTAGCGTCTTATTTGAATAATGTTTACTTACTTAAAAAACGAGGTTTATCCCTCATTATTTCATAGCATAAGGCACGTTCTATAAATTGTTTAGGGTGTTGACGTTGCTTTGCCGTTAAAATTTCTCAATAATTTTGCCTGTTTCGCACAATATACGCAGAAATATGCTATCTTTGTGCCAATAAGGCCACATACTTAATAGTTTTGAAGATTAACGATTAAGTTAAGAACTCAAATATTATACATACTAACGAGTATGTAAAGATAGGATTGAGCATGTGTGTCCTTGTTTTTATGTATGCTTCCAGTGGAGGTAAAACAGTTTAATCAGCAACAACCAGAAACATAACCAATAAACCAATCAAATATGTATAAAATTGAAAAGCATCCCATTATTGAGCTTCCCAAAGAAGAGTTTGTGGAATTCAAGTTTGAGGGGAGAACCGTTCGCGGTCAGAAAGGCAAAACCATAGCCGCAGCCCTTCATCAGGCAGGACTTATCGTGCACAGCCACAGCACCAGCGGCCGTAACCGCAGTCTCGAGTGCGGCATCGGCAAGTGCGGTGCCTGTGAAATGCTCGTTGACGGCCAGGTGCGCCGCATCTGCATCACCAGCGTTGACGGAGTGAAAGAGGTGCGCGAGATTCCTAAGGACTACATGCCTGAGGGCAAGGCTCGTGCTGTTAATGACACTAAGATTTACAAGACCACAGTCGCCATCATCGGCGGCGGTCCTGCTGGACTGGCTTGCCGTGAGCAGCTCACAGCCCTTGGCATCCCCAACATTGTGGTTGACAACAACGCCACCGAGGGCGGTCAGTTCAATATGCAAACCCACCAGTTCTTCTTCTTTGAGAAAGAGCAGAAGTTTGGTGGAATGCGTGGCTTTGACATCGCCAAGACACTCGCCGGCGACAACCACGACGGCATCCTGCTCAACAACACAGTGTGGGACCTGCTCGAAGGACGCCGCATAGCACTGAAAAATATCGTCACACAGGAAGTGAGCTACATCGATGCCGACCATCTGGTGGTGGCCACCGGTGCCGTGCCGTTCATGCCAGTGTTTGAGAACGATGACGTGCCAGGCGTTTACACCGCAGCTGTGTTCCAGAAGATGATGAACCAGGAGCATACCCTGCTTGGCAAGCGTGTGCTAACTGTGGGTGCCGGTAACATTGGTTACCTCACCAGTTATCAGGCGATGCAGGCGGGTGCTACCATCAAGGCTATTATCGAGGGTATGGATCATGAGGGAGGCTTCCCCGTGCAAGCCAACCGTGTGCGCCGCTTGGGCATACCCATAATGACCTCGCACGTGCTCATCCGTGCTATCCCCAACGAGGACTACACTGGCGTTACCGGTGCTGTGATTGCCGAGTGCAAGAATTTCCAGCCTATTCCCGGCACTGAACAGGTGATTGACGACATTGATATCATCAACATCTGTACTGGTCTGATTCCTGATAACCAGCTGCTAGTGAAGGGCCGCTCGGTATTCGGTCGCAACGTGTATGGCGCGGGCGACGCCGTTCGCATCGGCGAAGGCACCAGTGCCGTGCTTCGTGGCAAGCAGGTGGCATACGAGGTGGCTCAGGAGATGGGCATGCGTTTCCCATACGAGGATTATCTTGAGGTTTCACGCCAATATATCGACTCACAGCAGCGTCCTGTGCGACTGCTCGACGAGCCACGCATCCCCGATGAGGAACGCATGGTAGCGAAACCCTACGTGAAAATCAACTGCCTCTATGGCTTCGCCTGCAACCCCTGCACCTTCTCTTGTCCGCAGGGTGCTATCAGCAAGCCCACCACGTCGTCGGTGCCAATGGTTGATTACAACAAATGCATCGGATGTATGCAGTGTGTGAACCACTGCCCTGGCCTCGCAATCTTCGGCTACGACAAGCGCAAGAATGTGATGTTCCTGCCAGTGGAATATGAGGTGGAAGAGGGCAAAGAGGTGTTCCTCGTTGATGACAACGGCGCCAAGGTAGGCGAGGGTGTTATCGAGAAAGTGCTCAAGAAAGACAACAAGACCAATGTGGCACGTGTCAAAGCCACCGAGGTAGAGGATTTGAACCAAGTGAACGGCTTCATCCTCAAGGAGCGCTATCCCGAACCATTGAACCTGCGTCCTCTTACCGATGCCGAGGAAGGCAAGTCTTTCGTATGCCACTGCGAAGATGTGGATGTGAAGACTCTTCTCGCCGTGATTGGCGACCGCAAGTACATATCGGTTGATGAGCTCAAGCACACCACCCGCATGGGCATGGGACCTTGCCGTGGAAAACGTTGTGTGTCACGCGCAAAGCAGATTCTTCGTGCTCATGGCATTGAGGTGACTGGCGACAGCACACCGCGTGCGCCGCTCGCCAACCAGGTGACTCTGGGCGATGTATATAATGGCGAGGCCAAAGAGACATTTGTCTTTGAGCATGGCTCTGTGATCGAGAAAGCCGAGACCGAAATCCTCGTTGCCGGCGGCGGTATGGCTGGTAGCGCGGCATTCCGCTACTTTGCCGAGGCTGGCAAGCGCACCGTCCTCGTCAACTACGACCGTGGCTCGACATGGCGCTGCATCGGCGGTGGACGTCCTGCGTTCTCTAACCCCGACATCAGCGACATCGCCATGCACAACTTAGAAATCTTCCGCGACGACCAGGAGCATTGCAATATCGACCTGAAGATGACTCGCTATGTCAACCTCGTGCACGACGACGCTACTTACCGCTCCCTCGACGCTTCACGCGCATGGAGCGAGGCCTACATGATTGACCGCAAGGACTTCACCAAGGAAATATCGCCTTACTGGAATCCTAACGACAACATCTACAGCCATGCCTTGATTTCGCAAAACTGCTGGCAGGCAACACCAGGACGCACCATCGACTATGTGCGTACCGTGGGCAAGCAGCATGGCGGCGAGGTGCTCGAGGACTGTGAGGTGCTGCATGTGGAGAAAGCGGGCGACAAATTCCGTGTTTTAGTGCGCCGTCACGACAAGCACTACGTGGAATACACCTGCGACCACTTTGTAAACGCCATGGGTTGGGGCTCAGAGAAGTTCACCGACATGCTCGGCATCGACACCCAGCTCTTCCCAGTTAAGCATCAGGCGTTCATCACCCGCCGATTGCCCAATATGGGCGTGAATGGCGACTCGCTCGACATGATTATCGACCGTCGTCACTACAAGGGCTTCAATGCCGTTTACGGGCAGCAGTTCCTGCACACAGGGCAAATCATAGGCTGTGCATCGCCCGACTGCGACCCCTACGAGGCACGCCAGAACCTGAAGTACAACAGCCAGGCATTCCTCAAGATTGTGAGCGAGATGTTTGCACAGTGGATTCCAAACCTGGCATCAGTCGGCTTCCATGCAGTATGGGCAGGCTACTACATCGAGCCACGCTACATCATCGACCCAGAGGTGGGACTCCTCACCGGTCTGCGCGGACATGGCTTCATGCTCGGTCAGTACCTTGCCAAACTCTATGTTGACAAGTATCTGGGCAAGCCCGTCCCAGCCTATATGAAAGACCTCGCCATAGGCGGCAAAGGCCTTAGCGAGAACGCTTTCCAATAAACTGTAGGATTAAAGACCACCAAATATTATGCCCCCGAAAGTTCTTAGCTCAACTTTCGGGGGCAGATTATAAAAATAGGCTATAATCGATAAATAATCACTATTAAAAGAAATAAAAATCTATTTATAATGCCGTTAATTAAGAAAATGTGACTAATTTTGCACTTTATGCAAAAAAGCGGCTTTTTGAAACCAACATATAACCTATATATTTTTTATGAAAAGTAAATTTCTAATCGCAGCGATAGCTGCTGTGCTCGCCACTTCGGCTCTCGCCGAGACGCCGTTGTGGTTGCGCTATGCCAAGATTTCGCCCGACGGACGCGAGATAGCGTTCTGCTACAAGGGTGACATCTACAAGGTGCCTGTGGCTGGAGGACAGGCTGTTCAGCTTACCACCCAGCCCAGTTATGAATGTAACCCCGTGTGGTCGCCCGACGGCAAGAAAATCGCCTTCGCCAGCGACCGTAAGGGAAACCTCGACGTGTTTGTGATGCCCAGCAACGGCGGCACTGCCACGCAACTGACCTTCAACAGCGCGGGTGAGACTCCCTGGACATTTACCCCCGATGGCCGCTACATCTATTTTTCGGCAGCCATCCAGGACCCCACCACCAGTGCGCTGTTCCCCTCGTCACGCCTGACCGAGGTCTATCAGGTGCCGGTGGAAGGCGGAGTATCCACCCAAGTCCTTGCCTCGCCAGCCGAGGAAATCACCTTCAACCGCGACGGCAAGTTCTTTGTCTATCAAGACCAGAAGGGCATGGAGGACGCTCTGCGCAAGCATCACACCTCGAGTGTGACGCGCGACGTGTGGAGCTACGACACCAAGACCGGTCGTCATGTGAACCTCACCAACCATGCCGGCGAGGACCGCAGCCCGGTGCTCAGCGCCGACGGCAGCACCGTGTATATCCTGAGTGAGCGCAACGGCGGGTCGTTCAACGTGTATTCCTTCCCCATCAATGCTCCGCAGAGCATCAAAGCGTTGACCTCGTTCAAGAAGAACCCTGTGCGCTTCCTCTCGATTGCCAACAACGGCACGTTGTGCTACACCTACGACGGAGAAATCTACACCCAAGCACAAGGCGGCAAGCCGGCAAAGGTGAAGATTGACCTTATCCACGACGATGCCGACCAAGTGAAACGCCTCACCTTTACGAGCGGAGCCAAGAGCGCGTCGGTATCGCCCGACGGCAAGCAGGTGGCATTCATCGTGCGCGGCGAGGTGTTTGTCACCTCGGTGGAATATGCCACCACCAAGCGCATCTCAGCCACGGCGCAGCAAGAGGCTGGCGTGTGCTGGGCTCCCGACAACCGCACTATCGCCTATGCCACCGAGCGCAACGGCATCTGGCAGCTCGTGCAGGCCACCATCGACCGCAAGGAAGACCTCAACTTCCCTAACGCCACAATCATCAATGAGGAACTTTTGCTACCCTCGACGACCATTGAGCGCGCCTACCCCCAATACTCTCCCGATGGCAAAGAACTCGCCTTTATCGAGGGCCGCAACAAACTCATGGTTATGGACCTCAAGAGCAAGAAGGTGCGCCAAGTCACCGACGGCAGCACATGGTATGAGACCAACGGCGGCTTCAATTACGAGTGGTCGCCCGACGGAAAGTGGTTCACACTTGAGTTCATCGGCAACCAGCGTGACCCATACAGCGATGTGGGCTTAGTGAGCGCACAAGGTGGCGAGATTCACAACCTCACCCAGAGTGCCTACTTCAGTGAGAGTCCTCGCTTCGTGCTCGACGGCAACGCCATCCTCTACAAGACCAACCGCTACGGTATGCGCAGCCACGCCTCATGGGGCTCGCAGGACGACATTGCCCTCATCTTCCTCAACCAGGAAGCCCTCGACAAATATCAGCTCAACAAAGAGGACAGCGAACTGCTGAAGGAGGCCGAGAAGGAAGAGAAGAAGGCCGAGGAAGAGAAAGCCAAGAAAGAAGCCGAGAAAAACAAAGATAAAGACAAGAAGAAAGATGAAGCCAAGAAAGATGAGTCGAAGGACATCGTTGTGGAGTTTGAGGGCATCGAAGACCGCATCGTGCGCGTGACCACCAACTCCAGCGACATCGCCTCGGCGCTCATTACCAAAGACGGCGAGAACCTCTATTACCTCTCAGCTTTCGAGAAGGGATATGACCTGTGGAAGATGGACTTGAGAAAGAAGAGCACAACACTCATCAACAAGATGGGCTCGAAATGGGCTAACATTGAAAGCTCAAAGGACGGCAAGGAATTCTTCATCCTGGGCAGCGGCACCATGCAGAAACTCACCGTCTCGAGCGATAAACTAAAATCTATCTCCTATAGTGCCAAGATGAAGATGGACCTCGCCGAGGAGCGTGAGTACATGTTCAACCATGTGGAGAAACAGATTCAGGAGCGTTTCTACAACACCAACTTCCATGGTGTGAATTGGAAAGAGAACTGCAACACTTACCGCAAATTCTTGCCGCACATCAACAACAACTACGACTTCGCAAACCTCCTCAGTGAACTGCTTGGCGAGCTCAACGTGTCGCACACCGGTGGACGCTACTATCCCACCAGTGGCGAGACAACTGCCAACTTAGGTCTGCTCTACGACATGAGCTACACCGGCAATGGCCTGAAAGTTGCAGAAGTGGTGACCGGTGGACCGTTCAACAAGTCGAAATCTAAAGTGAAAGCCGGCTGCATTGTAGAGAAAATCAACGGCGAGGAAATCACCTACGAGAACGACCACACCCTCCTGCTCAACGGTCAGACCGGCGTGAAGACGCTCGTCTCGTTCCGCGATCCAGCCACCGGCGAGACTTGGGACGAAGTGGTGAAGCCCATCAGCCGCAGTGCTCTCAACACCCTGCTCTACAAGCGCTGGGTGAAGCACAACGAGCACATCGTTGACAGCATCTCTGGCGGCAGACTTGGATATGTCCACATTGAGTCGATGAACGACGCCAGCTATCGTGAGGTTTACAGCAAGGTGCTTGGCAAGTACAACAAGCGCGACGGTATCGTAATTGACATCCGTTTCAACGGCGGTGGCCGTCTACACGAGGACATCGAGGTGCTCTTCACCGGTAAGAAATATTTGACTCAGGAGATTCGCGGACGCGACGCTTGCGACATGCCGAGCCGACGCTGGAACAAACCCAGCATCATGCTGCAATGCGAGGCATGCTACAGCAACGCCCACGGCACTCCTTGGGTATATAAGCAGATGAACATTGGCAAACTCGTGGGCGCTGCCGTGCCTGGCACTATGACCAGCGTGTCGTGGGAGACCTTGCAAGACGACTCGCTCATCTTCGGTATTCCCATTATCGGTTACCGCACCGCACAAGGCAACTACCTCGAGAACAGTCAGCTGGAACCCGACATTAAGGTTCTCAACGATCCTGCCGAGGTAGTTAAGGGCGTTGATGACCAGCTCATCACTGCCACCAAGGAGCTAATGAAGCAAATCAAGTAAGCGCCTGCGGCGCGGAGATCGGGAATCGGGGTTCGGGAATCGGGGTTCGGAGATCGTGGGTCGGGAATCGGCTCTCCACTCTCCACCCCTCCACTCTCCACTCTCTACTCTCCACTTAAAACTTTACACTTAACACTTATCAACTATGATACTTTTACAAGACTTTTTATCGCCTTTCGCCATCGTTGGATATATAGCGTCAATAGGACTTATCCTAGGTTATGTGCCCCAGGCGCTGCTCACCATTCGCACACGCAACACCGACGGCATCTCGCTACCAGGATTCCTTGCCATGTCGATAGGATGCATCGCATTCGTCATTCAGGGACTGATGATGGGACTCGTCAACGAAGATGGCAGCTGGCCAGGACCAGGATTCTTCATCTTCTTCACCAACGCAATAACCACCACTTGCAGCATTATCATCTTCTGC
>JAFYYG010000014.1 GCA_017557625.1 Muribaculaceae bacterium
AATTACCAGCTAGCTTTTCTCACTCCTGGGATGAGGCCCTGAGAGGCCATCTCGCGGAAGTTGATACGTGAGATACCAAACTGACGCATGTAACCTTTGGGTCTTCCCGAGATTTTGCAGCGGTTGTGGAGTCTCACTGGCGAAGCATTGCGTGGCAGGGCCTGCAGAGCCTCATAGTCGCCGGCAGCTTTGAGGGCTGCACGCTTTGCGGCATACTTAGCTACCATTCTTTCTCTCTTGGCCTGACGAGCCTTCATTGATTCTTTTGCCATATCAAATCTTCTTTTTAAAAATTATTTAGCGTTCTTGAAAGGCAGGCCAAACTCCTTGAGCAGAGCATAACCTTCCTCGTCGGTCTTGGCGGTGGTGACGAAGGTGATGTTCATACCTGTCATCTTGTTAACGTTGTCGATATTGATTTCGGGGAAGATAATCTGCTCCGAAACGCCAACGGTGTAGTTACCACGTCCGTCGAGCTTGCCCTCGATACCCTTGAAGTCGCGGATACGTGGCAGAGCGATGCGGATGAATCTCTCCATGAACTCATACATGCGGTCACGGCGCAGAGTCACGCGGGCGCCGATAGGCATCTTCTTGCGCAGCTTGAAGTTAGAGATATCTTTCTTCGAAACTGTCTGCACGGCCTTTTGACCGGTGATGGTGGTGAGCTCAGTGATAGCAGTCTCAATTATTTTCTTGTCTTGTGTGGCATCGCCGAGGCCCTCGTTGAGAACGATTTTCACTAGACGTGGAATCTGCATGGGAGAGCTGTAGTTGAATTGCTTCATGAGTGCTGGAGCAATCACGTCGTCATATTTTTTCTTGAGTGTAGTAGCCATTACTTAATCTCCTCTCCTGATTTTTTAGAATAACGTACTTTTTTTACCACTTTCCCATTCTCATCGCGCTCTACCTTGAAACCTACGCGAGTGGGGCGTGCGTTACGGCCACTCTTGGGGTCAACCACGTTGAGGTTAGACAGGTGAATGGGGGCTTCCTTCTTGATAATGCCACCCTGTGGGTGCTGTGCATTAGGCTTGGTACTCTTAGATACCATGTTGACACCTTCCACGATAGCGCGGTTCTTTTTAGCATCAATGCTCAAGACGCGACCAGTTTTACCCTTATCGTCACCAGCGAGAACATAGACGGTGTCGTCTTTCTTTATGTGTAACTTAGCCATTTCTTAAATTGTTTTGCGTTGTTATAGGATTACAGAACTTCGGGAGCCAGAGAGACGATCTTCATGTTAGTGGCGCGAAGCTCACGGGCTACCGGGCCGAAGATGCGAGTTCCTCTCAACTCGCCAGCATTAGTAAGCAGCACGCATGCGTTGTCGTCGAAGCGAATGTAGGAACCATCTTGGCGACGGATTTCCTTCTTGGTTCTAACAACCACGGCACGTGACACTGTACCTTTCTTAATATCACTCGAAGGGATGGCGTTCTTAACGGTAACGACAATCATATCGCCTACCGAAGCGTAACGGCGTCCTGTACCTCCAAGCACGCGAATGCAGAGGACTTCCTTTGCACCGCTGTTGTCGGCAACTGTTAATCTGCTTTCTGCTTGAATCATAATTACTTAGCTTTTTCGATTATTTCAACTAATCTCCATCTCTTAGTCTTGCTCAAAGGGCGGGTCTCCATGAGGCGCACAGTGTCACCCACGTTGCACTCGTTCTTCTCGTCATGAGCGTGATATTTCTTTGTCTTGTTGACAAACTTACCATAGATTGGGTGTTTCTCTTTGTACTTCACTGTTACAGTGATAGTCTTGTCACCCTTGTTGCTTGAGACAACCCCAATTCTTTCTTTTCTTAAATTTCTTTTCTCTTCCATGTTATGGATGTTGTTAAATTTGGGGATTACTTATTAATTTTGAGTTCACGAGCGCGGAGCTCAGTTTTCATACGTGCGATGTCTCGACGGTCAAGTGTAATCTTGGCTGGATTGTCGAGGGGAGAGATCGAGTGCTGTATCTTGAGCTGCACATAATCCTTCTCGGCCTGCTCCAGGCGGTCTTTGAGTTCCTTATCGGTCAACTCTCTCAATTCTTTATTTTTCATAATTAATTGTCAATTTTTAAAGATTACACATTCTGTGATGGATCGTAGTCATGGCGAACGATGAACTTAGTGGGAATTGGAAGCTTTTGAGCGGCGAGGCGCAGAGCCTCTTTTGCGATCTCAAAGCTAACGCCGTCAACCTCAATCAGGACGCGTCCTGGGAAGACGGGAGCAACATATCCAGCCACATCACCTTTACCTTTACCCATACGCACGTCGGCGGGCTTGCGGGTAATGGGTTTGTGTGGGAAGATGCGGATCCAAATATTACCCTCGCGCTGCATGTAGCGTGTCACGGCGACACGTGCAGCCTCGATTTGATGTGCGGTGATCCATTTCGACTCGAGAGCCTTGATACCAAATGAGCCAAAAGCCAACTGGTTGCCTCTCTTGCTGTACTGACGCACCTTACCGTCGGAGGGTCTTCTGTATCTTAAACGTTTTGGTTGTTGTAACATTTTCTTGTCTTGTTAAAAAATCACACAATTAATGATTAACGGTTGCTTTTACGGTTGCGGAAACCTCCACGGCGATTAGCGCCACCCTGACGACGGTCGTTGCTGCTGGCAAAGTTAGGAGCCAGGTCCTTCTTGCCATAAACCTCACCGCGGCATATCCAAACCTTAACGCCAATGAGACCTACCTTAGTCAGAGCAGGCACGAGAGCGTAGTCGATGTCGGCACGCAGAGTGTGCAGTGGAGTACGACCTTCCTTAAACATCTCCGAACGAGCCATTTCGGCACCGTTGAGTCGTCCGCTCACTTGCACCTTGATTCCCTCGGCGCCGAGACGCATAGTAGAAGCGATAGCCATCTTCACAGCACGACGATAGGCAATCTTGCCCTCGATTTGACGTGCGATTGTGCTTGCCACGATTTCGGCATCAAGTTCAGGGCGCTTCACTTCATAGATATTGATTTGAACGTCCTTGCTGGTGAGCTTCTTGAGCTCTTCCTTGAGGTTGTCAACATCCTTGCCGCCCTTGCCAATGATTTGTCCTGGACGTGCAGTGCAGATGGTGATAGTCACCAGCTTGAGGGTTCTCTCGATAACGATGCGCGACACGCTAGCCTTTGCCAGACGCACGCTGAGATACTTGCGTATTTTGCTGTCTTCGAGCAGAGTATCTCCATAATTACTGCCACCAAACCAGTTGGAGTCCCAACCGCGGATGATGCCTAAACGATTGCTAATTGGATTTACTTTCTGTCCCATTTCAATTATGCGTCTTGTTGTTGGTTAATAGTGTCGAGATAAATAGTCACGTGGTTAGAACGCTTGCGGATGCGGTATCCACGTCCTTGAGGAGCTGGACGGAGGCGCTTGAGCATTGGAGCGCAATCTACGAAGATCGACTTGATGTAGAGCTCACCGTCTTCGGCTTTCTTACCATTCTTCTGCTCCCAGTTAGAGATAGCGCTCTTGAGGAGCTTCTCTACGTCGGCAGCAGCCTGCTTATTAGAAAAATGAAGGAGTCCGAGAGCCTTGAAGGCTTCCTGTCCGCGAACCATGTCGGCCACGAGTCTCATCTTGCGAGGAGAGCTGGGCACGTTTTTGAGCCTTGCGCTGCACTGCTCACGGCGGGCTTCCTTAATTTTGTTGGCTGATTCTCTTTTTCTTTTACCCATTGTATTTTAATTCTTTTTTTGTCAATGAATTTTCCCGGGTCCTAATTATTTGTTGTTGCCGCTGTGACCACGGAAAGTGCGAGTTGGAGCAAACTCTCCAAGCTTGTGACCTACCATGTTCTCGGTTACGTAAACGGGAATAAACTTGTTACCATTGTGCACTGCGATAGTGTGACCCACGAAGTCGGGGGAAATCATGGAGGCGCGAGACCAAGTCTTTACCACAGCCTTCTTTCCGCTCTCGTTCATAGCGTCAATCTTCTTCTCGAGCTTGACACAGATGTAAGGACCTTTTTTTAATGATCGACTCATAGTTTAAACTTTAATCAAATTACTTCTTTCTTCTTTCAATAATGTACTTCGAAGATGCCTTCTTAGGAGCACGGGTCTTAAGTCCCTTAGCATAGATGCCAGTGCGAGAGCGTGGATGACCACCCGACTGACGGCCTTCACCACCACCCATTGGGTGGTCAACAGGGTTCATTACAACACCACGGTTGTGAGGACGGCGTCCGAGCCAGCGCGAGCGTCCGGCTTTACCCGACTGCTCAAGAGCGTGGTCGCTGTTGCCAACGACACCCACTGTAGCGCGGCATGCTGCAAGAATCTTGCGAGTCTCACCCGAAGGTAATTTGATGATAGCGTAGGTGCCCTCACGCGAGGTGAGCTGGGCAAATGTTCCTGCGCTGCGAGCAATGCGTGCACCCTGACCGGGACGCATCTCGATGTTGTGAATTAAAGTACCAACAGGAATGTTACATAGTGGAAGCGCGTTTCCCACTTCGGGGGCCACGTTCTCACCGCTTTCTACCATATCGCCCACGTTAAGTCCGTTAGGAGCGATGATGTAAGCCTTAAAGCCATCTACATAGTAAAGCAGCGCAATGCGAGCCGAACGGTTAGGATCGTACTCTATCGACTTTACGCGAGCTGGCACACCGTCTTTGTTTCTCTTGAAGTCGATGATACGATAGCGACGCTTGTGACCACCACCACGGTAATAGGAAGTGCGATGACCCTCGTTGTTGCGACCGCCAGTCTTGCGCAGTCCGACTGTAAGAGACTTCTCTGGTGTAGTGCTTGTGATGTTGTCAAATACACCAATAATCTTGTGTCTTTGCCCCGGTGTTGTGGGCTTGAATTTTCTTACTGCCATTTTATTAATTATAAGTTGCTATAGAAATCAATAGTTTGTCCTTCGGCAAGTGTTACGATAGCTTTCTTGAA
>JAFYYG010000015.1 GCA_017557625.1 Muribaculaceae bacterium
ATCCCCGATCCCCGATCCACCTTCCACCTTCCACCTTCCACAAAAAAAATGCACCCGCAGTGCGGATGCATTTTTTAATTTATCAACTTAAGGAAGATTATTTGATGATAACCTTCTTGTTGCCGTTGATGTAGATACCAGGAGTAACGGGCTTGCCGTTGAGCTTCTGGCCGTTGAGGTTGTACCAGTCGTTGCTCTGGCTGTCAACGGTGATGTTGTCGATGCCAGTCATGTTCTTGGTAACCTTCAGCATTGGAGCGCCGTCCTTAGCAAATACGAGTTCGAAGTCGTAAGTGCCAGCCTCATAGATGCGGAAGTTTGCACCGTCGCAAAGAGTGATGTTTACACCAAGGAGATCCTCGCCGATGTAGAAGAAGCCAACGCCATTAGCATCCTCGCCACCGTACCAAATCCACTCACCCTCAGTCTCAGCAGGAGTGATAACCTTGAACTCAGCGTCAGCCTCGAGAACTACGCCCTCAGCCTTGTTGTCAACGAACTCGATCATGCCATCAACTTGGCTCCAGCCGTTGAATGTACCAACGATGTAGTAAGCAGGCTCAACAACGTCCTCAGTAGTGGTGAAGAATACACTCTTAGTCCAGTCGGTAGTGCCCTTAGCATCCTCATAGATACCTTGAACTTGGAGCTCATACTTAGTCAGTGGCTCAAGACCCTCGATAGTGTAAGGTACTTCTACGTTCTCAACAGTGATCCACTCGCCAGCCTCTTGGCCTTCCATTACGATAGAAACGTTGTCGATGTTCAGACGGAACATGTCGCTAACATTGAAGTGACGGATAGCGATGTAGCCCTGCATGCCCTCATACTCGCTGAGGTCGGCAGTGTACTCTGCGTATTCACCAGTAGCAACAGTCTCGGGAAGAACCTCTACGAAGTCAGCAGTGTTCTCGTTGCCGTCAACAGATACATATACTGCGAAGTGCTCGCCAGCGTAGCTTGGATCCTGACCACGTGCCCACAGCGACAGAGTGCCACCGAGGTCAACAAGTGGAGTGATCAGCCAGTTGTCTGGATAGAGAACTACTTGGTTCACCCAGCTAGCCGAAGTCATGCAGATGTGGTCAAGAACGGTTGCTCCACCGTTGCTGTCAACCTCATCAACACCAGCATTTGATGGATACCAAGCAAACCAATCGTAAGCGTCGCCATCGGCATCGATAGTAGTCCAGCCATCAGGAGCGGGATCACCATTAGCTGCGATGCCCTCGAAGTCCTCGAAGAAGCCCTTAGCGGCAGTGCGGTAGCGGATGTTGTAGGTATCTTGCGAACCAGCAACATTTACAACAGCTGTAGTGCCAGTGATGTCGGTAACCTCAACTGCTGTTGGCATAGCGTCAGCAGCAAGAGTCATGAATTTAACAGACTCGGTCCACTGAGAAGCGGGCTTGTTTTCGTAAACGCCCTGTACTTGAGCCTCATAACGAGTGCTTGGCTTAAGTGGAGCCATAGTTGCTGGGCTGTTAACGTTCTCCATAACTGTCCACTCAACCTCGCCAGCGTTCTCGTCAACGATAGAGATCATATCAACGAACAGATAGTAGCCGCTCGCACCAGTGCGGTTGTGAACGATAGCTACGCGGCCGGTCTGACCCTCAAATGCGCTCAGGTCAAACTCATAAACGCCCCAAGTCTCAGGAGAGAATGGGCCAGCACCATTAGTGCTCAGACCCTCAGCGATTGGCTGATAGTCCTCAAGAGCCTCGCCAGCGCCTACTGCTACATAAACGCTGAAGTTCTCTTCATAACCCTCACCAAGGTCAGCAGCATAGAACTTGAGAGTTCCACTGAGAGGAACTTGTGGGGTGAAGATCCAGTTGTCGCCACTTACATAGTTGTAGTTGTCGTCAATACTGCAAGCTGACAAGCAGCTTGAGCCATCGGCAGCAAAGAGTGGAGTGCCACTCATTGTGTACTCAGCAATTGGCATGATGCCCCAACCGTCGCCTTCTGCGTCATAAAGCATCCAGCCGTCGCCAGTGAAGTCTTCCTCGAAGCTCTCGCTGAAGCCAGCGATCTCGCGGTAACGCAGGGTGTAGTTGCCTGCTTCGCCTTCCCAAGTACCTACAGCACTCTTAGAGGTGATGTCGGTAACAGCAAAGTTCTCGGGAAGTGGGAACTGCAATGGAGTCTCGAAGGTGCAAACCTTGCTCCAGCGGCTAACTTCCTCTTCGCTACATCTTGTGCGTACATATACGCTGTAAGCATTGTTCTCCTCAAGGTCGGTGAGAGCTAAGAATGGATCGTTAGTCTGAACAGGAACCATGTCGATTGCCTCGGGATCAAACTCGCCCTTAGCATAAACAACCTCAAAGAGGTCTTGCTCTGGAGTGCCAGGAATCCAAGCGATGTCTGCGCTGTTGTAAGTTACGTTCTCAGCAACAACATCGGTTGGACGTGGGCAAGTGTTCATGTGGATTTGGAAGGTAGTGAGCACACCAGGTTCTGGACTTGGGCCACTGCTTGAGCCTGTGCCTTGGAACTCATAGATAGTCTCGCCTTCGGGACCAGTCAGAACGAAGCCGTCCTCATAGTTGTAAGTACCAGCTACCCAAACGAGGTCATAGTCAATGCCGTAGCAAAGCTTGAATGTGCCCTCGAGCTCGCTGTTGCCAGAAGCTTGTGGAAGAGTGAGCTCTTGAACCAATACGTCGGTGCCAGCAAGGAATACCTGGAGCTTAGCTCCGCCATTCCAGCCGTCGCCGTAGGTGTCGGTGAGTACATACTCAACCTCGCCCATGTCGGTTTCCTCGCAAGCAAGTGTAGCAAACGAAGTCTGTGTCCAGTTGCTCTCGCCCTTATAGTCATAAATAGACTTAACGCGAACGTCATACTTAGTACCAGCAGCAAGGCCTTCAAGAGTGATGGTCTTCTCGGTTACAGTACCAGCATCGGTCCACTCTTCGTCGGCAGCCTTCTTGTACTCTACGCCCCAAGAAGTCTCGTCGGCACCATTCTCCCAAGTTGCTACTGCCTCGTTAACGCCTGCCTCTACAGCAAGGTTCTTTGGCTTGTAGTAAATAGTGCCTTGGCCAGGAGTGTACTGGAAGGTAGTCTTGGGCAAGAAGTCGCGGTTGTTGAGGTTTACCTGGTCAACTGCATTGTAGCTGTAGCCCTGAACGGCTGCGCCAGCAACCTCTGTGCCAAGGAAGGTAGCACTCTTGTAAGTACCCTTCTCGGTCTGGTGAACAATCACAAGCAGGTTGCCACCCTCATACATGTAGTCGTTGGCAAACTCCAGGTCAATGGTGTTGCCAGTACCATCGAGGGGACCTTCCCAAACTAGGACTGCCCCTTCCAAGTCATCATAGGCGCTAACTGTGTTAGCGTCAGTCTCTTTAAGATAAACCTGGAAATTACCTTCCCAAGCAGCAGCTGCGGGAGTAGCAAGATACCAAGTCATCTTGGTGAGAGTAGCGCCTGTCATTTCTTCCAGTTCGCTGGAGTTCATTACGAACTCTACCTTCTGAAACGCATCGGCGTAGAAACCGTAAACGGGAACGTAAGCATTAGTTGCGTCACCGTCATACACTGTCAAGGAATTCTGCGCAAAAGCAGGCATAGCAGCTATTGCACACAAAACCAGAGAGTAAATGAATTTTTTCATAAAAAAACGGTTTGAGTTAATAAATTAGAAAATAAACACTAAAAAAAATAGTTTTTATGCTATCTTTCGGATTTTCAATAATATGGCACAAAGGTAGTAATTTTAAGCGAAACAACAAAATTTTATCACAAAATATTTCATTTTTTCTTTTAATGTAGTGTTATTGTTGTGTTTTTCAGAATCGTGGAACGGGGAACGGGGAACGTGGGACGTGGAAAGGCACATTGTGCTATGTGATTCATAATTCTGCTTTGTGAATTGCATTGAGAAGGCGCAACCCTCTCACCTCTCCCCTCTGTACTCTCCCCTCTTCCCTCTCCCCTCTCAACTGACACTAGCATTAATTAAGGAGATGAGCTCTTCCTTTATGACATCTGGGAGCAAGATGCCGCGTTTCTTGATAGAGCGTTCCCAGGCCATAAGTTCGTCGTGTTTGAGGGTGTAAAGCACGTCGCGCCACAACTCCAGCTCGTCGTCATTGTAATCATTAGATTCTCGTCCCTTGAATGCGTCAAGTTCCTCGTCGTCGAAGTACTCGATTGGGTCGTTGATGTGCTTGAGCATCATCTCGCTGGGGCACACATCATGGGTGCCGCAGCAGTCGTCGCTGCACGCATCTTGAGACTCGGGCTCTCTCTCCTCCCCTCTCCCCTCTTCCCTCTCTCCTTTTTTATAAGTAAGGCGGTCGTGGATGTAGAGAATCACACCTATAACCACCATGGCAAGAAATATGTAAAATGCGGGAATCATTTTTTAAGTGTTAAGTGTTAAGAGTTAAGTGTTAAGAGTTAAGTGTTAAGAGTTAAGTGTTAAGTGAATCTAGAGATTCTGGACTATTGTGCTGCATTATGCATTGTGAATTGTGCATTATGCATTAAACAACTGTTCCCACCAATTGGGATAGGACTTGGCTACCACTTCGGCGTTTTTTATCACTAGCTTGTGGTGTGTGGCGGCAAGAGAGAGTGCCATCGCCATGCGGTGGTCGCCGTGGGAAGATAGCGTAACCTCACCTTTGATTTCGGTGTGATTGCCGTCGTAGCACAGGCTGTTTTCACCTATTTCAATAACGTAGCCCAGTTTTGCAAGCTCCTCACGCAGTGCCTCCAGTCGGTCGCTCTCCTTGATGCGCAAGCTGCGCACTCCTGTTAGAGAAAACGGCACCCTGAGCAGGCACAGAGTCACGGCAAGCGTGGGTACAAGGTCGGGTGTCGCAGCCATGTCGTGGCCATAGCATCGCGATAACATAGGGACACGGGCCGTGTCCGCCGAGAGAACAACCTTCTCATCCTCTATAAACCGCGCCTTCACCCCCAGTGGCTCCATCATCTCCACTATCGCGCAGTCGCCCTGAATGCTGTCTTCACGCAATGGCGAGAGGGTTATGCGCGACTGCGGCAACAGGGCTTTCAGTGCAAACCAGTAGCTTGCCGCGCTCCAGTCGCCTTCTATCTTGAGGGGTTTTGCGACATATTGTCCTGCAGGCACCACTATGCTCAAAAAATCAACAACTGAATTCTCTGATCTTTCTGATTTTATATCTTGTCGATTAGCGGAAGGGTGTGTGTATTGAGGAAAATCAGATTTATCAGAATAATCAGTTGTTTTTTTATTTTGCGACACATTCATCCGCGCTTCTATGCCGTAGTGGCGCATCAGGGCGAGTGTCATGTCGATGTAGGGGCGAGACACAATGTCGCCCTCAAGTGTGAGAGTGAGGCCGTCCACAATGGGTGCCACCATCAGCAATGCCGAGACAAACTGGCTGCTCACGTCGCCACGCATCGTGATTGTGTCGCCATGCAACTTGCGACCTGAAATCCTGAGCGGAGGATAACCCTCCTCGCCCAAATACTCGATGCTAGCGCACATCTGCCGCAGGGCATCAACGAGCGGACCAATGGGACGCTGACGCATTCGCTCCGAGCCGTCGAGCCTCACCGTGCGCCCCTCCTGGCAAGCGAAATAAGCGGTGAGAAAGCGCATCGCCGTACCAGCGGCACCCACATCAATATGATCATCGCCGCTTGTTATTGCCGCTTCCATAATGTCGATGTCATCACACCGTTCGTTCCACCTTCCACGTTTCACCTTCCACGTTCCACCCCCAAGAGCATTGATAATCAAAGCTCTGACGGCGACACTCTTTGACTGGGGCAACGTCACTTGGCGTTCTATTTCCCTCGGTATTTCCACTCTGCAGTCCATAACAATTATCACCGCAAAGGTAACAAAAAACCAACAATTCTAACAGCTAAATTGAATTTAAAATCATATTTACAAAAAAAATGTTGTATCTTTGCAGCCTAAAATAATTAGGTAATAAATAAAATCTAAATATATGAACATCTTAGAACTTAGCGAACAGGAGATAGTTAGGCGCAATAGTTTGAACCAGTTGCGTGAGTTGGGAATCGACCCTTACCCCGCTGCCGAGTATGTGGTCAATGCTTGGAGCGATGAGATAAAGGCCAACTTCAAAGACGACGAGGAGCCTCGCCAGGTGAGCGTGGCGGGACGCATCATGACCCGCCGCATCATGGGCAAGGCGTCGTTTATGGAACTCAAAGACTCTAAGGGCCGCATCCAGGTGTATATCAGCCGCGATGACCTGTGCCCCGACGAGAACAAGGACCTCTATAATGTGGTGTTCAAGAAACTGCTCGACATAGGCGACTTCGTGGGAATCGAGGGTTATGTGTTCCGCACACAGACTGGTGAAATCAGCATCCATGCTCAGTCGCTAAAAGTTCTAAGCAAGAGCCTCAAGCCACTGCCCATAGTGAAGGTGAAGGACGGAGTGACCTACGACGCTTTCGACGACCCAGAGCTTCGTTACCGTCAGCGATACGTTGACCTGGTGGTGAACGAGGGCGTAAAAGACACCTTCCTCAAGCGCGCCACCGTGCTGCGCACTATGCGACAGGTGCTTGATGATGCAGGCTACACCGAGGTTGAGACCCCTACCCTGCAAGCTATCGCCGGCGGCGCTACAGCAAGGCCGTTCATCACCCATTTCAACGCATTGAACGTTGACATGTATATGCGCATCGCCACCGAGCTTTACCTCAAGCGCTTGATAGTGGGAGGCTTTGAGGGCGTGTATGAGATTGGCAAGAACTTTCGCAATGAGGGCATGGACCGCAACCACAACCCCGAGTTCACCTGCATGGAGCTCTATGTTCAATATAAAGACTATAACTGGATGATGTCGTTCACCGAGCAGTTGCTCGAGAAGATTTGCATCGCCGTGAACGGCTGCACCGACAGCGTCATCGATGGCAAGACCATCAGCTTCAAGGCCCCTTACCGCCGTCTGCCCATCCTCGACGCCATCAAGGAGAAGACCGGCTACGACCTCAACGGCATGGACGAGGCACAAATCCGTGAGGTAGCTCAGAAGCTCAACATTGAGGTTGACGAGACCATGGGTAAAGGCAAACTCATCGACGAGATTTTCGGTGAGACCTGCGAGGGATGCTTCATCCAGCCCACCTTCATCATCGACTATCCCGTGGAGATGTCACCACTCACCAAGATGCACCGCAGCAAGCCAGGCCTCACCGAGCGATTCGAGCTCATGGTCAACGGCAAGGAGGTAGCCAACGCCTACAGCGAGCTTAACGACCCCCTCGACCAGGAGGAGCGTTTCAAGGAGCAGATGCGACTCGCCGACAAGGGCGACGACGAGGCGATGGTCATCGACCAAGACTTCCTCCGCGCACTTCAGTACGGAATGCCGCCAACGAGCGGTATCGGTATAGGCATCGACCGACTCACCATGCTTATGACTGGCAACAGCTACATCCAAG
The DNA here is from genome assembly GCA_017557625.1 of Muribaculaceae bacterium. GTDB lineage: Bacteria > Bacteroidota > Bacteroidia > Bacteroidales > Muribaculaceae > Sodaliphilus. Next base: position 7,441 of record JAFYYG010000015.1, read on the forward strand.
ATGTGATGCTCTTCCCACAGATGCGTCCCGAGAAGGTGCAGCACCGCGACAAGGAGGAGGCTTACACCGCTCTTGGCATCCCCGCCGAGTGGGTGGCACCCATCCAGAAGGCTGGCTTCCTGACCGTGGAGGCCCTCGGAGCACTCGAGAAACCCGGCAAACTCTTTCAAGACCTGCTCGAAATCAACAAGAAGTACAAACTCGGCTACAAGAATCCCATGCCCGACGACGTGAAGCAATGGGTAGAAAACGCTAAGGCTAATGCATAACTCATAATGCATAATGCACAATGCATAATCACTATAATGCGCAAGGCATTAAATAAGACGAAGGGGTTCTATATTCTCGCCGCAGTGTTGATTATCGTGATGTTCTCGATGGTGAGCATCACGATAACGCGCTCGATGTTTGGATCGTTATCTAATCAGCCGCTGACAAAGATTTTCTTCAATCATCTTGCCGATGCAATTCTGCTGCTTGCGCCATGCTGGGTGATTAAACGCCGACGCACCTACACATTTATTATATTATGGCTTGTGGCGGTGTGGAGTTTCGCGCAGCTGCTCTACTACCCTACCTACCGCGACGTGATGCCTTTCTCGTCATTCCTGCTGTTTAAAAACGTCTCGGGCACACTCATTAAGAGCACTATTGGAGCTATCTCCAAGAAATCGCTGATGGTGCTGCTCACGCCCCTGCTGCTGCACGCCTACCATTGGTGGCTAAAGCACAAAACCAGCGAAGCGACAAAACCAACGAGCGCAGCGAGTGACAATGCCAGCGAGCACAGCGAGCCTCAAAACCAGCAAGCACCGCGAGCGACAAAACCAGCAAAGCGTCACTGGTGGGCTTTTGCCGCCTGTTTTGGAGCATTTGTTCTTTTGCGTCTGATTATCACCACCAGCATCTATCTCACCAACCGCCAGAACTACGAAAATCTGGGCGATGCCTTCTCCACACATTACACCAAGCTTGGCGGACGACATCTTAATTATATTATGCACAACGGCGTGATGAGCTATGCCATTTTCTCGCTCATCAACAGCATCGACACTGGAATAAGCAAGGAGGAAAAGCTGCTTGCCGAGAATTTTGTCAAGAACAACTGCCCCAGCTATACCGACAACAGCTACATGACCACGATTGAGCGTCCCAACCTCATCTTTATTATGGTGGAGTCGCTCAATGCTTGGTCAGTGAACCTCGACATCGACGGCCAGTCAGTGACTCCCACCCTCAATGCTCTCGTTGCCGACAGCACAAACATCGTATGCCTGAACGTGATATCGCAAGCCAAGAACGGACGCTCCAGCGACGGCAAATTCATGTATCAGACGGGACTGCTGCCCATGCTCGACCGCTCGGTGGCAATGGAATACAGCGACCGCACCTTCCCATCGCTTGTCAAGGCGCTGAAGCAACGTGGCTACAAGGCGGTGGAGATTTGCGGCGATGAGCCTAGCCTGTGGAACGTGGAGAACATGTCGACGGCCTACGGCTTTGACGAACTTTACCACCAGCCAGAGCTGAAAGCCGAACTTGAAGCCACCAACTATAAAATAGATAAGGTGGTGATGGAATATGCCGCTAAGTATCTGCCCACCATTGGCAAAAGCTTTATGGCACAGCTTTTCACTGGCGTGATGCACAGCCCCTACGATGGCGGCTTTGAGCCATCGACATGGATTTCGGCAAGCAAGCAATACACCCCCGCCGTGCGCAACTATCTGGAAAAGACACACTACTTTGACCAGCAACTCGGCATCTTCCTTGATAATCTTAAGCAGTCAGGACTCTACGACAACAGCGTGATAGTCATTGCCAGCGACCATAGTGAGCCAGTGGATGACGACCCGAATGGACGGCCGTCACTGAGTAAAAATGGCAACGAATGTGTGTTTATCGTGATTAATGGCGGGCATGGCAAACTCATCAGTGGCCCAATAGGGCAAATCGACATCTACCCTACTATCCTTGATGTGATGGGACTTAACAGCTATCAATGGAAAGGATTGGGACACAGCCTGCTGCGTTACAACGTGTGCTCGGCAGCCGAGACTATTGAAGACTCCTTCGGCAACTCTTCACTATTGAAACAGCAGCAAGAGGCATGGACCGTGAGCGACATCCTGATTAGGGCAAACTGGTTCAACTCTAAATCCACTAAATAGTGACAAACTTTTTCTAAATTCCTCATTAAAACAAGTTCAACACCTATTAATAGCCTCTTCAATGTCAAATTCATTTTTTTCAAAGATAATTGTTTACCAAGGACTTAGATATTCCACTAACAGAGATGGTGCCTCAGTCACTCTAATAGGACATATCGACCAGAATGCAAAAGGGAATTTAATCATTCCTGACACAATCAAAGAATTTGATAAAATTTATCGAGTAACAGAAATTGGTGCCAATGCTTTCAACGGTTGCACGGGATTAACTGGATCACTATTAATACCCAATTCAGTTACTGTTATTAGTGAAAATGCCTTCAATGGTTGCACAGGATTAACTGGGTCGCTCATAATCCCTCATGGTATAAGCATCATAGAAGAATCAGTTTTTATGAATTGCACGGGATTAAATGGTTCTATCAACCTACCTGATTCAGTTACTGTTATTAGGGAATCGGCTTTCAGTGGATGCATAAACTTAAAAGGCCAACTGATCCTTCCTAATTCTATTGTTTATATTGATAATTGTGCATTTCATAATTGCCCTGGCCTCATTGGTCCACTAAATCTACCACAATCGGTTTTATATGTTGGAGATTGTGCATTTGATGATTCGCTCATTGATGCAAAGACAAAAGAGCAATTAAAAAATATATCTACTGAAGTTCTTGAAGAAGATAACCAATGTTTTTGGGTTGATGAGTTTGGTGTGAGATTCAGTCAAAATCGCAAACGTCTTCTTAAGGCGCCACATGATTTGAACATTTACTATTCTATTCCTCCTGGAACGGAAATTATTTCTGACTATGCTTTCCAAAACTGCCATAATCTTACACGCATTGAGATTCCGAACACAGTTACAAGTATTGGTGACGGCGCTTTTTCGTGCTGCTATTCTCTAGCATGGGCTAATATTCCTAACTCCGTCAAGCGCCTTGGTAAACAAGCTTTTTATGATTGTCAAGATTTGAAAATAATCTCCTTGTCTGAATCATTAAAAATCATAGAGCGTAGCACTTTTGATGATACTAATATTACTGAAATAATAATTCCTCCTTCTGTAATATTTATTGACAAATACGTTTTAAATTTGGGGAATACAGGTTATAACATTACATTGTTAAATCCTTCCGTAAAAATCACATCAAAAGCATTTGACTTTGGCGATTTATTAATGACTGGCGAAGAATGTCGCTTTTCACTACCTAAAGGAACCATGGAAAGTTTCCTTCGTTTAAACGGTTTTATCTGTAATGGTTTAGAAGAAGATGAGGATATCATAACCGATAATGACTTTGTTGATACATGGATTGATGAGAACAACGTTATATATAGTTCCGATCGTAAACGACTGCTCAAAGCCCCAGCAACTTTAATTTCTTACACCATACCTCAACACACCGAAATCATTTGTCGAGAAGCTTTTGCAGGATGCAAGATAAAAGAAATATTTATTCCTGATTCTGTTAAATCAATAAACGAAAGAGCATTTTGTCAATGTGAGCAGTTGATAAATATAATAATTCCCGATTCTGTCATTCACATTGGACGAGCAGCATTTCGGGAGTGTAAATCTCTCTCTACAATTGTTATGCCTAACGCAATTACGTTTATCGAGAAATGGATGTTTTATGATTGTAAATCACTCACAAAGATAAAGTTCCCAATGAATCTTAAAGGCATAGATGATGGAGCGTTTTATGGTTGTTTAGCTCTTAAAAATTTTATTTTACCACATTCTGTTTCTTTTCTTGGGGAATATGTGTTTGCTTATTGCGAATCAATCATAAAAATAATAATCCCTGAACCAAAGAATTGGTGGTTTTCTATTCGAACTGCAGCCTTCTATAAATGTAAGAATCTTAAAGAAGCTATTTTGCCAATGAATTTAAGAATGGGATATACTCTTGATGAGCCACACCCATCTGTTGACCTCTTTTATAAATGTGAATCTTTAAAACATATTTTTATACCTTCAGAGTCTGCCCAAGAATTGAGTGGTATTATTGATTGGGAATGCCAAAAATTCATAACTGAAGTCACATCTCGTAAAATGAAAAAATTACGCGGCAAGAATCCATGAGGAAAGTCCTTTTAGCAATATTGGCAATCGCTGTTGCACTGGCAGCGCATGCTGGCCTTGCCGACGTGAACCACGACGGAGCGGTCACTGCGGCCGACATCACCGCCGTCTATGACGTGATGCTCGGCAACAACACTAGTTACCTCATCACCGCCGACGTGAACCGCGACGGAGCGGTCACCGCCGCCGATATCACTCTCATCTACAACGTGATGCTCGGCATTGAGAGCGACCCAGAACCACAACAGCGTGTGGTGGTCGCCTATTGTCCATACTATGCCGGCAACCGCCTTCCCGACCCCTTTATCGTCACCCACATCAATTATGCCTTTGCCGAGGTGTATGTGCGGAACGGCGTTTATCAAAGCTTTGAACTTCAGGACGATGGCAACACGGGTATCTTGCGACAACTCGTCGCTTTCAAGCACGACAACCCAGACCTGAAAATATGCCTCTCGTTCTCGCACACCGTGTCAAACAGCGACAACTATCAGGACGGAGGATTCTCGGCCATAGCCGCTACCGACGATAACCGGCGACGCTTCGCGCAAGACTGCCTCGCCTTCTGCCAGCAATGGGGCATTGACGGCATTGACATCGACTGGGAGTTCCCTGGCCTCTCTTGGAGCGGAGCGGCATGCAACCCTGCCGTTGACACACAAAACCATGTATTGCTCATGAAGCAGCTGCGTGAAACACTCGGCAACCGCTATCTTCTCACTTTCGCTGGATATGTCAAAGACAAACAGCCCACTGCGGGAGGATACAAGTTTATTGACCTTGCTGCGGTCGAACCTTATGTGAACTTCGTGAACCTTATGACCTACGACATGGATGCAGCGCCACATTTTCACTCGGCAATCAACCACCCTGCATCTTACTGGGATTGCCAGCGCGCTATAAACGCCTATGCGGCAGCGGGTTTCCCCATGAACAAAATTGTGCTTGGCATTCCTTTCTATATGCGTCACGCATGGGATGGGGCCAACTCAGTAATCGACTATCGCCGGCTATCTTCGCTGCCAAGCGAGTATAACATTGACAACTGGAGCGATGCGGCGCAAACTCCTTACGTCACTCTCAACGGCGTGTTCTTCGGCTCTTATGACAACTCTCGCAGCATCACCATAAAGGGTCAATGGGCTCGAGAGAAAGGCCTTCGAGGTCTTATGTACTGGGAATGCAGCGAAGACGACGACAACCGCACCCTCGCCAATGCCATCTGGAACGCAGTAATGGGGAGATAGTGGAGAGGATTGAGTACAGAGTGGAGAGTGGAGAGTGGAGAGGTTGAGGTTACCTGTGCTGCGACTCTGTCGCAGCCATTTAACACTTATAACTTACCAACCACCTCCTTGTCGGCAGGGAGCCAATCTACTGTGTCGAGTTGGTCGATGGTGAGCCAGCGGGCTGCCTCATGTTCTTTTAGGGTGAGTGAGCCGCTCTCTACACGGCACCAGTAGCAGTGCATCGTCAGGTGGAAGTCGGGATAATCCCACTCCACCGTGCATAACAGGTCTTCCACGATAATCAACGTGTCGAGTTCTTCCTTTATCTCACGGCGAAGGGCTTCCTCGGGCGTTTCGCCAGCCTCCATCTTGCCACCAGGGAACTCCCAGCCATCTTTCATGGCGCCATAGCCGCGCTGGGTAGCAAAAATGCGGCCTTGTTCATCGCGAATTATCGCCGCCACTACTTCTATGTGTTTCCTTTTTTCCTTCATCATATTTCAGTCAAATAGTGATAGTTGTCCCACGAGGTTGAACGATTTGCGGTGATACGGACTGATGCCATGCGCCACGATTGCGGCTCGGTGGTCTTTGGTGGGATAGCCCTTGTTCTTCGCCCAGTTGTATTGTGGAAACTCCCCGGCAATGCGGCGCATATACTCGTCACGGTGAGTCTTGGCGAGGACGCTTGCCGCGGCGATGCTCATCATCTTGCCGTCACCTTTGACAACTGTGGTGAAAGGGATATTGCCGTATGGATAGAATCGGTTGCCATCAACTAATATGTGCTCAGGGCGCACGGTGAGCTGGTCAAGGGCACGGTGCATGGCAGTAATCGACGCCTTGAGGATGTTGATGCGGTCAATTTCCTCAGGCGACACCATCGCCACCGCCCAAGCCACTGCCTCGCGTTCGATGACAGGCCGCAGCAGGTCGCGCTGGTGCTCGGTGAGCTGCTTACTGTCGTTAAGCAACTCATTCTCAAAATCGGGCGGCAATATCACCGCGGCAGCCGTCACAGGTCCTGCAAGGCACCCTCGCCCTGCCTCATCGCATCCAGCCTCGATGCAGCCCTCTTGTAAATATCGTTGTAACATTGTCAGTTGTAAGTTATCTGTCGCACATTATCTTTATTGTCCTCATAATGTGCTAGTTCCCAAACTTGTGAGGAAAGTTGCTGTGTGTAATAAGGATGGCATTTTGTTATCGCCAGAATTTCACCCGCAACACTCTCGCATTGCTCAGCGAGGACTGGTTTTATTCTTTCTGTTATATAGGCATAAAAATCCTCGTAGGGAATCTTCTTCAACCTCATCAATGTGCCAAAGTGATAGAATGGCGACTTTTTGCGCTCAAAAATCTCAGTCATCATTGATTCCTGACTCCCAAGTTGCTATTGTGCCAAATTTGAACGGATTTTTCATGACTTGCGAAATTTTTCGTTACGAATTTTTTCGCAAAGATAACCCTTTTTTTTATAATTGCGAAAATGTTCGTTACGATTTTTTTCGCAACTGAGGGCGAGCATCCCGCGATGCCCGCCCTGTAACTTTCCTCAACAAGAAATTATGGGGTGTTATATAAAATGTTTTGATTAGCGCATTACTTTGGTGGTGGTAACCTTGCCGTTCTTGTAGGTTGTGCGCACTATGTTCACACCGTTCTCCAAGCTGCTCACGCGACGGCCATCAATGGTGTAAATCTCGGTAGAAAGCACTTCATCACCAGTGTTTACATCGTTGATGCTGTTCATCTCCCCGACGATGTCAACACACATCACAAACATGCCTCCGTTGCCAGCTTTGTAGTCAGGTTCTTGAGTATAGAAGATATAGGCGTATTTGTCATCGTATGTAACCGAAAAGCCGTTAGACTTGAAATTGTCCTCACAAATCTGCTTGCTCCACAACACAGCGCCATCATCATCTATCTTCACTACCATGAAATTGGCACCATTCCAACTTGTGCATCTGCCATACAGCACTACCCATCCATCATTCACGGGTATCACCTTTACTGGCTGATAGCCCCAATTGTCGGTGGTTTCCAATGTGAATCCATAGATATTTTCGTCAGTCCAATAGTAGAAGTTATTATCATCAACAACGTTCATATTCATGCGATATTCCGATGCCGAATAAGCATATTCCCATGCAACAAAAGCTAGGTCTTCCTTAACGCCCATGGCAGCTGGACCGGCATCACCGTCGATATTGCCAGACAATGTCAAGGGATCAGAGGCATGTTCACCGTTGGCACCAACGAAGTTAGCAACCTGATAGCCATAGAAATCGGTCAATACTCTATATGACAACATAAGTCTGCCATAGTCGTTCACCTCAGCCAATGGAGTGGCAATGTAAATACTTGAACCGATCTCCCTTTCCTCTATAACAACGGGGTCGTTCCACACATTCGTCAAACTTGCATCAAGCATCTCAGCATTTAAGCCAAAAGCTTCGTTATCATAAACAAGATAAGCCTTACCGTCATCAGATGGCTCCATTATTAATGTTTTGGAATTTATCTCTTTGACACCTTCACTGGCAACGGAGCCATCATCATTGATGAGCTTAATCAGCCACTTTCCTTCGTTCAAAATAACTGAGTCGGGCATATTTGGCGACCAGGGCGTTGGAGTCCAGTTGTTTTCATTGGCCTTCTCCTTATAATACTCTGTATGATTGGCTGCAGCATATATATTGTTGCCGCTCACGCAGATTACAGGTGCTAAGTCTTCAACCGACAGGGCGTTCTCATGAATCTTTCCTGAGGGGAACAAGATGCCATCCACTCCCCACACGGGTACACCTTGCTGAGTATAGCGATAGAGATAGGTCTCGGAATTTTCCTCAGTAGGATCATTGCGGATGTCGGTATAGGCCAGGAGAATGTCGCCGTTGGCTGCCAACTTCAGTGCATAGTCGGTAGTCCAATAATGAGTGCGCTTGTCACACACGATAATTCCCTCGTCACCAAACATTGCATTGCCCTGTGCATCAAATATCTGCAGATGCAGTTGATAAGAGAACACGCCATTGGTGGTCTCTGGACGAATCCAACTCAAGATAATCTTGCCATCATCAGTTCGCAGGGTTTTCATCTGGACTTGGCCACTTGTGCCTTCTGCGTCAAGTTGAGTTGCTTGGGTATCACTGGGCTGCCAGTTTGCCATCATTGTGCCCACGAAAAGCAACATCATAGCTAATGTAAAAATCTTTTTCATACACTAAATTTTTATTGGTTATAAAATCGATTAGAATATTTTCTGCAAAAATATACAATTATCGGCATCCACACAACCTTTTATGGAAATATATATGCAAAATTATTACTATTTTTATAAATCCTCACTTTCTCCACGCTATTTTCAAAAAAATCCAAAGGATTTTCTATAAATTGCTTAATCCATGGAGTGCTAAAGCCGTCAATTTTTGCACCGATTTAGCACCATATAAATTATTAATGAGTCCACTTGAAAAAGTAAAATCACTCAAAACTGATTTAGGGTGACGCATAACGGAAGTCAGGAAATTCAAAATGCACAATGCCTAATTGCCCTATCGCTTGTCTTTGTCACTCCTGACGGAGTAGAGACGAAAGGAAAAGGAACTTTAAAAGGCGGCTTCCAGATGCATGAAAGCCGCCTTTGATATGGGGTATTTATTATGAGAGTCTGACGGAGTGTGACTAATAAATAATAAAGTTAATTGTATGTCAGATTTCTCATTATAAAACCTTGAGAATCTTATTTGTTGATGCCCAGCAGAATGTTGTAAACGAATGTCACATCACCGGCAGTAATGTTGCCGTCGCCGTCCTGGTCGCCATTAACAAGGGCGCTATCATCGCCAGTTAACAAGTGGTTGTAGAGTGCGGTCACGTCACTGGCGGTAACTTCACCGTCGCCATTTACGTCGCCAGGAACAACTGATGGGGCTATCTCAATGCCGTTGATTTTAGCCCGAGTTTAGAGTGCTAAAAACGTCAATTTTTGCACCGATTTAGCACCCGAATCGCTATAAAGGTGCTAAAACCGTCATTTTTTTCACCGATTTAGCACCTTTATAAGTTGTTTTTAAATCGCATTTAATCGTTTGATTTTTAGTCCCAACTTCTTAAAGAGGAGTTTAATTCTTTCCGAAATTGTGCATCAAGCATTATGCATTAGAGAAAGCATCTGGTCGATGACATTGCGGTTGTTGCTCAGGCGGGGGATTTTGCGCTGGCCGCCGAGTTTGCCTGTTGAGGCGAGCCACTGGTCGAAGAGGCCTCGTCTTGCCACCACCACTTGCGGTGCGTCGAGGAAGATGCTCTGATAGCGCTTCGCCTGATAGTCGCCATTGACTTCTTGCAGATGCTTGTCAAGCAGTGCTGCAAACTCGTCTATGCTTGCTGGTTCCTTTTCAAACTCTATTAGCCACTGGTGGCGTCCCTTGCTCTTGTCGCCGGCATATACGGGAGCTGCGGTGTAGTTGAGCACCTGCGCCCCAGTCTCTTGCGACGCCTGCGCTATCGCCTTCTCCGCGTTGTGCACCATCAGCTCCTCGCCAAAGGCGTTGATAAAACTCTTGGTGCGCCCAGCGATATTGATTTTCACTGGATTTAGCTGCTCAATGTGTACCGTGTCACCAATGCGGTAGCGCCACAGGCCGTTGCAGGCGGTGATGATGAGCTCATAGGTCTTGCCCTCCTCAATCTCCCAGATTGGCAGCACGTCAGGATGGTCGCTATCCACCTCGCTCAGCGGGATGAACTCGTAGAACACGCCCACGTCGAGCAGCAGCAGCATGGCGGTGGTGCTCCAGTCGCTCTGTGTGGCGAAAAATCCCTCGCTGGCGTTGTAGGTGTTGAGGAAGTGCATCTTGCTCATGTCGCATAGGCGTTCATACTGCTCGCGGTAAGGCTCAAAGGCAATGCCGCCGTGGAAGAACACCTCCAGATTGGGCCACACATCATGGATGCAATCCTTGCCAGTGGCTCGCAGCACCTCTTTCAGCACAGTGAGGAACCACGATGGCACACCACTCAAGTTGGTGATGTTCTCGCCCTTGCTCGCCTCGACAAGTGCCGGCAGCTTCTCGGCCCAGTCCTCGAGCAACGCAACTCGCTTGCTGGGCACACGGAAGAGGTTGGCAACGGGGTTGATATTGTTGATGAGTGTTGCCGAGAGGTCGCCCACACGGGTGCCAGGCTTGAGATTCAGTTCATTGGCAAACGACCCGCCAAGAATCAGTGCCTTGCCCGAGAAGAGCCGACTCTCGGGATTGAGATTGAGGTAGTGCGACACCACATCGCTAGCACCTTTATAGTGGTTCCAGCGCAGCGAGTCGGCAGGGATGGGGATGTATTTGTGGTTGCCATCACTGGTGCCCGAGGACTGCGCGAAGTTGAAGCATCGTCCTGGCCACAGCACGTCTTTCTCGCCCTGCACCATGCGCATAATCTGCGGCTGCAAGTCCTCATAGCGATACAGCGGCACACGGGTGGCAAACTCCTTATAGGTGCGGCAAGTGGAGAAATCATATTTGCGCCCAAACCAAGTCAAAGCGGCTTTCTCAACGAGTTTTACCAACTGATCCTGCTGCACGCTGTCGGCATGGTCGATGTAACGGACATGCTCTTTCAATCGAGAGAGCAACCGAGGACGGGCTATGGGAGTGAAATTAAGCAAAACAGATTATTAAGTGTCAAGTTCTAAGTGTCAAGGGTTAAGTGTGTGCTTACAGCACTGCGAATTGACAACACAAGCATCTCCTCAAATTCGCACCACAAAATTAATGTATAAACCGTTTGTGAGCAAATTTTAGACAAAAAAAGTGCCTCGGGACTATGGAATCCTCGAGGCACTAATGTTGAAAAGTTTGGGTTTATTTTATGCTTCTTATTGTGCAGTGAATGAGGTGAACGAAGTTGTTCCCTGCTGGGTGCTGCCCAGATACACACCGTGCCATGCAGTAGTAGCATCTGTTGGAGCTGTGGTGCTGTATTTGATGGTGTAGCTCTGGTTTTTGGTCATACCTTTGGCCGTGAACAATGACAATTTACTTGAGAAACCTGCCTCCACACTATAGGTAATCAGGTTGGTGCCACTGCTGTTGGCAATGGTATAGTAACGACCTGTACTATAGCTAAGGGTACTGGTGCTCAGGTAGTAGCCCTGCACGGCACTGCCAATGCCACTGGAGCCTCCCCAGCCACCACCACCGCCTTGCGAGCCACCACCGCTGATGGCGTATCCGTTGCCGGTGATGGTAATATAACTGTTGTTGTCGCAGTCGAGACCTTCCTCGGGATCGCCCTTGCTGGTGTAGGCAAGAACGCATCCGTCGCCAATCTCGATGGCACCCGAGCGTCCGTAGTTGCTGTCAACAGCGTCATTGCCGTTAGAGTAAACAACTGTCACGCCACCCAAGAACCTGATGGCACCGGCACTATTCATGCCGTCATCGTAGGCCTTGTAGTAGTGGTTACCGCCATTGATGGTGATGCTGACCTTCGACTCGATGCCCTCGGCACCGTCGGTAGAGGTGTTAACTTCTGATTGACCGCCATTGATGACGATGGTTCCAAGCACCTTGATAGCCTTGGCGCTGCCTGAGACACCGCCACCGCCAGGTTGACCAGGGAATCCACCACCGCCGCTA
>JAFYYG010000016.1 GCA_017557625.1 Muribaculaceae bacterium
AGAGATAGGGCAATTAGTCTTCAGCCGTTGTTGTTTTACATCGATTACCATTCCCAAGTCGGTAACACATATCGGCCTGTGGGCTTTTGATGCCTGCAATGACTTGACACAAGTCAACATCACCGACCTCACCGCTTGGTGCAACATTGATTTTGAAGGCAGTAATAGCAACCCTTTGGCCAAAGCCAATAATCTTTATGTCAATGGGAACAAAGTGACGAATCTTGTGATACCCAATTCGGTTACAACCATCAATAATTACGCTTTCAATGGTTGCAGCATGAACTCAGTCACGATACCAAGCACAGTGACATCAATAGGCGACAATGCTTTTCGCAATTGCAGTCAGTTGTCATCTGTTCTTATCCCTAACTCGGTGACATCGATTGGCAGTTCTGCTTTCGCTGGTTGCTCTGGCATGACATCGGTAACAATTCCTGGCTCAATGACTTATATACAAGGAAATGCTTTCTCTAATTGCAGCAGTCTGTCCTCGGTTGTGACCAAGATTGTAACTCCCGAAAATGTCAATTATGCCAATGCGTCAAGCCAATTTAACGGCATTCCTGAGGTTAGTACGCTATATGTTCCTGTTGGCACTACCGACAAGTATCAACTTGACAAGTATAACGGTAAAACAAATCCCTGGCTGGCATTTGGCGAGGTGCAGAAACTTGTTGACGGTGATATAAACCTCGATGGCGTAGTCACCAGCACAGACGTGACGGTGATTTACAACTACCTGTTAGATGGTAATAACGAACATGTAGCCACCTGCGATGTAAACGGAGATGGCAACATCACAGCAGCCGATGTAACTGCCATTTATAATATGCTCTTAGGCGGCAACTAATATAGTTATGTGCACAATTCATTATGGGTTGCGCTTTTAAAAATACATAATTTGAAGTTTATTATTTATTAATATACTTATAATTTAACTTTTAGACCTTTTCGCAGTCTAACTGATAACTCACAACTGATAACTCACAACTGATAACTGGCAACTACTATGACACAAGGAAAACATATTTGCAACACACTGAAGGCTATCCGAAGCGAGATAGCGAGCGCTAACGAGATTGACTACACCCCCACGCCATGCGACCATAAGGGCGACTGCGCTGGCACTTGCCCAGCATGCGAGAGCGAGATGAGGTGGATTGAGAGACAACTGCGAGTGCGCCAAGCCTTAGGCAAGGCGGTGACCATCGCTGGAGTGAGTATGGCGCTGAGTCTTGGCGCAAGCGCCGCCACACCATCGCCAACCGGAGTGGACCAAAAAAGAAAAACAGATGCCCCAAAACCAAAGAAACCCGACGAACGCCGAACAGTCGGTGTTGTAAGAATACCTCCTACTAATAAGGAAGAAGAAGCAAGGAAAATAGCCGAAGAGGAGCTAAGGCGCAAAATGCTCGAAGAGCAGAGAATGCGGGAGCAAGAACCAGTGAGAGGCAAGATACCTGCTCCTCCCGAAAAGCCTGAAAACGACTCTATTCGCAACACACAAACTATCGGCTCGCAATTTGTGGCTGAGGGCGACACCATAATCACCGAAGACGGCAGAGAGATTATCGTCAAAGAACTAACAACTGGAATTGTTGACAATGTTGGTCAACTCAACATTGACTCCATCTACACCGATGTTGACATCGAGGCTAAATTCCCCGACGGAGATGAGGCTATGGACCTGCTTATCAAAGACCAGCTATATATACCCGACGAGATTCTTGAGCCTATAAAGGAGGTTAAAGGCACTATCAAAGCACGCTGCATCGTCAAAGCCCTGGTGGAGCGCGACGGCACCATCAGCGACGCCCATATCGAAAAGACCACAACCGCCGACATCTTCGACAACGAGGCGTTGCGAGCGGTGAAAAACCTGCCACCATTCCTTCCCGCACGCCTCTACGGCGCGAAAGTGCGCTCCTGGAAACTTATCCCGGTGGAGTTTATCTACGATTTCTCAAATCCTGAGCAAACCAGCAAACAAGGAGACGAGTAAACAGGCATGAATTAATCAAGAGTTAATCAAGAGTCAAGGAGGTTCACCATGCTGCGACTCCGTCGCAGCCAACTAACAACTGAAAACTCAAAACTGAAAACTAATATGAAACGCGGCAAGAAAATTTGTGAGACATTAAAGGCCATAAGGCGTGAGATCGCCGTTGCCAACGAAATTGACTACTCCCCCACCGAGTGCCACCACGAGGGCGACTGCGCTGGCACCTGCCCCAAATGCGAGAGCGAGACACGGTGGCTCGAAAAGCAGCTGCGCAACCGCCAAGCTCTGGGCAAGGCTGTTGCCATCGCTGGCCTGAGTCTGGCGCTTGGAGCCATGGCATCGTGCCACCATAAGACTTCAAAATCTCATTCTGTTGGCAGTTCAGATGAATCGGAAGAGTCGCTCGAATGCTCAACCGAATCAGGTGATATCACTGCAGGAGTTGTTGACGAGTCGTTCTTTAAATCAACTTCAAAAGATGGCGACACAATTCACAACTTCACCCCTCTGAAAGGTGATGATAATGTCTCCAAAAAGGGTGACAATGATGAGGATGATGAAAAATACCAAGTAATGGGCGAAGTAGCTGTCGATGAGAACGGCAACACTTACGGACCAGAATAAGTCGGGGATCGGAGTTCGGGGAACGAGAAACAATGAGGTTCACCGTGCTGCGACTCCGTCACAGCCAACTGACAACTCAAAACTGATAACTTACAACTCATATGAAACAAGGTAAACACATATGTGAGACATTAAAGGCCATCAGGCGTGACATCGCTGAAGCCAACGAGATTGACTACAATCCCACTGAGTGCACACATGAGGGAGACTGCGCAGGCACATGCCCAGCCTGCGAGAGCGAGACGCGCTGGCTGGAGCGGCAACTGCGCAACCGCCAGGCATTAGGCAAGGCGGTAACCATCGCAGGGATGAGCGTGGCACTAGGCGCCATGTCGTCGTGCCACAAAATCATCCAACCCGACGGGATGATAATGCCTATTCCAGACAACAAAATCGAAACTCAAACTCCAAACAGTGGCAACCAAACCTCCCCCTCGGCTCAATTCACACCTGTTGATTCTACCGAAGAGCCCTTTCAGCTCATGGGCGATGTGGTGTGCACACCCGACTCCGCCAACATTCAACAATCCAAGAAAACAACCAAGAAGAAATAGTTGATTAAAAATGTTCACCACTTGGTGTTACACCACTTGGTATACTTTTTTTCAATAATGTTTTCATACTAAAATACAATGTTTTAGTTAAAAAAATATAATGTTCACCACTTGGTGTTACACCACTTGGTGAACATTTGTTTTTTTGTTATATCTTTGCTGACCAATGGTGCAAACCGAAACCAGCGGCAAAACTTGTTTTGTCATTGGTGAGGTGCAGCCCATTGACGCTGAAAGAAAACATCGATAAGATATGAACACTAAACCTTTTGTTTATGGCATGTCGGTTGAGGGCGAGCACTTCACCGACCGCGAGCTGGAAACCAAGCGCTTGAAGCTAAACTTTGAGAACGGCATCAACTCCATCCTCATTTCACCACGACGCATGGGCAAGACATCGCTCGTGAAGAAAGTCATGGGAATGATTGACGACGCTCAACTCAAGGTGGTGTATATGGACATTTACAAATGCCGCACCGAGTTTGACTTCTATGACAAATTTGCCTCGACAATCATCAAAGCCACTGCCACAAAATTAGACACCATGGTGGAGAATGCCAAGAAGTTCATCACCAGCATCACTCCAAAAATATCGTTCTCACCCGACTTGAATGCCGATTTCACCCTGTCACTCGGCATCGACAAGAACCGAAATTCGGCAGAAGAAATCCTCAATCTCCCAGAAAAGATTGCCCAAGAGCGAGGCATACACATTGTGGTGTGCATTGATGAATTTCAACAGATTGGCGAAATCCCCAACTCGATCAGCGTGCAACGTGCCATGCGGAGCGTGTGGCAGCACCAACAGAACGTGAGCTATTGCCTCTTTGGCAGCAAACAGCACCTGATGGCCAACATTTTCTACAGTCGCAAGATGCCATTCTACCAATTCGGCGACATGTTCTTCCTCAAGAGGATTCCCACAGATAAATGGGTGCCGTTCATCACTTTAAGATTTGCGCAAACCGGCAAGAGAATAAGCGACAAACTTGCCGAGAATATTTGTGTCACCGTTGAGAATTATTCTGCTTATGTGCAGCAACTGGCATGGAATGTACTGGCTGTGAGCGGCGAACGTGTCACAAACGAGAGTTTCAACGATGGTTTAGAGGCGACATTGGCGCAAGTGATTCCGTTGTTTGTGGAGCAGACCGCCAATCTCACCACCTATCAACTCAACTTACTAAGAGCCATAGTCGCTGGCACGCACCGCGATTTTGGAAAGAAAAAAACGACAAGTGTCTATGAGTTGGGCACTCGCTCCAACATTCCAAAGATAATAAAGGCCCTTACAGAACGTGAAATCATTGAAACTAATGAGAATGGCATCTTCATTGCCGACCCATTGTTTAAACTGTGGTTCAAACGAGAAATGATGTAGCAGTTATGGCAAAGCAAGAACTTTCGGCGCCGTTTATTGGCATTGTGAGGCATCGGTTGGCTACCGACGGTAAGGGGGTGACGACGCTGGTGGCGTTTCACAGCTGTCCGCTGCGGTGCAAGTACTGCCTCAACCCTCAGTGTCTCGACCCTGAGAAGGTGTGGCGCACTATCACCACTGGCGACCTGCTCAATGAGCTGCTGCTCGACAACCTCTATTTCCTCGCCACTGGCGGCGGAGTGACCTTCGGCGGCGGCGAACCGCTGCTGCGCAGCGAGTTTATCGACGAGTTCTGCCGCATGAAAATGCCTGAATGGAAGGTAAACATCGAGACCTCGCTCAACGTTGACCGCAAGCACCTAGAGCGCGTGCTGCCGCACATCGATGAGTACTTCATTGACATAAAAGACACCAACCCAACCATCTACAAGGAATACACCACCCGAGACAACTCCCAAGTCCTCGACAACCTGCGCTGGCTGATGTCGCACGAAGGCATGGCAGAGAAAGTCATAGTGCGCCTCCCACACATCCCCGAATACAACACCCAAGCCGACATCGACCGCAGCTGCGCCCTCCTCGAAGAGATGGGAGTCAAGAATTTCGATGAGTTTGATTATATAGTTGACAGACAAGAGTTGAAAGGGGAAGAGTGAGAAGGAAATTACGAAAAATAGAGGGGGAGCTGATTGTAGCTCTCCCCTCTTAACTATGTACTCTCTACTGTTACTGCGCCATAAATTCCTCGACATCTTTTGGATGATAAGGAATGATGTCTTTGCCGAGGAAGCGGCAGCCATCGGCGGTGATTAGCACGTCGTCCTCGATGCGTATTCCGCCAAAGTCCTTGTAGGTCTCAATCTTGTCGAAGTTGAGGAACTCGGCGCAGTGGCCCTTAGCGCGCCACTCGTCGATAAGATCGGGAATGAAATAGATGCCTGGCTCGTCGGTAACCACGAAGCCTTCCTCGAGGCGGCGACCCATGCGCAAGGCATTTGTGCCAAACTGGTCGAGGCGTGGACGGGTCTCCTCGTCAAAGCCCACATAAATCTGTCCTAAGCCTTCCATGTCATGCACATCCATACCCATCATGTGACCAAGGCCGTGAGGCAGGAACAGGGCGTGGGCACCTGCGGCTACTGCCTCATCGATGTCGCCCTTCATGAGTCCAAGAACTTTCAGACGCTCAGTCATCAGGCGGCACACCGCCATGTGTACGTCAAAATATTTCACTCCAGGCTTGGCGATTTTCAGCACCAAGTCATGGCAGTCCTCAACGATGCTGTAGATTGCCAACTGACGCTTAGTGAACTTACCGTTTACGGGCATGGTGCGCGTGTTGTCGCTGCAGTAGTGCTCTATAGTCTCGGCACCGCAGTCGCAGAGCACCAGTCGGCCAGCCTCAAGCTCTGCCATCGAGGGTGCGCCATGCATAATCTCGCCATGCTGCGAGAAGATAGTGCCGAAGCTCACCTGTGCGCCATAGCTCTGCGCTATGCCGTTGATTTGTCCGCCAATGTATTTCTCGGTAATGCCAGGCTTGATGAGCTTCATCGCTGTGGTGTGCATCTTGTAGCCAATGGCGCAGGCGCGCTCCATCTCCTCAATCTCGAGAGCACTCTTCACCGAACGCATCTTCACCACCGCCTTGATAAGTTCGAGCGAGGCGGCCTCTTTCTGCTTGCTTGGATGGATACCCAGCAGGTCCATAATCTGAATCATAGTGTCGTGGCGATAAGGTGGCAGGAAATGCACCTTGCGGCCCTTTGCCACAGCGTCTTTCACGAGTTTCTCCAACTTGGCCATCGGCGCGCTGTTCTTCACGCCCACCTGCGCCGCCATGTCGGCAACGCTGTCAACCGAGCCATACCACACGATATCCTCAATGTCGATGTCGTCGCCAAAGAGGGTTTCCTTGCCGCTCTCCACGTCAATCACGCCAACCAATCCGTCGCGTTTCTGACCGAAATAGTACAGGAACGACGAGTCCTGACGGAAAGGATAATAAGCATTGTTGGGATAATTGTTTGGTGCCTCATTGTTTCCAAAGAGCACCACCACGCCGTCCTCCATGAGCTTTTTCAGCTCATTACGACGCTCTACATAAACTTCTTTGTTGAACATAGATATAAGTTTTTTAGTTATTAGTAGTAAGTTATTAGTCATTTGTAGAGAGGTGTCAGAATAAAAAACAACTGATTGTTCTGATTAATCAGATCTTTTGCAAAAGTTAACATCATATCAATCAAGATATTGAGAAATCAGAAAATTCAGACAGTTCTGTTGTTTATATTAAATTCGTCGCTTTGACACACTCTCGTTGATTTCATTTTATTAAAGAACGCTCAAAGTTAGCAATAAATTGCGAGATACACAAATCATTCTTTAAGTAGTCTTCTTGTTCTCGGGCCAGACTGTTTTGGAAAAACAATTAAAAGCTGGACAGTGAGCCATCACCGCCAGCAGCATAATAATCAGAACAAAATATAAACCGTTTAATCATGAATTATTTCATTTCTCAATTCTATATCAACCAAGGTGAGTAAAGGTAATCAAAAAAAGTATAAATCCAAATGCCTGTAGGGACACAGTAGCCGTGTCCGAATTGCGGCTGACGACGGCATTCCACATGTGACGCAGGACGATCAGGGCATGCCCTGACCCTACAGCGGAAACGTCGTCCCATATCGCATGGGTGACCGTCACAACATAGGGACACGGCATACCGTGTCCAGAAATAAATGTATCGCCTCGCGTCTCGCATGGTTTGGATTTTGCACCTCTTTGGGGCTCGGGCTGGCGCACCTCGTCCCTTTCGGGCAAAAACCAAATCATGCTCTATATTTAATTTAAAAAGGGAAAACTATAGGGCAAGGCGTAAGCCTATGGAGCCGGAGTTGTGGGGCGTGCTGCAATCGCGGCCAGACACACGGCAGGTTTCGGCCGAGGTGATTCTACAACCGCCACGACAAACACGGAAGCCCTCAGCACTGGTGTCCCTGCAACCGCGACAAAAAATGACATCAGATCCCGAAGAAGGTCCTTGCGGGTTATCGTTTGGGGTACTCTTATAATAATCATCTCCATACCAGTCGCTGCACCACTCCGCCACATTGCCGCTCATATCATAGATGCCAAGTTCATTAGGATGTTTACTGGCAACATCATGAGTCTTATTACCAGAGTTTTCATCATACCAAGCCACATCATTAATATTGTTGCTGCCGCTGTACTTATAGCCGTTACTCTTTTTGCCACCTCTTGCGGCGCACTCCCACTCCGCCTCGGTGGGCAGACGGAACCGCTTGCCGGTCTTCTCGTTCAGCCTGCGGATGAACTCCTGACACTCGTCCCAGCTCACACACTCTACAGGGCGTTTCGCACCCTTGAAATAACTCGGGTTATAACCCATAACTGCCATCCATAGTTCTTGAGTCACTTCAGTCTGACCGATGTAGTAAGGCGATAGTGTGACTTCATGAGCCGGCTTTTCTTCATCAAATGCGTCATCGCCCTGCTCGCTCGTAGCTCCCATGGTGAATGTGCCGCCTTCGACATAAACCATATTGTTAACATAGTCATTGATAATCCTTGCTTTCTCACTTTCAGTCATGAAGGAGCGCCATCCTTGAGTTTTCCATATTACAAATCCTGCAAGCAATGCGATTACAAACAACGACACTAAATAAATCAATTTCCGTTTTGAACGCCTCTTTATTTTATCAACGTTTCTTTTTGAGGCTTTCGATGTTTTTTCAGCAGCTTTTGGTTTCCGTATTGTTTTCTCCCCTCTTGCGGGTTTTAAGGCATCTTCTCTTTTCGTGAGGTTTACTGTGTCATTCTCTGCTTTTTTCGGTGATTTTTCAGATTCTACTGGGACATGCATCTCCTTGATGTCCTCTAATTCTGCCAGCATCTCACTAATCGTGCAGGTTCTAGAGTTTCGGTTCATCGCCATGCCACGCTCAATGGCGGTCACCACATTACTGCCGATGCCTTGCGGAAGCTCGTTCCTCACGAAGGTTTGTGGCATGTCGAGTGGCTCTATCGGGTCGTGGCCGGTGAGCAGGTAGAGGCAAGTTGCTGCGAAGGCATAGACATCAATACGTGGGTCAAACTTCTTGACCATCTGGTACTGCTCTATTGGCGAGTAGCCAGTGCTGATACCTTGCGATGGAGTTTTGCTCGTAGGTGTGCCATCGCTGCGGAAATGCACGGCTATTCCAAAATCGATAAGCACAGGTTCCGCTTCGCCCTTGCTGTTGTGGCGCATCACGATGTTGTCGGGCTTGATGTCGAGGTGGAGGATGTTGTTATCATGCAGGCATTGCACAGCATTTCCAATTGGCACCATCACGTCAAGCATCTGCTGCTCACTCAAGGCTCCGCCGTTGCTTTTCACCATCTTGCGCAGGTCGCCACCCTCGAGGTATTCAAGCACATAATAGGCGGTGCCGTTAGCTTGGAACACCTCGTTCACGTTCACAATATTAGGGTTGAGGTCGCATACAGCTTGTAGCTTCCTTCCCTCATTGAGAAAATCACTGATGCCGTCAACAATCTCATCGTGCTTAGTCTCAGGAATCTTGATGGTGGCATTATCCGCCTCACGGCTGCAGATGTCGGGGAAGTACTCCTTAACTGCGCAATGCACGTCAAAAGAGAGCTTATTGAGCTGCACGGTAGTCTTTACCTTATAAGTAACCCCAAATCCACCCTTTCCGAGCACCTCCTCAATCACATAGTCATTTTCCCCGCCTTTGAGTTTGTACCCGACGGGTAGAGTGTATTTATATTGCTTCTGTGTCGCCATTTGCCACTTCTTATATTATAATTCACAAAGGTAGTTATTTTCACGCAATTCACATTAATATTTCAAAAAAATTTAGCGAAGCGCCCACCATCCGTTAGATGCTGAAGGGGCGCGCTGCGCGCTTAAAATTTATTGAAAATACTTGTTCCTAGCAGATATGAAATTTTCTAAAAATTTTAATTCCATTTTAAGCGAAGCGCCCACCCTGCGACAATTGTCAGTAATCCCCAAAAGCCGAATGGCTTGAGGACGACATCTAATGAAATTGTTAGCAATTGTGATTAATTGTATGACAAAAAACGTGGCGCAGCCAATTCTGCATTCTGCATTGATTAAATTGCTTCGAGGGTAGTGATGTTGCGGAGGATGTCTAGGGCTTGGTGGACGGTGGCGACGTTGGCGATAATCATTGAGCGCTTGTTATTCTTTTGGCGCAGTTGGCAACGTTGCGGGTTTTGTTGCAGGTAGTTGATGATGCGTCCGAAGGCGCGGGAGTTGTAGTAGGCCTTGTTCTCCTCGCCAACGAAATAGGCGTACATCTGGCCTTTCATGAGTGCGATTTTTTCTATTCCGAGTCGTCGAGCCGTGCGTCGCAGCGGCACGATGCGGATGAGTTCCTTGCCCACGTCGGGAATCTCGCCGAAACGGTCACGCAGTCGCTCCTCGAAGTCATCGACGTCGCGCTGACTCTCCATATTGTCGAGTTCGCGGTAGAGCGAGATGCGCTCGTTCTCCTGCGGCACATAATCGGCAGGGAACATGAGGGTGAGGTCGGTGTCGATGACGCAATCGGCGGCAAATTCCACCTCTCCATCACCACCAATGGCAATTTCGTCTTGTGCCTGCTCCATGTAGGTGTCGGCAAACTCCTCGGTCTTCAACTCCAGCACCGCTTGCTTGAGGATTTTCTGGTAGGTCTCGAAGCCGAGGTCAGCAATAAAGCCGCTCTGCTCAGCTCCCAGTAGGTTGCCTGCTCCGCGAATGTCGAGATCCTGCATAGCGATGTGGATACCCGCCCCCAGGTCGCTGAAGCTCTCGATAGCCTGCAGCCTGCGCCTTGCCACCGATGTAAGGGGCACACCCGGCGGCACAAGCAGATAGCAGAACGCCTTGCGGTTGCTGCGCCCTACCCTGCCACGGAGCTGATGCAGGTCACTGAGACCGTAGTTCTGAGCATTGTTGATGATGATAGTGTTGACATTAGGCATATCGATGCCGCTCTCGATAATGGTCGTAGCCAGCAGCACGTCGTAGTCGTGATTGGTGAAGTCGATGATGCGCTGCTCGAGTTGCTCGGGCGGCATCTGCCCGTGAGCAATCACCACACGAGCGTCGGGCACGAGGCGGCTAATCATCGCATTGAGGTTGTAGAGCGGCTCGATGCGGTTGTTCACGAAGAATACCTGTCCATTGCGCGACAACTCAAAGTTAATAGCCTCCTTCACCACATCATCTTCAAGCGCGTTGATGCTTGTGAGGATGGGATAACGGTTGGCTGGCGGCGTATTGATGGTGCTCAGGTCGCGCGCTCCCATAAGCGAGAACTGCAAGGTGCGCGGAATGGGCGTGGCGCTCATCGTGAGAGTGTCAACATTGACCTTTAGCTGCTTGAGCTTGTCCTTTACGGCTACGCCAAACTTCTGCTCCTCGTCAACCACCAACAAACCCAAATCTTTGAATTTCACCGTCTTGCCGATAAGCTTATGGGTACCGATTATGATGTCAATCTTGCCTGCGGCAAGGTCGGCGAGAATCTGCTTCACGTCCTTTGGCTTGCGTGCTCGGCTCAAGTAGTCGATACGCACAGGGAAAT
The DNA here is from genome assembly GCA_017557625.1 of Muribaculaceae bacterium. Taxonomy (GTDB): domain Bacteria; phylum Bacteroidota; class Bacteroidia; order Bacteroidales; family Muribaculaceae; genus Sodaliphilus. The sequence continues at coordinate 11,191 of JAFYYG010000016.1, forward strand.
CCTTGAGGCGGTCGCGGAAAGTGTTGTAATGCTGGAACGCCAACACGGTGGTAGGCACGAGCACGGCAGTCTGCTTGCCATCAACGGCGGCCTTGAAAGCGGCGCGTATCGCCACCTCAGTCTTGCCAAATCCCACGTCGCCGCATACCAGTCGGTCCATAGGCTTATCGCGCTCCATATCGGCCTTCACAGCCTGCGATGCCAGCAATTGGTCGGGAGTGTCCTCATAGATGAACGATGCCTCCAATTCCTGCTGCAAGTAGCCGTCGGGCGAGAACGCAAAGCCTTTCTCCTCGCGCCGCTGGGCATAGAGCTTGATAAGGTCGCGGGCGATGTCCTTGAGTCGGCCTTTGGTACGGTTTTTGATGGTCTGCCACTTGCCGGTGCCCAGTTTGCTGAGCTTAGGCGGCACGCCTTCCTTGCCACGGTATTTCGAGAGTTTGTGGAGGGCATGAATCGAGACGAAAATTACGTCGCCGTTCAAGTAGGACAGCTTTATCATCTCCTGCATGGTGCCGTTGAGGCGGGTGCGCAGCAACCCCTCGAAACGCCCTATGCCGTGGTCTTCGTGCACAATGAAGTCGCCAGTCTCTATCTGGTTCAGCTCCTTTAGTGATAATGCCAGTTTGCCCGACCTCGCCCGCTCGCTCTTGAGATTGTACTTGTGGAAGCGGTCAAAAATCTGGTGGTCGGTAAAGACGCACATCATGCGGTCGTCATCAACGAAGCCCTCGTGCAAAGTCTTGCTCACGGGGGTGAATACTATCTCGTCGTGACGGTCATCGAAGATGACGCGCAATCGCTCAATCTGCTTCGCGCTGTCGCTGAGGATGTATAATGTGTAACCACGTTCAAGGAAATTGGTGAACGACTGGCTGATGAGGTCAAAATTTTTGTGATATATGCCTTGTGGCAAGCAGTGAAACGAGAGTTTAGCATTGCCGGTGGCCTGGCTTTCGCCGTAATAGAACTCCAACCGCCGCATGGCATTGAGCGAAGCAAGAAACTGCGGCACATCCACCACCTTGAGCATTGCCTCGTGGTCGCACTCCTGTGCCTCGAGCGCGCTATTACTCATTGTCTCTTTGCTAATCGCCTCCACACGCTGCCTGAGCCAGTCGATGTCACGAACTAACAGCGTCACGTCGCTGCCCACATAGTCAAGCAGCGACACGCCCATACCCGCCGCCTGTGACGACGTGTTGTTGATAATGCTCACGCTCTGCAGCCGCTCCTTCGACAATTGAGTCTCCACATCGAAGGTTCTAACGCTGTCAATCTCATCGCCAAAGAAGTCGATGCGGTAAGGGAACTCGTTGCTAAAGGAATACACATCGAGGATAGAGCCACGCACCGAAAACTGGCCAGGCTCATACACATAATCCACTTCCTGAAATCCCAGCTCACGCAAGCGCACCGACACCAGTGTCAAGTCTTCCTCTTTTCCAACTTCAAGAGTGACAGTAGATTTCTCTATGCTTTCTCTTGGCACCACTTTCTCGGCAAGTGCCTCGGGATAGGTCACCACCCAACGCAGGTCGCTGTCGGAGTGCCAACGATTAAGAACCTCGGTGCGCAGAATCTCCTGCGGAGCATCGACTTGACCATATTTGATATCGCGCTTGTAGCCCGAAGGAAACAGCAGCACCTGCGCCTCGCTGGTAAGTTGGCACAGGTCGTGATAGATGTAGCCAGCCTCGTCGAGGTCGTTGGCAATTATGATATAAGGCGTGTTTCCCTTAGTCAACGCCGTAAACAGCATAGCCGCTGACGAGCCGGCAAGTCCGTCAACCACCATCACGCGGTTAGCCTTGCCAGTTACTAAGCGCTTGAGTGCGGCACGCTGCGCTGTGGTGAATAGCAACTGGCCCAGCTCGCTGAGTTCAATGGGCGACAGCTTCACTTTTTCTTCTTAGATTGTTTTTTAGTGGTAGAGGACGGCTTCTTAACTGGTGCGATGTTGAGAATTTTCTCATACTCACCTTCTTTGTTGAACATTTCACTGGCGCGGGCGGTGACACGGTCCTTGCCCAAAGCATAAATCATCTGACCGCGCTGGTAGTAATAGTTCTTTATAATCTCCTTGCCGAGCAGCTTCTCAATGTCGTCGCGATGCAAGTCAAGGTCTTTGTCAAGGTCGTGCTTGAGAAGTTTCTCGAGGCGCTCAAACTCTGCCTTGGTCTCGTCATTGAGGTATCCCTCGTCTTCGGCGGTCTGCTTGAGAGATGCCAAGCTCTTCTCGCACACCTTGTCATACTCAAACTTCTCGGGGTCGATAAATGCCTTGAAGTCGTTGAAAATCTCGTCGGTAATCTTGAAATCCTCGGCAGCGGGAATAGTGGGGTGCTCTGCAGCATACTTCACCGCATAGTCAAATGCCCAGTTGTCGCGCACGATATTGTAGGCCAATCGACTGGCTTTCTGAGGCTCGATAACAATGTCGGGGGTGATGCCACCACCACCTTTCACAGCCCTGCCGTGAACGGTTTGATATTGTTGCGCGGTAGTGTCAACGGTGTGCTTGGGATTGCCTGCCTCATCTTTGTTGGAATAATCTATCTCCTGAATGAGACGTCCGCTGGGAATGTAATATTTCGATACTGTCACCTTGAAAAGAGCATCATACGGCAGTTGCCTAGTTGCCTGAACCAAGCCCTTGCCAAAGGAACGGGTGCCAATCACTACGGCCCGGTCCAAGTCTTGAAGCGCGCCAGCAGTAATCTCAGCAGCCGATGCCGTGCCACCGTCAACTAGCACAGCAAGTGGAATTTCGGTATCGACAGGCTCCTCGGTGGTCTTGTAATTGCGCTCTTGTTGCTTGGTCTTGCCACGCGTCTGCAGCACCTGTGTTCCCTTAGGCACAAACATTCCCACGATTTGAATAGCACTCTCAAGCAATCCGCCTCCATTGCCACGCAAGTCTAGGATGATATACTTCACCGCGGGATTGGCCTTTAGCTCGAGCAGGGCACTTTTGACATTGGCTGCCGAGTGCTCATTATAGGTGTCAAGAGCTATGTAGCCTATATTCTCATGGATGACACCATAGTAGCTCACGGGGTCAACTTTTATCTTCTCGCGCACTATGTTGAAGGTCTTGACGCTGTCGGGGTCATATTTCCTCACCACAGTCACCGAGATTGGTGTGCTGGGCTGACCTTTGAGGTGCTCGCTCACCTTGCTGTTATCCCAGCCCTCTACCGACTCACCATCTATCATCGTGATGCGGTCGCCAGGCTTCATACCAGCCTTAGCAGCGGGACTGCCCTCGTAAGGCTCGCTGATATACACCTTGCCGTCGCGCTCAAAGATGTAGGAACCTATGCCGCCATACTCGCCAGTGGAAATCACAATAAAGTCATCAGTGGATTTGGCAGGAATGTACTCGGTGTAAGGATCCACGTCATCGAGCATCGCAGCGATGGCAATCTCTATAGACCTGTCGATGTCGAGAGTGTCAACATAACAAGCGTTGAGCTCTTTAAACAGGGAGTTGAAAATGTCTAAGTTGCGCGATATGCGCAAATTGCGCACGCTGTTATCGTCATCATCGGCAAGCGCCACCGAGCCAGCAACAGCAAGCAACGCAAAAAACAGAAGTAAATTTCGGAGTTTATTATTCATATTTCTTTTTTTAGTAAACAAGCGGACAAGTTAACAAACTGACGAGACAATAGCAACACACGTCACTCGCTTGAAAAAACTATTTAAAATATCGTTATCTCAAAAAATGTTTTAGTCTATAATCATTCACTAAACACTATATCTAACCTCAAACCCATTTGGGACTGCTAAAGTAATATTTCTTCTTCATATAGAACGTAAAAAGACGTAAAAAATCACTTATTCGGCGATTTTTTAAAATATTTTGGCGAAAAGTGTTGCACAATTCAAAAAATGAGTGTAATTTTGCACCGCAATTCTCGAAGCGTCGGGAGAAAACATTGCAAAATTGCTTCAATAGCTCAGTTGGTTAGAGCACCTGACTGTTAATCAGGGGGTCGTTGGTTCAAGTCCATCTTGAAGCGCGTTTCATAATATTAAGTTTTAATTGTTAATGCTTCAATAGCTCAGTTGGTTAGAGCACCTGACTGTTAATCAGGGGGTCGTTGGTTCAAGTCCATCTTGAAGCGCATTAAGGCAATAATCGAAAGATTGTTGCCTTAATTGTTTTTTCTATACTCTCACTACCCCTCCAACAACACACCGCCTCGCCAACCTCTTTTCAAAGCACACTAATTTAACGAATTACAACTAATCTCAACGCCCACCACACACAGTTCTTTGATTACCATCTTACGCATATTTGATGAAAGAAGTAAGCTACCATATTTCCGCAAACGAAAAAAAACCACTACCTTTGTGCCTGGCAGCGGCAATCAAACAACTGGCACAACAGAGGACTTTTACTACACCCTCACCGAACAAAACTATTACAAAACAAGAAAAAGATATTATGGAAAAAGATTATGACATAGCTGAGTGAAAAACATAATTAAAATTAACAAAATAAATATCAACATATTATGGAAGAAGATCTTAAGGAAGAAAAATGGTATCCAATAGAAGATAATATATTTCATCATTACTATAATCTATTTTATCGGATTAATGAAGATGGCGAAACAGCCACCATTGGAGTTGAGCATTACGAAGATGAGAGGTTTGTAACAACAATTCATTGTCCTCAATTTGTTGATGGTTATTTGGTAACCAATCTTGAAGAAGACACTTTCACCCACACAGAATGGTATCATAGATATCATGATAGGCTAGTTTATGCCGGAGACATTGCATATAAGTTTAAAGGAAAGGAGAATAAAGAAGTTTCAATTGCAATTAAAGAAGGGTGTGTTGGTATCGCTGACAAGATTTTCTCCCACTGCTCGGGTTTGACATCTGTAGTTATACCTAACTCAGTTATCTATATTGGCAACTATGCTTTTGAATATTGTAGCGGCTTGACATCGGTGAACATCCCCAACTCGGTAAAAACGATAGGCGACTCTGCTTTTTGTTCGTGCAATAAGTTGACCACTGTAGTGATCGGCAATTCGGTAAAAACAATTGGCGATAGCGCTTTCAGTTATTGTGATAGTTTGACTTCTATTATCATCCCCGATTCTGTAATCAAAATTGGCGACTCTGCATTTTATTACTGCGATGACTTGTCTTCTGTGGTTATTGGAAAATCGGTAAAAGAAATTGGCTACAACTCATTCAAGGGCTGTATTAGTTTGCACTCAATCTTTTGCAAAACAGCTAACCCCACATCGCATTTTGAGATGCCTAATGATGAAACGATTCTCTACATACCCATAGGCTCTCTTGATGCCTACATAGCAATAGGTTTCGAAGAAAACCAACTAGTGGAACTGACCGATGAGGAAATGAAGCGCAGAATAGCAGAATTGAAAGGACAACAAATTTAGTCTTAATTTGTGGAAACTAGTTGTTTTTCCTTGGCGCGGGTGTTAGTTTTAATTCGTTTAATTCGTGTGCTTTCCTCTGAATTTGACAATCTGCGGTTTTTTGTGTACTTTTGTGGCGGTATTTAAAAATTATTGCTATGAAACGTATATTTTTAATGCTGTTGTCGCTGGTGTGGCTGGTGCCTGGCGTGTGGGCAACCGACGTGGTGGCAGCGACTGATAACAGCACTGGTCCAGAAGCAACTACAGCAACCGAAGAAATTACAGCAGCCACTGTCACCACTGCTGCTGAACCCCTTCAAAACGACAAGGAGAAGAGTGATAAACCGCCCATTTTCACCAAGCCGAAGTTCAGCGGATATGGCATCGGCTCCTATCAGGCGACTTTTCAGGAGGGGAATAACAGCAACACCTTCAATGTAAGAATTGTCAGAGTATCGGTCGATGGAAAAATCCTCAACCAACTATATTACAAGGTGCAGGGCCAAATCAACGGCAACACCTCTACCCTGGGCAGCAGTCCGCGCCTGGTCGATTTCTTCATGGAGTGGCAACGCTATGACTTCTTCAAAGTGAAACTTGGCCAGTTCAAGCGCCCGTTTACCTTCGAGAACCCCATGCATCCGCTCGACCAGGGCTTCATGTCTTACTCTCAGCCCGTGTCAAAACTGTCGGGATTCAGTGACCGCACTGGCGAGCATGCCAGCAACGGCCGCGATATAGGTCTGCAGTTTCAGGGCGACTTCCTCAAAAACAGTTCTGGCCGCTATCTGCTTCACTATCAGGTGGGCGTGTTCAACGGCCAGGGTATCAATGTGACCGATGTAGATAAGAAGAAAGACATCATCGGAGGCGTGTGGGTGATGCCTATTGCCGGTCTCAGAATTGGCGCCTTTGGCTGGGAAGGCTCCTACGCTCGCAAGAGCGGCGGCGAGGTGCTGAGCCTCAACAAGCACCGCTATGCCTTGAGTGCGGAATATAAGAAGGGCGACCTCCAGCTTCGCGGCGAGTACATCCACTCCACAGGTCTGGGCTTTGCCACCACCTACCAGAAACCTGGCGACGCCACCGACCTCACCATCAAGACCTATACCGACCGCGACGTCAACGAGATTGCCGCCAACAAGGCCGACGGCTTCTATGCCCTCGCCATAGTTCCTGTTTACCGTGACAAACTCATGGTAAAGGGCCGTTATGACCTATATCGCCCCAGCGCCACTTGGCTTCATGCCAAGACCAACTATGAGATAGGTCTCAACTTCCGCTTCTGCAAATATTTTGAGATACAGTCGGAGTATGTCTTCACCAACGACCGCTCCCTTGCCAAGCACAACTACAGCAGCGTGTATGTGCAAGTGAGCGTGAGATATTAAATATTGGTTATGGGTTATTGGTTATTGGACTCTCAACCCTTCCCTCTCCACTCTTCCCTCTTCCCTCTCCCCTCTCAACTCCCTCTTAAAACTTAACACTTATATATTATGTCAGCATTAATGATTTTACAGCTCTGCATCGTTCTCGGAGCTTTGTGGCTGGGCTCCCGCTATGGCAGCTTGGCATTAGGTGCCATTTCAGGCATTGGACTTGCGATTTTGGTCTTTGGCTTCGGCATGAAGCCCGGAACTCCTCCCACCGACGTTATCTACATCATCATCGCCGCAGTGACCTGCGCAGGCATCATGCAGGCGTCGGGTGGCATGGACTGGCTCATCCAGCTCGCTGAGAAGCTGCTGCGCAAGCACCCCGCGCGCATCACCTTCCTCGCTCCCTTGTGCACCTTTTTCCTCACCGTACTGGTGGGAACAGGCCACGTGGTTTACACCTTGATGCCCATCATCTGCGATATCTCCATCAAGAAAGGCATACGCCCAGAGCGTCCTTGCGGCATCGCCAGCATAGCGTCGCAGATTGGTATCACCTGCTCGCCCATCGCCGCTGCGGTAGTGGCGTTCATCACCATCTCGGGTGCTAACGGATATGCCATCACTATCCCTAAGGTGCTCATGGTGACATTCCCAGCTTGTATTCTCGGTATCATCATGGCATCGGTAGCCTCCTACAAGCGTGGTAAAGACCTTGACAAAGACCCCGAGTTCCAGAAGAAGATTGCCGACCCTGAGCAGCGCGAGTTCATCTATGGCAACAGCGCCACCACTCTCGACAAGAAAATCGCTCCCGAGAGCAAGCGTGCCGTTTACATCTTCTTTGGCGCACTGCTGGTGATTGTGTTCTTCGCCATTTTCCAGGAACTGCTGCCTGCCCATGAAACGATAAAGGCCATTAAAGACGCTCCCGATGTGCAGCTTCTGGGCTCAAGAGTCAAAATCTCGGCCGAGCAGCTTGCAAAGCTCGGCGTGTCAGTCGATGGCATAACCCAAATGGAATTTACGCCATTAAAGATGAACATCGTGATTCAGATTGTGATGATTTCGGCGGCGGCGCTGATGATAATTTTCTGCAAGGCATCGGCCAAGAAGGCGGTGAGCGGTCCAGTATGGCAAAGCGGCATGGTTGCCGTTGTCGCCATCTATGGCATCGCTTGGCTTGCCGACACCTACTTCGCCAACTACCTGGGTGAGATTCAAGAAATGCTTGCCGGCATGGTAGAGAAATACCCGTGGTCGATAGCTTTCGCCTTCTTCTTGGTGTCAGTACTTGTCAATTCCCAAGGAGCTGTTGTGGTTGCCATGCTGCCACTTGCCTATAAGCTCGGCATTGACGGGTGGATACTGCTTGGCGTGCTGCCATCGGTTTATGGATACTTCTTCATTCCCAATTATCCGTCGGATATCGCCACTGTGAACTTCGACCGCACAGGAACGACAAAAATCGGAAAATATCTTCTCAACCATTCCTTCATGATGCCTGGAATGGTGCACACCATTGTGGCATGTGTGGCAGGATATCTCATCGCTTACCTCTATCACTCAATGGGGTGGATATAAGGTTGTTGAGTGGAAAGTGGAATGAGGAACGTGGAACGAGATTTCACCTTCTTCTACCTTCCACCAATAAACAATAAACAAACTCCGTTCCACTTTCCACCTTCCACCAATAACCAATAAACGATAAACGAACTCCAAACTCCGTTCCACCTTCCACCAATAACCAATAAACAATAAACAGACTTATGAATTTAAAATTTTTTATTTCGATAGCCCTGGTGGCGACAGCGTTTGTCGCTGTGGGGCAAGTGGATGAGACAACTCGTGAGGGCATGAGGCGACTGTCTTGCACCAGCATCATGGTGGGCAAGAACGCCAGCACCGACGGCTCGGTGATGACCTCCCACACCTGCGACTCGTGGTACCGCACGTGGATGACGATGACGCCCGCCCGCGACTATGAGCGCGATACGGTGACCGCAATCTACGAGGGACGCATGCACACTCAGGCTGCGAGCGACAGCACCAAGATGTATGTGAAGGGCACCATTCCGCAGGTGCGCCACACCTACCGCTACCTCGACACCGCCTACCCCTGTATGAATGAGAAACAGGTAGCGATGGGCGAGACTACCATCGGCGGCCGCGACACGCTGGTAAACAAGGCGGGAATGTTCTACATCGAAGAACTGGAGCGCATCGCACTGGAACGCTGCTCCACCGCTCGCGATGCCATCAAAACGATGGGCAGCCTTGCCGAGAAGTACGGTTACTGCGATGGCGGCGAGGCACTCACCGTTGCCGACCCCAACGAGGTGTGGATATTCGAGATTTTCGGTGCTGGCCCCAAGAAGGTGGGTGCTGTGTGGGCTGCTGTACGCATTCCCGACGACGAGATTGCCGTCTCGGCCAACATCTCGCGCATCGGCACCCTCGACCTCAACGACAAGGACCACTACATGGCATCGGCCAACGTGAAGGATGTCGCCAAGCAACTCAAGCTGTGGGACGGCAAGGAGGAGTTCAATTTCTTCAAGGCCTATAGCGGTGAGAACTACTTCCATGAGAAGAAGAACTACAGCGTGCGTGAGCACTACATAATGAACGCCCTCGCGCCATCACTCAACCTCAGCGACACGGTGGAGTGGCTGCCATTGAGCATCAAGCCCGACGCGAAGGTGAGTCCCGAACAGGTGATGCAGCTGCTGGGAAGCTACTACGAGGGCACCGACAAGAACCTTAGCGGCCGTCACCTTATACCTAACCCCAAGCGCAAAGACAAGCAGGGCAACCTCGTGGAGAACGAGCCCGACAGCATAGTGTCGCCCTTCAGCAACCCCTGGATGCGCCCTGACGAGATAAACATGTATTACGCCATGGGCGACTCGGCGATGAAGAACATCCGCACCGTGAGCGTACCCTGGAGTGCCTACAGCACCGTAATTCAGTGTCGTTCCTGGCTCCCCGACGAGGTGGGCGGAGTGGCATGGATATGCCTCGACAACCCAGGCGAGAGTCCGCGATTCCCCATCTTCGCCGGCACCACCGAGCTGCCTCAACTGCTACAGGTGTGCGGCCAGCACAGCGACCGCGACGATGCCGCCCTGTGGCACTACCGCAAGGCGAACCGTCTCGCCACTGTGCGATGGGGCAAGTTCCGCTCCATGATTGAGCCGCAGCGCGACTACTTCATGGAGAAAGGACAGAGAGAACTGCCCTACGTGCAACAAATGTGGCAACAGCTTAACGCCAGCGACCCTGAGAAAGCCCAGACGATGCTTAACGGCTACGTCTCCGACTTCTTCGGCGCCACCATCCTCCGTTGGGACGAGCTCGCCCGCGACCTCTGGCGACAAAACTGGACAGGATTTTGAATTAAAGCATGCGAATTGATCATGGTTCAAGGTGCAATTGAGAAGTTGAAAATTTTAGTGAAATGAATCAGAATTAATCATTACATTTATGAAAAAGATAATAACTTTATTTTTTGCTCTTCTTGTGGTTTTGACTGCCATGGCGGAAGTGAACTATAGCCTCAATCTTAAAGAGAAAGCCCAACGTGGAGATGCCAGTGCTCAATGTGACTTGGGATATTGCTATGCGCGTGGTCAAGGTGTAGCGCAAGACTACATCCAGGCGGTGTATTGGTATCGCAAAGCTGCCGAGCAAGGTGATGCCACGGCACAATACAACTTGGGGTATAGCTATGCACAAGGCTATGGTGTAGCGCAAGACTACATCCAGGCGGTGTATTGGTATCGCAAAGCTGCCGAGCAGGGCAATGCCAGTGGACAATGTAGCTTGGGGTATTGCTATGATAAAGGCAAAGGAGTAGCGCAGGAATACAGACAAGCAGTGTACTGGTACCACAAGTCTGCCGAGCAAGGCAATGCCACGGCACAAAACAACTTGGGGAATTGCTATTATAACGGCAATGGAGTAGCGCAGGAATACATCCAGGCTGTATATTGGTTCCGCAAGTCTGCCGAGCAGGGTAATGCTACGGCACAAAACAACTTGGGGAATTGCTATTATAACGGCAATGGAGTAGCGCAGGACTACATCCAGGCGGTGTATTGGTACCGCAAGTCTGCCGAGCAGGGCAATGCCAGTGGACAATGTGGCTTGGGAAATTGCAATTATTACGGCAATGGAGTAGCGCAGGACTACAGACAAGCAGTGTACTGGTACCGCAAGTCTGCCGAGCAGGGCAATGCCACGGCACAATACAATTTGGGGTATACCTATGCACAAGGCTATGGTGTAGCGCAAGACTACAACCAGGCAGTGTATTGGTACCGCAAGTCTGCCGAGCAGGGCAATGCCGATGGACAATGTAGCTTGGGGTATTGCTATGATAAAGGCAAAGGAGTAGCGCAGGACTACATCCAGGCGGTGTATTGGTACAGTAAGTCTGCCGAGCAGGGCAATGCCACGGCACAAAACAACTTGGGGAATTGCTATGAAAATGGACATGGTGTAGCGCAAGACTACAGACAAGCAGTGTACTGGTATCGCAAGTCTGCCGAGCAAGGTAATGCCACGGCACAAAACAACTTGGGGAATTGCTATGAAAATGGACATGGTGTAGCGCAGGACTACAACCAGGCAGTGTACTGGTACCGCAAGTCTGCCGAGCAGGGCAATGCCGGTGGACAATGTAGCTTGGGGTATTGCTATGATAAAGGCAAAGGAGTAGCGCAAGACTACATCCAGGCGGTGTATTGGTACAGTAAGTCTGCCGAGCAGGGTAATGCCAGAGGACAATGTGGCTTGGGGAATTGCTATTATTTCGGCAAAGAAGTAGCACAGGACTACAGACAAGCAGTGTACTGGTACCACAAGTCTGCCGAACAGGGTAATGCCACGGCACAAAACAACTTGGGGAATTGCTATGAAAATGGACATGGTGTAGCGCAGGACTACATCCAGGCGGTGTATTGGTACCGCAAGGCAGCCGAACAGAGTAATGCCGGTGGACAATGTGGCTTGGGATATTGCTATGCGCGTGGTCAAGGTGTAGCTCAAGACTACATCCAGGCTGTATATTGGTTCCGCAAGTCTGCCGAGCAGGGTGATGCCACGGCACAAAACAACTTAGGGTATAGCTATGAACAAGGCTATGGTGTAGCTCAAGACTACATCCAGGCGGTGTATTGGTACAGCAAATCTGCAGAGCAGGGTGATGAGGAGGCTCAATGCGGTTTGGGGAATTGCTATGAGAATGGCTATGGCGTGACAAAAGACCTCAATCAAGCGGTGGAATGGTACCGCAAGGCGGCACGTCAAGGAAACACTTCTGCTCAAAACAATTTGACACGCCTGGGCTATTCGTGGTAGTGATTTAATGCACAATTCATAATGCACAATTATTGCTGTTGAGTTAATGCAGTTACCGAAAAAAACACTATCTTTGCAGACGAAATATTAATGCTTTAATTACTGTGAACCAAGAATTAACACATAGATTAAAGGAAATACTCAATGAGTATAATTCATTGGGGATTGTCAAGCAGATAGACTACCAAAAGTTCTATCTCTACTCTATTATTACCCATTCTACAGCCATTGAGGGAAGCACTGTAACCGAAATAGAGAATCAATTGTTATTTGATGAAGGTATTTCGGCAAAAGGTCGCACTATCCAAGAACAAATGATGAATTTGGATTTAAAAATGGCATACGAGCAGTCCATGATTTTAGCACACCAACACACTAATTTTTCTGTTGAAATGCTCAAAGGTCTGTCAGCTATCGTTATGAAAAATACTGGAAGCATCTACAACACCGCTCAAGGTTCGTTTGATGCATCAAAGGGTGATCTTCGTCTGGTAGGCGTGACTGCTGGTGTTGGTGGCCGTTCCTATATGAATTATATGAAAGTTCCTTCAAAACTTGAAGAGTTTTGTAAAAACATAAACATTCATCGACAGCATCTTCTTGGCAACGATGATATTATCGCTAAATATCTTTTGAGTTTTGAGGCTCATTATCAATTGGTCACAATTCATCCATGGGTTGACGGCAACGGCAGAATGGCTCGTCTAATTATGAATCATCTGCAATATGAACTTGGATTATTACCAGTAAAGATTCTTAAAGAGGACAAAGCAGAATACATCCAAGCACTTGTTGACTCTCAAGAACAAGAATCATACGAGCCGTTCAACTCTTTTATGCTAAAAGAACATATTCAAAACCTAAAGAAAGAAATCGAAGAATATATAAAAACACAAGCAATTGACCCAATAAAAACCGTTCCTGACCCGATAAACGTTTCCTCTGACCCGATAAAAGAGCGATTGATTGATGCTATTAAGCAAGATAACAGTCTCAACTATGCCGAATATGGCAGATTGCTGGGAGTCTCGGAGGCAACAATAAAGCGTCGCCTAAGTGAACTAAAAAAAACAGGAATAATAATAAGAAAAGGAAGTAACAAAACTGGGCATTGGGAGATAAAACAATAATCAAAAATCAGCCCGTCGTTTTGAGTGTTTATTGCTGTTGGGTTAATGCGGTTACCGAAAAAATCACTATCTTTGCAGGCGAAATTGTCAACGGACGGTCAAGGCATGCCTTGTCCTTACATTCGTCAATGAGTGGACGAGGCAGGCCTCGTCCCTACAAATTATTAAAATACTAAACTAAAGAATATTCTTATGGCACTTCAATGTGGTATCGTGGGACTGCCTAATGTGGGCAAGTCAACACTGTTTAACTGCTTGTCGAACGCAAAGGCGCAGTCGGCAAATTTCCCTTTCTGTACAATCGAGCCTAATGTGGGCGTGATAACCGTCCCCGACGAGCGACTCAACAAACTCGCCGAGCTTGTGCATCCCGCCAAGATTGTGCCCACAACGGTGGAGATAGTTGATATCGCCGGATTGGTGAAGGGCGCTAGCAGAGGCGAGGGTTTGGGCAACAAATTCCTTGCCAACATCCGCGAGACCGACGCCATTATCCATGTGCTGCGCTGCTTCGACGACGACAATGTGACTCACGTTGACGGCACCGTTGACCCCGTGCGCGACAAGGAGGTGATTGACACCGAGCTGCAGCTGCGCGACCTGGAGACCATCGAGAGCCGCATCAGCAAGGTGGCGAAGATGGCGGCAGCCGGCGAGCGCGATGCTAAGATGCAGCACGAGGTGCTCAAGCGTTACCAGGAAGTGCTCACTCAGGGCAAGAGCGCGCGCAGCGTGGTGCTCGACACCAAAGATGAGCAGAAATTCGCCCGCGACCTGTTCCTCTTGACCAACAAGCCAGTGCTGTATGTGTGCAACGTTGACGACGCCAGCGCCGCAACAGGCAACAAATATGTAGAGGCGGTGCGCGAGGCGGTGAAGGACGAGAACGCTGAAATCCTCGTGGTGGCAGCGCAGACCGAGAGCGATATAGCCGAACTCGACACCTACGAGGAGCGTCAGATGTTCCTTGAGGAGATTGGTTTGAAAGAGAGCGGTGTGAACCGACTCATCAAAGCCGCCTACAAGCTACTCGACCTTGAGACCTTCCTCACCGCAGGACCCAAAGAGGTGCGCGCATGGACTTTCCGCAAGGGCAGCAAGGCACCACAGTGCGCCGGCGTGATCCATACCGACTTCGAGCGTGGCTTCATCCGTGCCGAAATTATCAAATATGAGGATTACATCGCTTATGGCAGCGAGGCGGCAGTGAAAGAGGCTGGAAAGATGCACATCGAGGGCAAGGACTACGTGTTCCAAGACGGCGACATCGTGGTGTTCCGCTTTAACGTGTAATTAGCGCCTGTGGCGCGAGGATCGGGAATCGAGGATCGGGGATTGGGGATCAGAAACTGATAACTGATAACGGACGAGACAGGTCTCGTCTCTACAATTCCAGCACTTGCTTATACACATCCAGAGTCTGCTGTGCGATATTGTCCCAATTGTAGTTGCTTAAGTCATATTGGCGACCACGTTTGGGCTTTCTCATCTTGCGAGTGAGCGAGTGAGTGAGCTCATAAATACTGTCCATAGTAAAGAAATCGTCACGCTCAAGTTCGGGAATTCTGTTGGCAGGGATATCGCTAACAAGCACGTCAAGGTTGTAGCTCATAGCTTCAAGCAGCGAGATGGGCAACCCCTCATGAGTGGAAGGCAGCACAAACAATGCTGCATTTGTCATAATCTGGTTCAGTTTCTCGCCTTTTATAAATCCTGTAAGCACAACATTTTCACTCTCTCTCGCCATTTTCTTGAGTTGCGCCGAGTATTGGTCGTTGTGGTCGCTGTCACCCACAATCACAAGTTTATAACCATTAAAATGAGCCCTCTGAAACGCTTCAATAAGCCAGTCAAATCGTTTCTCTGGCACGAAACGCCCCATAGTCATAACATATTTTCCTTTTTCCAGTCCCAGCGACTCAATATAATCGGTATGTGTCGATTTAACTGGTTCATTCACCCCATTATAGATTATTGAGACATTGTTGAAACGATTGTGTCGCTTCTTCAATATATCCACAATCACATGGCTGATGGCTATAATATGGTCGGAATGGCGAGCCTGAATGCGCTCACCCTTGCGTAAAGCCGCTTTTGCCATGCGCCCCCACTTCTGGCGGTCGTAGTCGGGTCCATGATTAGTCGATACCACTTTCATCCCCATCATCTTAGCCATGCGTGTGCAGAGGGCTGGACCGATGGCGTGAATATGCACTATGTCGGGCTTTAGCTTGCGGGCTTTCATCAGTGCCAATGAAGTGTGAATGAAAGCCTCGGTGCTCTTGCGTCGAGGAGCATAGACATCGATGATTTTCACTCCCTTATACTCGCTGATGCGATTGTCGTCGGTCACATAGCAGCTGCGACGAATGAGCGTCACGTCGCACCCCATAGCTGCCAGCCTCGGATACAGCTCCTCGCAGTGAGTTTCCACTCCCCCTTGAATATCGGGGATGCCTCGTGTGCCAATGACAACAATCTTCATGATTCCTTAATGGGATAGTAAAAAAACAGTTAGTTAATGGTCAAAAAGTCTCTCTCAGGTCGCCTTGCTGCGGGTCTTGACCCACATTGTGCCAGCACTTGTCGAGCAGAGCCGGCTTGCCTCGCAGCGAGCGCATTTTGTTCTTCAGCGCCCACTTGGCAGGATGCTTGATGTATTTCTTCATTACTGGTGCTGCGGTTCCCACCATCCAGCAGTTTTTGGGACATTTGCGCACTTTAGCTCTCACCTTCTCGGCTTGCTCGCTGTTCCATATTGTCATGAAATCGGGGGTGGTGCGGATGTTACCCATCGACTCTTTCCAGTATCTCTCTTCCAGACCGTTGCACGGATACACCTCACCATAAGGGTCAATAAAGAAATTCACCATGCCAGCCTCGCAGGGGAGCATGCGACGGTTTCCCTCAATATAATTGATAAGGCCCATATTGAACCACGCCCGGAACCACGACTTGGGGCTACGCTCCTTGAGCTGCCAGTTCACCAGCGTCTCAAAGTCACGGCACACCTGCTCGCGGTTGGTTATCACGTTGTCATACTTGTGGAAGTAGTAGCTGTTGTGGAAGGCGGCAGTGGCAAATTCCATGCCCATCTCCTTGCCAAGCTTATATAGTTCCAGCATATCGCTGCTGTTGTTGTTGCTAACAGTGCATCCAAAGCCTATATCCTTCAAGCCCATCTCTTTAAGGGTGCGCAAGGTGCGCAGTCCCTTGTCGAAGCCACCCTCATGGCCTCGTAATTCATCGTTCTTCTGCGCCAACCCTTCAATGCTGATGCGGATGCCAATATTGGGAAACCTCTTAGCCAAGTCGATAACCCTGTCCTCAAACCATCCACTAGTGGAGATTACTATGCGTTTTGTCTTCTTGAAGCACACCTCCACAATCTCGCCAATATCCTCACGCACAAATGGTTCACCCCCCGTGAGGTTGATGAACTTGAGCTGTGGCAGGCACTCCAGCTCGCTTGGCTTGAGTTCCTGCTCTTTTATGGTAGGGTTGTCCCAGATGTTACACATCTTGCAGCGCATAGGACAACGGTAAGTTAATATGATAGAAGCGTCAGTCGGCTTTATGATTGTCATGACAATTGTGTAGTATATCTATATCTAAACGCAAAACAATGCGCCGTTATTGTGTGTAATATACACTTTTGGGACGCGGTCTGTTTTTCGTAGAGAAACCACCAATTTGCCACATGTGGCAAAAATAGCGTGCAAAGTTACAAGAAAATCAACTACACGCCAAATAATAGTCTTAGAATTTTAAATTTCTTGATGATGTAGTACAACACAATTGGCACAAGTACCCCACACGATATGGCACAAAAAGCTTGTAGATAGAAGGTTGAATCAATATTGTTGGCAAAAAAATGTATTCTTGAAAAAGAGGCTTTAGCAATCCCTAGAATGGTTGTGTGAAAAAGGTAGATAATATAAACCGAAGGCGCAAGCACCACACATGAGCGTGCCAGCACTGGAATATACCTCTCACAGTTGTGGCACATTGTCATGACTGTGGCAATGCCCACAAACGGCAGTATCTTGTACATTACCACTGAATCTTGATGCTGCATGTAATAGGCTTCGCAGCCAATGAATGCCAATAATATGATTAATGTTGGCGCTATGCCTGCCTTAAACAAGGTTGGTGCATAGTCGGCTATCACTACTCCTGTCATGAAATAGACCATCATCTCTTGAGTTTGCCTAAGGCACAAAATGTCTATACCGCAAGACGGCAGAAGCGAAATCAAGAAGCTGAAAAGAAAGAGTATCAGTCGCGCTTGTTTTGATTTAAAGAAGTATACAACCACAAACATCACAAACAGAGCGATGATGAACCACAAGAAATAACCTGCCTCGGGTAAGTAAAACATTTTCAGATAGGACCACGCTGTTACAGGATGGTCAACTCTTGCATTGCCTTGCGATAGCAGTTTAATGGTGATGATTATTGTCGAAGTGACAAGGTATGGAATGGCAAGTCGCTTGATTTTCTTGGTAATGAAAGTCTTAAATGACTCTTCTCTTCTTGTGATTATGTATAGATATCCACTTATGAAGAGGAATACCGGCATGTGGAAGGTGTAAATGACCTTTAGCATATTGCTGTAATGAGATGGAGCCTCGGCGGGATCATAGTGTCCAATTACAACAAGGATGACACATGCAATCCTGGCAATGTCGAGCGTAGCAAGGCGTTTGTGCTGCAATTTTCTCAGACTTGGGTCCATATCGATATAAACGCCCCCCTGCGTCGTTATTGTTTGGATAATACTTGTAGATATTGCTTGGCTGCAATATCCCAACTGAAATTGTCTTTAATCATTTCTCGGCCCTTGACAGCCAACTCGGTGTGCAGCTCATGGTTGCCAATTATACTTTCAAGTTGAGTCGCAAAATCCTCACCAATTGTCAATATTCCCTCATTCTCATGATTGCTAAAACAGGGTTGTGACTGCATGATTGCGTGATTGACAAAGGTAGGGGTTCCTGCTGCCAGTGATTCAATAACCACAAGTCCCCATGCCTCGCTCTTTGAATTCATGATTGTTGCTTTGGCAATACCATAGAGCATGTTCAGCTCCTCCCCAGGTTTAAGCTCGCCCATATATCTCACTTGCTCAGCAACATTGAGCCTGGATGCTTCACTGTTAATGCTTTGAAGATAGGCCTCATCTATGACACCTCCTGCATAGCAAAACATTGTGTCACTAGAACGTTGGAGCAGCGGAGCAATTTTTCTCAATGTGTCAAGCTGGTTCTTGCGGTCGCATACCGAGCCCACTTGCAGAATGACCTTGGTGCCGGGGTTGATATTGAAATGAGAGAACGCCTCATGCTTTTGCTTATCATCAAGAGGGCAGTAGACATTGGTGTTAATGCCGTTGATGACGTTGTGAACCTTGTTAGGGTCAACGTTGCAATGCTCGGTGAGCATATCGGTGATTACTGGGTTAAGGGTGAATACTGCATCAGCATGCTGGCAGCAATAAATCTCTTGGAAATAGCGCTTCTTGACAGTGTCCTTTATGTCCTCCCAGTTGCCGTGCCACACATAGCTGTGTACTGTGTAGCCTATGGTCACGTTCTTGAGCAGCTTCTTGGACGTGAGTTTCAGGAAGAAATAGAGGTTATACTGATTGTGGAAATGTAATATAACATGCCCCTCAGTTTTCTTGATGAGTTTCTTGAGTTTTCTTGCCAGGGCTATAGAATAAACCACTCGCTTGGCTTTGTGCATGACGCCCAGCGAGGTGTCGGTGCTGTGAAGAAACGATGGCACTGCAACCTCCTCAACAGGGAGGCTGGTGGGAAGCCGGTTAGGGTCTTTGATATCAATAATCTTGACATTCTGCTTTAGGGCAAGCATCGATGTGGTAAGCTGCTCAACCACAATCTCGGTTGCAGCTCCCATGCGTGCAGGAATTGAAGTGTAGCCAGTTCCAATCTCTAATATAGTCATTTCTTGTCAATTGCTTCGTTGAAGATAATCATCAGCCTGTCATAATAAGTCTCGGGGTTAAAATTCTCCTGGGCAAACCGATGGGCCTGCAAAGATAGTAATTTATATTCATCTGCCCTAATTTTATCGCCCCAAATGATGGCATCACGCAGCGATTGCACATTAAACGGCTCAAAAACAAGTCCGGTGTTGTTGTCATCAATGATTTCAGGGATACCACCCATTCGTGCGCCAAGCACAGGGGTTCCCAGTCCATAGGATTCTATTATGGTCATAGGATTGTTGTCCTCACATTCTGAGGGCACAATAGTGAACTTCGCATTTTCCACAAGAGAGGTGAGCTTGTCGCCCACTACAAAACCTAAATACTCGACATTGCCGCCAGAAATTGCCTCAATCTCGTGTTGCAAAGGTCCAGTTCCTGCTATCTTAAAGTTAATATTTGGCAATAATTTTATAGCACTTATCAGAGTTTTGATTCCTTTCTCTTGTGTCAACCGTCCGTAATAAAGAAAATAATTCTTGTGCTGTGCAACCCGGATGTTATCACTAATGTTTTTCATGAAATTAGGAAGAATAGTCCCTTTTTTCCTAAAATGCTCTCTGTATTGTGCGTGTGTGTCAAGGAAGCGTTTAGACAAGAACACATAGCGATTGATGTATTTGTCGTAATTGAACAAAAAGTCCTTGTGTATCATCTCGATGGTTGACATGGCACTTATGGTCAAGCTGTCTTGATAGCATCGTCGTAGCAAGCAATTTAAGTGTAACGACTTGCGACAAAAACGGCACCACTTGCCACGGAGCATGAAATAGGATGATGGACAAACAAACCTGGTTTCATGCATAGTGACCACAACAGGTATATTATGCTTGTGAAGAACCGGAAGAATCGACATCGATAGGCCATTGAACATATTGTGGATGTGGGCCACATCGGGAGAGACTGCTTTGAGCAATTCCTCTAACTGCCGTGCAGCGTTCTTGTTGCTGATGAAGCGTGGAATGCTCTTTACTTTGTCCATGATACTATTCATGTCCCGAATCTCAGGTGCATCAACAAAGTAACTCTGATAAGGCGAAGGTAAATTCTTTGGATGCTTGATGGCGAAAGGAACCACCTTGTGGCCATGAGCCTCAAGAAGCTCCATTGTGTTGAAAAACACGGTATCGGCGCCTCCTTTAAGGTAATGATACTTATTTATCTCAAGAATTGTCATTAAAAAACTTTTTCGCAGTGCTTGTCTCTAATTACTTGACAACATTCCAAGTTTTATCACTACCAGTATTGATGAGCACATCGCCACGTTTCCACGTTGATTTTGATTTGTCACCTGAGATGCGACAAACAACATTATCACCCTGATAAGAAACGCTTTCCACATTTGTTGCTCCAGATAAGATGTCTTTTTTGGTTCCAGCTTGCCAGTGATATCCATTAACCGATATGCCATTGTCATACAAGAAACTGCCATTATTGTTAGGAATATCAACATAGCTAAAGCTCGATGAGCCATTGCGCTTGCGTATGAGTCTGATTGTTGCACGAGAACCATTACCCTCATTATCGGCAATTACAAGAAGAACCCCGCCTTTACTGTTTTGTTTCAAACCACCTGTCATGTCTTGACTGTTAGACACATTAAAGAGCTGATTGCCATTACGAGTGGCAAGGATTTTTCGCTCCTTGTCATAAACAACTTGATATTGATAGTTATAGGTGCCAGATTCTCCAAGCCAATAGGTGTCGTTATTTTTCATTGCCGTGTGAACATCTATAGCATTAATGTTAGTTAGAGAAAATGACATATCAACCTTGAAGTCACTTGAAATAGAACCATTCTGAGAGAGAATATAACTAAAGTCATTAAACTTGTGTAAAGGCTCTTGGTTGTCAAGTTTGCAAACTTTGATACCCATTGGATAAGTTTTGGCTGCAATGTCACCAACCCTGTATCTATAAACTTGATTAAGACTGATAACTGCGTTATTGTCAATGGCAATATCATATTCACTGGCATTATTGAGTCTATTTCGGAACATATTGTAGTTGATAGGCTTGCCTTCTTCTGCACCATCAGGATAATTGCGTGGCCGATCAATGAAGATAAACATATCGCCATTCATTTTTACTATTGATTTGTTACGATCTCCATCGCCTGATATTTTCAACGGCGTGGTATAACCACGCTCAATATAATTTTCACTCATGTTAAGCGAGGTTGAAATGACAGAAATCTCGGCTCCATATTCCATGTGATTGGCAACGAAATCTATAGCTTTACAAGATTTGAAACTTACGTCGGCATTGATAATGTTGTTTCTAATGCTTGCACCTAAGCAATTAGATAATGAAATGCCTTTGTTATATTTTGCCTCATGTATGCCATTGTGCTCAAAGAGCAGATTGTCGCCAAAACCGTCAAGAGAATAAGCAAAGAGGCGTTCTAAAAGCTTGAAGTTCTCATTAGTGCACTCATAGTCGCAATAGGTCACCTGCTTGTTGTCAATATATTGATTACTAGAGTACAAAAGGGCTTGACGCATATTACGGAACCTGACATGGTCAAGTTGAAAACCTTCATAGGCAAAGATTCCTTTTAAACAAGCAGTGGTATTCTTTTGCAACTGCTGAACAGAAGAGTATTTGCCCGAAGGGATGAAATTATATAGTTCAATATCTGCTATCTGAGTGATTTGACTTGCAAGAAAGCCGCCTTTTGTTATACGTTGCTTTTTAGCATCTGAATTCACATAAATCATGAATTGGTCATCTTCATCACGTATCACTGAACTTTTGCTCTTCCAAGATTGCAAAATAGTGCCTCCATAGTTGTTTTCAGAATGTTTTTCAATACCTCTTTCCCCTTTTAATTGTATGCCATCAGTTATAATGACAGGTGATGATATTATGTAAATACCCTTTATTAGAAACACCTCTCCCCTTTGTTTCATAGCTATCGCCTTATTAATGGCTTCTCCCGACTCTTTAACAGATGTCTGGGAATTATAGTTCACAAAGTCATCATATGCTGTAGCACCAAACCATTGCGGGTAGGCGCGATCAATGTCCCATGAGCCTTTTACCGACACCTTATCGCCAAAGATCCTGCCTATCGGGGCCACAATCTTAGTGTTATTTCCAGTGAGCGTCACAGCCGATTTGCTAGTTATTTTACCACCTTGAAAGATGAGTGTAACATCAGAGGCAATGGTCTCTGATCCTGTCAGGACAAAATCTTGTGAAATAACATAGGTCTTTCCTGCCTCAAAAGTGGCAGCATTTAGGCTAAGGTTGAACAATGCCACAAAAGCCCATGCAAAAATGTAACATCTTGAAAAAAGTCTCATATGAATTCTCTTATTTTGTTATAATTACTATAGCCTTTTCGGGCGAATTATACTCCTTGACAAGACTGTCGAATTTATCGCGTTTGTAATCAGGGCTCTTGAGTATCAGCATCAGCCCCTTGTCTTCTCCCGATAATATGTCGCTTGCCTGACCTAACGATGCAAGATGTGTTATTTCGGTAAAGATATAATCTGCAGAGCTTGCTTTCTCAATTTTCTCTCTATAACTATCGGAATACAGCTCATCGATGTTGGCAACCTTTATGGTTTTGATTTGCTTGTTGCTTTTTTCTATGGTCTCGACAAGTTGCTTTAATATGCTGTCATTGTTTTTTGTGACATCATAAATCAGGAACTGCTTAATGTCTTTCATGTGGAAGAGTTTTGCTCTTATGGTGCGCAGCTGCTCTTCTATTGCTTCTTGGTCTTTTTTCTTAGTGATGACATTTACAGCTTGGTTTTCCCATTCTTCATTTAAGTCAAAAGGATCATTGATTCGGTTGCGTCTCTTCATGCGGAATAGAACAAGAAGCAGTGGCAGCAGCACTCCCATGAACAGCAGAATCAGCGTTACGATTAATGGTTTTACCAGACTTGGCTTGACATCGCTGTAAGCCTTGTCGATAACAAAACTGGGAGACGAATTTTTGGTGAGCTGTAGCATACTGCTCTCACGGCGTTGCATAAGGAAGATAAACAACTCGTTCTTAAGTTCCTTGTCACGCAGCAGATTTAGATATTCCTTTTCCTGAGATGGCATCTGTGACTTCTTGACCTCATCATGCCCCATGCTGGCATAAAGCTCGTTGAGGCGGATGCTTGACGCGTCGATGTTGCGTTGTGCGCTAGTGATAATCGAATTCTTGGTAGCCGAAAGCTTCTCATTGAGAGACATCAGAGCCTCATTCTCGCCTCTTGCCGACTTCTCAAGTTCATGCTTTGACACCACAAGTTGGTTATATTGTGAGATAGCCGAAGAGGTGGCATCATTGCCAAGAATGGGCAGCACATTATAGCCATTCTTGTTGAGCTCATTCAAAATCATTTGATTGATTTCCATCTCGGCGCGCAGCTTTACAGCCTCCTGCTGTAAGGCTGCATCTTGCTTAATGATGGCACCAGCTTGATTCTCTAAATCAACAATGCTGTTGTTTTTTTTGAACTCAACCATGCGGTTGTCGGCATTTTCCAGCTCTTGTGCCAGTGATGCGATGCGATTGTCGTAGAACTCAATTTCCTTGCGCGAAATCTCATCTTTGTGTTCCTTGCGCACGTTGTTGTAGTTCTCCATCATCTTGTTGAGGATGTCGATGCCACGCTCTGGACATGGGTCGTCGAGAGTGAACTCCACAGCATCGGCCTTCTTGTCATAGAGATCGAGATTTATCTTTTTGCGATAGTATTCCACAAGGGACTCACTGCCCGATATGCTCACGGTGAGCTCGTTAGTGTAATTCTTAACAGGCTGACAGGAGTCGTTGTGCGCCACTTGGAATGTTCCGTATGGGGTTTTCACTTCACATGGCAGTGACACATCGTTGAGTGTGGCGACTGTGGAGAACATTCCTTTCTTGACTTTTATGTTGGCCTTTTCTCCACTAAAGGTTATGTTCATCTTTAGGCTCACACTAAGAGTGTCGTATAGTTCACTTGGGGCATTCACCTTGATGGGGCATTGGCTGCCATAAAGCACTTTGCGCTTGATGCCGTTGTGTCCTACGACAGAGCAGTTCAGTCCCAGGTCCTTGATGGTTCGAAGCAGCACAGTGTGAGTCTCGGCGATAATGCGTTCGTTGTCAACCGACGAGGCACCAAAGCCGCCTATCGAAAATGCCCGCATCATTTGAGAGATTCCTCCTTTGTTTGAGATGCTACCACCCGAACCATTGTCTTCGTCTTCCTCGATGAGCATAACGCTATGCACAGTATATTCAGGCAGGTGGTGCTGCCAGTACCAAAACGCCAGTAGAGCGAAAGCAGCCACCGATGCTATAATCCACCACTTGTGTCGTTTTATCTCTCTTGTGTGTCGCCTTAGGTCTATTGTGTTGTTACTCATATATTTTTATTTTTTATTGTTGACATTTTATGCTCTTTTGCAATAGCTGTGACAAAACCTAATATCATCATGACAATTACACCTGAAGATCTGATGAATGCGGTTCCAGTTGTGCATTCTACAAGAATAAAAAAAAATGCCGATGCTCCAACGATAAACACGTATTTTAACGATTCATCTTGAATAAGGGGCTTTATTTTGCCATAGGCCCAATACCAGAAATATATAAACAGTATGATACCCACAATACCAAATTGAGCAAGCTCTGCATAAAATGCATCGCATATAAAATCGGGCATCTCAGGACTTAATCCCCATACATTGTTGAGACCATATTGAAAATATATATCAGAATAATTGGCATAAGATGCATAGGTCGCAAATGAAGCTAATCCAGAACCAAATGGAATGTAGTCAATAAGAATTTCTCCACTGGCATAATATAATGCCGGTCGTGCCATGGACTCGATAAAATCGGAATCAAAAGATTCTCCCATAGAAGAGCCAATAAAGTAATAAGAAAATTTATTCCAAACAGCAAAACCGATAACGCTAAATAATAACAAAACCAATATTAAATGCTTAAATTTAAAACTTCGCATCATGCCTGGCTTGTAGAGAAAAAGCATGAACAAGAGGAAAATACATTCTCCATAATATTTTGAGCGTGTACACATCAATCCCGCCAAAAGCGATATAACAACTATTATTTTTTGGGGGGCAAATAGGCTATTATCCTCGTTTAGATTGCAAAACATGAAAATTAATATGTTGAGGAAGATAATAATACCACCATTTGCAATGTGGCCAATGGACATCTCAATATATGGCTCTCCTATAAGCAGTAGTATTGCCACAGCTACAATATTAATGACGCTGATGACACTGATAATCTTTTTCTCGCTAGAGTTCATTATTGGCGCAATGGCATAAACAACAAGAAATGCTAAAAATGACTTGATTTGGATGACAAAGTCTAAGAGTATATACTTGATTCCGTTACTTCCAATTGCTATAGAATAGAGAACATAGCAAAAAAGAATAAAGATAACCACTAAAAGTGGAACATAGCGACTGCGATTCTTTCTGTTAAATATAAAGTCGGCAAAAGCGACACATGCGAGTAAAAAGCTTGCCAATTCATCAAGATATCCCAAATAATCCGTAGTGCTCATTAAAGCCAAGCACACGATGAAAATCCAAACGCATATTCTGTCAAGCTTAATAACCATGCCATGATAGTGTGTGAAAAAAGAAGAAATTTATTTCACTGCCAGAGCAATTATTAACGATGCCACTACTGAGCTAGCACTCACAATGGTAGAAATGACCGAAAGTTTATAGGCATTGTTTTGGTTATATTTGGAATTGTCTATGCGAATCTGATTGGGCTCAACATAGATAACATCGTTCTGATGCAAGTAGAAATATGGCGAAGAGAAGATATTGCTGTCGGCAAGGTTCAGGCGATGGTATGTCTGCTTGCCATCTTCTTCGCGTATCACCAGCACGTTGCTGCGCTCTCCATACTCAGTGAGGTCGCCAGCGGCACTTAATGCGTCGAGCAGTGTGTATCGCTCGGAATTGACATAAATGCGTTGAGGATTCTTCACTTCGCCCATTACGTCTATGTTAAATCCTAACAACTCAACTCTCACAAACGGATCTTTCACGTTGGCACTCACCCGCGCTCTAATGATTTCTTCCACTTCCCTGGTTGTCTTGCCAGCAACATTAATCTTACCCAGCACTGGCATCATAATATCGCCCTGCTTATCGACTATGTAAGTCTGAAGTTTTGGAGTAGCTTGGGTGTTAAGATCACCACGATTGGCATTATTGGCTTGCAGCTGGTTATACATAGCAGTAGCCTCTGGCACCGAAGATGACACAACAATAGAGAGTTCATCGTCTGTAACAATCTTTATGCCATATCCTAAGCCCTGTGGCATCACTCCGTTTGGGGAATCTCCAAGATTACGGAAATAGGAAAGAGCGTTATTAGTCGCTGTCTTGCAGCCAGTCAACACAAATATCGAAAAGACAAATATTATTAATTTTGTAATTTTCATAATATAATATTAATATAAAATATATAATGTAACGTTAAAATACTATCTTTATTGTTTACGTTTCAAAAGTTTGCCCAACAAGTCTTGCCTAATAGAGGCTGGCATTGCAACGAGCAAAACCAGGTTTCCAGCAATGAGAAAAGCAATAAGATACCACGCTGAGTTCCACCAGTAAAAAGGAATAGCCGTCAGTCCTATCATTACAATAGCGACAATTGAGCTACCATTAATCCTGATTTTAAAGAAGCGGCGAGTATCAACATATCTATATATGAATAACACTAAAAATGAGACATTTATTGAAATTGCAGCACCTGAAAGACCTAACTGTTTTATCAATATATAGTTGAGAGTCACATTGATGAAAGCTGTTAGCGCGTAGCTTGGAATTATGAGTAGTGTCTCCTTGGAGCACTGGTAGCCCATGTCAAGAAACTGGGTCATTGAGAAAAACAGAGCAGAAATGCAGAGAGGCAAGATGTAGTAGATGCTTTCAGCATAATTATTATCAACAATATAGGGATAAAAGATTTTAAGTGCTATATTATAATTGATGAACAAAAAAGCTAAAAAGAAGATGAACGTGTTAGCCATCTGAGAAAAGAATTGATCTCTGTCTTTACTTTGATATTGTTTTATGGCAGTTTCTTGCCAGGCTTGGTAGAAGATGGTAGTAAAGGTATAAATGATACCTGTAAAACGTACTGCAACAGCATATATTCCGTTAATATTAACCCCTAAATAAGTTGAAATAAAGAATCGGTCGGAGGAGCTTGCCAGCCACCAACATATCATTCCAGGTATGAGCGGCACACAATAATATAAAATCTTCTTGCCAATGTGCCAGTATTCTGTTTTTAGGTCAAAATAAGTCTTGAGAAGTCCTATTTTAAAGTCTAAATATAAGTATGCTATAATACGGGCCAGGATGTTGCCCCAAAAGATTCCTACAACTCCCATACGCAAGCACACAACAAAGATGATGCTAAAAATGCCAATGCCAAAAGCCGATAAAATGCTTGCTGTTACAAACTCCTGTTTACGCTCCAACCCCCTTGCAACTCTTAACATTACCTCAAAGACCGACATCGCCATGAGAAGCAGATATGTGAGCCACACATACTTGACATCAAAGAAAAAGTCTATAATTGATGTGATAATGAGAAATGCAACACCTGTACACAGAAGTGTAATGTAGGTGAAAGTAATAGTACGCTTGTGGTCATTTAAGTTGTTGCGGTCAATAAGGAAACGAAAAGCACCATCCGTTAGCTGCATTGTTGCAGGCATCAGCAACAACAGCACCATTGTGAGGCACAAATCATAATATCCATAGTCACCGGTGTCCTTTACAAAGAAAGTGTAGAGTGGCACCATCGCAAACGTGATGATCTTAGACCCCAAATTTCCGATGGCATAGATGCCCAAGTCCTTCAAGAACTTCGACAACCTCTCATTATGTGAAGCATTAAGTGACAAATGTAAAATGTGAAATATTATGTGCCTTCTCTAACCACTAACTAACCTCTAAAGTTCAAGTTTCTTAAGAAACTTGAACTAATAACTATACACCACATTTGCCACTACTTGTCCCACGGCCTTTAGTGTATTCTGGTCAATCCAGCTCATGGTGTCGGTTGTGGTGTGCCAACCTGGAAAGAAATGACCATTATCACGTGTGTCAATGATGTCTATGCATCTGATGCCCATCTCGTTGACAACAATATGGTCATCGGTGATACCGCCACCAGCATAATTTGGGTCAAAATAAGAGCTATAGCCACTCCTTTGAGCCTCACCCCACACAACATCTACAACATCTTTAGCAAAGTACAACGAAGCATCCTCTTCATAAAACTTAGCCCCTCTAGCCCCCACCATGTCGAGCAGTATGCCAAAGCGTGCCGTGTAGCCCGTCACATGTGGATTCTTAGCCCAATATTGCGTGCCCAATGCCCACGAGTCCTCAACGTCGTTGGTGCCCCAGTCCTCGGCATCGACAAACAAGATATCAACGCCTATGTTGGGTTTCTTCTCCTTCATCAAGCGTGCCAACTCAAGGAGCACTGCCACGCCACTTGCGGCATCATTAGCACCCATCACTGGTTCACTGTGCTTTGTGGAGTCAGGGTCATTGTCGGCCCAGGGGCGACAGTCCCAATGCGCGAGCAACAAGATGCGGTCACTGTTGCTGGTGTTAAAGCTGCCAATAAAATTCTTGATATTCAAGATTTTACCATCAAAGGTGGTAACTTGTCCCTGCTGCACAATCACCGTGTCACAATTCTGCTTTAGCGATTGTTCCAACCACTCAGCACACTTGCTGTGAGCCGGAGTGCCAGGCACTCGCGGTCCAAAGTCGCACTGCGCCTTCACAAGACTGTAGGCATTACTAGCATTGAAATTCACGACTTGTGTATCCACCTCATCGGCTATAGAGGTCTCTTCAGTGGCCTTTTGAGACTTACAGCTAAACAAAGACAAAAAGGTCACAATTAATAAAATAATATTCTTCAGTTTCATAATTACGCTTTATGAAAATGTTCAATTAAATCAAGTGCCGCCCAAAGGTGCATTGAATTAAAGTTTCAAGTCTTCCTCGTTCTTGGGCTTGGGCGGATAATCAACAGTGTAGTGCAGACCACGCGACTCCTTGCGCTCTCTGGCCTGACGCATGATGATATAGCTTACGTTGATGATGTTGCGAAGCTCGCAGATGCGGCGGCTCACAGTGCTCTCCTTGAAGAGTTTCTCGGTCTCCTGATAGAGGATATCGAGGCGGTTCCAGGCGCGGTCGAGACGCAGATTGCTGCGCACGATGCCCACATAGGCGCTCATTATCTCGCCCACCTCTTTCTCGCTCTGACTGATAAGCACCATCTCCTCAGGATGTTGTGTGCCCTTGTCGTCCCAGTCGGGGATATCGGTGCGGTAGTCGTAGTGGTTGCGGCAGGCGATGGCATGCTTGGCGGCAGCATCGGCATATACCACAGCCTCTATCAACGAGTTGCTTGCCAAACGGTTGCCACCATGCAGACCAGTGCATGAGCACTCTCCTACTGCATAAAGTCGCTCAATCGACGAGCAAGCATTCAAATCCACCTTGATGCCTCCGCACAGGTAGTGGGCAGCTGGCACCACAGGGATATAGTCCTTAGTGATATCTACACCTATCTCCAGGCAGTGCTTGTAGATGTTAGGGAAGTGGTGTTTTGTCTCCTCTGGGTCTTTGTGGGTCACGTCAAGGAACACATGGTCTTCGCCGCGCTGCTTCATCTCGCTGTCGATGGCGCGCGCCACCACGTCGCGAGGTGCGAGTGACAGGCGCGGGTCATACTTCTGCATAAACTCCTCACCTGCAAGGTTTCTCAAAACGCCTCCATATCCACGCATCGCCTCGGTGATGAGGAAGGCGGGACGATCGCCAGGATGATACAGTGCAGTGGGGTGGAACTGGATGAACTCCATGTCCTGAACGGTGCCCTTGGCGCGATAGACCATGGCGATGCCGTCGCCGGTGGCGATAAGCGGATTGGTGGTGGTGTGATACACAGCGCCACAGCCACCTGTAGCCATGAGCGTGAGGCGAGAGAGGAAGGTGTCGACCTTACCCGTCTCCTGGTTGAGCACGTAGGCGCCATAGCACTGTATGTCGGGAGTGCGACGAGTGACTATCTTGCCCAAGTGGTGCTGAGTGAGAATCTCGATTGCAAAGTGGTTGTCGAAGATGTCGATGTTGTCATGAGCCTTCACAGCCTCGATGAGCGACTGCTGAATCTCGTGGCCGGTGTTGTCGGCATGATGGAGAATGCGGAACTCACTGTGACCACCCTCACGGTGAAGGTCAAAATCGCCATTCTCGTTCTTGTCAAAATCTACACCCCACTCTATCAGAGCATTAATCTGTTCAGGAGCTTTGGTCACCACCTGCTCCACTGCCTTTGGGTCGCTGAGCCAGTCGCCAGCCACCATAGTGTCGTGGATGTGCTTCTCAAAGTTATCAACTTCCAAATTGGTGACACTTGCCACGCCTCCCTGAGCGAGGTCGGTATTGGCCTCATCGAGCGTGCTTTTGCACACGAGGGCCACCTTGCCAGTGCCGGCAACTTTCAGAGCGAAGCTCATTCCTGCCACGCCCGAACCTATAATGAGATAGTCATATTTGTAAACCATAGTTTCTTGAGTTTATTGATAATCGTATTTGAGTTTTATAGTTTCTTCTGTCATTTACTAAAGGCATTCCTTACCTTTTCTTCGATTGCGGGGTCAACAGGACGCTCTTCCTCTTCAGTATTATTGCGAGGAGGGGCGCCTTCATCGCCATAGATGTCGTCATGAACCCTATCGCGTATGTAGCGAGTGCTGTCATAGCCACCATCGGCAGAGTTTTGGGGATAGATGGTGTCATAACCTAACGATGTGTCATCATTGTAATTATTGCCTGTGTTGAGATTACCTTCGCATGCAAAGTAACGACGGTCAAGGTCATAATCAGAGACAAACTGCTTGTGAAGATATGCCAAATTATGATTTGCCAGCACTTTGCGCAAGAAGGCTCCCACAATGGGCAACGCAGCTTTGCCGCCCTGTCCCTGCGATGACTTGAAGTGGATTTGCCTATAACTGCCACCCACCCAAGCGCCACACACCAAATCGGGGGTTGTCGCCACAAACCAGGCATCGGTGAAATTGTCGGTGGTTCCAGTCTTTCCGCCAATGCCCACGTTGCTCACATAGTTGTTGATGGCAACACCAGTGCCACCAGCATCTTTGCACACTGCCTCAAGCAGTTTGCGCATGCAGTAGGCCTGACTGTGCGACAATGCTCTGTCGGGGTCATCATAGGCCTTGCTATTGTAGATTTCTTCTTTTTCTCCGTCCTTGTTGGTACGGTATATTTTTGTCACAAGCACTGGCTTCTTAGGCTGTCCGTCGTTGATAACTGTGCAGTAGGAATTCACCAGTTCCATAAGGTTCACATCACTCGAACCAAGAAACATCGATGGCGTTTTGGTCAACGACGATCTGATGCCCATCTCAAACGCCGTGTTGGCAACACTGTTGACACCCACGGTATTACCGACCTTCACAGCTATTATGTTGTTGCTTCGGGCAAAAGCCGACCGCAGTGTCATATTGGTGTTAGAAAACTGCCCGTTGGCATTCTTGGGCGACCACAGCTTGGATGTTCCTGTAGCTGGGTCAATATCGACAAGTGGATTATCTAGCGGAGAGTCAACATACATGTCGCAGGGCTTTATGCCTGCCTTCATTGCGGCACTATACACAAAAATCTTGAATGTGCTGCCAGGTTGGTGCTGTGCCCGCACATTATCATACTGCCACGTCTTGAAATCGACATCACCAACCCACGCCTTCACCTCGCCAGTGTGCGGGTCCATAGCTATTAATCCACAGTGCATCTTGTGGAGCATATATTCTATCGAGTCGATTGAACTCATATTGGCATAATGACTGCCATTCTTGCTGTAGTCAAAGAGCTTCACTTGATGCTTTTGATTCATATAGTGGTTTACCGAGTCGTAATTATTGTTATACTTTACCATCAGCTGTTTATAGACTGGCGACTCCTCAACTCGTTTTCTTATAAAAGTGCTGTCAATCTGCCCGTTCTCGTCAACCCAGCACGGGTTGTTGCCCCACTCGCGGTCGAAATTCTGCTGCACCACTTTCATCTGTTCCCTCACGGCATCCTCAGCGCTTTTCTGCATTCGTGTGTCAATAGAGGTGTGAATCTCCAAACCGTCACGATAGAAATCAATGTTGTTTTGCTCGCACCACTGACGCATTTCTTCCACCACCGCCTGCCTGAAGTAGGGGCAAGCCACATCAAAGTCGGTATCGGGGGTATATTTTAAGTCAAGGGCATGTTTACTAAGCTCTTTATATTCTTTACGCGATAAGTGATGATGGACTAAAGCATTGTTAAGCACCACATTACGCCGCTCAACACAGCGCTCAGATTGGGTGAGTGGATCGTAATAGGAGGTGCCTTTTAAAACTCCCACAAGCATCGCGCACTGCTCGGTGGTGAGTTTGTCGGGGGTAGTGTTGAAATACACCTTTGACGCTGTCTTGATGCCATAGGCCTGATTGCCGTAATCAACAGTGTTGGCATACATCTCAAGAATCTGCTTCTTGTCGTAGAACACCTCCAGCTCGCTGGCGAGAATCCACTCCTTGGCTTTGGTGATGAGCATTCCCACACCGGGAATTCGGCACAGCAGACCGCCGGTGTATTCGCTGGTGCGCATCTTAAACATGTTCTTAACCAACTGCTGGGTAATGGTAGAAGCACCTCTAGCACGATGATGCACAACAAAGTCTTTCAATGCGCCGCCCATACCTTTGAAGTCGATGCCATGGTGGTCGTAGAAACGCTCGTCCTCGGTGTCGATAAGCAGCGTGTAGAACATGGGGTTCACCTCATCATACTGTACAGGAGTGCGGTTCTCCCTGTAGTATTTGCCTATAAGCACACCGTCGGCACTGTAGATATAGGAGGCATTGTAGGGTCGGGGCGACATTATTTCGCCAAGCGACGGAGACTTGCCGAAAAGCCACAGGAAATTGATGTTGATGGCAACTACTGTCAGCACAAGCGTTACAAACAGTGTACACATCGCCACAAGGCTCTTAACATACCACGGCTTGCCGTCATAAAGACCCTTGTACCAAGCATTGAAACGCTTGTAACGATTGATGATGCCCCTAAAGAAGCCAACCGTTTTACTCCAAAAACCACTCATTGCAGTGTTATATTATATAATATAATTATAATACAAACTGCAAAATTAATAAATTACTTAATATTATAGCACAAAAGACCCTAAAAAAACAAAATGCCCAAATTAAAATGGGCAAAAAAGGTCTTTTTAGAGATTAAACGGAAACTTTTTATGACGTTATGGCATAAACCGCCTGATGAAGCTGGTTTTGAATGCCCAGCAGCTGTTTTGTTCCATCTTGCGGGGCAGAGGGGCGAGGTTTTGAACATCTACATCGGTTCGGCCCATGGTAATCATGCCATAGACCTTGCCGTCGCTGCCAAAGGCTGGGCAGCCACTGCAGCCGTGAGTGATGTGGTCAACGGTAGCGAGACGGAAGTATCCTTCCAAGTTATGGTCCTTAATTACAAGGCCTTGCGTAGACACTTGCCTGGGTATGACTCCACGCATCTGCCAACATAGGATGTCGAGATGATCATTTGGCTCAGCATCGCTGTCGGCAAGCGAAAACGGACTTTTGAGACCAGGAATTGGATAAAAAGCTACATCATAACCCATGTGGTCATCAGTAGGCAGCTGCTTCGGTATCCATTGCTCAAAATGAAGAGGATGATAATCATTGCCATTTCGCACATAACAGGTATCAGGAAATGTGAGCACATGGCCTGCGGTAACCAGATAGTCATCGATGCAGAAAGCCGTGCCAGCAAACGACCGCTCGTTGCCCATCTGTCTGAAAATGGGCATCACGTAGGGTAAGTAGTTTATGCTTTGCATAAAAGTTTAGTGTTTAGTGTTTAGGTGTTTCACACTGTCGTGCTCTTCACTATTCTTGATAACAATGCAAATTCTATGCCAAGGCTTAGGAAACTATGAACTGAGAACTGAGAACTGAAAACTGAGAACTGAAAACTGAGAACTAAAAACTATGAACTGTGAACTATTCGCAGCCGTCTACGCATGATGGTGCTAGTGACAAGTGACGTTACAAAACCTATACCAGCAACGAGCAATAGCACTATGAGCATATCGGTCCAAACCACCTTAACAGGATAAGCGTTGACTATCACCTGAGTGGGATCAGCACCAATCTTAAGCCACCCGAAAGTTTGCTGACCCAGACACAGCAAGAGACCAATCACTATACCCATTAAAGCTCCGAGCATAGTGATTAGCCACCCTTCGGCTACAAAGATGCGTGATATCTGTTTACTAGTGGCACCGAGGTTTTGGAAAGTGCGTATGCTCTCGTCCTTCTCAATGATGAGCAGCGACAATGTGCTGATAATGTTGAAAGTGGCGATAATCATGATGAACGTGAGCAGCAAAAATGTCACCCATTTCTCCACATTAACCATTCGGAACGACTCCGATTGCTGCATCAGCCGGTTTTTCACCACATAATTTGTTCCCAGAGCCTGTTCAAGTTGTTTCATCACATCTTTCTCCTTGGCGCCAGGCTTGAGTTTCAGCTCAATTTGGGTAGCCTCAGTGTCATAATCAAACAGTTCTCGCGCCTTATCAATGGGGATAAAGATAAGGTCTTGATCGTAAGACGCTTGCTGAACTTGGAATATACCCTTCACAAATAGCGAATCGCTGGTGAAGGCATCTATGGGATTGGCAACGTTGACCTGACCCTCACGGCGGGGTGCATAGAGATGAAGCAAGCGCAGACTGTTGGCTTGAAGACGGAGGCTCACCGCTGGTCCCACCCCAACTATAGCGTAACTGTTACCAACCTCATCTTCAAGAGCAAACGAGCCATCCACGATGACACTGTCGATAGAATTTATCTCATTATAGTTGGCAGGAACGCCTTTCAACCGAACTGGCATCTGATAATCGACAAAGATGGCTAGAGCCTGGTCTTCAATTACCGGCATCGCCTTCTCAACACCCGCCACACGGCTTATTACGGCAATGACACTGTCGGCGTTGCCAATGGTCTTGCCTACTGCTGGACACACAGCAATCTGAGGGTCGAGTTTTGCCAACTTTCCCTTTATCACATCAGAGAAGCCATTAAAGACGCTAAGCACGCACACCAAAGCCGCAGTGGTCACCACCACACCGCATATCGAGATTATGCTGATGATGTTCACCGCGTTGTGAGCCTTCTTCGACTTCAAATAACGCAACGCTATTTTCAATGACAGAGCCATTATTTTAAGTGTTAAGTGTCAAGTTTTAAGCAGGGACGAGGCCTGCCTCGTCCGTCAATCTCCAATCCCCGATCCTCGATCCCCGATCTACTTCTTAAGCAACTCGTCAATATGCTCAATATAATCGAGTGAGTCGTCTATATAGAACACCAGCTCAGGAGTCTTGCGCAACTGGTTGCGCACACGCTGAGCAAGGGCATAGCGGATGGTCTTCTCGTTGCGGTTGGCGGTTTCGACAATCTCCTGTCCTCTCTCGCTTGGGAACACACTCAGGTGCACACGGGCGATGCTCAGGTCGGGCGACACGCGCACGTTGCTCACGCTCACCAGCACACCGCGCATCTTGGCGGTGTCCTCGCGGAATATCTCACTCAAATCTTTCTGTATCTGTCGTTGTATCTTCTGTAATCTTGTTGATTCCATATTATTTATTATTCGTAATGTCCAAAAACTGAAATTATTATAACTTCAACAATATCATTAAGTACCTTGTACACAATGCGATGTTTTTTATTGATTCTGCGTGAATAAGTATTGGGACCCAAATACTTGAGTTGTTCAACTTGTCCTGTCCCAGTTGTGGGATGATGTTCAATTTCAATAAGAAGTTTCTCTAATTTCTTGATAAGATGAGGACTTTCTTTTTTAAGTTTAATTAAGCCTACTTAAGCTTTCTCTGAAAAGAAGATTTTATACATTGGTAAGCCTATTTAAAAACTGTTCCATACTTTCATCATCTCTTTTGTAATAACCTTTGCCCGAATTATATTCAACTTCAGCTTCGGCGGCCATGTTCGCTAAATCCTCCATGCTATAAACGGTGTCGTCTTTAGTCACGGGTGTGACTTTGAAACTGCCGTGGTCGCGGGACTTGATTATCACGTCCTCACCATTGCGTGCTTGGCGAAGATAACGGCCTTGATTGGCGCGAAAATCGCGAGTGCTTACTATTATCATAATCGTTAAATTTTAAGTAGTGACTGTTTTTAGACTGCAAAGATAACACCTTTTCCTGAATTGTGTACCAAAATGGCGCACATTCTTTAGGAAACCTCAAATATTTGGCAAGTAGTAAAAAAATTGAGATATATTTGGTTTTTATTAAAATTTTCTTTTCCTTTGCGAAAATCAACTCCACAAATCATTTTATTATGAAAGAAAAAAAGATCTGCAAGGCACTCAAAGAAATCAGGCTGAATATTGCTCAAGCCAATGATATCAATTATATTCCCGCAGAGTGCGACCACAAGGGAGACTGCTCGGGAACATGTCCTCAATGTGAGAAAGAATTGCAATACATTGAGCAACAGTTGTTACGTCGTAAGACTCTTGGCAAGGCAGCAGTGGTTGCAGGTCTTGCTATTGGAGCAACAAGCATCGCGCCAGTGATGGCACAGACATATCATAATGTGCCAAAAGTTGTGCAAAGCAAAGAGGAACTGAAGCCTGTTGATTGTGCACCAAATGACGCTGCCGCAATAATTGTGCGTGGATGTGTCCTCGATGAGGATAATGAGCCATTGATTGGAGTGATGATTCACGTCCTTGACGAAAAAGATAAAATAACAAAACTCGGTACTGCCACTGATTATGACGGACAGTTTGCCATCAGGGTTTCAAAAGGTTGCAAGATACAGATAGCATGTATTGGTTATAAGAAAGTGACTAAGAAACTTACCAATCCCGAGGAAAATCTAGTCATTAAAATGGATGATGATTTCACACTCATAGGAGAGGTTGTAATTGTTAAGCAAAAAACTATGCCCGATGTCGATGCCGACATCTACGAGATGAGATAATCTGGTATTTTTAGAAACTTATTTTGGTTTCTTCACCTTGAATCTTAAAAGTGATGGGCAGGGTGTACCACACGCTAATTGGTTCGCCAACTGCATTGCGACCTGGTGAGAAATCGGGCAGCAATTTAATAACTAAGGCTTTTTATAAAGTATTGTGAGGCCATCGCGCAAGGGCAAGATAACAGTCTCGACTCGCGGATCGTGAGCCACTAGGTCGTTGAAGTCGCGGATGCCTTGAGTTTGGTCATCCATCTTCTTGCCGTGGAGATCGGTGACTTTGCCGTCCCACAAGGTGTTGTCGGCGATGATGAACCCGCCAGGCCTCACATGGTTAATCACGAGGTTGAAATAATCCACATATTGCCGCTTGTTGGCATCGACAAATACTAAATCGAAGTCGCCGCCGAGCTGTGGCACTATCTCATTGCAGTCGCCAATGTGGAGCGTAATACGGTCGCCAACTGGTGATTGCGCAAAATGGCGGCGAAGAAAATCCTCCAGTTCATCCTCTATCTCAATGCTGTGGATGCGGGCATCTTCTTCAAGCAGCCCCTCGGCAAGGCATTGCGCCGAGTAGCCCGAATAGGTGCCAAGTTCAAGCACCCGATTAGGACGTATCATGCGCACTAGCATCTTGAGCAAACGACCCTGCAGGTGCCCCGAGCACATGCGCGAGTAGAGCAACTCGATGTGAGTGTCACGGTCAAGCTCATGCAGATGCTCTGGCTCAGTATCGATGTGCGACAGTATATAATTTTCAAGTTCTTGAGTCATAGTTATAAAGCTGACAAGCAACGAGTAAACAAGCTGACAAGGCAATGGTTAGTATGCCTCTTAATCTTAGGTGCAAAATTACCACAAAGTATTTGAAACAGCAAACGTTGATTGATTTTTCGTATTATTTTTGCGTTTATGCAATAAAACACCTAATTTTGTGAATTGTATAACACCAAAACATTATAACATGAAACTCTCAAAAGCAATTATTCTGGCTGTAGCGGTTCTTTTGATTGTGGGAGCCACAAACACAGCATGCAAACAATCCCCTAAAGACCAAGAGTCAGAGTCTCAACAGTCGAGCAAAGTTGATGAAAAAACCGATGTTTCGACAGTTGATGAGTCAAAGTTTCAAGCCACATGTGCAGGAGACATCAACCACAACACATGGAAACCTAACGAAGCTACAAGCGTGGAGTTTAATGCCTTCCCCGCCAATATCGCCGAGTGGAAACACATGCAAGAAATGCTGGGTGATGAACCGCAGGGGGCAGCAGCACTGCAAGTGATGGCTTTTGAGCTATTCCGCAACAACCGCACCGACGGCGAGGAGGCACTACGATTGAACAACACTCAGACCAACTACAACAGCACTGTAGAGCGCCTGCACGAGATTATGGGCAGCGACAAATATTATGCCCGCCCTTACATCGCTTGGGCAATGCTCAACGGAGCAACTCCCGAAAATGGATATACCGTCGAACCACCCTACACCATCAAAATGAAAGTTGACCCAAACAAAAAGTACCAAGAGAGCCAGATGCTTCACGGCACAGTCATCTACCTGCTCATCGACAGCAAGGGTTGGGACACCAACTGGCGCGGCGTAGAGGTTGTTAAGCCCGAAGGCAGCGAATACTTCGTGGTTAGCAACTGCCCGGCAATGTACACCCAGTGCAAAGAGGCAAAAACAAACAAATAATAAACCTAAAAAAGCTAATAGCGGATGTGCAACAAAGTAGACACACCCGCTATATCCTTGTGAAATAACAGCCTGATTAAGGGGTGTTATTCTTTTTAGAAGGCAATTGGGGTGTCAATCTTTGTTTTTCTTCATCATACCTTGAACTGTTCGGAATATCCTCACGTCTTTGCCAAAGACGTATTTTCACGTCATAGCCCTCTTCTATGGCCCTTTCTATTTCGCCTTGTTCCAACTCTTCAGGACTATACTCCATAACGCAAGAGTGTAATGAACCACAAGCTACAAATATCACTAATAACAATCTTAATATCTTCATAATAAACAATTTAAATGTTTTGACTATTTATCCTCATCAGGAGTATTGAACTCATCACCTATAAGGGACATTATTCTTTGGTATTCCCTGGTTTTTACAAAGGCGGTGTCACATAATGCACTGTCATTTTCCATGTACCACTGAAGGCCTTCCCTGAGCGCTTTATGGAATTTTATCTCACGCTCAAGCTTGTAGTTCGCCACATTATAAGGATGAATTTCATTACCACAAACAAACATCATTTTGCCATAACAAAACGAAACAAATCCTATAAACAAGATAAAAACTGCGTAAATTATATATGGAACGTATTTCATTATATCCGTTTTTTATTAGTTAATAATGATGTCTTACTATATCACTCTCGTCTATGGTTTCCTTTGCTTTCCAGTCGGGAGAATCAAAATCGCCCCATTCCACCATACCATCTATATTCTTGTATTCCTGAGTTTTAACAAAGGAAGATTCCCAAAATGCACTGTCGTTAATCAAATACCAATGCAGTCCATCTAACAGTGCATTAGAAATTATCATCTCTTTCTCCAAATCGGCTTTTACAGCCTCAACAGGGCGAGGTATAGGATCGGGATGGGAATGTTTTTTTTCGTATACTAACAACCCCAATTTAAAACCAATAATTGGTGTGATCAATATGCCTAAAATCATACATATAGCAATAAGTATAGCAATAAGTACTTTCTTCATTTTTCCACTTTTTATTTGTTAATGATTGATTGTTTAAAGAAGGCTTCTTTCCATCCAACAGATAACAGAAAACAGAAGACCGTGCCTCGATTTCTCTGGGGCACGGTCTCTTGAGGTTTTAACCCTCGGTCTTAGTCTCTGTATTGTTTTCAGTTGTCTGCTCACCAGCGTTGGTGTTCTGCTCGGTGGGAGCAGCAGCGTTGTCCTTAACTTCGGTGGTCTCACCCTCGGCTGCTGGGCTCACGCTCTCGGTGCTGGCGCTGCTGCCACTGGCGTCACTGGCGCTCTTGGTCTCACATGAAACAAATGTCATTGCAAATACTGCTGCGAACAATAAAACTAACTTTTTCATAATAGATAATTTTTTAAATGATGAATAAAATATGTGTAAACTCAAATCGTTTTTTTGTTTTGGTTTTTATCGCCACTCGCCAACGGTTGGTTTGTGTTGACGATGCAAAATTATAACGGCGGCGACCGGAGGTGTTATAACCGCCAGGACAATTTTTGAAACAACGGGGACAATCGCTGTAAAAAATCGGAAAACTTGTGTAACAACGGGGACATCTTTGTCACACAAAACCCTTAAGTACAGCATTTTGCAATTAATCTAAAAACAACCCGATTCTTCTCTATTTTTTCTTCCAAAAAAGTGATTTTCTCGCCAAAAAAAACCTTTTCTTGACGTTTTTTTGTGATGTTTCTAAGAAAAAACTGACAACTGATAACTGATAACTGCCAACATTTTTGTATCTTTGCACTTCAAATGAATAATAACACATAAAAATATCACAAAAATGGCAAACGATAACAAGAAACAAAACCAGATTCAAATTGAAGTTCCCAACGATGAGATGCAGGGCCGCTATGCTAACCTTGCCGTTATCTCACACTCTCCCAACGACTTTGTGATGGACATGATATTTGTGGCACCCAACACTCCCAAAGCACGCGTGCAGAGCCGCATCATCATGACTCCCGAGAACGCTAAGCAATTGCTCTTCGCCATGAAGGAGAACATCGACAAATATGAGGCCAATTTCGGTGAAATCCGTCCTCGACAAATGAAAAACAACGACGGAATCATGGACTTCCCCCTGCCCAAAGGCCAGGCTTGATTTAATTCACAATGCATAATTCACAATGCATAATATTCTAGAGAATCTAGTTAATCAAGAAATTCTAGGACTATTAAGCACAAAGAATTGACAATGGATCATCAACTTTTCATTTATAATACTCTCACTCGGCGCAAGGAGCTGTTCAAGCCACTGCAGGAACCTAATGTGGGGATGTATGTGTGCGGACCAACTGTCTATGGCGACCCGCATCTGGGCCATACCCGCCCGGCAATCACCTTCGACGTGCTGTTCCGCTACCTC
Organism: Muribaculaceae bacterium; assembly: GCA_017557625.1. Lineage (GTDB taxonomy): Bacteria > Bacteroidota > Bacteroidia > Bacteroidales > Muribaculaceae > Sodaliphilus. The sequence goes on from JAFYYG010000016.1 coordinate 52,748, forward strand.
AAGCATCTTGGCTATAAAGTGCGTTACGTGCGCAACATCACCGATGTGGGACACCTTGAGCACGATGCCGACGAAGGCGAGGACAAGATAGCAAAGAAGGCACGCCTCGAGCAACTCGAGCCCATGGAGATAGCACAGTACTACACCAACCGCTACCATGCAGCCATGCAGGCCCTCAACGTGTTGCCACCGAGCATCGAGCCTCACGCAACAGGACACATCATCGAACAGGAGCAGCTGGTGCAGGAAATCCTCGACAACGGCTACGCCTACGAGAGCAACGGCAGCGTGTATTTCGACGTTGAGAAGTATAATAAAGACCATAAATACGGCAAACTCAGCGGCCGCAACCTGGAGGATGTAATCAACAACAGTCGCGCCCTTGAGGGTGTTGGCGAGAAGCGCAACCAAGCCGATTTCGCCCTGTGGAAGAAAGCTCAACCCGAGCACATCATGCGATGGCCATCGCCCTGGAGCGACGGTTTCCCTGGCTGGCACTGCGAATGCACTGCCATGGGACGCAAGTACTTGGGCAGCCACTTCGACATCCACGGTGGCGGCATGGATCTCGTGTTCCCGCACCATGAGTGCGAAATCGCTCAGTCGGTGGCGAGTCAGGGCGACGACATGGTACAATACTGGATGCACAACAACATGATCACCATCAACGGTCAGAAGATGGGCAAGTCGCTTGGCAACTTCATCACCCTTGAGGAGTTCTTCACCGGCAACCACAAGATGCTCGAGCAGGCCTACACGCCCATGACAATACGCTTCTTTATCCTGCAGGCTCACTACCGCGGAACCGTCGATTTCTCGAATGCCGCACTGCAAGCCGCCGAGAAGGCCTACGAGCGCATGCTTGACGGTTGGCACCGACTCAACGAGCTGAAAGCCTCCGAAACATCAAGCATCACCATCGATGACTATGCCGCACGCTGTGCCGAGGCAATGAACGATGACCTTAATACCGCACAGGTAATCGCCACGCTCTTCGATGCCTGCAAGGTCATCAATCAGGTGAACGACGGCAACGCCACCCTTTCTCAGCACGACATCGACGCTCTCAAGGCAACATTCCAAGCCTATCTCTTTGATGTGCTTGGAATGCGCGACGACGCTGCCGGAGGCGACAACGTGAACCTTGAGCCTTACCGCAAGGCCGTTGACCTGCTCCTCGAGATGCGCAAAACCGCCAAGGCCAACAAGGACTGGGCGACCAGCGACCTCATCCGCGACCGCCTCAACGAAGCCGGCTTCGACGTGAAAGACACCAAAGACGGCTTTGAGTGGAAAGTGCGATAAGCGCTTCGCGCGTTAATCGTGGATCGAGGATCGGGAATCGAAGATAGAAGATTGGGAATCGGGAATTGGAAGATGTTCCCCGTACTGCGACTCCGTCGCAGTCCACATAACACTTAAAATTTTACACTTAATGGTAAGCGTCATAATACCGATCTACAACGTGCAGGATTATCTTGCACGTTGTATTGACTCGGTCTTGGCGCAAACTTATAAAGACCTTGAAATCATTCTCGTGGATGACGGCAGCCACGACACCAGCGGCGACATCTGCGATGAATATGACATCAAATACCGACATGTACGTGTAATACACAAAACCAACGGCGGACTTAGCGATGCACGCAATGCCGGACTGGAAGTGGCGCAAGGTCATTATGTCACCTTTATTGACGGCGATGACTATGTGCACCCTTGTTTTGTGGAGGCACTATTACGCACCATAGAGCAGACTGGCGCACAGATTGCCGCATGCACTTGGCAAGAACTCAAAGACGGCGATACACCACGCGACGTAAACATAGAAAATGCCAAAAGCAAGACTTATACTAAATCAGAGGCGATAAACACTGTTTTTTATCAGGGCGAACTCAATCACTCGGCTTGCAGCCGTATTTTTGAGAAGCAACTCTTTGACGACCTGCGTTTTCCCGAAGGCGCTCTCTACGAAGACCTTGCCGTTATCTATCCACTGCTGCGTAAAGTCGAGAAAGTGGCGTTGCTCAAAGCCCCAATGTACTACTACATGCACCGAACAGGCAGCATCATCACTACAATGTCGCTGCGCCGAACACAAGTTCTCGACCACCTTGAGAAACTTGAAAAACAAGTGGCTGAAGAAGCCCCCCAATACCTGCCGGCAGTACGTAGTCGCCACCTGAGCGCCTGCTTCAACATGCTGCGGCTTATGCCAGCCCGCGACCCCAAGTGGCAACCCACCAAGAAACGTTGCTGGGATTACATTAAAAAAATGCGCATCTCTTGCCTAAAAGACATGAAAGTGCGCGCCAAGAACAAAGCAGCTTGCATCCTATCATTTTTAGGGAGAGGTGTCACAACAATGATTATCAATAGAAATAAGGGGTGATAGTCTGTCTTTATTGTATAATTGTAAAAAAATCTTTCACCAAGCCGTTTTATCTATAAAATTTGCCCGTTTGTATATACTTACTTGCACATTTTATAATTATGTGCTAGTTTTGCATCACAATTCATAGGCATAAAGGTAAAATTGTTTTAGGCTTGTTTATTTTTATACATTTGTTGTTTGTCCATGAAAAACACTTTTTTTGGGTTTAGTAAATTTTAGGCTTCAAGAAAAAAACTTGAAATTATCGAGGCGGAGACGTTGATGTCCCCGCCTTGATAACGTTTATAAGCTTACAGAACAAATTCTGCTCTGAAATAAATCCTAATGACCAATTCGGGTTATAAGAATCATTCCACGTCTTTGCCAGCGTCCTGCCAAGCTATGATGCCACCGTCAAGGTTTATAACCTGAAAGCCAGCCTTTACCATCGCATTCGCGGCTTTTGCGCTGCGGCGTCCGCTGCGGCAATACACGGCCACGGTTTTTTGCTTATCGAGTTGCGCCGTTACCTTGTCAATGAATAAGGAGTCGTTCACGTCAATAAGTTTGGCACCAGCTATATGTCCCTCGTTATATTCCGACAGTGTTCTCATGTCGACCAACTGGATGCTCTCACGGTCGGCAATCAGTTTGGAAAACTCGTCAACACCTACCGTCTTGAAACCGTTGTTCTTTGTCGCGCATGACGAGTAAATCACTATACCAATGACAAGAACTACCGCTATAATCAGAATGTACTTCATGTGTGTCAATTATAAGATATTGTCAATCATTGAAAAAATATCTTCCTCCTTCTCGTAAGGATGGATGTGGAAATAGCTGTCGCCGGTTAGCATCGCCGAGAGGGCGCACTTGGAGGGGTTATAGAAGATGTGAACAGGAATCTCAAACCGCTCAGCGTAAGCCAATTCATAGCCCACACCTAACGACGGACAAGTGCACTCAGCAATCACCACATCGCTCTCGCGCAGCCAAGTGGTGTCCTGATTATAGATAGCCGCGTCACGGTCACGAGTCTGCTCCTCAAGGCACAAATGGTCGCTGCCTACATGCTCGGTGAGCACATCGTGTCCTTTCTGCTGCAAATAGCTGATAATTTGTCGGTAGAGCCCAGCATCTACCCTACCACCACGTATTGAGCCAGCAAAATATATCTTCATAGCATTATTATTAATCATAGAAGAAAAAACTGTAAGAGTAAAGCACAAAGCTTCCCAACAAGAAACTCACCACATTAGCGATGATAGTGGCGCGCATCACAGGACGGAACTCGTAACGTTTCTTTAGAAACACACAATTTACGATCAATTCGATGAGGATTGTTGCCACCAAGGCTACAGCATAATAAAGGACAAAACTGAATAAGTCCTCATCGTTTGAAAGATTCACCTCATCCGAACTTACCCAGGGGAACCACACCGTCAACAGTCGGCCTCCATTAATGGCGATTGACGTGTAAGCCCCAGCTATGCCACTCACCACATTACTTACGAGAGCAGTAAAAGCGACACGCGATTTGAAATACTTGCGGTCCAAAATCTGCGACATCACTATAACCTCAATGGCTATCAAGCAAGCCATAAGCAACCACCCCATGGGCAGCGAAGCATATTTCCCGAAATAAGTATTATTTAATATAATCATTTTTCTAAAAGAATAATTTCAATAAATTGTGAACTATATACTGTTATCTTATACCCAGAAATCGGTGAGTTTGCAGCGACAGTCGCCAATGTGGGTTGGCAAGCACAGCTTCTACGCATAGTTGCAAATTCATTTTACGTTGCCGCTCGTCAGGGACAAAACAAGGCTGAATGAAGCGGTGATCGGCGACGATAAAGTCATACTGGCTCAGGTCTTGACCTGTATAGACAACTTTCAGTTCGTCGCAGCGGTCAACCAAACAAGGCGCAAGCTCTCCGCCCGGGAAGCCGAATTTTGGCGACAACGTCACCCAATCAATGCCTGGAGGCAGGGGTCGGGTGCCATTGGTCTCGATGGCGACCTTTTTCCCCGTGAGGTGCAGAGCTTTCAGCATCGGTTCATCGACATATAGCGACGGCTCGCCGCCAGTCAGGATAACGAGCGGCGCATCGGGATATTTCATCACCTCATCCATAATCTCGGGCAACGACATCATAGTGTGACTCTGGTGCTCGGTGTCACAAAAGGCACACCGCAGGTTGCACCCGCTGAAGCGGATGAACACGCTGGCGACACCTGTGTTAAAGCCCTCGCCCTGCAATGAGTAGAATATTTCGTTAACAGGATACAATAGTAAGTTTTAAGAGTTAAGTACAAAGTACAAAGGGCCAAGTACAAAGGGCCAAGTACAAAGGACCAAGAGCCAAGTAACTAAGAACTAAGTACAAAGTACCAAGTATTAAGCATCAAGTGTTAAGAAGCAAGCAACCTTTGTCCTTCCTACCTTGTCCTTCGTCCTTCATACTTTGTCCTTCATACTTTGTCCTTCATACTTCATCCTTTACATATGATGCCATATTGTCGCGCGACTCCCAAACGTCGGCGCGGTAGCAGTTGGGCACGGTCTCCACCACCCAGTGCGCGATATTCTCGGCTGTGGGGTTGAACTTGAGCACCTCGTTGAGGTTCTTATGGTCGATTCGGTCGTGAATGAGCTTCTTGATAAACGTGAAGTCGCACACCAAGCCATTGCTGTCAAGCTCCTTAGCCTTGCAATAGACCTTGATGATCCAGTTGTGACCATGCAGGTTCTCGCACTTGCTCTCATAGTCAAGATAGAGCTGATGGCACGATGAAATCTCTAAAGTTTTTTCTACGTAATACATTATTAAGTAATAAGTGTTAAGTTTTAAGTGTTAAGTAGGACCTTCCTCGTTTCTCGTTTCACCTCCCTCGTTCCACCTTATTCATACTCGGTGGGATCATCAATGCCGGCATCGTGGAGAGCTTCGATGCGCTCGCGGCAGGTGCCGCATTTGCCACAGTGCTTCTCGCCGCCCTTGTAGCATGAGTAGGTCATGGCGTAGTTCACGCCAAGAACTTTTCCTCGACGGGCTATGTCGGTCTTGGTGATGTTGGTATAAGGCGCATACACCTCGATGCCTTCGTATGTGCCGTGCCACATTGCCAGCGACATGGCATTAATAAAGTTTTGGCGGCAGTCGGGATAGATGGTGTGGTCACCGGCATGATTGGCAATCATCACACGCTTGAGGCCGTTGCTCTCGGCAATGCCGCAGGCTATCGCCAGCATGATGCCGTTGCGGAATGGAACCACCGTGGCTTTCATGTTCTCCTCGTCGTAGTTGCCTTCGGGGATGGCGTCGGGACTCTCGAGCAACGCGCTCTTGAAATAGCGGCGCATAAAGTCGAGCGGGATGATGATATGCTTGACACCCAACTGCTGGCATTGCGCCACTGCATACTGCTGCTCGCGGTAGTTCTGCGTGGAACCGTAGTCAAATGTGATGGCGAGGGCTATCTCGTCATGAAACTCATGCAGCATGGTGCACGAGTCCATGCCTCCTGAAAGGATAATCACTGCGTCTTTTGCCATATCATTTGTTATTTAGACTGTCAATGATGCGTTGTTTCACCATGTCTTGGTGCTCATCGTCGCCATAGTTGGCGAACGGCACAATGGAGATGCCTCCACGTGGGTTGAAATAGCCTGTCACTTCCAGATATTTGGGATCCATCAACTTCACCAGGTCCTTCATGATGATATTCACGCAGTCCTCATGAAAATCGCCCTGATTACGGAAGCTGAACAGATAGAGTTTCAGACTCTTGCTCTCCACCATGCGCTGGCGGGGGATGTAGCGGATAATGATATGCCCAAAGTCGGGCTGACCAGTGATGGGGCACAGAGCTGTGAACTCCGGGCAGTCGAAAGTGACGACATACTCATTGTCGGGATGCAGGTTCTCAAAGGTCTCAAGCACCGCGGGATTATAGGTGTCCTCATATTTCGTCCCCTGATTTCCAAGCAGAGTTATCCCACCGGCATTTTCCTTATTTCTTGACATAATACTAAGATATTATCGATTTTGCGCTGCAAAGGTACAAAAAAGAGAATATATATACAAAGAAGACAAAGAAAAACATGGCATGACACCACAAGTTGAGGAACAGCCCTCATAATAGTATGGTTATGAGGCACCCAAGCGTAGGCGTAGTTGGTGTATTGCGCCGCAAGGGCGGCGTTCGGATACAACGGCATTTCACACCTCCTCGCGCAGTAAATAGTTGTTACGCAGAGATTCAAATAGATGTGGCGCCGCTTTCAGGGTGGCGGTGTCGTGAAGGGGGTTATAGCTATCCATAATGAGTTGGGGCGTCATATCGTTGGCACCGAGCAGGGGCTTATCAACCTCAGGCACAGGCAAATTCCAGCCGAAATAGCGGTTTAGTGCCTCTATCACCATCGCTGTGCCACGCATTTTGCCCTGACGGCTGTAGCCTGCTATATGCGGGGTTGCCACAAAGGCCTTGTCGAGCAGCTCTTGGCTTATCGCTGGCTCGTTTTCCCAACAGTCGAGCGCCACGTCGCCCTGCCAGCGCAGCAGTGCCTCGTTGTCGCACACCGCCCCCCGGGCTGCGTTGAGAATCAGTTCGCAATGTTTCAAGCCTTGCAGGAAAGCCTTGTCACACAGGTGCCAAGTGGGATATTTGCCATCCTTGGTTAGCGGTGTGTGAAAGGTGATAATGTCGCACTCATGCTGTAAGCAGTGGAGAGTAGAGAGTTGAGAGTGATTTTCAGTGGAGGGTGGAGAGTGGAGAGTGGAGAGGTCGTTCCCCGATTCCCGATCCCCGATTCCCGATCCCCGTGCGTAGCACTCTGCGAGAGGTGGATCGTTGAGCAAGATGCGGTAGCCCAACTGTTGTGCCCAACGCGCCACAATGCTCCCCACATGGCCCACGCCCACCACGCCAAGGGTGATGGGATGTGTCACATGATTAGCCTGCATCCACTGCAAGATGGTGGCGTGCACCCACTGTGCCACTGCCGGGGCGTTGCAGCCTGGAGCGTTAACCACCGTGATACCGTGACTGTGGCAGTAATCTAGGTCGATATGATCGGTGCCGATGGTTGCTGTGCCGATGAATTCCAACTTGCTGCCCTCAAGCAGCGCGCAATCGCAGCGGGTGCGGGTGCGGGTAAGCAACACATCAGCATCACGCACCACGTCGCTAGTAATCTCATTGCCAGGCACATAAAGCACTTCCTGAGCCACTTGTTCAAGAACACCTTTGAGATAAGGGATTTTGCTGTCGGCAACAATCTTCATCTAAACACTAAACTCTAACTCTAAACACTAAACTTCAAGTTAACTTGAATAATCACACTAACGCCATTGCCACGATATAGACTGTGAGCATCGCCACCATGAGCCACATTGTCACTGGTTGGCGTGTCTCATGCCTAGTGATAACATACCAATGCCCAAACTGGATAGCGAAACACATGTTCATCATAGGCAAGTAGAACAGAAAGTCGTTATAATCCACCAGCATCATAAGCAACACAAAGACGGACAGAGCCACAAAGAAATTATTGTAGGCTCGCACATGCACGCTGTAGTTGAGCATCGTCTTGAAGTTGCCCACGGTGAGCAGCACGGTCAACGCGGTGGTGGCGATGGCGATAGATATCGCCCAGCTCTTACCGGGATAAGACGGTACGCTAGTCCAAACCTGCGAAAACTCGGGGGCATTAAACGAAGTGAAGCTCTCGAGGCCTGTGCCGAGGGCTATCCAGTAGGGCGTAGCCAGGCCAAAAAATATCGCCAAAACAGCCTTCACATTTAACGCGCGCATATAAGCGAAACCCACGATAAACAGCGGAACGAGCAGCAGGAATACATAGTGGTATATCGAGAAAAACGACAGCAGCGCCATTATCAGGAACACTCCCTGCGATGCCATCTGCTGCTTGCCGTAGAGGTCAAACAGGAAGAACAGGGCGATTACCACCACCAGACACATCGCCGTGCCGGCAAAAAAGCGGGTGCTCAAAAAAGGATTCATGCCCTGCAGCAACACAAACACCGACGCAAAGACAAAGCAGTTGTAGGTCTTGATGTAGCGGTACATGATATTGAGCGTGACAAGCAGCACGCCAATCACAATGTTGCACAGCACTGCCACAAAGCATGAGGTGTCGTTACTCGAAATCCAAGAGGCAATGTTGTGCAGTGTGCCATAGCCACGCTGAGGCACCTCGAAATTGCCGCTAGCGATGACCGACAAAATCACCATCACCAACAGCGACAATCCAAAAAAGCCGCGATTGTTGAAATAATCTACTATGTAACTGCCCTTCTTTGCCATTGTTATCGTGAATCGAGAATCATGGAGGTCGCCTATGCTGCGACTACGTCGCAGCCACTCAACACTTAAAACTTACTCCTCGTTTCCATTGTCAGCTTTTGCGTCGCGGCGTTTCCAGCCGTTGCGGCGACCTTTGAACACAGGGCGCTCCTTGTCCTCGCCCAGGCGGGGGCCGTGGAACGAGAAGGTGCGGCGTGGACTATCTTCTTTGTATGGTCTCTCGGTGCGGTAAACGCGTGTGCCGTCTTCACGTTCGCGCATGGGGTTAACGCCACGGTCTTCGTCCTCACGACGCTTGCGCATGGGATTCACGCCGCGGTCGCCGCGCTCTCCACCTCGCTTGAAGCTTCGTTCGCCACCACTCTTGAAGCCTCGCTCACGACGCTCTCCGTCACGTTTCTTGCTGAAGCCTCCCTCACGACGCTCTCCACGCTCTCCACCGCGCTTGAACTCACGGCGTGGCTTGTCGTCCTTGTCACGGCGAGGATATTCAGGCTTCTCGCTAGCGCGGAACTCGGTATTCTTGATGCTTCCGCCCTTGCGACGCATATCATCGAAGCTGCCGTCAAATATCACATACTCACGCAGCTCGCACTCGATGTCACCATTGAGCAGCGGATAATGCAACGAAGCCTTCAGACCCAAGTTGTCGATAAGCTCCTTGTTTGAACCAACAATCAACCAGCAGTCGTAGCCCAAGAACACCTTCTTGAGCTTGCTGCCCAAGGTTGCATAAAGCTGTGGCAGCTCGTCGCTGGTGAGGCGCTCGCCGTAGGGCGGATTGGTGATAAGCACGCCCTTCTCGGGGGCTGCCTCCTGCTCCTCGAGCGGCACTCGCTCCACCTCAATATATTGTGTGAGGCCAGCATTCTTGATGTTGGCGTTGCTGGCGGCAACTGCCTTACCCAGAATGTCGTAGCCGTAAATCTTGTGCTCAAACTCCCGCTCGCCGCTGTCGTCGTTGTAGATAGCGTCGAAGAGGTCGGCGTCATAGTCGGGCCACTTCTGGAAGGCATATTCCTGGCGATACACACCTGGATTGATGTTGGCGGCTATCAACGCGGCCTCAATCAGGAACGTGCCCGAGCCGCACATAGGGTCCACGAAGTTGCTCTCGCCGTCCCAGCCACTGAGTTTGATGATGCCCGCTGCCAGCACCTCGTTGATGGGTGCGTCGGTCTGCGCCACGCGCCAGCCGCGCTTGTAGAGTGGCTCACCCGACGAGTCGAGCGAGATGGTCACATCATTGCCGCTGATGTGCACATTGAATTGGTAGTCAGGGGAATTGAGACGAATTGACGGACGTTTGCCGCACTGCTCCATGAAGTGGTCGGCGATGCCGTCTTTCACACGGTAGGTGACAAAGCGTGAGTGCTTGAACGACTCGCTATAGACGGTGCTGTCAATCGAGAACGTGCTGCTCTCGGTCATGATGTCTTCCCAGCGGAACTGCTTTACCTGCTCATAGAGGTCGTCGGCGTCGGTAGAAGTGAACTTGTAGATGGGTTTGAGCACCCGCAACGCCGTGCGCAGGCAGAAGTTCGCCTTATACATCATCTCCTTGTCGCCCTTAAACGACACCATGCGGCGACCCTGCAACACATCCTGCGCGCCTAGCGCCGTCAGCTCATCACTCAACACGCCCTCCAGCCCCTGGAAGGTCTTAGCAACCATTTCAAATGTCTCACTCATAATTGTCTCAATATGTTTTAGTTATTCCAGTTAAACTGGAAGTTTAATGTTTAGAGTTTAGTGTTTAGAAGCATTGACGCCTCCTGTGACGAGGTCGTTTCTCTAACCTCTAACCAATAACCTCTAACCTTCAAATTCTTAAGTGTTCAGCACTTCAGAATTTGAAATATAGTGCAAAGGTACTCCTTTTTACCGAAATAAACCACCCAATTCACACTAATTTTCAACACCGCTAATTTTTTCAGACAATTAAATACAATTAAAAACAATTTTTTTCATTAAGGACAATTTACACTGTGCACTAACTAAACGAATTTGAGCGAAACATAAAAGACACACAATGCCCACCATACATAATAATCAAACGATTAGAAACGACTAGAAACAACAAACCACAAATTACACGGATTATCACCAACTCTGCAACAAAAAATTTAGCACACTAATTAAACGAATTAAAACTAATTTTGAATAGCATTTAAAATGCTCTCAGACTCAGATCTTAGACAGAAGAACATAATCCCCACGCTTGGCGGGACATAAGAACACATTTATGTTCTTTTTCTACCAACTATCACTTTTTTGATTTCAAAAAGTCGCACCTATCGGAACCCAAAAGCCTCGCAAGCTCGGGTATTTTCAAACGACCAAAAACGATTAAAAAAAACTGCACATTCACAACAAACCACAAATTACACGGATTATTACAAAAAACCGCCACAATAATTTAGCACACTAATTAAACGAATTGGAACGAAGGTTGGGGCCACCATGCCATAATCGGGACAGTTGAAAAAAAGTTATAATGATTATTTTTCAGAAAAAGATTTTTTTGTTAACTTTGTGAGCAATAATTACAAATTTGTTTATTATGGAAATTGTACCAGGGGTTTATGAGACTCTTATAAGTCAAGCTATTGAGGAGAAATTGAGAAATTTCCCAACTGATGAATACTATATTAAAAAGGATAATATTGATAGTGCTGATTCATATATGATGCTTGCAAGTTATTTGTCGGAAGTTGTATCATCAATTTTAAAAGAATATTTTAGAGAAAAGGACGCCAAACAAACAATATCAAAGCAAGTAGATGTTGTTAATCGTATTTTAAAATTCATTGATGAAGAATGGACGACTCCTAAAATAAATACTAAACCAGATATTTTAAGTGAAGATTCAAAACTACTATTTCTTAGGGGCATATATAAGAAAATAGGTTACACACAGGAGCAAATTGAGAAAAAAGCTCAAAACCATCCATTATCAGGTTATAGGGTAAGTAACCTTTTTACTGGAGGTAATGATATTTCACTTGATGATGAGGTTAAAAGAGATATCCAAACTTCTGATAACATCGATTTTTTGGTATCTTTTATAAAGTTTGAAGGATTGAGATTAATTATAGATGATTTGGAGAAATTTGTTAAACGGGGAAATACAAAACTTCGTATATTGACTACCACATATATGGGAGCCACTGACCCTAAGGCTGTAAGAAGACTTTTTGAGCTTAGACAATATGGTAATGTTGAAATTCGAGCATCTTTTAATACTAATCAAGAAAGGCTTCACGCAAAAGCATATATTTTTAATCGTAGAAATAATTTTAATACAGCATATATTGGATCCAGCAATTTATCTCGTACCGCTTTGACTAAAGGGCTTGAATGGAATATCAGAGTTACATCAATAGAGAATGCTCATATTATTAATAAAACAAAAGCTTCATTTGATAATTATTGGAACAGTGATGATTTTGAAGTAATTGATTCAGAAGAAGCAATAAAAAAATTTGAATCCGCGATAAACAAACAAAGAAATCGTGACTTTATTCATGATAATACCCCAGAATACATTGTAAGATTTGAAAGAAAAACTCATCAAATAAAAGTACTAGAAAAACTGCAATATGAACGTGAGATCCTTGGTAATTATAAAAATTTAATTATAGCAGCAACTGGAACAGGCAAAACAGCCATTTCTGCTTTTGATTTTAAAGACTTTAATAAGGCTATACTCAAAAATGAAAAACGTAATGCTAGATTATTATTTGTAGTTCATAGAGAAAAGATATTAAGACAGGCAAGATCTACATTTCGTTCTGTAATGGTAGACCGAAATTTTGGTGAAATATGGACCGGAAGAATACAACCCAATAGTGATGGTAATCTAGAACATCTTTTTATTACAATCCAAACGTTAAATAACAACTGGAATGCAATAGAAAGGATGGGAAAATCCTATTATGATTATGTTGTTATTGACGAAGTACATCATAGTCAAGCTGGAAGTTATCGTGATATCATTTCTAAATTAACCCCTAAAATTCTAATCGGTCTCACTGCCACTCCGGAAAGAATGGATGGCAAGGACATAAAACCAGATTTTAATAACCATTTTGCCGCTGAAATACGTTTACAAGAAGCTTTAAATCAACAATTATTGTCTCCTTTTGACTATTTTTGTGTGACAGACGATAGTGTAGATTTAAGTAGAATAGCGTGTAATGGTGATGTCTATGACCGAAATGAATTAAGTTTACTCTATGTTAATAATAGAGAACGTTTTGAACTAATTCAACGTGCATTGGAAAGATATTTAAATAATCCTCAAGATTGCAAAGCTGTTTGTTTTTGCTGTGGTATTGATCATGCTAATTTTATGGCTGAAATGTTTAATCGTTATGGCTATAAAGCTATATCAGTCACATCAAGAAATAGCAGTGAAATTGATTATTATTCAGATCTATTAGCTCAAGGAAGAATCAATTATCTTTGTGTCGCGGACATTCTCAATGAAGGAATAGATATTCCAGAAATTGATACTGTATTATTTTTAAGACCGACAGAATCCCTTACCATTTTCTTGCAACAGTTGGGGCGAGGTTTGCGATTAGCAGATGGGAAAACATGTCTAACTGTTTTGGATTTTGTCGCTCAAGCAAATAATAGTTATAATTATGAGAGCCGATTCCGTGCTCTTGTAGGAAGGAGTTCTAGAAGTATATCAGAAGAAATTAAGAATGGCTTTAAATTCTTACCTCGTGGATGCTCCATCACAATGGAAAAACAGGCTCAAGAATATATACTTACTAATATTAGTAAAACAATTTTTGATCTTCGAAGATTGAAAAGAGAAGTTCATTCTTTTGTTCAAAATACAGGAAGAGCACTTACATTAGAAAATTTTTTAGACAACTTTAGTATTGATTGGAGACTAATTTATAAAAGTCCTGGTTCTTGGGCTAGATTAAAACAACAATCAGGTATTGATGTTGAGAATTTTAATGCTGAATCAAAATATATCAAATTACTTGAGGGTGGTTTGGCTCGTTTATATCATACTAATAGCTACAGTTATCTAAGCTATTTAAAAAGTTTATTGCAGAATAACATGAAACAACTTCATAGCGCAACAAAACGACATGAAAAGTTCTTTGTTTTATTCTACTACACAATTTTCATGGACCAAATAGAAAAATTGAATGAAAAATATTCAAAATCATTCAATAATATAGCAGAAGCTGTTTCTTCTTTGTTCAACTATAAATGGTTCTTAGAGGAATTTTCTTATCTTATTAATCTTCGTTTATCTCAACTTACTAAAACAACTAAATGGATTCAAATTGATAATGAATCTGAAATCGAACTTTATGGTTGTTACTCTGCAGATGAAGCACATCTTTTATTAGAAAACAAACTTGGTAGATGGCAAGTGTTTGGCACACAATATAATTATGACCGCAAAATTTCCATGGTATTTGTGACGTTAAACAAATCTGACAAAGATTATTCTCCTTCAACATTATATGAAGATTACGCTATATCTGCCAATCAATTTCATTGGCAATCTATGAATAAAGTACGAATTAACAGTGAAGAAGGTCAAAGAATTATTCAACAAAATAGTAATGAATGGAAATTTATACTTTTTGTGCGCGACTCAAAAACTGATGAATTCGGAAATACTAATGGTTACTATTGTTTAGGACTAATAGACTATAACTCAAGCTATGGAGAATGCCCAATTAATGTTGTATGGGATATGCAAAATCCAATTCCTGGATTTATGTTAGAAGAAGCAAAAGCAATATAAAAGGCCTCTAACCTCTCCTTAATACAAGGTTAATTGATACTATTTTAAAAGCATCAAATTCATTAGTTTCAATTCGTTTAATTAGTGTGTTTTTTATTGGGGGGCATGTTGTTTGGTGTGAGGATATTTGTGTGTAATTGTTTGTAATTGTATGATAAAACGAGAGTCCACAATGTAGTTTCTAGTCGTTTCTGGTCGTCTGACAAAAACCTGCGGAGCAACAATTGTTCTCCTTTGTTGTCTTTGTTTGAAAAAAAATTGGTAACTTTGTCGTCATATCAGTTGAGAGGGGAGAGGGATGAGGTGAGAGAACTCCGATTCACGATCCCCGATTCCCGAACTTCGATAAACGAAAAACGAAACAATGAAACAATATCTCGACTTATTGCAGCATGTGCTTGACAACGGCACTATCAAGCACGACCGCACTGGCACTGGCACCAAGAGCATCTTTGGGTATCAGCTGCGGTGCGACTTGAGCAAGGGGTTCCCGCTGCTCACCACCAAGAAGGTGCATCTCAAGTCTATAATCTACGAACTGCTGTGGTTCCTCAAGGGCGACACCAACGTGCGCTACCTGCAGGAGCACGGGGTGCGCATCTGGAACGAATGGGCCGACGAAAACGGCGACTTGGGACCAGTCTATGGCGGTCAGTGGCGTTCTTGGCCCGACTACAACGGCGGCCACATCGACCAAATCTCGCAGATAATCGACCAGATAAAGAACACGCCCGACTCGCGCCGCATCATAGTTAGCGCGTGGAACGTAGCCGACGTGCCCACGATGAAGCTGCCTCCGTGCCACACGCTGTTCCAGTTCTATGTCGCCAACGGCAAGCTGAGTCTGCAGCTCTACCAGCGCAGCGCCGACCTATTCCTGGGCGTGCCGTTCAACATTGCCAGCTATGCGCTGCTGTGCATGATGGTGGCGCACGTCACAGGTCTTGAGCCGGGCGAGTTTGTCCACACCTTTGGCGACGCGCACATCTACCTCAACCACATGGACCAGGTGCATGAGCAGCTCAGCCGCGAGCCACGCCCCCTGCCCCGCATGATCCTCAACCCCGAGGTGAAGAGCATCTTCGACTACCAGTACGACGACTTCCAGCTCGAAGGCTACGACCCCTGGCCACTAATCAAGGGAGTGGTCTCTGTGTAGCGCCTTTGGCGCGGGGATCGGGGATCGGGGATCGGAGATCGAGAATCGGGGAACGGGGATTGAGAATCGAGGATCGGAAATCGAGGATCGAATCCTCTCTACTCTCCACTCTGCACTCTATACTCTCCCCTCTCAACTGACAACTGACAACTGATAACTATGAACTATTCTGCAATCGTAGCAATCGACCGTAATGGGGCGATTGGCAAGGAGGGGCAACTGCTGTGCCACCTGCCTGCCGACATGAAGCATTTTAAGGAAACCACCATGGGGCATTCCATCGTGATGGGGCGCAAGACATTTGAGTCGTTCCCAAAGGGCGCACTGCCTGGGCGGCAGAATATTGTAATCACCCGCAACCGCGACTATGCCGCCGAGGGTGTGACCGTAGCCCACAGCGTTGACGAGGCATTAGAGGCAGCCACTATGCCCGGCGAGGTGTTCATAATCGGCGGCGAGGAAATCTACCGTGCCACCTTCGAGAGGGTCAATACCATCCACCTCACCGTCATTGACCACAAATTCCGCGATGCCGACGCCCACTTCCCCCGTATCGACATGCGCTCCTGGAAAATCATCAGTGAGGAGCCCCACCCCGCCGCCGACCGCAATCCCTATCCTTACACCTTCATGACTCTGCAACGCAAGAAGTCTAATGGGCGTTAGACACTGGATGGTCGCGCTCCGCGCTCAAAATTGAATGAAAATTGGAATGAAAATTATTCCCAGATTATATGCAATTTTATAAAAAATTTTAATCAATTTTAAGCGAAGCGCCCACCTCACCTCAAGGTATGCGTTAGCTAATGGATTATCTCACAATCAGCACCTTGGTGGTTCCTGCGCCTGAGCCGTCGGCTTGGGAGGCGATGATGGTATAGACGCCAGTTGGCACTAGGTCGCCGTTGTAGTTGCATCCGTCCCACGACACCATGCCGCCTGTTGACTTGAGCGAACAGATGACGCTGCCCGACGGATCAGCAATCTTCACGAGAGAGTTCTCCATGAGGCCTGTGATGTTTATGGGGCCGCCATAGTCGGGGCGCACCGGGTTAGGATAAGCATAGATATTGCTGAAATTCTCCTGTCCTGGAGTGGCATCACTAACATACTCTGCAACACCAAAAGGCGTGGTGACAAATACGGCATTTCCCGTCGGGTCGCAGCACACCTGATAGATTTGGTTGGTGCCCAACACGCTATTGCTGGCGTTGAAATTCTTGATAACCTGCTGTCCGTCGGCACTCACAAGGAAGAGTCCCGACTCGTTAGTGCCTATCCACTTGCGGTTAGCGCCATCCACAGCGATGCAGTTGACAGTCTGTCCGTCGAGCAGGTAGTCGGCAAGGTTGGTGCCGTCGTTGCGTGGCACCTTGATGTGAGTGACGTGGAAGCCGGGCTCAAACGCCTTGCTGGGGTCGAATGCTATCATTCCTGAGGTAGTTCCCATCCACACCATACCATTGTTGTCGGCAGTGATAGCGCGAATTTCATACCATGCCATGTTCTTGCCGTCCTGATCGGGCAAGGTGCCTGAGGCAAACGAGATACTATTCTTCACCGACAGATCGCTGTTATTGTTCCATATCACAATGGGTTTCTGGTAATGTCCACAAGCAAACACCTTGGTGTCGCCAGAGCCAATAGCAAACTGCGCACGCTTGAAACTGCTGTGGTTGAGGTTGCTGATGTGTGCAGTCTTATTGTAGATAAAGTCCTCAGCGGTAAGCTCCGTCTTGGTCTGCTTAGCTGGTGTGAGCACACGCACAGGATTCTCTTCATCGGTAGTCTGCACAATCCACAAGTTGCCCTGTGAGTCAAATTTCAGCGCTGGCATACGAGTTTTCTTGATAAACCCACAAGCTTCGCCAACGTAATTTGCCACAAACTGACCATTAGTGACCTTATAAATACCCTTCTTGCGAGTGCTGAAGAAGTAGGTGTTGGCTTCATTAGGCGAGAACACAAACCATCCAGGGCAATAGCTGCCCTCAGCATCGGGTTCTGGCATATCTTCGGGAGTGATATCTTCCCAAAAAGTACCGTCGAAAGTGTTGAATTTCGTCTTATTTGAAAGAGTGTAATTGATGTCACGATCAAGGATGTCTTCAAGGACGGCATTGTCGCTGGTGCTAGTGAGAACAAGCTTCTCGTGGGCAACATCATAAATCATCCAGAAAGGAATGACAGGGATGGAGATGGCGTTTGGCACCACATTAAGTGTTACAACGTCTCCGTCAGTGTGATGCAGACCCTCCTCATTGAGAAACCATGAGCCATCGCCATCAATAGAGGCGTAGATACCGCCACCCTCATGTCGCTCTACTTCTCCACCACTAGCATTAGTTGTGTAGTGAGAATCGCCCCCCACAAAGCTCGCCACATATCCTTCTTTACGCAATTTGTTTACCGTTATTGGCTGGCCTGCCGCCACCTGCGACTGAGAGAAAGCAAGATTCTCGCCATTAACAGTTACCGTCACCAGACTCAGCTGGTTTTTATCGAGCACAAAGAACTTGTTGTCGGCAATAGGCACCATGGGGCCCACGAGTCCCACCCTCTCGGCTTTGAAGTCGCTCATCTGCTGAATATGTTTCTTGGCTAGGGCGTAATAATAATTCCCTTCGTGGCTCGCAATAAGATACTCATCCAGTATCATTGCACTCTCCATAGCCATGTCGGAAATGAAAGACGACACTACCTCAAGCTTGCTGTCGTTGTAAATCACAAAACCAAAATCGGTAGCCACAACAACTCTATTGCCACTTGCAAATGTAATGTCATTGATGGTTTTAGAGACAGCGATGTCGGCATTCTTTATGTCACTCATATTACTCACATCGCCATTCCTGACGTCTATCACATCGATGTTGGAGTTCTGGTATGCCACCATTATGTAGTGCTTATCCTGGTTGTAGTAAATATTCTTTACTCCCGAGTCGCTAAGATAGTTGGCGCGGCTAAGATGCTCATTCTCTTGAGTATCCTTGTTATAGCGATACAGATTTTCGCTGGCAAGATAATACACCTCATCGCCCACATCAATGCAGTTGGTGATATTTTCTCCCGCAAACATGGGATGAAGAATCCACTTGCCATAGTCGCTTTGCGCCTGAGCCACCATTGCCACAAGCGCCATTACCAGAGTGATGATATGTTTCATTATTTTGTATGCCGTTTATGGTTTATATGAACTATAAACTATGAACTGAAAACTGACAACTATTTAATAACCGCTATCTTGGCAACAGGTTTACCGGTGGTGCTTGGTGTGGTGCCTTGAGCGGCATAAACTTTGTAAACACCAGTCTTGACAGGGTTACCACTAGTGTTGCACGCATCCCACATTGCGATGCCTCCAGTGGACTTAAGAGTCGCAACCTTTGTACCTGCAGCATCGGTGATAACCACGGTTGAGTTATTCATCAAGCCCTTGATGGTGACATAACCAGTAAACGATGACTGAACGGGGTTGGGATAGGCAAAAACGTTGCTATAGTCGGATTCCGATGGGGTAATATCGCAGAAGTACTCAAGCACGCCGCTAGCAGTTACAACAAGCAACGAATTGGTCGATTGATTATAGCACACACTGTAAATCTGGTCGGTAGGCAGCGGGCTGTTTTTCATATTAAAATGCCTAATAATCTCTGAGCAATCAGCACTTACCAGATAAATGCCATTAGTATTTGTTGCTATCCACTTGCGGTTTTGTGAATCAACATCAATGCAGTTGACCTGCGTGCCTTCTAGAAGAATTTCGTTCACACTAGTACCTTCATTAATGCTTAACTTGACACGGTTAATACGGAAGTCGGGATTGAAAGCATCTCGTGGGTCAAAAGAGATGAGTCCGTTCACTGTACCAATCCATATTATGCCATTTTTGTCGGCCTTAATATAAACCCATCCGTAGGTTGTGAATTTTTTGTTGTCCTGATCCAAGAAATCCTCAAACACTTTATACTGGTTAAGACTCAAATCATCGTTATTGTTCCAGATGATGAGTGGGTCGTTATGGTTTCCAGCCGAAAAAACTTTAGTGTCGCCAGCACCAATGTCGAATGTTATACGCTTGAAACCATGACTTTGAGCCTTGCAGACACCGCCCAAATCGTTAACGATAACGTCGGATGGAGAAATCTCATTAAGCGCCTGTTTATTGGGAGTTATCACTAAAACATCGGGCGAGATGTCAGTTTTTTCGGTATAGGGTTGAACCATCCACAAATTACCTTTAGAGTCGAAGTCTATTGCCACTGCCCTTTCGCTAACTAGCGCATTTTCTCGGTCATATTGCACTACCACGTTGTTGTTCTTCACCTTTGCCACTCCGCCAATTTTACGGAATGAGTAGTAATAAGTGTCAGGCTCATTAGGCGACACTGATATCCAGAAGTTGCCGCCAAACTCTGGATTGATGCCTGGGGGGGTAATATTGTGCCACAGCGTGCCATCCCAAGAGTTGATTTCGGTGGTAGTTGAGGAATCCCATATTTCCAGGACTCGGTTCTCGGCTGTGCGGCAAAGCAGCACACGTTGCTGATAGGGGTCATAAGTGCTCCAATATGCCCTTGCCTTGATACTGATGCCATTTGGAGTTATTGTCTCTGCTATCGCCCCATTCACCTGATGCACTAGTCCACTGCTACTCATAATCCACCAGTTGCCGTTCTCATGCGAGGTGTAAAAACCTTCACCATTGTGGTAAGCTGCATCATTGCCATCGCTGTTGAATGTGAAGTAGTAGCCACCAGAAAAATGGCTTGCCACAAATCCACTGGGACACTTCTGTATGGACGCAGGCGCGCTATTGACAGCCAAACTAGGCTCAAAAGACAAAGTGCCATCGTCATTAGCAGTAAAATCCACTATGTAAAGTGCCGAGTTGGTTGTCAAGAAAAATCTATTGTTGTTGATAGGATAGACACGTCCATTTCCCACAGGGTTATCTGCCTGACTGTGCCATCGGGCTTGCTCTACCTGCTCACTGGCCTTGCAATAGTAGTATTTGTTGCCCAGAATCATTATCTTGTACTCTCCTACCTGCGCTACCGAAGGTATGTTAACATCAAAGTGCCTTACCTCCAAAACCCTGAAAGTCTCGTCTTCGATAGTGATATATCCAAACGATGTGGCGACATAGGTCCACCCTTCGGCAAAGGTTATATCATTAATCACCTTTGTTTTAGGCAGCACCACATCTTTTATTGCACTCACATTGACCACAGAGCCATCGCCCTTGATAATGTCGATATTGCAGTTGTTATAGGCAATAAAAAGGTAGTCCTTCTCGTAGTTATAGTATATTTGCTTGATGTTCATGTCGTTGATGGCCCCATTGACATCAACGACAGAATTTGCTTGATTTGTCTTGTCATAGCAAAATAAACTGCCGCTAACAAGATAGTACACTTTATCGCCCACATCAACACAGTTGGTGACTTTTTCACCAACATAGTAAGGATGTATTTTCCACTGTCCAGAACCTATCTGGGCAACAGCTATTAAGGTCGTTATAGATAAAATAAAAGTGAAAAGGCTTTTACGAATCATAGTGTTTATTATTTTTTATATTTCATATATAACGAGAGAAATAGCACTAAAATTGTATTACTGGCAAAAACGTAATGAAAAAACCAGAGTTCCAACGACTGGAACCCTGGCAGTATTTTGGAAGCAATCTTCCCTCTAGATTGTTTCTACTTTATAACCGCTATTTCGGTCAACGGCTCGCCAGTAGTGACGGTGTCGCCTTGGGAAGCATAAACCTTGTAGATGCCGGTATCAACCTTCTCTCCATTCTCATCACAAACGTCCCAAAGAGCGATGCCGCCAATCGACACCATAGTCTTGACAACATTGCCATCACCATCGGTAATCACAACGTTAGAGTTTGCCATCAAGCCCTTGATGGTAATCATGCCTGTGAAATCGGGTTCCACGAGTTCAGGATAAGCATAAACGTTGCTGTAGTCGTCTTCGGCAGGGGTCACATCGGGGAAATATTCCACCACGCCATTAGGCGTTACCATAATCACCGAATTGGTGGCGCGGTTGCAGCACACGCTGTAAACCTTGTCGCTCGGTAGTGGACTGTTGCTGGTGTTGAAATGCTTGAAAATCTCAGAACCGTCGGGACTCACGAAATACACACCTGAAGCGTCGGTGGCCAGCCACTTGTTGTTAGCCGCATCTACATCAATATAATTGACCTCTAAACCTTCACACAGTACCCCAGAAACCTCAGCACCTTCATTCTTTGTGTAGGTAATGCGATTGATGCGCACATCTTCGTCAAAAGCCTCTAGTGGATTGAGTGACACCACACCATTAACCGTTGCGAACCAAATCATTCCATCATTGTCGGCCTTGATGTAAACCCATCCCCAAGGAGCGAAGCTCTTGTTATCCTGATCATTGAACGATTTGAAAACCTTGTATTGTTTCAAACTCAAATCTTCGTTATTATTCCAAATAATGACTGGGGATTCATAATCACCCGCCGAATACACTTTAGTGTCGCCAGCGCCAATATCGAATGAAAAGCGTTTGAAACCCGAACTAAAGCAAGCTCCACCCATATCATTGATGACAAACTTGGATGGATCAACCACAGTAAGCAATTGGTTCTCTGGGGTTATCGCAAAAGCATCTACATTATTGGTACTGCGAGACTGAGGCATCCAAAGATTGCCTTGTGAGTCAAATCTCATTGCCACGCAACGTGAGACATAAGGGCTGTTTGCTGCCGTATATGAAATTACCACACTATCATTCTGCACTTTGCACACGCCACTGTCGAGACGGCAACAGTAGTAGTAGGTGTTAGGTTCATTGGGAGAAATAACCAAATCCTTGTTTCCTTGATTGTTAGGAGCGCCAGCAGGAGTGATGTTGCTCCATAAGGCGCCATCATATGCATTTATTTCGGTCTTGGCTCCAGAATTTGCTCCCTCTAAGACAAAATTGTCGGTAGTGCGTCCCAAAAGCACACGCTGCTGATAGGGATCATAAGTGCTATAATATGCATTAGCACTGATGCTCACTCCGTTGGGCAACACATTTTCTCCCGCTTCACCATCAACAACATGAGTCAGTCCATCAGCACCTAGTGTCCACCAATTACCATTTTCCTGACTTGACATCAGTTTATTACCAGTGACTTTGGTGGTTTTGCTTGCATCGGGCAAAATGGTGTAGTAGTAATTCTTGGCTGGAAAACTTGCGACAAATCCTGTTGGAGTGGGCTGAACGGTGGTGGGAGCAGCAGCCACTACTTGCTTAAGAGTGAAGTTGAGAGTATCCACGCCCAAGCTGTCGGTGCCATGACCTATTGTCACAATTTGGAACGTGCTCTTGCAAGTGAGGAAAAACTTGGTATCGTTGATTGGCAGTATGCGCCCGTCACCTTTAGCGTTGGCAACTTGTTTGTGCCATCTGGCAGCCTCGATTGTTGTGTCGGCATCACAATAATAGAACTTGCTTCCCGTACTCATCACCTTATAGCCACCAATCTCGGCAACCGATGCCACATTTGCATCATAGTTGCGCACCTCCTTGATATCGAAGGTCTCATCGTCGAGCATCAGATACCCAAACGAAGTGGCAATATATACCCTGCCGTTGCAAAAATTCACATCATTGATTGTCTTGGCCTTGTGCATTACCACATCCTTGATGGCAGGAATGTTTATTACCTCACCATTGGCCTGGATGATGTCGATATTACAGTCAGAATAAGCGACAACAAGATATTGCCTTGTGTAGTTGTAATAAATCTGTTTGATGATGATGCCGTTGAGCAAATTGTTGGCATTGAGTGCCATGTTGCTCTGCTGTTCCTTGTCGTAGCAATAGAGGCTACCACTTGACAGGTAATAAACTCTATCGCCAGCGTCAATGCAGTTTTTAGCACTGGAACCAACGAAATAGGGGTGGATTTTCCATTGCCCGGCACCAAGCTGAGCGCTTGCCAGCAACGGCAAAGCCAGGAAAATCGCCAAGAATAATTTTTTTATCATAATCTTTTCAGTGTTTTTTGTTTCTCTTTCAAGTTGAGGTGGCCATACAACACACCTTAACACATATAACGTTATTTTAGTGCAAAAATTGTGTGGAATTTCAATAGCTTAGGTCTTTTTCCATCTTGTTGCCAGGGTAATTGTTAAAAGCGAGCTTGCACCACTGTCCTGCCACACTGCTCTCATAGCGCAGATAATTCTTGTTGTTTTCAAGAAAAAATGTCACGTCAACATGTCCGTTATACACACCCTCCTTGCCACCAAAGGCCGAAATTTTCCCCTTTTTCTCTTGGATGGTGATCTTGTCGTCGATGATGGTGGTGATGAGGTTTACGGTCTCGCCCTCACTCAATATCAGCCCCTCACGCTCAATGGTCACCGAACCGTCGTCGCGAGCCAAGAGCCTCAGCTTGCTTGTACCCTCTTTTTGCTGCTGCGGTGCCGCTGCAAGGTCTAGCGAGATAAGAACTGATGTTGCTGGAGCAGTCTTTTTCTGCCTAAGAAAAAGTCCAACAAATGCCATAGCCAGAAAAAAAGCTATTGTATAAAATTCAATTGATGTAAAGTCCATTTTTTAACACGTCAAAGGTAATAATAATCTTTGAATATTTTTCACTTTTGCAAAAAACTTACCAAAAATTATGCCTACCAAAAATATTATTGCTAATTTTGCGCTTTGTAAGTATGAAAAATCTTAATGACATAAAGCTTTTAATTTGCGACGAACTTGCCCAGCTCAACAAGACAATAGAAGAGGCTCTGACAAGCGACAACCAATTAATGAACTCCATTGTCTTTAATTTCCTGAAAGTTAAAGGCAAACAACTGCGTCCCATGCTGGCACTAATAAGCGGAAAACTCATGGGAGGCATAAACAGGCAAGTGATAACGGCAGGTGCTGCCATTGAGATTCTACACAACGCATCGCTTATCCACGACGATGTCATCGACGACAGCAAGGAGCGCCGTGGTAATCCCACAATCAACGGTGTGTGGACTAACCACATTGCCGTGCTTGTGGGCGACTTCTTCGTGAGCAAGGCTTTGGTTTGTGCTGTAGAGACAGGCAACAAAGACATCCTTGAGGTGCTTGCCACGCTGGGGGCAAATCTCTCGCTGGGAGAAATCAATCAATATGATGTGGCACGCAACCACACCATCACCGAAGACGCCTATTTTGATATCATCAATAAGAAGACAGCATCATTGTTTGCCAGCTGCGTGGAAGTGGGAGGTATAGCGGCAGGTGCCACGAGAGAGAACCTTAAGGCAATCATCGAGTTTGCACGTCTGCTGGGCCTATGCTTCCAAATCAAAGACGACACCTTCGACTACTTCAAAGACCATGTTGTTGGCAAGCCCACAGGCAACGACCTTCGCGAAGGAAAAGTTACTCTGCCGCTGATATATGCCCTCTCGCTCGAAGACCGCCCAGAGAGAGACTATATGCTTGGGTTAATCAACCAACCTAATTACAGCGAAAGCGACATCGAATGCCTCGTGGAATGGGCCAAAGACTGCGGCGGTATTGACTACGCCTACAACAAAATGCACGAACTCTATGAAACTGGTGCCAAACTGCTCAATGTCTATGGCGACAACGAGTGCACACAGGCACTGAAGTCGATTTTCCAATACATCATTGAGCGAAACAAGTAGAGAGTGGAGTGCCAATAATCTCAATATTGTCTTCCATAAACGATAAACGAACAACGATAAACGAAATCATGAACAAAGTAATCATCATTGGCTGTGGCGGTGTGGGAACCGTAGTGGCACACAAGTGCGCAAAAAATCCCGACGTTTTTAACGAGATAGTTATCGCTTCTAGGCACAAAGAGAAATGTGATGCCGTGGCAAAAGCGATTGGTGCCCCTAACATCACTACCGACGAGGTAGATGCCGACAGCGTGCCTGAACTAGTGGCTTTGTTCAAGCGCCATCAACCAAAGTTGGTCATTAACGTGGCCCTGCCCTATCAGGACCTCACCATCATGGATGCATGCTTGGAGTGCGGGGTGAACTATCTCGACACCGCCAACTACGAGCCGCGCGATGAGGCGCACTTCGAGTACAGCTGGCAGTGGGCCTACCGCGAGCGCTTTGAGAAGGCTGGTCTGACTGCCATCCTGGGCTGCGGCTTCGACCCGGGAGTGAGTGGCGTTTATACCGCACGTGCTGCAAAGCACCATTTCAAGGAGATTCATTACCTCGACATCGTGGACTGCAATGCCGGCAACCACGGCAAGGCATTTGCCACCAACTTCAACCCCGAAATCAACATCCGCGAGATAACTCAGAAGGGTCGCTACTGGGAGGACGGCAAGTGGGTGCAGACTGGCGCGCTCGAGATTCACAAGCCTCTTACCTATCCCGAGATTGGTCCACGCGAGAGCTACCTCATGTATCACGAGGAATTGGAGTCATTAGTGCTCAACTACCCAACCATCAAGCGTGCAAGGTTCTGGATGACCTTTGGCGAGGAATATCTCACCCACCTGCGTGTGATTCAAGATATTGGTATGGCGCGCATCGACCCAATCATGTATAACGGCGTGGAAATTGTGCCGTTGCAGTTCCTCAAGGCTGTGCTGCCCAACCCACAAGACCTCGGCGAAAACTACACTGGCCAAACCAGCATAGGCTGCCGCATTAGAGGCATAGACAAGGACGGCAAACCTCTAACCTACTACATCTACAACAACTGCGACCACCATGCCGCATTTGAGGAGACTGGGATGCAGGCGGTTAGCTACACCACAGGCGTGCCAGCCATGACAGGTGCTATGATGTTCCTCAAGGGACTGTGGTGCAAACCCGGCGTGCACAACGTGGAGGAATTTGACCCCGACCCATTCCTCGACGTACTCAACGAGCAAGGCCTACCCTGGCATGAGCTCTTCAACATCGACCTCGAGTTATAACAAACCACTAATTTTCACGAATTTACACAAATAATTAAATCACTCAGCCATTGAGATTTCCCAGTGGCTGAGTGATTGTTTTGACTAAAATGAGACAAATGGGGTCAGACCCCATTTGTCTCATTTTTTATTTTGAAATTGCCAGGCAGGGTTGTGCGACAAATTTGCCTTTCACGTCTTCTATTTGCTGGTTGTTCTTTTCCTCAACAATTAAATGTCGGTCTTCCTTGCAGGTGAAACCAATGAAGAATATCGTCATAATGCAGGCAATAATCATCATTACGAATACCAATGTCCATCCACTGCGCTCGGCGACATAACCAATGAGGAAGTTGGCGAAAAATGCTGTTCCAACAACATATCCCATGAAACCGATGAGACCATTAGCTGTAGCGGCGGCATTCTTGTTGACAAGTTCTAAAGCCTGCAGTCCCACAAGCATTTGAGGCCCATAGATGAAGAATCCTATAGCAATGAGGCATCCTACAACCACGTTGATGTTGTTCAAATTTTGCCAGTAAATAACGATGGCGATGATGATTATAGCCATGAATATCATGGTCGGGAGAGCACGGCGACCTTTAAAGAGTTTATCGCTTATCCACCCGCAGATTATGGTGCCTGGAATAGCGGCGAACTCAAAGGCGAAATAGGCCCATCCGCTTTCCTTAATGCTCACACCCTGGCTTCCCAAGATGGTTGGTGCCCAGTCAAGACATCCGTAACGTATCATATATATGAAAGAGTTGGCGATGGCGATATACCACAGGAACTTGTTACACAGCACTGTCCTGAAGATTTCGCGTAAGCTCAAAGTTCGCTCACACTTCTTCTCGTCATAGTTCTTTGGTGCCACGCCGCTCCACTTCTCGATAGAGGGCAATCCGCACGATTGTGGGGTGTCGCGTATGAGCATATAGGCGATAATGGCGATAAGTAATGCAACGGCGGCAGGGAAGGCATAGGTACCGATGAGGAAATACATCTTCTCGTCATTAGCATAGAACCAGTTACCGAACCAGATGGCACCATAAGATGCCATGGGACCTATCATCGCACCACCCAAATTGAGGGCGCAGTTCCAAAAACTCATCCATGTGCCACGCTCTTTGATAGAGAACCAGCGTGTCATCACGCGGCTGCAAGCCGGTGCCCCCATTCCCTGGAACCATCCCACCAGCAAGTTGAAGGCTCCCATCAGGAATATCGCGAGCCCTTTCTGATTGCTGAAAAATTGCACCGGCACTATCATAAACATCATGGCGATTGCCGAGAGGATGAGGCCTAAAGGAAGGAAACGGCGCGCATTGCTGCGGTCGCTCATGCTTGCCATTACAAATTTCGACACTCCGTAGGCTATCGCGTTCATCGCCAATGCCGCGCCGAGTTCACCAGTAGTGAATCCCAACGGTACCAACATGGGAATCGCCAACGCCAAGTTCTTCCTTACAAGATAGAATCCGGCATATCCAATGAAAATGCCGAAAAACACTTGCCAACGCAGGCGGCGATAATCGGCATCGGCCTGTACACCAGTCCTTTCGGGTTTATATGCTGGGGGAGATAAAAAATTGCTCATAATCCTATAAATTACTGTCTTAAAAAAGTGATACTTAACTCTAAAATGATTACTTTACTCTATATCACATTTTTGTCTTCAGGTAATCATTTGTATCTACACTTTTTCTGGATTTCAGCAATAAATAAGCGTAATAAAAAAGCAATATGACAAAAAACAACCCAAGCAACCTCATCAGACAATTGCTTGGGTAATACTCTGGTATTTTTTAAGAACAATCCTACAATCCTAAGGCTTTCTTGATTTCGTCCACATAATCAAGCTTCTCCCAGGTAAAGAGTTCCACCTCAATGGTGCGCTCACCTTCGTAAAGCGACTTGAAGTGCTTGGTGATGACTTGTGGCTCGCGGCCCATGTGACCGTAGGCTGCCGTCTCCTGATAAATGGGGCTGCGCAGTTTCAAGCGCTTCTCAATCTCAAAAGGTGTCATCTTAAATATGCCATTCAGTTTATGAGCAATCTCGGCATCGCTCATGTCTATATGACTAGTGCCGAAGGTGTTGACATAGATGCTGATTGGCTCGGCAACGCCAATGGCATAAGATACCTGCACGAGCATCTCGTCGGCAATGCCGGCTGCCACTGCGTTCTTGGCGATGTGACGAGCTGCATAGGCAGCACTGCGGTCCACCTTGCTTGGGTCTTTACCACTGAAGGCGCCACCGCCGTGAGCGCCTCGCCCGCCATAAGTATCAACGATGATTTTGCGGCCTGTGAGGCCAGTGTCACCATGAGGACCGCCAATCACAAACTTGCCCGTTGGGTTAACATGAAGAATAAGCTTGTCGTCAAAAAGTTTCTTCACATCATCAGGAAGCTTCTCGATGACGCGCGGCAGCAAGATGGTGCTGATGTCGTTGCGTATGCGTTGCAACATTTTCTTGTCAGCTTCCTCCTGAGTGATGCCGTCGGCTTTGATGAAGTCGTCGTGCTGAGTGCTGATGACGATGGTGTGGATACGCACTGGACGACGAGTCTTGTCGTCATATTCCACAGTCACCTGGCTCTTTGCATCGGGGCGAAGGTAGGGTATCAACCGACCCTTGCGCAAGGTGGCAAGCTCACGCAGCAGCATGTGTGCCAAGTCGAGGGTCAAAGGCATGTAGTTGGGGGTTTCGTTACAGGCGAAGCCAAACATCATGCCCTGATCGCCGGCTCCCTGCTCCTCGCTGGTAGCACGGTCCACACCACGGTTGATGTCGTCGCTCTGCTCATGAATTGCCGAGAAAACGCCGCACGAGTCGGCGTCAAACTTATACTCGCTCTTGTTGTAGCCTATGCCACTGATTACTTGTCGGGTCACCTCCATCAGGTCGATGTAAGTCTTACTTTTCACCTCGCCGGCAATCACCACCTGGCCGGTGGTCACAAGAGTCTCACATGCCACACGGCTGTGGGGATCAAACGCCAAAAAATGGTCGAGCAGCGCGTCGCTAATCTGGTCGGCAACTTTATCGGGATGTCCTTCCGATACCGACTCACTAGTAAACAAATAGTTCATTTTTCCAAATTGTTTTTAATGTGGAAAAACGCTAAGATTCTGTGAAATGAGGGATTATTCGCAGTTTTAGCATTTTTTTTAGTGGTTGCAAGCAGCCAAATTTTTCCACTGGGTTAATAATGTATTTATACTTTTCAGGGTTCAGCCCATAATTTGTGGGTGCAAAGGTAATGCTTTTTTTCGGATCCACAAATATTACTACTAAAATATCTAAAATAATCATTTTTTAGAGCATTTCAGCAGGTTTCAGCAGTAACAACAGTGAATGGGTGAATCGTCGTTACACCATTCACTGTTGTCCATCTAACTGATTATTAGAGAATATACTGCCACATCAACGATTAATGTTCCTCTTTATTGAAGAGAAAGTCCTCGTCGTCGGTAGGACAGTCGGGCCAAATCTCTATAATAGACTCGTAGGTTTCGCCCTCATCTTCTAACTCCTGCAGGTTTTCAACAACTTCAATAGGCGCTCCGCTGCGATAAGCGTAATCAATAAGTTCCTCCTTAGTTGCCGGCCAAGGCGCGTCAACAAGATGTAATGCTAATTCAAGTGTCCAATACATAATAATAAATTTGGTTTTAAATCGGATTTCACTCCGATGATTAATAATACATTTTCCTTAATCCCTAATCGGTCATTAGACCGCACGGTCTAATGTCCGATTTGGGTTAATTACAAATTTACAAAAAATTTGGCAAAAAAGCAATACCCACAAGAATATTTCCTCGTTTTTTCAGAAGAATAAGAGTATGTAATGTGTTGAGGTGTTAAGCTATCTGCGTTTTATAATCCTG
Organism: Muribaculaceae bacterium; assembly: GCA_017557625.1. GTDB lineage: Bacteria > Bacteroidota > Bacteroidia > Bacteroidales > Muribaculaceae > Sodaliphilus. The sequence continues at coordinate 83,231 of JAFYYG010000016.1, forward strand.
GCGTTGCCGTTAAAGTTGCAGATTTCGGCGGCAAGGGCGTTGAGGTTATGGAAGCGGCTGTAGTCGGTGTGTGAAGGCACACCGTTGACAGGTGCCATGTTATCAACTCCCCATGGCGCGAGAATCAGCAGGCTCCCGTTAGCGCAAGCCTCAAATCGCGTCCGCTCCGGCTTCCAATAGGCGTTAATCGGGTCTTTTTGGATATGGATAATTGGGTATCCCTTCTTCAGGCATTCGTTTTTCATTATCAGTTCACCCCGAGAGATGCCAGGCGTCACAATCACTGTAGCGCCCTGAATGACGGCTGCCACCCATTGCTGATGTTGGCGGACATAGTCGCTGGTAGTCTCGTAGGGTTCCCTGGTTACGGGATGCCGCCGGTGGCACTGCACCTGCAGCTTGTTTGCCCATCGTAGCAAGAAGATATTGCCAAAGGTGCCATAATCGCGTTCTCCAATCCTCACATGAAGGCTTCGCTGCATCATCTGTGGCAAGGCCCGGCGTAAAATGGCTCGGCGCGGGTTGTCGTGAACATAGGCAATCATCGCCTCTTGGTGTTGCTGGTCGATGCACACGGTGTCATCGTAATTGTCATCGAAAAGTGGTCGATGCTCCCTGCCCACCATTGCGTAGTACTCTTGCCGTCGGCGCTTTGAAATGTTGCGAATGAGCGCCCCCTCGTTGTTGTAGAGGCGGGCTTTCTCGCGCAGCCATTGCGGTGCATTCTCGCTGTAGCAATCGTCCGATATCGGACGATTGGTAGAATGATCCTGGCCTTGTTGCCGCTGCCAGTAGCTGGTGCAAGCCGCTTTGAAAGCCTGCATGATATCTCCCAAGCTCCATTGCATGGGCTCCAGCACTTCTAACACACCATGGAAATGGTCGGGCATGCACACGCAAGCGTGAACCGCCACGCGATTGCCATGAGTCTCCTGTTTCTCAGGTATCATCTCCCAAATCTGCTTCACCACTTCACCCAGAGGAGAAAGCATGACATCGAGGTGTGTGACATCCTTGCCCAACTGTCCAAGCAGCGGTTCTCTTTGGCTCACCGCCAATGTGATAAGATAGACCCCTCTACCGTAGTAGTCGTGGCCTGGATTGCGTGGACGATAGGATGTCATTGCCATTACAACAGGTAAATGTGTTGAGGTGTTTATGCCGTTTGTGGGATGATGACAGTGTGGATTGTGTCGATGTACTTGGCCAGCGGTAGCATATAAGGCGTGAACACCACCAGTCTCTCGTCAAATGGTGCTTCGTTCACTACTATCTCTTTGGTTATATCGCCATTTTCGCAGACGTATGAGATTATCGTCATCAAGAAATCCTCTTGGTCGGCATTCAACTCATTTCCAGATATGAACTCTGAGAAGCGACGCACAGCGTTCTTGCGGTCAACACCCAATATCGAGCGAATGAAGATTGCTACATTGCTGCCACAAGGCATACCCTGCGTGAAGCGGTTATAATCGTCTTTGCTGCCAAGTTCTTGCCACAGGATGCGTTCAAGTTCGTCAACGTCGGCCTTAGTGAGTTGCTCCATGTCATAAATCTTTTGCAAGACAGGAAGGTTGCGGTTCTGAGATAGGAAGTCAAGAACGTTCTGCTTGTAAGACACACGAGGTGTAATGCCTTCGACCATTCCCTCATCGCTAATCTTGTCCTCGATGTCAACCGAGAACCATTTATTGTCGCCACCAACCAAGAACTTAATCAACTCACGCAAGTCTTTCCTCACCTTTTCAAGCCATTTCAGTGATACGTTCTGCCAAGCCGTGTTGCTCAACACTTCTTTGATTGTGGTCATCTTGGCTTGCACTTGAGGAAGTGTTGCTTTTTCTTGCAGCTTCTCGGCTATGGTCTGAACATTCTGAACTGCTTTGACCGAACTCGTCTCACCGTCGAGCAGCGACAACTCAATCAGCATTGTGAGAACGTCAAACTTCTTTGCGCCCTCGTTCATTGTGTTCTTGGGCAGTAATGGTGCTATCTCGTTGCTCAGAGTGTTCACGTCAACCTCCGAGATATAAACCCATGAGTCATCATCCTTGAAGTGGCTGACATCAGCCCACTTCTCTCTTACAGAGATATGGCTGTCGCTCAATGCTGCCACTTGCTCTTTAAGTGTAGCCTTTGTTTCATCGTGAAGCCCTCGTGCAAACTCATCCTCTTGCCACTTTTGGTGCTGCAAGTGGAAAGCTATCTTGGATTGTAGAGTGACGATTTTCTCAGTCAACGACTGCACTGGTTTCGCTATGTTGCCGTCAGGGTTCTTGTCAAAATACTCGAAGTTTCTGCACCAATCGAAGATGTAGAAATACTCTTTGTCCTGTCCTGTGCCGAATATGTTCTTTGACAATCGTGTGCCTCGACCTATCATCTGCATGAATTTGATTTTACTCTTGACAATCTTGAAGAACACAAGGTTCAGTACATCTGGAACATCTATTCCTGTGTCGAGCATATCCACGCTCACGGCAATCTGTGGATTACCGTCTCTAATCTCAAATTTGTCGATTAGGTCTTTGCTGTAGGTAACGTAGTTGTCGATTAACGCACAGAACTCGCTGCTCTCTCCAGCATACTCGGGATAGAGTGCATTGAAACGCTCGACAATCATCTCAGCGTGGCGGTGATTGTAGGCAAAGATTATGGTCTTGCCGATTCGCTCTCCACTCTGCACCTTCAAACCGTTCTCCATCAAATCTTGCAGAACCTTATCTATAGTATCCTCGTTGAAGATATAACTGAATATCTCATCGCTGCGGATGTCACGTTTGGCACTCTCACCGTCAATCGCCTTTTTTGCTTGCTCATATTCCCACACCTTTTCAAGCTGCTCTTTTTCCTCTTTGCTTAAGTCATTGTATTTGATACCCTCTTTCAGAATCAGTGAGCCACGCTTGAGTCCCTTGTAGTTCACAAGGTAGCCTTCGGCAACAGCATCCTCAAGTTCGTAAGCGTAATTGGGTACACCCTGTTCCATTTGGAACGTCTCGTAGGTGCTGCGGTCAACCTCGTCACGGGGTGTCGCTGTCAAGCCCACAAGCAAGCAATCGAAATAGTTGAAGATTGCCGAATACTTGCCGAATATTGAACGGTGAGCCTCGTCAATGATAATCAAGTCGAACCTACCAACCGAAAACGCTTTCTCATCGCTGTCAATATAGTTAATCATCGTCTGATAGGTCGAGAACGTGATTCTTGCGTTAGTGTCGGGGTCTTTGTCCTCGCTCAATATTGATGTTGTCATGTGAGGCAGCAGCTTCACGAAATTTTTGTGGGCTTGGCTCACCAATGGGATGCGATCGGCAAGAAACAGCACGTTCTTCACCCATCCGTTTCGAGCAAGCACATCGACCAGCGATATTGACACCCTTGTCTTTCCTGTTCCTGTCGCCATCACAAGCAAGCCACGACGGTGCTTAATGTTGAAATGCTCACACACACTCTTTATCGCCATCTTCTGATAGTGGCGGTCGGTGATGCTGTCCTTAACGCTGAAATCGGTTATATCGTGTCGCTGACGTTTCTGTATCAGCAACTCCAGGTCGCTCTCGGTGTGGAACGCATACAGCCGACGAGGTGGATAGCCCAAACCGTCAATGATATAGGTTTCAAAGCCGTTAGTATAATATATAACAGGCTTAACCCCATAACGATTCTCAAGGCACTCAGCATAGAGTTCGGCTTGATGTTTGCCCTTGATTGGTGATACGCTTGTACGCTTGGCTTCAATCACGGCAAGCGGTAGTCCATTGCCACCAAACAGCACATAGTCGCAATAGCCTACACCTTCGTTATTGGGCATTCCTTCAACCTCAACTTCGATGCAAGCCTTTGAGGGCTGTATAGCACCTTCTATACTCAATACTTCCCACCCTGCCTCTTTGAGCATAAGGTCGATATAGAGTTTGCGAGTCTCTGCCTCTGAAATGTCAAGTGCTATCTCTTGCACAGGAGTCTTGTCCTCAACAGCCTCTTTGGGTGCAGCCTCAACGATTGTTGACTGTGCATTGACCTCGACGGCCTTTGGTGTCACAATTGGGGCTTGTGGGCTATTGGGGATTAAGGTTCTGTCAAATGGAACTATCTCTTTGATGACAGTGAGTTTGTGCAATATTGCAGCAACGACATTATAGATATTGAGCAGACAGAAGAACGATTCTTTCTTGGTCACTTTTATGTTATGAGCAGCGTTATTACCCACTTTGCGTACATAGTGGACTGCCATCATAACACGGTCGTCACCGATAAACTCTCGGAACACCTCACCATCTACAAGTTCGAACAGCGATGCCCTCTCGGGTATCTCCACGTTCTTCATTAGGTATAGCGCACGGACAATATACTCCAATGCCTTTCTTGCACTCACGGCACTGAGTTCGGGATTGCTAACTTGCAGTTCCTCGGCAGCCGAACAGAACCTATGAAGGTCTGTCAAGCCTAATTCCTGTAGATAGTCGAAGTTGCGCATCTGTCTGATAGTTTGAAAGTGTTATTTGAAGAAACTGTCTATGTATTTCAACAAGTCACCCTTAATGCGATGATGCCCTTGCATACTTGTATTTTCTCCATATTTCCTTAACATGGAAAGATGCAGTTGGGGAGCATCAGTTTTCTTAATTAATCTAAGACGGATGAATCTCGTATTAGGAGGAAAACGATTTGGCTCTTTTCTTAAAGAATAAGCACTGTCATCTACAGAATCTTTCAATGGTATATCTGTCTTTTCAACTACCATCTTATATTCAATCCTTTGAATTGGTGCTGTAGTATAAATGTAAACAATGTCATTTACAGACAAATGATTTGCTTGTGTGTACTCAACAAAATCATTCTCTGCAAGCCAGTCATTCATTCTAAACTCTTTTGTACTTGAAATGAAAATCCAATGTTCCATATACCTTTTAATTGAAGTAGTAGTCCATGCGGCTGTTGAACAATGTCTCGGTCTCCTTGATAGATTGCCGTATCAAAGATTTTTGTTTCTCTATTACCTTAACTTTCGAGGCGAACTGTTGTTGTAGAGGGAGGGAGGGGAGAATGATAGGTATAGACCCAACAAGTTTCATATTGAGATTTGCTTGATTTCCACCTTGAGCCATTGCTCTAATATTATCGTATTTAATGAACAATTGTTCATATATGAAATCTAAGTCACAAATTGTTTCATCTAACATTATGGCAGCACATGCTTGATTTGTTGCTGCTTTTATTTTCAATTTAGCAATTTGTCCTCTAGTTTTACCTTGACCATACATCGCCATTAATAGAGTGTTTGGTGGATATATCTTGCAATTTGTTTGGTCTATTGCCAATTGTGTAATAGTTTCTTCTGTATCAGTTATTTCGCAATTATGTACTTCGGTTGTTTTAACCCAATGAATATCACCTCCATAATACAATTCTTCTTGTTCTCGACTAGGAGTTGCTCCTGTTCCAATTGTGCTAATCAGTCCCAATTTCTTCACTTCCCAGCCTTTTTCATTGGTGATTGGGTCGCCAAACATAGAGTAGAAGATGGATTGTGCGAGTTGGTCGTACTCTTTGAGTTGTGCCTTTTTCTTATCTATAATACTTGAAATTAGGTCAAGTTCAGCAACAATTCGTTCTTGCTCAGCAAGAGGGGGTACATTTATTTCAAACTCTCCTAATTGGGATAGTTTTAGATTGTTTCTAACAGCACCACGTGAATAAGCATTAATATATGTCATGCAATAATCGCTCTTCAAATAATACATGAGATAGTTTTGATTAATATTAGAAGAGACTTTGAATATAACATATATAGGACTGACGCTAACAAAATCTTCTTTATCTTGACATGCGACTGAACCAACATTTATTCTTGATGGGTTATAGGCAAAGCAACCTCTTGGCACAACTTTATAATTTGATGTATTTTCACTTGCCACTTTCTTGCCGAAGAATTCTTGACAGAATCCTTTAGAATTGGTGACACTAAAAACAGGATATCCTCTGCCTTTATCCCTTGTTGAGTTTTCACTAATATATTTACCTAATTTCTCTTTCATTTTTTCAAGAAATTAGTTTTAAAATCCTTGAAAGCCTCAGATATTTCACTTTGTAAAGTTTCTATTCTCTCAAGAATAATATCGGGAGCGTCATATTCAACCTTAACCCTCTCAACTTCTTTGTATTTATTGATGCTGAGGTCGTAGTCGTTGTTGCGGATGTCCTCGACAGGAACGAAGAACGACTGTTCTTTACGAGTTCTTTGTTCCTCGCCTTCCAAGTTCTTGAAACGAGCAATCACGTCAGGGATGTCATTCTCTTGGCACTCGCTCCGTCTTTGGTCGAGGGTATAGCCATCGGCTTTCATATCATAGAACCATACCTTATCAGTACCGCCAGCGTTCGTCTTGGTGAAAATCAGAATAGCAGTCGAAACTCCTGCATAGGGAAGGAACACTCCACTTGGCATAGAGATAACGGCTTGCAAACGTTGATTGTCAACCAACTCATGGCGCAGTGCTTTGTGGGCAGTGCTGTTGCCGAAGAGCACACCGTCAGGGACAATAGAGGCACAACGACCACCCATTTGCAGCATACGGATGAAAAGGCTCATAAACAGCAACTCGGTTTTCTTGGTCTTGGTGATTGCAAGCAATGATTTGCTCACAGCCTCATAGTCGAGACTTCCTGTGAACGGTGGATTGGCAAGGCAAAGGGTGTAGCGGTTCTCATCGGTGTTATCGGTCGAAAGGCTGTCACGATATTGAATGTCTGGATTGTCAACACCATGTAACATCAAGTTCATTGCACCGATGCGAAGCATGGTAAAGTCGGTGTCGAAGCCGTGCAGCATCTCGTTCTTGTAGTGGTTGGCATTCTCACGCTTGAGCAGTTCGCTCTTGTAATGCTCTTGAATGTACTTGGCACTCTCAACGATAAATCCTGCGCTACCCATAGCGGGGTCGCAAATGGTGTCTTTAAGGGTGGGCTGCATCAGTTCGACCATCATTCGGATTATGTGTCGAGGTGTACGGAACTGGCCGTTGTTACCTGACGCTGCCATCTTGCCGAGAATATACTCGTAGGTATCACCCATAGTGTCACGGTTATTCATGTCGAGGTGGTCGATCCCCTCAACTATTTTGGTCAAGGTGCGAGGACTCTGAATGAGGAAGGTGGCATTCTCCATAAAACGGCTGTAGGCACTCTCCTTGCCCTCGTTGAGCGTCTTTATATACACAAATACATCCTTGCTCACGATGCGGTACATGGTCTCGGGGTCCTTGTTCTTGAAAACACTCCACCGCAAGTCGTTGTAGGGAACGTCACGGTCGGTCTCGGGATTGTGCCACGAGCCATAACTGAATGTGGGTTCGCTCACTGCGACACCAAAAGCATTAGCGTTAGCCTCTTTGATGCGCTGAGCATCATCGAGCATCTTCATAAAGAACAGATAGGTCATCTGTTCGAGGATGGTTATTGAGTTAGTGATACCTCCTGTCCAAAAGGTGTCCCAAATGCTGTCAATACGGTTTTTGATTTCTCCTGTAATCATTGGTATATGGTTTTAATCTACAAAGATACGATATTTTTTGAATATCATCACAGAAACGGGTTTACAAAAAAGAGGACACTGGAAATAAAAGTGTTCCAATATCCTCTTATAATGTTTTTATCTGTTTTCTTAATATTCCTCTTCGTTGAAGAAGAAGTCGTCGTCGTTAGTGGGATAGTCGGGCCAGATGTCTTCTATTGAATCGTATATGTCGCCCTCGTCTTCTATCTCTTGCAGGTTCTCGATAACCTCCATAGGAGCTCCACTTCTCATGGCGTAATCAATAAGCTCATCCTTGGTAGCTGGCCAGGGTGCATCCTCCAGTTTTGTAGCTAATTCAAGTGTCCAATACATAATATTATTTTTTGTGTTAATAGTTCGTTAAGAAAAATTGCGCAAAAGTACTACTATATTTTCTTTCGGCAAGCGATAAAAGAGAAAAAATCATGCCAACAGCGGCCTATGGCAGTTAAAAAATGTGAATGGGCACCTGTTGGCGCGGGGAACGTGAATCGGGGATGGGGGATGGGGGATAGGGGATGGGAGATGGGGGATAGAGGATGGGGATAGAGGATGGGGATAGAGGATGGGGATAGATAATTCCCGACCTTCGACCTTCGACCTCCGATCAACGATCTTCGATCCCCGATCTTCGATCCCCGATCTCCGAACCTTGCGCCTGCGGCGCTACTTATTCTTCCCGGCTTCTTTGCGCTCGCGTTCTCGTTGCTTGCGCTGCTCTTCGCGCTCTTTCTGCCGTTTCTTGGCTTCTTCTTTTTTGCGCTTTTGCTCCTCTTTCTTGCGTTTTTGCTCTTCTTTCTTCTTTTTCTCGCGCTCCTTTTGACGCTCTTTGCGCTCTTTCTCCTTTTGCTTGCGAGCTTCCTCTTTGGCTTTCTGCTTGTCTTTGCGTTCTTTCTCGGCAAGCTTCTTAGCGTCTTCTTTCTCGCGTTCTTTCTGCTTCTGGAGTTCCTCACGCTCTTTCTCGGCGGCCTTTATCGAGTCTTCCTTAGCCTTCTCGGCGGCACGCTGTTCCTTCTCGCGTTCTTTCTGCTCGCGTTCGAGCTGTTTCTGGCGCTCCTTCTCCTCACGTTCGAGCTGCTTCTGACGCTCCTTTTCGGCCTTCTTAGCCTCTTTTTCGTTGCGCTTGTTGTCCTTATTATCTTTGTCTGTAGTGTCTTTATCGTTCTTGCCTTGCTTCTCGGCCTCTTGCTGCTTCTTAGCCTCGTCTTCGGCACGCAGACGCTCTGCCTCGCGCTCACGCTCTTGCTGACGCTTGAGTTCCTCCTCGCGCTTCTTGGCCTCCTCGGCTTTGCGCTTCTCCTCCTCCTTGCGCTGTTCCTCGAGCTGACGCTGCTCGGCGCGGCGGCGTGCCTCCTCGAGCAATGCAGGGTTGCCTTGCTGCTCAGGAGTATCTACCTTAGGTTTCTCCTCCTTCTTCTCATCGGCCTTTTCTTTCTTCTCGTCCTTCTTCTTAACGTCTTTTTCGTCTTTCTTCTCATCGGCCTTGCCTTGACCCTTCTTCACCGACTTAGTGGGCTTATCCTCGTCGGTTTCTTCTCCGCCGCTATCGTCTTCGGCACCATCGTCCTTCTTCTCGTCATCGACGGCGTCGTCAGGAATCTGCTCTTCCACCTTCTCCTCATTTAGCTCATCGAGATATCGGAAGTATTCCTCAAATGTGCGTCCCTCTTTTAGCAGCAGGTTGAAGTTCTCGTCGCTGATGATGACATAGTGCGCCTGAGCGGGCACCACTTTCTCCTCGTCTTTCTCCCACTTGTCGCGGTAGATTTCCACCTCACGATAGTTGGGGAATCCTTTCACCACTATCAGACCTAAGTTTCCAAACGTCATCTGCTCCAAGTCGAAGTCGCGCATCAGGAACGAGTTGAAGTTATGTTTTGCCACCTCATAGAGCAACTGGTTGGGCGACACAGAGTCGGTAGAGAACACCAGCACAAAGAGCTGAGGCTTGTTCTTGCCTTCCTTGAACGGTGTGAACTCCTTGCCCTCGCCAGTGGCGGTGGTGTCGTTCGACAGTCGCATCGACCACAGCATGCCACGAGTGTTGGATGAGCCGCCGTTGATCTTGCGACCCTGGTTGAGCTGCTTGACAAATGCCGAAGCGGTAGGTGTGATGTCGGTCTCGGGATAACGCTCAAGCATCTCCTTGATGGTGCTCTTGAATTTCTCGGAGTTGCCCTCGGTGACATAGGCCAACGCGTCGATAAACATGAACTTAGGCATGATTTTCGAGAGCGGATAGGTCTTCATCATCTCCACATAGGCAGCATGCACAGTGGCGTTGTCGTTGTTGAGATAGGCAGTATAGGCCTGATCGTAAAGCTCTTCCTGAACCAGATTCATGCGCTTGAGGTTCTCGAGATAGTTGGGATCTTGCATTGCCTGGCCATACTTAGAGTCGGCGAATTCGTCCAAAATCTTCTGCCGGTAGCGTTCGGCATCGGTGAATTCCCCGCTCCGGTAGTAGAGCAGGTACATATTATAATATGTGTCGAGCCGGTAGGTGTTGTCGGGATATCGCTCCATCAGTTCCTCAAATTCATAGATTGCCGCTGGCAGGTCGGCAAGTTTGTCCTTGAGGATGACACCCATGTTGTAGAGGCCTTCCTGAATCACGTCGTTGGAGTTCTGTATCTCCTCCTCGGTCTTTGGTATCTGCTTGAGGTAGTATTCCTCGTAGTGCGGGTCTTCGGCACGTTTAAGGGCCTCTTTGTCAACCTGCGTGGAGTCGTTACCCTGCACCTGCGTGGAGTCATTCATGGCGAGGTTCTCTTCTTCCTCCTCATTATTCTCATCAAGCGAGAAGGTGTTCTTGTTTCGCCGTCGCCAGTTATCCTCAAGCTTGCGGTTTCCCCACTGTTGCTGGAACGCCGTCTTGCCGGAGTTTTTTGTCATCGTGTTATAGAAATACCACGAATTGTCGCTGTTGATATTATAGGTAGCGGGTTGCTGGGCATTACCCTTCAAACCACTATTGCCTTGCTGCTGGGCGAGGTAGGCCTCGCGATCTGCATTTTCTTTTTCTTCCTTCTCTTTCTTCTTAAGGTCTTCGATGATTTTGGCAATCACCTTCTTCTGCTCATCAAGCGGCATCTGCGAGAGCCTTAGCAGTGAGTCTTGCAGTGTGACGTTGCCCGAATACACCGCAAGCTCATCAAGCACATCGCTGCGCTGCTTGAGTTCCTTGTAGTTGGGATAGTTCTCGCTCAGCTGCGGAATCGCCTCGCTGTAGCATGGCTGCGCCTTGTCGTACTTGTGCTGGGCAAAGTAGATGCCACCCAGCGTGAGCTGGCTGATGGCCTTGTCGATGCCGTTGCGTGTACTCTTCTTTGCGGCAAGCTCATAGTTCTCTACGGCATGCACTGTGTCACCACGAGAGAGGTAGAGGTTGCCGATGGCGTAGTAAATCTGGTCGAGATATTCCTTGTTGCGGTCGTAGCGCGTCATGCGCTTGAGGGCTTTCACCTCGCTCTCAATGTTGCTGCCCTGGAACACGGCGCTCTGCTTGATGCGCGCGTTGAACTTGGTGCGGTAAGACGAGGAACTGCTGCTGCCCGCCTTCTTATAGGCTTGATAGGCTTTCTCCTTTTGGCCAGTCTCGTCATAGAGCTGACCCAGAAGGAAATAGAGTCTCACCTTCTGTCCTCCGCTGGCGCCTTTCACGGCTTTTTCCATATAGGGCACCGCCTCGGCGTTCATCTGACTCTTGATGTAGAAGTCGGCATAGGCGAGGTTAGCAAGCTGGCTTAACCGATTGTCCTCAATGCGCTCGGGGTGGATGTGGACAAGAATGTTGTCGGCCTCGGTGGTCCAGTCCATAGCGCAGTAGCTAAGGGCCTCCCAAATCTGAGCCTCAAGCACAAGGTCGGGTTTCCACTGGAAGTGGCGCGCGATGTAGTGGAACGTCGCCGCCGAACTCAGGAAGTCGCCCTTCATGTACTGGGCCTTAGCCATCAGGTACCACGCATTGTGGATAAAGGGGTTATACTCCTCGCGCTTGAGCCATTCCTTGTATTTCGGGTCGCTGCCCTTGCCGGCTTTGCGGTTGGGCTTCTTCTTGATGGAATGCAGCGAGATGGCCTTCTGCATCTTCTCGATGGTGCGGTCAAAGTTGGTGGTGGGCTGAGTGGCCTTGGGGTTGTTATAGGCCTCGGCGGGGTGGATAAACAGCTGGGTGGAGTAGTCATCCTGGTACTCGTTCTCGAGTTTCTTGATTTGCTCCTGATAGTGCTTCTCACCGTTGTAATACACGTTATAGCGAGTGTTCATGGCATGCCAAAAGCGGCTGCCGGCAGTGTTCTTCTTGGTGCTGCACGCCGAGATGATCACTGTCGCAAGGATTAAGATGACGGGTATGTATCGATACAATTTCTTCATTACCCAGCTATATCTTGCCTGATATATCTTCTATTAAAACGAAGGAAGGGCGGTTTTATTGCATCTTTCGTGGAAGGTGGAACGAGGAAAGTGGAAAGAAGACCACACACCTCAATTGCTCGAATCCCCTTCTCCCTTCCACTTTCCACCTTCCACCTCCCACCTCCCACCTTCCACCAAAAAAAATGCACCCGCAGGCGCGGATGCATTTTTTAATTTATCAACTTAAGGTAGATTATTTGATAACCACCTTGCGGTTGCCGTTGATGTAGATGCCAGGAGCAGTTGGCTTGCCATTGAGCTTCTGGCCGTTGAGGTTGTACCACTCGTTGTTGTTGCTGTCAACGCCAACGATGCTGATGCCGGTAGTAGGATCGATAGTGTATTCACCCTCTACTCTTGCGAGCTCCTCGCCTTCAGCGTCGAATACTGCTACAGTGAGAGCTGCCGACTCCTCAACTACGATACCAGTTGCTTCGTCATAGTCTTGCCAAGCCTCTTTGGTGTTGGTAGGAATCAGCTCATACTTGATAGAGCCGCCCTCAGGCATGTTCTCAACAGTCACATGAACGGTCTGAGCCTCAGCGTAAGTGCCAAACTCAACATCGAGGGTGATAACAGGTTCTGGTTCTTGAGCCTCGAGAGTTGTGAACTTAACAGGAGCGGTCCAGTCGGTAGTAGCCTTAGCATCCTCGTAGATACCTTGTACCTCTACCTCATAGTCGGTAGCTGCGTCAAGACCTTCCATAGTGTAGGTCAAAGCCTCTACATTCTCAACAGTTGTCCACTCGCCAGCGGGAACTTCGTTTGCATAGATGCCGATAGCGTCGATGAACATGAAGTCCATGTCGGTGCAGTTGTAGTGGCGGAATGCGATATAGCCACTCTGGCCCTCGTAAGCACTCAAGTCAACAGCTACCTCGGTCCAAACTCCAGTATTTGGAGTCTGCATGTCGTCGGTTACAGGCTCGAAGCTGTTGATATCAGTATCAGTAGTCGAAACATAGATGCGGTAAGTCTCGGGATAGTCAGCGCCGTCGTCCATTACATAGTAACGGAGCGTGCCGCCCAAGTCTTCAATCTGTGGACTGATGAGCCACTGGTCGGGAGTGAGAGCGGTACCTGCGTAGCTTCTCGACATTACGCAGTAAGTGCCCTCATATCTTGGCAATGAGCTGTTGCTGAATACATTCTCAGGATCAACAATCTGCCAGTTGTAGCTGTCGCCATCGGTGTTAACAAGAGTCCAAGCGTCAAGACCATTCTCGAATCCCTCGAAGAAGAGCTCGTCGCGGGTAGCGGCTTTGCGGTAACGAACATTGTACTTGTCTTGAACGCCTTTCCATGTAGCAACTGCGCTGTTCTCAGTGATTTCGCTAACAGCGAGGTCGGTTGGCATAGCAGAAGCACTCAGTGTGGTGAAGAGCACGCTCTCGGTCCACTCAGAAGTGCCGTCAGCATAAACGCCCTGAACCTGTACCTCATACTCGGTGCTTGCTGCCAAGCCCTCGATGTCTTGAGGACTGGTGGCGGGAGAAATAACTGTCCACTCGCCAGCAGCGATGTCGTCACCTTCGATACTGATGTCATCGATGAGCATGAAGTCTTGACCACTGCAGTTGTAGTGACGGAAAGCGATGTAACCCTTCACGCCCTCATAAGCGCTAAGGTCGAAGGTCTTCTCATCATAAACCATGCTGGTTGAAGGAGTGGTCATGTCATCGGTCAATGGCTCAAAGTCAGCAACATCGGTGCCTGTGGTCGATACATAGATACGGTAAGTCTCGGGCCATGAGCCGTCACCAGCGACATAGTACTTGAGTGTTCCCTTGAGGTCAACTTGTGGGCTGATGAGCCAGTTATCGGGTGTGAGGTTGGCGCTACTTGTCCAGCTTCTTGAGTAGAAGGCAATGTTGCCGCTGTGGGCTGAGAGTGAAGAAGAAGAACTCAGGTCAACCAACTGCCAGTTGTCGCCGTCACCGTCCTCATCGCTGATAGCCCAACCAGGAGCACCATCCTCTAAGTCGATAGAGTAGAATAACTCCTTGCCTGCAGCCTTGCGGTAGCGCAGGTTGTAGCTCTCGGCATCGCCAGCCCAAGTAGCTACAGCGCTCTTGGTAGTGATGTCGTCAATAGCGAGCTCGGTGGGAACTACGAACTGCAATGGAGTGGTGAAGGTCACTGCATCGCTCCAGATGCTCTTGTCGTTCTCACCGCAGTTACCGCGAACGTAAGCAGTGTAGGTGGTGTTCTCAGTAAGGCCAGTGATGTTGTAAGTTGCCTCGCCAGTAACGTCAACAGGAACCATGTTGATAGCGTCGGCGGCTGGAGTGCCTTCAGCATAAATCACCTGCCATGCATCCTGCTCCTCGTCGCCTGGAGTCCAAGTCAAGGTAGCGCCGTTGTAAACAACGTTGCTTGCTGCTAGAGCGGTTGGACGTGGGCAAGAAACCTGGCTGATGGTGAAGGTGGTGAGAGTGCCAGCTGTTGGAGATGGGTTACTGCTTGAGCCATTACCTTGGTAGTCATAGATAACTGTTCCGTCGGGAGCTGTTACAGTGAAGCCAGTCTCATAGCCGTAGCTGCCAGCTACCCAAACGAGGTCATACTCAACGCCGTAGCACAATGCGATAGTGCCTTCAAGAAGGTTGCCACCTGATGGAATAGTTAATTCCTCAACCAGCGCGCCACTATTGTGAACAACGACTTGAAGCTTGTTGCCGTTCCAGCCGTCACCGTAGGAGTCGGTGAGAACGTAGGTGATCTCACCCATGTCGTCCTCTTCACAAGCGAGAGTAGCGAATGATGTTGTAACCCATCCACTCTGTCCCTCGCCATAGTCGGCTTGAACACGTACATCATAGGCATAGCCATTATCAAGAGCGTCAAAAGTGTAAGATGGTGTGGTAAGACCATGCTCTTCGGTCCACTCTTCGTCGGTAGTTTTCTTGTACTCTAAGTTCCAAATGGTCTCTTCACCACCGGGTTCCCAAGAAACATCTGCGCCATTGGTAGTGATGTTGCTAACCTGCAAGTTCTGGGGCTTGTAGTAAACAGCACCACTGCCTGGTGTGTAGGTAAAGGTGGTCTTAGGCACAAAGTTGCGCTGATTAGCACTAATAGCGTCCAGAGAACTGCTGCTGTAGCCGCTTACACTTGCACCTTCGACGCCAACGCCATAGAATCCAGAAGTCTTGTAAGTACCCTTCTGAGTCTGATAAACACCAATGAGCAGATTGCCGCCCTCGTAGGTGTAGTAATTGTTGAATTCCAGGGCAATTTGTCCCGAAGTGCCATCAAGTGCTCCTTCCCAAACAACGGTAGCACCATCCAAGCCAGTGAAGGCATCGATAGTGGTTGCGCTAATCTCCTTGATGAAGATTTGGAAATTGCCACCCCAAGCGGCAGAGGGAACGGTGCTCAGATACCATGTAAGACCAGTGAGAGTTGACCCAGCAGGCAGGCTTTCAAGTTCATCGGCATTCATGACGAACTCACACTTGTTGTAAGCATCGGCCCATGTGCCATACACAGGCACATAGCTGTTGGTGTTAGTACCGTCATAAACCGTGATTGTCTGTGTCTCTTGTGCGAAAGCTGCTGTGAAAGCCGCCATCACAAAGAGCAATAAAGATAATAATTTTTTGTTCATAGAAAAACGGTTTTGGTTAATAATATAGAAAATAAACTCTAATAAATTTATGCTAAAAACATTCAAAGTGCAAAGTTAGCAATTAATGATTAAAATCACAAATTCAATGCTAAAATATTCAATGTTTTGTTGAAGGTTATTGGATTTATTGGATTTGGGTTATTGGTTATCGGTTATTGGATTTGGGTTATGGGTTATTGGTTATCGGTTATTGGAGAACCCCGGTCCCCGATCCCCGTTCCTCGATCCTCGATCCCCGATCCCCGGTCCCCGATCCTCGACCCCCGATCCCCGGTCCCCGATCCTCGATCCCCGATCCCCGATCCCCGATCCTCGATCCCCGATCCCCGATCCTCGACCCCCGATCCCC
>JAFYYG010000017.1 GCA_017557625.1 Muribaculaceae bacterium
ATGGTGCAGGTAGCTGCAATCAAGAAGCAACAGCAGCAGTCAGCATCGGAAGGCTATGCTGAAGGTGGATTCACAAAGCCTGGCAGAGTGGACGAGGTGGCTGGTGTGGTTCATGCCGGGGAATGGGTGGCTTCGCAGAAACTGCTTGCATCGCCTGTGGCGCGTCCGCTGATTGAGGCTTTGGACTATGCTCAGAGAACAAACACAATCGGCTCACTTCGTCAAGCTGACGTGTCGCGCTCGATAACGGCACCAGCGGCTCTTGCAAATATGCAACCGCAGATAATCGTACAAGAAAATGCAGAACTTCGTGAAGCAATAAAACGATTGAACGAGCGTCTTGATGAGCCGTTTGTGACCGTGAACACCGTGACTGGTGATCTCGGTATCAAACAGGCGCAGGACAGCTACCAACGCTTGATGAACAACAAAAGTCCCAAGAGTAAGCGAAAGTAGAAAATAATCGTTATATTTGCACTTTCATTCCCAAAATATAGGCAGATATGGCAAAAGAAGAATGCTTGATATGTAAAGCTCCACTTGAGTACCTTGAATCGGACGAACTAATGGAGTGTGCAATATGTCACAAGAAAGAAAACAGCAAGACGCGCTGCGTTCAAGGGCATTATGTTTGCAACGACTGCCACACGGCAGGACTGGACTCAATTATCGGGCTTTGCTTGGCTGAGACATCAAAGAATCCGATAGAAATTATAGAAAAGATGATGGCGATGCCTTTCTGTCACATGCACGGGCCTGAACATCATGTGATGGTGGGTGCCGCATTGCTTACCGCATACAAGAATGCTGGTGGCGAGATAGACCTTCCAAAAGCGCTTTCGGAAATGATGAACCGCGGAAAGAAAGTGCCTGGCGGTGCGTGCGGCTTTTGGGGTGCTTGTGGTGCTGGTATCAGTTCTGGTATGTTCATTTCCATCATATCAAAATCAACACCTTTGGCGGTAGAGCCGTTTGCTATGTCGCATCAAATGACCGCGAAGTCATTGGGTGAGATAGGTAAAATCGGTGGACCTAGATGCTGCAAGCGCGACTCTTTCCTTTCCATTCTCTCTGCCATTGATTTTGTAAAAGAGAACTTCGGTGTTTCTATGGATAGACCGAACATTGTGTGTCAGTACTCAGGAAGGAACAATCAGTGCATCGGAAGGAGATGTCCGTTCTCAAAATCAAATCAATAGCTCCTCTCGTCTTTTAAGAGCTGATGCGGTTGGTTTACCTTTGT
Organism: Muribaculaceae bacterium; assembly: GCA_017557625.1. Taxonomy (GTDB): domain Bacteria; phylum Bacteroidota; class Bacteroidia; order Bacteroidales; family Muribaculaceae; genus Sodaliphilus. The sequence continues at coordinate 1,244 of JAFYYG010000017.1, forward strand.
GTAAATCAATCGCTTTTATTATGGCTATATCACTAACTATTGACGGCAAGGAAGCTGCTCTGAAGAAAGGTTCTTCTATAGAGTATGTCTCAGAGAACCGTATCTTCACTGATGCGGATGACTACACGATGGAGATAGAACTGCCACTTGCAGGATGTGCGCAGAACATGGCAATCTTCGGGATGCTGACTCGCAAAGATGTTGATACCGACAACATCTTCTTTGACGCTGTGCTACAAGATACAGGGTTCTTCAAACGTGGAGCTATCGTGATTACGGAGATAACACACGAGACAGTGAAGGTGCAGTTCCTCGAGAAAAGATCTTACCAGAACTTCTTCCCTCGCTTTGACGAGAAGTATATCAATGAGCTTGACCTTGGAGAGTGGCCAGCTCTGACTCCATCTAACACGACTCCAGCGCAGATGTGGGCACGGTGGCAGGATTATACGGCTCTGCCATGGGTGAACAACTCTACTGGTGTTCTGCAGAACTGCGTGAAATGGAATGCCTCACAGAACCGTTACGACTGGAAGACAGTGGCTGATGATGACGATGACTTGAACTATTCTAAGGGATTCTCGTTCCAGCCGAACCTGCTGTGGCTTACAAAGAAGATATGTGACACTCTTGGCTACACTTATGACTTCTCTATTTGGGAGAATAGTATATACAAGTACCTTTTCGTGATGAACACGACTCCCTATGTGTGGTCATCGGGTAAATGGGCGACGGCACTTCCTCACTGGACTATCAACGAGTTCTTCATGGAACTTGAGAATCTTCTGCTCTATGAATTCGACATCGACCATAAGAAAGGCCATGTCACATGCACCAAGACTCAGGAGAATGTTGAATCGGCAGGTTCTGTTCTTATTGAGAAAGTAGTGGATGAGTTCTCGGTGGAGGTGGACACAGAGGACGATGATGACTACAAGGCGATGCTGAACCGTGGATATGCCAGTGGAGGACACCGACTTGACAACTTCTATTCCTGTGAGTGGTACATCCATAAGCTCACAAAGGAGGATGGTACAGTTAGATGTACGGAATATGAGACATTGAGCCAGCTGCTGAACCACAGACTGAAGCAGGACTGCATAAGTGACAACAGCGGTGGCCGTGGCAGCAACTTATATCCAGGAGGCAAATGGGGCTTGCACCATGCCCAGGATGTGGACACTTATTTCGTGGTTGAAGTGGTGGAGAGAGTGGAATATCGCACGCAGGGTGGAAATGTGTTCGAGACTTGGGGCAATGTATGCCGGTTGGTGCCTGTGAACCGCTTCGGAAATCTGATACTTAACGAAGAGAACCGTGATGACATTGAAGAACTACGAATAGTGCCTGTATGCATTGATGTTACAGACAAGGAGATGGGACCAATTGCTTTTCTGGATTGTGGTGACTTCGGCAATGATGATGATACCGGTCCAGCACACCATTCACATAATCCAAACAATCCATTCCTTTCTGACTACGCTGATATAGACGAAGTGATTCAGTTCGGTGCGTGCAGGACTGTCGGCAATGGTGAGAGGGAGGCGAAGGATGAGATATTCAGCAATCTCTTTGTGGCGTTCTGGGATGGAGCGACAGCTATGTTCCCACCACACCTGCCGCATCCGTGGATCGACTCGTTCGACACGGACTATTCCTATGTGATGCAGAACACAGATTCTCCACAAGGAACTCTGACAATAACATGGAGAGCAATCTACGCAAACCATCCCTTCTCGCTGCGTATCAACAACCAAGCTTACGGGCAGGGAGTGGAGCGCACATCGTTCACTAACATCGACCGCAAGAAGAAATACCAATTCTCCTTCCTGGCCAAAGAGATTCCTAATGTCCGCTCCACATTTTTCATCGATGGAAAGAAATACTTGTGTGTAAAGCTAACAGCCCAGTTCAGCGAGGAAGGCATGTCGAACCTTATTCGCGGTGAGTTTTACAAGATAATCTAATTACAACTCTCCTTCAAAGGTCTTAGTTGCCTCATGGACATCATTAGGATGAACCTGAATATATTTGTTCGTGGTTGCGACATCGCTATGGCGTGCCTGGTCACGAGCAACAACAATTCCTGCGTCATTAGCCAAATCCCTGATACCGCTATCTTTTAGCGAGTAGAACTGATATTCCTCACTCCAACCTAATTCTTCTCTCATCTTTTTCCAACGACGATTGTACTGATCGGCATTAGCTCTCTTTTCACGTGGGATGAAATCTTTGCCAAAGAGATAATAGTGTTCTGGCTTTTCAAGCACCTGGAGCTCAATCATCAGATTACATATTCGGTTGTTAAGGCCGACATAACCATCTTTATGATTCTTACTGAAAGAGCCAGAGACAAATATTGTTTGGTTCTCTAAAGATATATCACGAACACGTAGATGGCTTAACTCATTGGGACGAATGAATGTGTAGTATTCAAGTTCACATGCCAACAAGAAATATGGGTCTTTCTTCGTGAGATTCTTACGCATGTCTGCCAACATCTTTTGGCTCAAATCCTTGCGAATTTTGGCGGTCTCTCGTAATTTAGGAATGTTTTCTGCGGGATTATCTAATAGATACTTGCGTGACTTTAAGAATTCACACAAGCCATAGATCCATGCTCGATAATTATTGCGTGTTCTTGCAGTAGCATCACGATCAAGCAATATCCAGTCGAGAAAGTCAATAATGAGAGCTTGGTCTAACTGATAAACATACTTAGGTGGAACTACACGAGAAGTGAAAAACTCACGTAGAATATTGACACTGGATTTGTACCGCATTTTTGTTTTATAGCGGTCTCCTTTCTTTTCAACATATTCAAGATATAGGTTAAGACAATCTTGAATTAATGTAAATCCGCGACTCTCTTGAGCATCAACCCAAGGATTCCATCCACCTCGCAGTCGTCGAGTTACTGTCTCTATAATCTCGGCTGCACGTCGTTTTCTCTCAGAGATTTTTTTCAGCCCATCTAGCTTATATTTCTTCCGACGCATATCACCAGTTGATGGATCTGTTGCGTAGAAATCCACATACCAACTTTTTCCAGTATGTAGTCTAGGATAACTGAAACCGATTAATTCTGTAGCTGTTTTTTGTTTTGTTGGACACAACATTTTTTTAACATTTTTTGTCCACCAGTACGGTTTTGAAAAAATGTCTATGTTGATATTCAGTAAAAAATTACCGTCCCTATAGCGTCCCGATAATTTTTAAAATTTGAGGCAACTCGTTGATTTCCAACTTGTTGCCCCGATTTTGCGGAAAGACAGGGATTCGAACCCTGGAACCCCGAAAGGGGTTAACGGTTTTCGAGACCGCCCCGTTCGACCACTCCGGCATCTTTCCAAAGATTTCAGATTTCAGACTTCTCGCATCTGATTTTTGACATCTGATTTCTGTTTTTGCGGGTGCAAAGTTAGTGCTTTTTTCTTAATCTGTGCAAGATTTTGCCGAAAATCTTTACAAATTGTAGAGAGTTTCGATAGCTTTGAGTGGGTCTTGGGCTTTAAAGACGTAATTTCCAGCCACAAGCACGTCGGCACCCGCATCGGCAAGTTGTTTGCCTGTAATATCATTCACACCGCCATCCACCTCAATCACAGCCTTTGAACCAGTCTCGGCTATGAGTGCACGAAGCTCACGCACCTTATTAAGGGTGTTAGGGATAAACTTCTGTCCGCCAAATCCAGGGTTCACCGACATGAGCAACACCAGATCGAGCTGTGCCACGATGTCGCGCAATAGACATACCGGCGTTGCAGGATTGATGGTTACACCAGCTTTCATGTCTGCATCGTGAATCTGTTGCACCACTCGGTCGAGATGGTTGCACACTTCGTAGTGCACATTCATTATCTCGGCTCCACAGTCGCGCACCTCGTTAACAAACTTCTGCGGCTCGACAATCATCAGATGCACGTCAAGAGGTTTCTTGCAAAGCTGCTGCACATATTTTATCACTGGAAACCCGAAAGAGATGTTTGGCACAAACACGCCATCCATCACATCTAGGTGAAGCATCTGCGCTTTGCTCTGGTTTATCATCTCCAGGTCGCGCGCAAGGTTGCCGAAGTCGGCACTTAATAAAGATGGTGATACTATCATTTTTTAGTTCATAGTTAAGAGTTCATAGTTATTAGTTGCGATGACATCGCAACAGACGAGACTTAGTCTTCTTTAGTTTCTATTTCTTTGCTCTTTTTGTTTTTCCTCACTTTATAGATAATGAAGATAATTACGGCGCCGAGGAGGATGAAACCAGCTATCTTGAGATAGTGACTGTAGTGCTCAAGTTGAGCAAAGAGCTGACTATCGTCAGGAACCACACGGTAAAGGAGATATCCCAACAATGCCAAGACCACATTCCACAGTCCAGCACCAAGCACTGTGTAAAAGCTGAAGGTGCCGAAGTTCATGCGCGACAAACCGGCAGGAATAGAGATAAGGTGTCGCACGGCGGGCAGCAGGCGGCCAAAGAAGATGGAAATCGAGCCTTTGCGCCTGAAATAGTCTTCGGCATGCTCCAACTTCTCGCGGTTTAGAAGGAACATGTGCCCCACCTTGCTGTCGGCGAAAGCGTAGAATACTGGTCTGCCTATGAGCATCGAGAGACCGTAATTAATTGCCGAGCCAAGATAAGCGCCTATTGTGGCAGTGACAATCACGAGCCAAAAATTCAAGTCACTATTTGCCTGTAATGAGAAATAAGCAGCCGGTGGCACCACAACCTCGCTGGGCAACGGTACTATTGAACTTTCTATTGCCATGAGAAGGATGATAGCCCAATAATTCATGTGCTCCTTAAACCAAAAGTACAGTTTCTCCGTCCACGACTGTTCAGTGGCGGCTTGTGCTGCATCCTGAGCGAAACATGCGTCGCTCATGAGCACAATCGCAACAAGTGCGAGCAGGAATAATATCGTTTTTTTACGGTTCATTTCGTTGTTCCTAAATTTTAATAAAATGCTCACGTTCGCAAAGCATAGAGCAAGCTCAAGCTTTGACTCGCTTAATCGCATTTTTGCGACTGCAAAGATACAATATTTTTGTCACACTTCATAACCTAATTGTCGAAACATCGTGCGGTAGGCATCGGCTTTCTTCTCAAGCGATAGCGGATAGGCTCTTGACGAGGATGGCATGCGGTAGAGGTCAAACACGTGACCGTTATAGGTGCAGCGCGTCACTTCGCCAGTCTTAGGCACTTCCACCCCAGCCTTCTCAGCAATAACACCGGTCGCCTTTTCGCCGGCGGTGACAATGGCACGGAGCGTAGGACTCTTTTTGAAGAAAACATCGAGATCTATAGTTTCCACTATGTCAAGAAACTTGTCGCTGGCGTTGTCCTTGAGTCTGCGCACACGTGTGGCAGTGTCGTAGAGAGCGATTTTGCGCTCTGTCAAGAACGCCTTAAGTAGCGACAAATCAAAACGTTTCTCCGCATCAATCCAAAAATGGTTCTTGTCCCCAAAGAAGATAACCCCCATAATGCGCCACATATCGTTTATTTTGTTGGGGTAATAAAACTCCATCGACCACCGCTCGGGCTTAGGCGGAAAGGTTCCCAACATCAGCATCACCGCCCCATCAGGCAAGAAAGGTTCGAAAGGGTGCTGCTCTATTTTGATTTTGTCTATCTCAGTTTTTATCATAGTGCAAAAATACAATTTTTTCTTATATTGAAAAAAGAGTGAAAAGAAAATCGGTTAATATTTGTTCTATAAAAGTCTTTTTAGTACTTTTGCACGTTGCAAGCATGAGAGAACTTGTTGACATATTGCGTGCTGAGCGGCACTTGGAGAGCAGCAGCTATAAAGCTCTGCTGGAGTGTGACAACGAGAGCGTTGTCGCCTATCTGCACGAGCAGGCCCGCGAGGTGGCGCAAGGGGTGTTTGGCAGAGGAATCTTCGTGCGCGGACTTGTGGAGTTGACCAATGTGTGCCACAACGACTGCTACTACTGCGGAATCCGCAAAAGCAATAGTAATGTTGAGCGATATATTCTCACCACCGAACAGGTGCTGCAAAGCTGCCAGCAAGGCTATGAACTTGGTTTCAGGACCTTTGTGCTGCAAGGCGGCGAACTGCCTCGCGACAAGGCACAGTGGTTAGTGGAACTTGTGAGCGAGATTAGGCAAAGGTGGAGCGACTGCGCCATCACCCTCTCACTCGGCGAGTGGCCAAGAGAGGTTTATGAGGCTCTGAAACATGCTGGCGCCGACCGTTACCTGCTTCGCCATGAGAGCCATAATGCCGAGCATTACGCCAAGTTGCACCCTGCCGACATGTCTCTCACTAATCGCCTTCAATGCCTGACGTGGCTCAAAGAGCTTGGTTACCAAGTTGGCACTGGCATTATGGTGGGGAGTCCGTGGCAGTCGCTTGACAACATCATGGAGGATATTGAGTTCATAGAGCAATTTAAGCCTCAGATGATAGGTTTGGGACCATTTGTACCGCAGCACGACACGCCATTTGGCAAGTCTGCTACTGGCAGTGCCGCGCTTACCTGCAAACTCTACAGCATCTTCCGCCTGATGTTTCCCAATGCCTTGATACCCAGCACTACCGCGATCAATACGATTGACACCAATGGCAGGATAAAAGGCATTATGGCAGGCGCAAATGTGGTGATGCCCAACCTCTCCCCTGCCAGCGTGAGGAGCAACTATGCCCTCTACGACGGCAAGGCCATCACCAACGCCGAAGCAGCCGAGGGAATAGCGCAACTCGAGACCCAACTCGCCACCATAGGCTACCACATAGACTGGAGCAGAGGAGACTTTAATCAATGTAAAATCAACAACTAAAAAACTGATAACTCAAAACTAATAACTGATAACTGATTTATGTATAACCCAAAATCACCTCATGCCGAGGAGTTTATTGACCACGGCGAAATATTGGAGACGCTGGAGTATGCCGCCAAGAACCGCAGCAACCGCGCTCTGATTGAAGAAATAATAAACAAGGCCGCTACCTGCAAGGGTCTCACCCACCGCGAGGCAGCAGTGTTGCTGGAGTGCGACCAGTCCGACCTGATAGAGCGTTTCGAGAATCTTGCCCGCGAAGTGAAGCAAAAGCTCTATGGCAACCGCATCGTGCTTTTTGCTCCACTTTATCTGTCGAACTACTGTATAAATGGTTGTGTGTATTGCCCATATCACGGCAAGAACCGCACTATTCCCCGCAAAAAGCTGTCGCAAGATGAGATTCGCCAAGAGGTAATTGCTCTGCAGCAGATGGGGCACAAACGCCTCGCCCTCGAAGCTGGCGAGCACCCCAAGATGAACCCAATCGAATACATCCTTGAGTCAATCAAAACGATATATGACACTAAGGTAGGCAATGGAGCCATCCGCCGTGTGAACGTGAATATCGCAGCCACTACTGTAGAGAACTACACCAAGCTTAAAGAGGCAGGCATCGGCACCTATATCCTCTTCCAAGAGACCTATAACAAGGAGAACTACGAGAAACTGCACCCCACAGGCCCGAAGAGTGACTACTGCTACCACACCGAGGCTATGGACCGCGCTATGGAAGGCGGAGTTGACGATGTGGGCATCGGTGTGCTTTATGGATTGACAACCTACCGCTACGATCTCGTGGGACTCCTTATGCATGCCGAGCACCTTGAGGCTCGCATGGGCGTGGGACCGCACACCATCAGCGTGCCGCGCATCTGTCCTGCTGACGACATCTCGCTCGACGAGTTCCCCGATGTGCTGCCCGATGATATCTTCTGCAAGATTGTTGCCATCATCCGCCTTGCCGCACCCTATACCGGCATGATTATCTCCACCCGCGAGTCGCAGAAGGTGAGGGAGAAAGTGCTTGACTTAGGCATCTCGCAGATTAGTGGCGGTTCGCGCACCAGCGTGGGCGGCTACACCACCGAGGAGCGCCACGACGACACGGCACAGTTTGACGTGAGCGACCAGCGAAGCCTCGACGAAGTAATCTCGTGGCTTCTCGACATCGACTACCTGCCCAGCTTCTGCACGGCATGCTATCGTGAGGGACGCACCGGGGACCGCTTCATGTCGCTCGTGAAACGCGGCAAGATTAGTTACTGCTGCACCCCTAACGCGATGATTACCCTCAAGGAATACCTCGAGGACTACGCCAGCCCCGCCACCCGCGAGAAAGGCGAAGCGCTCATCCGCCGCGAGCTGGAGAAATTGCCCGACGACCGCATCCGCAACCTCGCCAACCGCCGCCTCATCGACATCGCAAATGGCGAGAGGGATTTTAGGTTCTAGAAATTTTAATGAAGTTTCGTATGTTGCGTTGACAACGCAACACACGTTACACACGTTACACACGCAAGAAATAACAAACAATGAACACAGCACCTCAGTCACTTCGCCGTCACATCGCCATTTTTGGGCGGAGGAACGTGGGCAAGTCATCCTTGCTTAACGCCATCACGGGCCAGCATGTTGCCATCGTCTCGCCAGAGGCGGGCACGACCACCGACCCAGTAAACCGTGCCATGGAGATACTGCCGCTGGGGCCTTGCATGCTCATCGACACCGCAGGCTTTGACGACGAGGGCAGCGTGGGCGAACTGCGCAACGAGCGCACTCACAAGGTGCTTGACCAAGCCGACATGGCACTGCTGGTCATGGACCAAGTGCAAGACTTGAGCTTTGAAAAGAAATGGCTCAATGATCTGCGCCGTCTTGAGATTCCTACCGTGGCAGTGCTCAACAAAGTGGATGCCATTGGTGATGTTGAAAATGCTGTTGAGCAGATAAAAAGCACGCTTGGAATCGAGCCTGTGGCGGTTAGCGCTAAGAACCATGAAGGCATTGACAAGTTGCTTGAGGCACTTGTGCATGCCGCTGGCGATGATGAGGAAACGAGCCTAACCGCAGGTCTCGCCAAACCAGGCGACACAGTGCTGCTAGTGATGCCGCAAGACCCGCAAGCACCAAAAGGGCGATTAATTCTTCCACAAGTGCAGACCATCCGCGACCTGCTCGACAAACGCTGCATAATCACTTGCTGTGGAGTTGACACTCTTGAAAAAAGTTTTGAAGCGCTAAGCGAACCACCTGCGCTTATTATCACCGACTCGCAAGTATTTGCACAAGTCTATGTAAAGAAGCCCGAAGGCAGCCTTCTCACATCATTCTCGGTGCTGATGGCAGGGCAAAAAGGCAATATGGAAGTGCTGATTGAAGGCGCAAAAGCCATCGACCTTCTCACCCCGCAGTCGCGCGTACTAATTGCCGAGGCCTGCACCCATGCACCCATGAGCGAGGACATAGGCCGCAAGAAGATTCCGCGCATGATTCGCAAGCGATTCGGCGAGACAATCGCCTTCGACATCCATGCCGGAAAGGACTACCCTACCGACCTCAAGAAATATGACCTGATAGTTCACTGCGGAGCGTGCATGTTCAACCGCCGCCTTATGCTCTCACGCATCGTTCGGGCGCAAGAGCAAGGCGTGCCAATCACCAACTACGGCCTCGCCATCGCCCACCTGCAAGGCATCCTCGACAAAGTGTCGCTGCCGTGACACAAGCACCATAAAAAACGGTCACACCCGTGATGGCATGACCGTTTATTATAAATAAGGTGTAGAATATTAGTTGTCCACCTCTTCAAGAATCTTTTGTACATCCTTAGGCTGGAGGCGGCCGTAAACCTTCTCGCCAATGGTTACCACTGGTGCGAGACCGCAGGCACCCACGCAGCGCAGGCAGTCAAGTGAGAACTTGCCGTCGGGAGTAGTCTGTCCCACCTCGATGTTGAGGATGCGTTTGATTTCCTCAAGCAACTTCTCCGAGCCACGCACGTAGCATGCAGTACCCAAGCATACAGAGATTGGGTGCTTGCCCTTAGGAGTCATGGTGAAGAACGAGTAGAATGTTACAACACCATAAACCTTAGAGGCAGGGATATTAAGTTTTCGGGCGATTACGCGCTGCATCTCCTCGGGGAGGTAGCCGTGCATCGACTGTGCCTCGTGCAGGATATTGATGAGCTCGCCTGGTTTGTTACCATGCTTATCGCAGATGGCCTCCACCTGCTCAATGACATTACATGCCAATTTCATTTCTTTTGCTTTTGCCATAATTTATAGAGGTTTTAGCCAGATTTTTACTTAATAGATTTGTCAAAATAGTGAGTGTGCAACAAGTGGTGCGACTTCTCGCTCAGAGGCTCGCCCAAGAATTCCTTGTAGAGCTTCTGGATGTCGGGATTCTCATGACTCTTGCGTAATGGCTTGTCATTGTCCTCGGCATAGAGGGCGTCGCAACGCTGTTGAATCACATCGAAGTCGCCATGGTGGTAAGGCTGACCGGCACCGCCGATGCAACCACCAGGACATGCCATCACCTCAACAACATGGTAGTCGAGCTCGCCAGCACGAAGCTTGTCCATGATGATACGTGCATTGCTCAAGGTGTGAGCTACACAAATCTTGAGTTCAAAGCCGTTGAGGTCGATCTTTGCCTCACGGATTCCCTCGAAGCCACGCACCTGCTCGAAGTTAATATGTGGCAAGGTCTTTTTGGTGTAAACCTCATAAACGGTACGCAGAGCTGCTTCCATCACGCCACCAGTAACGCCGAAGATAGCAGCGGCACCTGTTGACTCGCCGAGAGGGCTGTCGAAGTCGCTGTCGGGCAACTGAGCGAAGTTGATGTTTGCACGCTTGATGAGACGAGCGAGCTCACGGGTCGAGATGCTGTAGTCAACATCGGGATTGCCGTTAACCTTGAACTCGTCGCGGCCGCACTCATATTTCTTAGCCAAGCAAGGCATGATAGATACCACCACGAGTTTCTCGCGTGGGATGCCCATCTTCTCTGCCCAGTAGGTCTTGGCGATAGCACCAAACATCTGGGCTGGCGACTTGGCGCTCGAAGGATAGTCGAGCAGGTCGGGATAGTTGTGCTCAAAGAAGTTCACCCAAGCTGGGCAGCATGATGTCATAATAGGCAACTTCACGCTCTTGTCACCAGCGAGGAATTTATTGAGACGATCGAGAATCTCGGCTCCCTCTTCCATGATGGTGAGGTCGGCACCAAAGTCGGTGTCAAATACATAGTCGAAACCGAGGTCACGCAATGCGGTGGCCAGTTTGCCGGTAACGCCACCTGGCACACCAAATTCCTCGCCCAGTGCAAAGCGCACTGCAGGAGCTGGCTGAGCCACAACCACCTTGTCGGGGTCGGTGATGTCGGCCATAAGCTGGTCGGTATAGTCACGCTCGGTAAGAGCACCCACGGGGCAAACAGCCACACACTGACCGCAGTAGGTACAGTCGGTGTCGACAAACATACGGTCGAAGGTTGGAGCGATAGTGGTGTCGAAACCACGACGGATGGCGCCAAGCACACCCACACTCTGCACCTCGTTACAAACTGTCTCGCAACGGCGGCAGTAGATGCACTTCTCCATGTTGCGTGTGATGGCTGGAGTCACCTCATTCTTGCGCTGGCTCTTCTCGCCATCGTTGTAAGGCATCTCACGGATGTTCAGACGCATTACCAAGCGCTGCAACTCACAGTTGCTGCACTTGGGGCAAGTGAGGCAATCGTTGGGGTGATCGCTGAGGATAAGCTCGGCTATGGTCTTGCGGGCGCGAATCACGCGTGCAGAATTTGTGTAAACCACCATGTCGGGCATACAAGCGGTAGCGCAGGCAGGTGCCAAGTTGCGACGTCCCTCTACCTCTACCACACACAGGCGGCAAGAAGCAGGTTTGTTCTTCACACAAGTGCCTTTAAGGTCGATGTGGCACAAAGTGGGAATATCGATGCCGACAAGTTTGCCGGCCTCGAGCAGTGTAGTGCCTTTGGGCACTTCCACTACATGGTTATCTATTGTAAGTTTTATCAATTTCTCTTCCATGATGAAAATAATCGTGAGTCGTTAGAAAATCTGAATAGCATCGAAGTGGCAACGCGACTGGCACATGCCGCAGCGGATGCACTTGAATGGATTAATAACATGAGGTTTGCGAACATCGCCCATGATAGCGTCGGCAGGACAGTTGCGAGCGCAAGCGCCACAGCCTTTACACTTCTCGGGGTTAACGGTGTAGGTCAAGAGAGCCTTACACTGCTTAGCGCGGCAAGTGTGCTTCTTAACGTGCTCCACATATTCATCATAGAAATTGTCGATTGTTGACAATACAGGGTTTGGAGAGGTCTGGCCAAGTCCACAGAGTGCTGTGTCCTTGATGGTTGCAGCGAGCGACTTCAAGTGCTCGATGTCGTCCATAGTGCCCTTGCCCTCGGTGATGCGGGTCAAAATCTCAAGCATTCGCTTGTTACCGATGCGGCAGGGAGTACACTTACCGCACGACTCGCCAACGGTGAACTCAAGGTAGAACTTGGCAACCGATACCATACAGTCGTCCTCGTCCATAACAATCATACCACCAGAGCCCATCATCGAGCCAGCGGCACCAAGGCTCTCGTAATCGATAGGAATGTCGAGGTGCTTTTCGGTCAAGCAGCCACCCGAAGGGCCACCAGTTTGAACGGCCTTGAACTTCTTGCCGTTCTTCACGCCACCACCAATGTCGTAGATAATCTCGCGTAAGGTAGTGCCCATTGGGACCTCAATAAGTCCAACGTTGTTAATCTTGCCAGCGAGTGCGAACACCTTAGTGCCCTTCGACTTCTCAGTGCCGATAGAAGCAAACCAGTCGGCGCCCTTAGTGAGAATGATGGGAACGTTGGCAAGGGTCTCAACGTTGTTAACGTTGGTGGGATATCCCATATAACCGCTCTCGGCGGGGAAGGGTGGTTTGAGGGTTGGCTCACCGCGCTTGCCTTCCATAGAGTGGATAAGGGCAGTCTCCTCACCGCAAACGAAGGCACCAGCACCGTAGCGAATCTCAATGTCGAAATCAAAGTCGCTGCCCATGATGCGCTTGCCAAGCATGCCGTATTCGCGAGCCTGGTCGATGGCAATCTTCAAGCGGTGCACTGCCAATGGATACTCGGCGCGGATGTAGATAAGACCCTCGCTGGCACCGATGCAGTATCCGCACAATGCCATTGCCTCAATTACTGAGTGGGGGTCACCCTCCATGATTGAGCGGTCCATGAACGCTCCTGGGTCACCCTCGTCGGCGTTACAAACCACATACTTGTGCTCGGCCTGATAGTTGCGGGCGAAACCCCATTTCATACCAGTCGGGAAACCAGCACCACCACGTCCACGGAGCCCCGACTTCTTGATGATGTCGATAACCTCCTCTGGGGTCTGGTTCTGCAAAGCGTTGGAGAGTGCTGCATAACCGTCGCGAGCGATGTACTCGGCGATGTTCTCGGGATCGATGAAACCGCAGTTGCGCAGAGCCACACGCTTCTGCTTGCGGTAGAAGTCCATGTGCTTCGAGTCGCTCACGTGCTCCTGGGTCTTGGGGTCAACATAGAGCAAACGCTCCACGCGGCGACCGCCAATGACGTGCTCTTTTACGATCTCGTCGGCATCCTCGGGTTTCACCTGAGTGTAGAAAGTGTTGTCAGGCATTACCTTGACAATAGGGCCCTTCTCGCAGAAGCCGAAACATCCGGTTACAATCACATCAACCTTATTGGCTATGCCATTAGCTTCAATGGCAGCCTTGAGGTTCTCGACAATTTTCGCACTGCTCGAGGCCTTGCAGCCAGTACCGCCGCAGCAGAGCAACTCAATGTGCTCAGTTCCAACGGCCAGTCCACAGCTCTTTTCACTCACAGCAGCATAACTCAGTTCACGAACGTTCAGGTTCGCCTGAGCTTTTTTCCTGAATTGAATCAAGTCTTCAAAGTTCAAGGTTTTCACTGGGTAAATTTGTTGTTTTAGTTATTAGTTGATATTTAATTAATTTTCTTCATTTTACCACCCTAAATAGTAGGATATCCAAAAAGTCCCACAAAATTACATACATTATTTTAAATAATGATAAAAAATCAGTGATTTAACAACTTTTTAAGATTGCTCCAAACCCTTGCAAATAGGGCATAAATAAAATCATTTAAATAAATTAGGCGGCACCTCGGAAATAAAAAACAAGTTTTTTGTATTTCTCTCGGTTTGAACTAATTTTCAATAAATATTTTGTAATTTCTTAAAGATGCATTAAATTTGCAAGCGAATATGAATTTTTACAATTAATTTAAACCACAAATAATATGAAATCAAAACTTTTATTACTCCTATCAGTTGCAGCCTTATTTTTCACAAGCTGCAACACTACTAAGGACATTCCTTACATGATTGGCGCAAACCAGTTGCCACAAGAAGTGCTTCAATCGGCAGCAAAAGCCAGCGACCCAGTGGTCATGCCCGGCGACATGCTGCAAATCAACGTCATCAGCACCAACACCGAGGCAGTGAAACCATTCAACAAAATTGATTACGTCTCCAACTTGGGCGGAAGTGGCAACCTGAACAGCAACAATGAAAATTCGATGTACTTCTATCTCGTTGACGACAAAGGAAACATTGAGTTTCCACTGCTCGGCACGCTGCACGTGGGCGGCATGAGCAAGAGCGCGACAGAGAATTACATCGCCTCGCAAATCTATCCTCGCTACCTCACTGAGCGTCCCGGAGTGGAAGTGCGCTTCCAGAATTTCAGAGTCTATATCCTCGGAGAGGTGAAGAGCCCCGGCGAAATCAAAGCTGTCAACGGCCGCCTCAACTTGCTTGAAGCAATAGCCAAAGCTGGTGACCTCACCATTCATGGCCGCCGCGATAATGTGATGATTGTGCGCACCAACAGCGACGGCAGCCGCTCTATACAAACGGTGAACATGAACGACAAGAACATGATTGTCTCGCCAAGCTTCAACCTGCAACAGAACGACATCATCTATGTGGAGCCTAACAGCTCCCGCGCCCGCCAGTCATGGAACGTGCCACCAGCTCTGTCGCTGGGAATGTCGTCAGTAGGAACACTGATTTCTATCGCCACTTTCATCATCACGCTGACGAAGTAAGACAGATGTCAGAAATCAGATTTCAGATAACAGAAATCAGATTTTAGGATATGGCAGAGAAAAAGAAATATGAGCAAGCACTGCCTGTGGGGTTTAAACTCACTGGCGGTTCACACGATTATTATATTGAACAAATACTCGGACAAGGCGGTTTCGGCATCACCTATAAGGTGAAGACACGCTTAAAAGCAGGTAACATTGGCATTGATGCTCATTTTGCTGTCAAGGAATATTTCCCTTCTGGATGCTGGCGAAATCCTGGCAACACAATGATGTTATATGCCCCCACTTCGGAGACAGATGTGAAATCTAGTCTCAAAGACTTTATCACCGAGGGACGCCGCTTGCAGCAGATATGCAATATAAACAATAATATAGTAAGCGTTAATGAGGTGTTTGAGGCCAACGGCACAGCATACTTTGTCATGGAATTTCTTTCGGGCGGAGATATCAGGCAATGGGTTCGTGACAACGGCGGGGCGATGACTGAGGAGGAGATGATGAGTATTATAACGCCTATTGCCAACGCCGTGCAATGCCTTCACGACCACAACATGCTACACCTCGACATTAAGCCTGAGAACATAGTGATGCGGCTGAGCGAGGATGGCTCACACCTTGTGCCTGTGCTTATCGACTTTGGAATTGCTGTGCACTTCGACGAGAAAGGATCTCCAACAACCACCAGCCCGTCAAAAGGTGTAACACAAGGCTACTCGCCAGTGGAGCAGTTTGCCGGCATCACACGGTTTGACCCACGGTTTGATGTGTATTCCCTCAGTGCTACATGTTTCTACATGCTTACTGGCCAGGACCCCAAAAGTGCCTTTGATGTTACCAAATCCGACATCAGAGCATCCCTTAAGGGCCATGCAAGTAAAGGCACCATCGATGCTATAGTTAATGGCATGTGCAAGGACGTTGTCCATCGCACCCCAACGGTCAACGACCTGCTTAATGCTCTTGTCATTGCTGCACCCAAAGATGAGTCATCTGACGATGACAAACAAGAGACCAGGAGTCTTAATTATCTGCAAAGCGACATTCCTGTCGCAGCACTTAACAGCAGCGGGGATGCATCACTGCCAGTTAGCGAGCCTTATGAAACCACTGATGACGAACAGACCAAATCAAAGAAGCGCAAGATTTGGATTATTGCTTTATGTGTGGCAGCATTGTTAGGACTTGGCATTTGGGGAGCATCATCGCTCATCAAAGGTGGCGGAATCACAAAAGGCGGTAGAATAACTAAAGATGAAACTGAAGATGAAACGCAATTAGAAAAACTCCTTAAAGACACAATATATAGTGAAGCCCTGTTGAAAGAAGCCCAAAGGGGCAACGCAGAGGCACAAAATCTGCTAGGAATTTGTTATGATAGAGGTAATGGTGTTGAAAGAGACATTAATCAAGCATTAGAATGGTACCGTAAGGCCGCAGAGCAAGGATATGCCCGCGCGCAATTTAACTTGGGAAACTGTTATTTTTACGGTGAAGGTGTTGAAAAAGACTTGAAACAATCAGCAGTATGGTACCGTAAGGCGGCGGAGCAAGGAGACGCCATAGCGCAATGCTGCTTGGGTGGCTATTATTATAATGGCTGGGGTGTTGAAATAGACTATAAGCAAGCAGTTGAATGGTTCCGTAAGGCGGCGGAGCAAGGAAACGCCGATGCGCAATATAACTTGGGACAATGTTATAATGAAGGGCATGGTGTCATTAAAGACATAAACCAAGCAGTAGAATGGTACCGCAAGGCAGCTGAGCAAGGAATCGCCGAAGCGCAATACTCCTTGGGGTGCAGTTATTATAGTGGTCAAGGTGTTGAAATAGACTATAATCAAGCAGTAGAATGGTTCCGTAAGGCGGCGGAGCAAGGAGTTGCCCTTGCACAATATAACTTGGGATGGTGTTATTATAATGGCATTGGTGTTGAAAAAAACTTGAAGCAAGCAGTAGAATGGTACCGTAAGGCGGCGGAGCAAGGATACGCCGATGCGCAATACTCCTTGGGGTACAGTTATTATAATGGTCAAGGTGTTGAAATAGACTATAATCAAGCAGTAGAATGGTTCCGTAAGGCGGCGGAGCAAGGAAACGCCGATGCGCAATGCTACTTAGGATACTGTTATGATGAAGGGCATGGTGTCATTAAAGACATAAACCAAGCCATTTTATGGTATCAAAAAGCAGCTCGTCAAGGAAACGTCTATGCACAACAGAACTTACAAAATTTGGGAGAGAGTTGGTAAGCACCCTCTTCCTAAAAGACAAGAAGGTGTGTCAAAATTGAGGAGTCACGCTGCGCGTGAGAAATCTTTCAAATTATTCCAAATCTAACAAATAATTATTTTATTTAAAATCAAAGAATTAAATGATGTTTGATTTGATATGATTTGTTCGATTTCTGCGCGAAGCGCACTAAGCCAAAATTTGACACACCCTCTCTTTGTTTTTTCTCCTCTGGGACTGTTACGCCTGAGGTGTGTGAGATTTCTTGAGCTATATCGTTTATTTTCAAGCATCATTCTTAAAAAAGAGAGCGTGCGAAAAACAGGAGAAGTCATAACTCAGACTATAAGAATTATAAATCGGCATTATCCAAAATGTGAGGACAATGCCGATTATTCTTTTTTGTTTTTGCTTAATTCTTGCCACAATGCCTGCCGTTCAGTGAGTGTGTAGGAGAACGCTAATTCTGAGACACGCGCACAGCACGAACGGCAAAACCGCTGTATCGTTCGCCATAGGTGCATTCCAAGTTGCTAGAAGAATAGAAGAAGAGGTAATAGGCTTTGTACGATGTCGTCTCATGGAGCGTGCGCGTCCAATAATAACCCAGGTAGCCTGCGTTGTAAATCTGGCCATTGGAATAGTAGTCGGTGACAGGCATGAACAACGACGCGCCATTACTTTTGCTTTTTACCAGATAGCCTTTCACGCCGTTGCTTGTTGTCCACTGCCATGTGCATTTGGTACGCAACTCTTCCATCTGCGCTTTAGATGGCATTTGCCACTTTGAGCCCCAGTTGACTGTGGCAACATCGTCCTCGGGGTCAAGCTCGGTCTTGCCGTCAACAAAGCCATTGTAGCCTTGTGAACTATTAGTGCAATATTTAGTCATCGTGTTCCATTTATTGACGCTCCATTGGTAGTTGGTCCAGTAAGGATCTTCTCCTTCTCTTGGTGTGGTCTCACCCCATGAGAAGTAGTCACCACACTCTTCGGGAGTGCTGGCTCCCACATTCATTGTCGCCCACAACGTGCCGCTGGGCAACCCCAAATCAACATATTCATGGCTGTCATTACCTGGGTTACCACCTGACAACAAGATATTATATACATAAGTTATATCACCTACCGTTATATAGCCGTCTCCGTCAACATCACTGGTTGCGAAATAGGTCGCGTCACCATTAAGAAGGTAGTTGTAAAGTGCTGTGACGTCAGAAGTTGTAACAAATCCGTCGCCATTCACATCGCCATCCACTGCTGGGATTTGTGCCATTGCTACCGCACACACGGTAAGCATTGCAATCATTGAGAGTAATTTTTTCATATTACTAATATAATTTTTGTTTAGGTTTCAGCGTGCAAAATTAAGACCATTAATTTATTTGTGCAAATTTTTGAGTGTGTGATTTTATTATATGTGATGAATCTGTGATAAGGATTTATCTCAGAACAGATTTTTAGTTGAGCGTCTGATGTCTAATATGGTTGTTATTATGGTGTTTTTTGCGCTTTTCTTGGTGGTGATGTGATAAATTGCTATCTTTGCAGCATGGAACAGCGCAAGAAACTCATGGCAATTATCAACCCCTTCTCTGGCAACAACAAGAAGGAGCATGTGCCACAGCTGCTTGAAGAGATTATTGACCACGACAAGTTTAACCTGAGAATAGAGTTAGTGACTCGTGAGATGCGTGTCAGCGACTTGGCGGCACAGGCTGTCAAGGAAGGCTATTACGGCGTAATTGCTGTGGGTGGTGACGGCACTGTGAATGGTGCTGCTTCGGCACTGACCAACAGCGATGTGGCATTGGCGATAATTCCTTGTGGCTCAGGCAATGGCTTGGCTCGTCACCTGGAGATTCCCATGAATATGAAAAAAGCCATAGCGCTTATCAATAACGACCATGTGGAGGTGTGCGACTACTGCACCCTCAATGACAAGACTTTCGTATGCACCGGCGGTATGGGTTTTGATGCCGAGATTGCCGACCGATATGCCAAACGCACCACGCGCGGCTCGCTTAATTACGTGAAGACGGCATTCCAGGTCTATGCCCACTATAAGCCCATCCACTGCTCCTTTGAGATTGACGGCGAAATCGTTGAGGAAGACGTGTTTGTAATCACCTGCGCCAATGCCTCGCAGTATGGCAACAACGCCTACATTGCGCCACATGCCAGTATTCAAGACGGTTTGCTTGATATCACTGTAATTAAACCATTCAACCGCATTGAATGCGGCATCGTGGGCGGCAGTCTTTATACTAAGACCGTGCACAAAAATCGCCATGTCGATACCTATAAGGCACGCGAAATAAAGATTCACACTTCGGAGCCTCATGTCTATCACATCGACGGCGAGCCTATGGAAGAAATCACCGATATGACAGTGACTTGCCACCCGGGCGGCATCAAGTTTTTTGTGAAATAACAAGCTAACAAGGCAATGCGCTTCGCGCAGTTTAGAGTTTAGAGGGGAGAGTATAGAGGACTAAGGAGAAAAATTATGAACTTATGTTCTTATGTCTAAAAATGAAAACAAGAGCATTGTCGTTTCTGGTCGTTTGACTATACACTTGTCTCGTCAGCTCGTCAGCTTGTTCGCTCGTCAGCAATTAAGCAAACTATAAATTATGAAAATCATTCTGACAGTTGTAGGCAAGATGGCCGGGGGCTATCTGAGCAAGGGCATCGAGGAATACACCTCGCGGCTCAAGCACTATGTGCCATTTGAGATACTGTACATTGCCGATGCCAAAAACACCAAAAACCTCACCGAGGCGCAGCAGAAAGAGGCCGAGGGGCGCAACATACTCGCCGCCCTCGACACAAGCGACCATGTGGTGCTGCTTGACGAGCGTGGCAAGCAGTTCACTTCGATGGAATTCTCCCGATACATCGAGAAGAAGATGACAACCGTTCAGCGAAGGCTCGTCTTCGTTGTGGGTGGACCTTACGGCTTCTCTCCAGAGGTCTATGCCCACGCCAATGAGAAAATCTCGCTATCCACGATGACCTTCTCCCACGAGATGATACGCCTCATCTTCACCGAGCAGCTCTACCGCGCGATGACCATCCTCCGCGGCGAGCCTTATCACCACGAGTGATATTTCTTTTTTTAAAGACAATGAATGACAAAGCAGTTGTTTTCTTTTTATTAAAGACAATTGCTCATTGTTTTTTGCTTTGTTTCAAGAAAAAGTGCTAACTTTGTGGCAAAACTAATCTTAACACAAAAAATGATATGAAAACTAGAGACGAATTAATTGACGAGTTGATTGACTTGGCGTTTGCCGAGGATATTGGTGATGGCGACGCTACTACATTGTGCAGCATTCCTGCCGATGAGATGGGGCGTTCACGACTGATTATCAAAGAGGAAGGCATCCTTGCTGGTGTAGAGATGGCACGGAAGGTGTTTGAGAAGTTCGACCCAGAGCTGAAGATGACCACCTACATCGAGGACGGTGCCCATGTGAAGCCGGGCGACATAGCCTTCATCGTTGAGGGCAAGGTGCAGTCACTGCTGCAGACCGAGCGCCTAATGCTTAACATTATGCAGCGCATGAGCGGCATAGCCACTGTCACCGCCCGCTATCAGAAAGAACTTGAAGGCCTTCACACCAAGGTGCTCGACACCCGCAAAACCACCCCTGGCATGCGCATCATGGAGAAAGACGCAGTGAAGATTGGCGGTGGCTGCAACCACCGCATCGGTCTCTTCGACATGATTCTCCTCAAGGACAATCATGTGGATTTCGCTGGTGGTATCACCGCAGCCATCGAGGGCGCAAAACACTGGTGTAAAGAGAATAACAAAGACCTCAAGATTGAGATTGAGGTCCGCAACCTCGACGAGCTGCGCGAGGCGCTTGCCGCTGGCGGCGTGGACCGTGTGATGTTCGACAACTTCACTCCCGAACTCACCCGTGAGGCGGTGAAAATCGTTGACGGTCAGGTCGAGACCGAGTCAAGCGGTGGCATCACCATCGACACCCTGCGCGCCTATGGCGAGTGCGGTGTGGATTACATCTCGGTAGGAGCGTTGACTCACAGCGTTAAGTCACTCGATATGAGCTTTAAGGCTTTTTAAGTTATGAAACGAGCAATACTGGCTATGGCGGTGGTGGCAGTAGCGTTTATTGCCGCCGCCGACAACAGCTATTACTTCAATCAGGCGAAAAGCTACATTCGCCAAGCCGAGCAATGCGAGCAGGATGCCTTGCGTTATGAGCGTCAAGCACAGCAGTATAACGATGACGCTCGCCGCTACACTCGCGAGGCCGACTACTATACTCGCAACAAAAAATATGATCAGGCTCGCAGCTATCAGAAACGCGCATCGGAGGCTTCGGAAAAAGCTCGCAGCTACCAGAAAAAAGCCGACGAAGAACGTAGCAAGATGAAGTCTAAAGTACGCTATGCCAAAGATGCTCTTGACAATGTGAGATGACTCAGGTTTCGAGACATTTGAGGTTATAGGTTAGAGTTAAGTATTTAGGGTTGAGACTAAAACTAATATAATTATGAGGAATTTTTTATCTGTAGTATTGATGTCTCTTGTGGCAATGGGTGCATTGGCCGATGAGGTTACTTTTGACTTCTCGTCGGTGGCAGGATTGCAAGCGATGGGCATAACACCTCCAGCGCAAAGCAATGGAGTGAACCTCACCGATGTGGGCACCATCACAGTTGATGGCGTGAATCTCACCGCTGTGAATGGCTCTACCGAGACGCGAGTATGGAACTCGCAGGGCAGCTACACACTGCGCATCTATGTTGACGGTAGCATCACTTTCGCCGTTGAGAGCGGGAGTATAACTGATGTGACTGTCAATGCTGCCAGCATCAACAATTTTGACCTGCTCGTCAACGTGGGCAACTATAGCGTGGAAGGGACCGTTGGAACATGGAGCGGTAGCACTTCAAGTGTGACGTTCACTCACTCCACTACTAAAAATGCTCAAATCGCTACCATAGTGGTCACCACCAGCGACGAGGACCCCATTGATGACCCCAATGGCGAGGACCCAAATCCTGTTGATCCTAATATCACAAAACTCGACTCGCTCGCCAACCTCGAGAGCCTTGACGAAGGCACTGAGTTTCAGTTCACTACCGAGGCCTACGTGCAGTATCAGTGGGGAGACTACCTGTGGCTTATGCAGCTCGACGAGGAGTATTATGCCTACGCTGCTATGGTATATGGCAACGTGCGCCAATATCCGGTAGGTGCGGTAATTCCTGCCGGTTGGACAGGAAAAAAGACCACCTACAAAGGGCTTGTGGAGATTACCAACCCCACCCATTTCAATGCGGCAACTCATTTGGTTGATGAAATGTTTACCGAGCCGTTCGATATGACTGGTTATGTGTCGTATATCGAATCGGACCACTACGAGAATATGCGTGTGAAGATAAATGGCATAACTCTGAGCGAGATAGATTCTCAAGGCAACTTCACCATCACCAGCAACGAAGAAGATGCCAACGGCAATCCCGTCACCGTCACGATGGCTGGATATAACAAGTTTGGCATAGAATATCCTACTGTTGACCCCACCGAGAAGTACAACATCGATGGCATGGTCACTATCTACAACAATAACTATCAGCTTTATCCCATCACAATTGAGGAGGCTCCCGGCACACGATTATGGAAGGTGGCATACGAAGGACTGGAGGGCAACATGAAGCTTGCCGACTCGCTCTACGTGGTGATGCCGTTGACCGATAATCAAATTCTCGTAACCGACAACGCTACCGAAATCCTCGTCGACACCTACGCCGAGTGGGGCTACACATGGTATCAGGATTGGTACCCCACATGGATTGCCCTCGATTGCGGCGATGACACCGATCTTTTCAACACAATCTGTCAGATGCAAGTTTTGGCGCCAAACACCGTAAAAGGTGAGGTGGTTGATGTGGCCACCAACCCACGACTGATTCTGAGTTCGACACCTATTGGTATCACCGACCCCGATTTCACGTGCTATCACACTTACATCTACAACTTAAGCTATGACAAAATTCAGGCGCTTGGCAACGAGTATGCTTTAGCGCATGGCAAGTACAAACTCATCAACGGTGAGCCTTACCTGTGCAGTGCCGAGGACACTGTGATGGTGCGTCTTGACTTCAGCCTCAATCCCGATCTCCAAAGCCACCTTGTTGAGGGCATCCGCTACGAAATGATGAGTGTCTTCAAGGTTGACGAACCATGGGAAGTTGAGGAATATGCTGCCGTGCCTCAACGTTCGTTTAAAGCAGCTGTGAGCAAAGCAATAAAAGCTCCAGAGCTCAAGGTGCACTATAGCGACTTAGACTATTACACCAACTACACCATCATGCCCGTGAGTGCCGAGATTGTCACGGCTATCGAAAATATCGACACCGCAAAGCAAGTGACAAAAGTAAACTACGTGAGCCCCACAGGTATTATAAGCGACAAGCCATTCCCCGGTGTGAACATCGTCATCACCAAGTTCAACGATGGTACTGAAATTGTGACAAAAACTGTAAAGTAACACGGATTAAATACAATGAAAAGGTGCTTCTCTTGTGTGGGAAGCACCTTTTTTGCTATTATCTCGCC
Organism: Muribaculaceae bacterium; assembly: GCA_017557625.1. Taxonomy (GTDB): domain Bacteria; phylum Bacteroidota; class Bacteroidia; order Bacteroidales; family Muribaculaceae; genus Sodaliphilus. The sequence goes on from JAFYYG010000017.1 coordinate 25,048, forward strand.
TCATTGAAAGAATATAAAAAGAACATAAATTCTATTCTTATATCCCACCAATCGAGGGGGTGTGTTCTTCCAATATGTTCTTCCAATAATTGCAGCCTTAGTGATAATTCGTGAAAAATGCGATTAAGCGAGTAAAGAACTGAGCTTGCTCAAGTTTTTTCGAGTGTGAGCATTTTATTCAAAATTTGTGGTTTTTTTGAAAAAACTAATGACTGATAACTAAAAACTAAAAACTATTCATTAACTTTGCACTTTATCAAAGAAATCAACATAAAAAACATTTAATATGAAAGCGCTTAGATATTTTACATTATTGACTGTGGCATTGGTGGCTATAGCTGTCAATGCCCAACGGGAAGGCACACGGTTCGTGGATATGGGCCGTGACCAAGTCATCACTGTATCAATCGTCACTCCTGACATTATGAAAGTGGAAGTGATGCCAAACTCCTGGAAGGGCGAGCGGCTGCCATCGCTTGTGAGGGAGGAAGTCGCCAACCAAAAAGTGGCAATGCTTGACGATCCGCAAGAGGTGATGCGCACCAAGAGCGGCATGAAAATGGTTTATGACGAGGACTTGAACAGCCTGACAATCAGTTGTGGCAACACGTTCTTTATCACCGACCTGTGCGACCGCACCCTTCATGGCACGCTGAGACTGCTGCATCAGGGCAAGGAGTCGTTCTATGGTGCCGGCGAGCGCGGCTACTCATTTAACCTGTGCGGCGACACGCTCATCAACTACAACAAGCAGAACTACGGCTACGTGAGCGGCGAGAAACGCATCAAGCAGATGGGCATAACCATGCCGTTCATCATCTCCTCAAAAGGCTACGGAATCTTGTTCGATGACTTCTGCAAATCGTCGCTCTACATCGGCGAGGAGGGCATCGAGTATAACACTACCAGCCCTCAACCACTCTCCTACTACGTCATCAACGGTAACGGCAAGGTGGAGAACGTGGTGAAGAACTTCACTTGGCTGGTGGGCCGACAGGAGCTGCCGCCACTGTGGACATTAGGCTACATCACCTCGAAATATGGCTACCACGACCAGCGTGAGAGCGAGGGCGTGGTTGACACCCTCAAGACTGCGGGATATCCGCTCGACGGCATCGTGTTCGACCTCTACTGGTACGGCAAGGAGCAGGACATGGGTCGCCTGGAGTGGGACAAGACCCAGTGGCCCGACCACCGCGCTATGCTACAGAATTTCAAGAAGAAAGGCGTGAACGTGGTGACCATATCTCAGCCTTACGTGCTCACCAACGGCCGCGCCATCAGCAACTACAACGAACTCAATCCCAAGGGGATGTTCTGCAAGAACGGTGAGACCGGCGAGACTCAGACCGTGACCATCTGGGTGGGCAGCGGAGGCATGTTTGACGTGTCCAACCCCGACACCCGCCTGTGGCTTCGCAACCGCTACAAGTCGCTCACCGAGGAAGGCGTGACTGGCTGGTGGGGCGACCTCGGCGAACCTGAGGTGCACCCTGAGACGATACGCCACTATAACGGCCTTACCGCCGAGCAGTACCACAACTTCTACGGCAACGAGTGGAGCCGCATCATCTACGAGCTATTCAAAGAGGACTATCCCGACCGCAGACCCATGATCATGATGCGCGCCGGCACAGCAGGATTGCAGCGCTACTCGGTATTCCCTTGGTCAACCGACGTTTCGCGCTCATGGGGAGGCTTCAAGCCACAAGTCACAATCATGCTCAACTCAGGCTTGAGCGGCCTCGGCTACATGTCGCACGACGTGGGCGGCTTTGCCCTCGATGAGAACAAGAAGCGCGACGGCGAACTCTACATCCGCTGGCTGGAACTGGGTCTGTTCTCGCCTGTGCTCCGCACTCACTCGCAGGACATCGCCGAGCCTTATCACTACACCGAGTTTGGCGACCTGCCACTGCGCATCATCCGCGAGCGTTACCGCTGGCTGCCATATAACTACACCCTTGCCTACGAGAATGCCAAGGATGGACTGCCTATGGTGCGTCCACTCGGCTTCTATGAGAGCGACAACCACATCAATCGCTTCGACAAAGTGAGCGACCAGTATCTGTGGGGACATGACGTGATGGTGGCTCCCGTGATGGAGCAAGGCGCCACAAGCCGCGAAATCACCTTCCCCGAGGGCACTTGGATTGACATCAACAACCCCACCAAGCGATATTACGCCTATACAACAATGAGTTACGATGCGCCTCTCGAGGTGCTACCGCTCTTCGCGCGCGCTGGAGCTTTCATCCCGCAGGCAAACTACAAGATGGAAAACGTGGGCGACTATAACCCCAGCAAACTCGACATCGTGTATTACCCAAGCGACGAGTCATCGGAATATACCCTCTTCGAAGATGACCTAACCAGCACAGGCACCCTTGCCGAAGGCAAGCACCGCCTTATCCATTTCGAAGCCGCTCCACAAGGCATGTCATGCACCTTCACCATCAAGGGCGAAGGCGCTGGCACATCGGCAAAGAAAGAATACAACCTCGTGATTCCAGGCATGCAAGCCGCCCCCAACAAAGTGACAATCAACGGCAAAAAAGCCAAAATGACCTACAACAAGGCAACCGCCACCCTATCCATTCCACTCAAAATCAACGACATCAACACCACAACCACAGTGGAGATAGCAAGGTAAAGCTTTATCACAATATACTACAACAAACGCATCTCACATGAGGTGCGTTTATTGTATAACAACATTCAAGACGAGAATGCGCTATCGTCAATGAGGACATTGTCGCACTTGATTTGGATATTGTTGAAATGGTTCTTGTGAAACGCATAATCACAAATTAGATTGACCTGACGGGGAATTATCAAGTCTCCCCTTCCGCTGTTTTCAAAGGCGTGGGGATTGATGGTGCAATACTCGTCAACATCGGTCTGTTTCTCCTCCATTTGTATTGACACCGAGCCGAGTTCAGCAAAGGCGTATTCTCCAATGTCGGTGACACCCGCAGGTATTATTATGCTTTCTAGCTTGTTGCATTGATAAAAGGCGTAATCGCCTATACTCTTCACATTGCCACTTATGACGAGTCTTTTTAGATTGGCATGGTTGACAAAGCCATGAGTCGAGATTTTTGTCACTTTATAGGCTATGCCCTCGTAGTCAACCTCGTCGGGAATAATGACTGCCTCTAACGGCACGTCAATATCATCAATCTTTTCACCGTAACGCTCAAGCGGAATATAAGACGACATAACCTCAACAGTCATTTTAGAATAAGACAAAACGATATACCTCAACCCATCAACGACAAAAGACCAACGTTCGGTGGGACCAAGTTCCTCAATTGTGTCAGCTTCATTCCAAAAAACAGATGATTTATATTTCTTTATACAGTCTGGTGGGACTTTAAGATTTATCCCATATCTAATATAATCCAATGATTCACCTAATTCTAACTCATCAGGATTGTCAACATAAGATTTTATAACTTTAGCATTAAAGCTCAAGTATCCAACATCTGTAATCTTTTTTATATGCCAAGGAAATATTAAAGTGCCATCATCATTCCATAAATCTTTGCATGCACTTGTTTTATAGTCTCTTATCTCACAACTACCAAACAAACTTGCATCAATTGCCTCAACTGTATGGGGCAAGTTGAATGACCTCAACATATCACAATCTTCAAACACATTAGCTCCGATACTCCTAACACCTTCTTGAAAAAACACTTTTTTAAGACCGTAGGTTTTAATTGTTTTTCCACTACTAAAATAAAAATCACGATATCTCATACATCCGGCAAACGCATGCGATCCAATTGACTTAAATCTTCCTGGAATCACAATTTCTTCTAGCAGTTGGCAATCGGCAAAAGCACTTTCACCGATTGAACCATTAATCTCAAGGTCTTCATCATTTTCTTCCATAATAACGTGCTGAAGACCAGAAAAATACCATTTTGGAGGTTCTATCCATGGGTCATAATAGCAAAAACAACCCTTAAATGCTTCATCGCCTATTATTTCAACATTAGCTGGAATATTGATGCTGGTTAATGCAAAGCAACGATAAAATGCCCGCTTTCCAATTTTACGAAGAGTAGGGGGAAGTATTACACTTTCTATTCCAGAATGACTACTCTGCCATTGACCTGTGGAAATAATAGCAGCATGGTCCTCAAAAGCGTGGTCGGCAATGGCAATCACCGTGTAACTCACACCCATATACTCGACATGTGAAGGTATTACAATACATTCTGTCAAATCCTCATCTTCTCCACGTTTTTTCGCAAGTCTTCGTATTCTACTATTTGTAGTCATCACCTCAACCGTTTTATCCTCCTTGGACAAGACACGGTACTTCAAATCATCAATTACAAACGATATTGTATTTTTATTGTCTTTTGTTTCCATAGTGTTCTGCAAGCTAGCAAACTATTTTATTAGTTTCAATTGGTTTAATTCGTGTTAAAAAGATATCAGAATGCAAAGTGCAACTGAAATCTCACTCCGCTGCGGTTGATGCCTGGGTTGTCGCGGTAATTGATGCGCCACACGTAATCTACCCTCAAGAAGGTGAAGATATTGTCTATACCCACGCCAATCTCCATATAAGGTCGCTTGCCCATTTTGTGGCAGTCGGCGATGTCTGGGAACTGTAATAACTCGGGATGCTGAGACGGGTCGTTCTTGTCGGTGAGTTTGCCCCATAAGCCACGGAACGACACCACCTCGCGCAGCTTGAGTTTCTTGATTAACGGAATGCGGTTAAGAATAGCACCGTTAATCCAGTAGGTGACATCCCACGAGAAGTATTGGTCGTTGACAAACTCCATGGCGTTCATCAGCGCAAACGTTTCGGGCTGGATGGTGTAGGAAATGTTGGTCTTGGGAATCAACAGTTCGGGGTAAGGCACAGCACTCCATATTTTTCCCGCCTTTAAGATGATGTCGGTATATCCAAATGCCGAGAACCAAAAGCGCTTTTGGATGCCTAACTCGGTCTTGTTCACAGTATAGTCACCACCCAAGAATCCCCGTGGCATGAATGTGTGCGAAAGGGTGAACACCGGCGCGTCCTGGTTGATGGGGATGCGGTAAGAACGAGTCTGGTAGAACTTCTCGCCTGGAGCATAGCGCAGAGTGACCTTAAAGCCGGCTGTGTTGTAATGACCGAACTCGTTGCCGTTGCCATCTACAAAAGGAAGGAATCGTGATGCCTCATGGCGCTGGTGCTGTAATGCGGCAGCTATCGAGAATCCCGATTGCGTCTCGAGCTTGTACTGCAATTCCGTCTCACGCAAATAGATTATCTTGTTATCCTTCCTCCATCGGAACAAACTAAACACATTGACGAGATTGCTGTTGTCGTAACACTGCCCAAGCTTATCAACATCATATCGATGCGTCAGCCGCAACGAGTTGACAGGAAATTCATTGGGATGTTTTTTCTTGTCAACAAACGAATACTCAAGCTGCCCCGTATATTTAAACTTCTCATCTCGGAAACCATAAGAGACAAAAAACTCCCCGAACAAACGCGGATGAAGATATGCGGTTGTCATACCACCTAATCCTATGCGAAAGCCTTCGAGCGAGTTGCCGCCAAGAGTATTGCCCAACGGACCGATGTCAAACTTGCTGTCGGTGCTTGAGGTGTTGATGTATCCGTTCAACAGTGACACCGCCACTTTCTCACACCAATAGAAACTCTTTGACTCTCGCAGCCTGGAGAGCATATCTTTGACGGTGCTTTCGTTCCTCACGGCCACAACAGGTCGATGCGCGAGCCAGTAGTTCTCATCGTGTCTCATCTTGCCTTGCATGATCAACTCGGCACTTTGGTCAAATATCTTCAAGTATTTGGGCTGCTTGAAGTTGTGGCCGTCGTAGTAAGTCTGCCTGCGGGCATAAATCTCGGGTGTTTTGGGAGCAATCTTAAACTCGGCAAGCAGGTCGTCACGCACCTTGAGGCGACTGCCATCGGAGGCCTTAATATATTCCTGCTCAAGATAGACCTGATTCACATAGTTGAGGTTGATGTTGTGCGGCACATTCATCATGATTTTTGTGATGAACATCGTGCTGTCGTTGGTTGGAACATAGAGCCGTCCAAGAAAGCCGAAAGTCTCGGGTGTGAACGGTGTGAACGACAATTCGTAGCACTCCACTCCATCGACCATCACCGTATCGAGATAATACTTGTAAAAATCGGTGCCTATGCTAGACAACGGACTCACAAAACGGTTGTGCATGAAGGTAATGTCGTTACTGTAGATGTCCATCTCACGAAGCACATCATCAATGAAACGTTTCATGCTCTCGGTGTCAAGTTGGTCGTCGATGCCGGCATGATTTATGGCACGAACCACCTCTCGGTGCGATGACGGCGACTTGCGGTAGTGCTCCTCGCTCACCTTCTCCTGAATGGAGAACGGCAGTATCATCTTGCCGGTGACATCGCAGGTATCAACATATTCTCTCAGGAACTTGTAGTTCTGTGCGAACAGGTCGCGCGTACTGGCGGTATTGAAATTGTTGAGACCAAACGACACCTTTTCATATTTGTCGTAGTTGTAATACTCATGGTCTCGCGGATTATACAAGTTGCGCCTTGCCCTCAGTTTCTCGACAAACGCCACAGCGGGGTTGTCCTTCTTGACATATTTTGCGGTCTTTTTGACTATAACCTCGTTGAGCATCACGGAGGTGGGCACCAGCTTGATGTCGAGTTCGGTGTATTCTCCCAGTGGCACCTTTATCTCTTTAGACTGATAACCAACGACTTTAACCAACAATTTATCAAATTTCACACCAGTGACTATGGTAAAGCCGCCTTGCTCATTGGTTAGAGCACCAGTTTGAGAGCCTATAAGGAAAATCTGGGCGTAGGGCATCCCCTCACCGGTCACAGAGTCGGTGACCACACCTTTGATAGTAGTGTAGCCCTCTGGAGCCTGGCCATGAGCGACAAATGCCATGACCAGCATCATCAGAACTAATAAATATCCCCTAACCTCTCTCACTTATACTTAGCACGGCGAAGCCCACTTAACACTTATAACTTAACACTTATGACTTAGAAGGACCACATTTTCCACATGGTGGGTGTGCGGGAACATATCCACCGGCTGAACCGCATCTACTCGATATTTCACGTCGAGCATTGCGAGGTCGCGGGCCTGGGTGGCGGGGTTGCAGCTCACATATACAATTCGTTTGGGCTCGGCATCGAGAATCACCCTCACCACATCCTCGTGCATTCCGGCACGTGGCGGGTCAACAATCATCACATCGGGGATGCCATGCTGCGCTACAAACTCGCCCGTGAGCACATCTTTCATGTCGCCAGCATAGAACTTAGTGTTTGTGATGCCGTTGACGTGAGAGTTGAGTTTTGCATCCTCAATCGCCTCTGGCACATACTCGATACCTATCACCTCACGAGCCTGACGAGAGACGAAATTGGCGATTGTTCCCGTGCCAGTATAGAGGTCATAAACAAGCTCATTACCCGTGAGTCCAGCAAAATTGCGTGCCACCTTATATAATTCGTAGGCCTGCTCGCTGTTGGTCTGGTAGAACGATTTGGGACCCACGCGGAACTTGAGCCCCTCCATCTCCTCCTCAATGTAGTCGCGACCGCTATAAAGGATAAACTCCTGGTCGTTGAGCGAGTCATTGACCTTGAGGTTAATGACATACATGAGAGAGGTAATCTGAGGGAACTTGTCCTTGATTGCCCACATCACATTGTCGATGGCAGTCTGATTATCCTCACTGAAGACCACCACGAGCATAATCTCCCCAGTGCTGGCAGTGCGCACCATCATCATGCGCATAAATCCTACATTGTTGCGGATGTCGTAGAACGAATAGCCTTGCTCTTGGGCATAGTCGCGCAGGAATAGGCGGATCTGGTTACTGATATCATCCTGAAGCCAGCATTTCTCAATGTTTAGCACCTTGTCAAAGCCGCCGGGGATGTGGAAGCCCACAGCATTGCGGTTGGGGAACTCCTCGCCGCTCTGCATCTGCTCGGTGGTGAGCCAGCATTTGTTGCTAAATGTGAACTCGAGCTTGTTGCGGTAGAAAGTCGTCTTTTTCGAGCCAAGAATTGGCGATATTTCGGGCAGCGGCACTTTGGCGATACGCTCCAAGGCATCGACCACCTGCTGCTGCTTGCATTTTAGTTGGTATTCGTATGGCAGATGCTGCCACTTGCAGCCGCCGCACACGCCAAAGTGCTGGCACATAGGCTCCACGCGCACTTCACTGGGTTTGATGAGTTTATCAATCACCCCTTCGCAAAAACTATGCTTTTTACGGGTAATCTTAACACGAGCAATGTCGCCCGGCGCACCGTAAGGCACAAACACCACCATGTCATTCCAGCGCCCTAAGCTCTTGCCCTCAGCGGCCACTCCAGTTATCTCAAAATCCTCCAACAGAGGCAAATTCTTTTTCTTTCCCACGTTAGTAAATGCTTTGTCGTTTAATTATTTTGCAAAGGTACATATTATATTTTATAACGAAAAAGACTGATTGTGATTTCTCACAACCAGCCTAAATGTTTCGCGGAAAGAGAGGGATTCGAACCCCCGGTGCCTCTCAGCACGCCGGTTTTCAAGACCGGTGTAATCGACCACTCTACCATCTTTCCGAAGATATCAGTTGTCAGATTTCAGATATCAGACCACTAATTTCCTATTTTGCGGGTGCAAATTTACAATGAAGTTTTAAATCTTGCAAGAAAAATTGCTTTTTTTTGATTTTTCCACACGATTTTGTCTCTTGTTGATAACTTGATGGTCGTTTTTTCACATTATTATTATTATATTTGAAAATAAATTTGTAATTTTGTAGGTTAAAACTACATTGATTAGAAAAATCATAACACTTAAAATATAAACGACGATGAAATTCAACATTCAAAGCAAACTGTTATTCACTCACTTGCAGGCTGTGAGTAAAGTTGTTAACTCAAAGAACACCATCACTATTCTTGACAATTTCCTGTTCAACCTCAGCGGCAACACACTGGTGATTACCGCCAGCGACCAGGAGACCACGCTCACCACTAAAGTGGAAGTGACTAACGCTGAAGGCAGCGGCAAATTTGCAGCCGGCGTGAAAGAGCTTCTCGACATGCTCAAGGAGATTCCCGACCAGGGTCTGGCATTTGACATCAACGACCAGAACCTTGCCATCAACATCGACTACCTTAACGGCCAGTTCAACTTCATTGGCATCAACGGCAACGAGTTCCCCACCAAGGCACAAAGCGATGAGGAACAGAAGACATTTGTTCTTCCCGCTGAGAAGGTGGCACGCGGCATCCAGCAGACAGTCTTTGCCGTTGGCACAGAGTCGCTTCGCCCCATGATGATGGGTATCTACTGGGACATCAAGCCCGAGGAGATAGCTTTTGTCTCTACCGACACCCACAAGTTGGTGCGCTTCCGTGAGCTCAACCTTAACACAGGTCTTGAGCAGTCGTTCATCCTGCCCACCAAGCCCGCTACTATTCTTGCCAGCATCCTCGACAAGCAAGAGGGCGACGTTAGAATCACTATCGACTCGAAGAGCGCAACCTTTGAGAGCGAGGAATATACTATGTCGTGCCGCTTTGTAAACGGACGCTACCCCAATTACAACTCTGTAATTCCACAGGACAACCAGTACACTCTAACTATCGACCGCATGACTATGCTTGCCGCCATCAAACGCGTGTCGGTAACTGCCAGTCCCGGCGGTCTCGTGAAGTTTGACCTCAAGGAGAACCAGATACACCTGTCAACTCAGGACATCGACTTCTCTAAGTCGAGCGAGGAGGTTATCGCCTGCGACTACAACGGCACCGAGATGCTCATAGGCTTCAACGACGACAACATTATTGACGTGCTCAACAACATAGGCCACGACATGGTGACCATTGAGCTGATGGATCCCTCGCGCGCCGGCATCTTCAAGCCCGCCGAGCAACGCGAGAACGAAGACCTGCTCGTTCTGCTCATGCCAATGATGGTGATGGCGTAAGAGTTTTCAGATATCAGTTTTCAGATATTGGTTATCGGTTTTTAGTTCTTACTTTGTTAGAAACTAGATCTCATGCAACTTAATCTAAAACGCCCCATCATCTTCTTCGACTTGGAGACGACGGGGCTTAATATCACCAAAGACCGCATCGTGGAAATATCGCTCATCAAGGTCTATCCCGATGGTCACGAGGAGGAGAAGACTCGCCGCCTAAACCCCGAGATGCACATTCCAGAGCAGGCAAGCGCAGTACATGGCATATACGATGAGGACGTGAAGGACTGCCCTACTTTCAAGCAGGTGTCGAAGAGTCTTGCCCAGATTTTCGAGGGCTGCGACATTGGTGGCTTTAACAGCAACCGATTTGACATTCCTGTGCTGTCACAGGAGTTTTTCAACGCGGGCATCAAGTTCGACTTCAACAAATGTAAATTTATTGACGTGCAGACCATCTTCCACAAGATGGAGCCTAGAAACCTCATTGCTGCTTATAAATTCTATTGTGGCAAAGACTTGGAGAAAGCCCACTCGGCAAGTGCCGACACCCGTGCCACTGTCGAGGTGCTGAAGGCACAACTTGACCGCTATAGCGACGAGTTGCAGAACGATGTGGAGTTTCTGTCAAGCTATTCAAGCCAAAACCGCAACGTCGATCTAGCTGGACGCATCATCCGCAACGATCAGGGCGTGGTGGTGTTCAACTTCGGACAACACAAGGGTGAGAGCGTAGAGGAAGTACTCACCAAGACTCCGCAATACTACGACTGGATTCAGAACCGCGACTTCGCCGAGGACACCAAAAACGTACTCCGCGAAATCTACATCAAAATGAAACAGCGCAACAGCACTGGAACAATACAGTTTAAGTAGTAAGTGTTAAGTAATAAGGACAAAGGATAAAAGTTAAAGGACATAGTTTTTATTCATTTAATTCCTTTATCTCCATCACTCCTTTAAATAATATCATTGAATGTTGAAAGGGAAAAACATAATCGTGGGTATCACGGGTGGCATCGCCGCCTACAAGACCGCGTCGCTGGTGCGCCTCTTTGTCAAGGCGGGCGCCAGTGTGCAAGTGATAATGACGCCAAATGCGAGGGAGTTTATCACGCCTGTTACGCTCTCTACGCTTAGCGGCAAACCAGTTATCAGCGAGTTCTTTACTGCTAACACTGGGCAGTGGAACAGTCATGTGGATTTGGGTCTGTGGGCCGATGCTATGGTGATTGTTCCAGCCACTGCCTCGACCATCGCAAAGATGGCTCACGGAGTGGCCGACAATATGCTCGTAACAACCTATCTATCGGCTAAAGCTCCAGTATTCGTGGCTCCGGCGATGGATCTCGACATGTTTAAGCACCCCACCACAACACGCAACCTCGAACTCCTGCGCAGTTATGGCAACCACATCATTGAGCCTGCTGCTGGAGAACTCGCAAGCCATCTGATTGGCAAGGGACGCATGGAGGAACCAGAGAAGATTTTCGAGGTGCTCGACCGCTTTTTTGCTCAGGGTCAAGACCTCACGGGAAAAAAGGTCATGATTACTGCTGGCCCCACCTACGAGAAGATTGACCCAGTGCGCTTTATCGGCAATTTCTCGTCGGGAAAAATGGGATTCGCCCTCGCCGAGGAGTGTGCCAATCGTGGCGCTGAAGTGACGCTGATTGCTGGACCAGTTGCCCTCAAAACATCATCACCTGCCATACGCCGCATCGACGTTATGAGTGCGCAGGAGATGCACAACGCAGCAATTTCGGAATTTGCAACTAGCGATGTGGCAATTCTCTGCGCTGCCGTTGCCGACTATGCCGTTGAGAACGCTTCTGACCACAAAATCAAGCGCGAGCGTGATGAAATTCCCGTCATCCGCCTCAAGAAGAATCCCGATATCGCCAAAGCCATTGGTGAGATGAAACGCCCTGACCAAGTGACCATTGGCTTCGCCCTTGAGACCGACAATGAGGTGGAAAACGCCATCGGCAAATGCCAGCGCAAGAACCTCGATTTCATCGTACTCAACTCCCTACAAAACAAAAATGCTGGCTTCCAGGTTGACACTAACGTCATCACCATCATCACCAGCGATGGCAAAAAGATGGAATACCCCTGCAAACCCAAGACCGAGGTGGCAAAAGACATCATCAACGTGCTTGCCAGCGACTATTTGAAGTAAATTTACGATACTTAACAAGCTTACCTTATACCGAGAGCATCACAACCATGCTCTCGGTTTTTTATGTATAAAACTTATAGCAAAATAAACTGTTTCTTGAAAAATAGTTTACTTTTGTGGTTTAGTAATTAGGTTTCTATGTGTATATATAGTGTATGACACAACGAGAACGACATATTGAGCGACTGTTCAAGCAACATTATCGTACTATGTATAGGCTAGCCTGCATACTGCTGCACGATAATGACGAAAGCAAAGACATTGTGCACGATGTCTTTGCCCGGATACTTGTGCAGCAAATGGAGCTAAAAGAAGACACCGCTCAATCCTACCTATTGTTAAGCGTGCGCAACCAATGCATGAATGTGATTCGCAACCGCAAAATTCACCAGCAAGTGCATCATTACTTACTACTGACCGATGAGATGGAACAGACATCACCCGAAAAGCTTGAGCGAGAGATTGAAGTGCTCAGGGAGGGCATCAACAGGCTATTTCCACCCATCTGCCAAGAAGTGATACGCTTGCATTTCACCGACGGCATGCCTTTCCGTGAAATCGCCAAGAGATTGGGCTTGAGCGAAACCACCATCTACAAGCACCTGCGCAACGCACTTGACCAATTACGTCAAACACTTAAAAACGCAGAACAATGAAAAAGACCGATTTACTGTTTCAAATGCTGGATAATCCTGAGCTTTATAGCGAAGCACAGTGGCAAGACATCCTTGCCGATGATGAGTGCCGCGAACTCTATAAACTGATGGCGAAGACAAAGAGCGCCACTCAATCCACTTTAGTGACCAATGAGGAAGTTGATGCAGAGTGGCAACGCTTAGTTCCATCCGAGCGGCACCAATCAAAAGTGATTCCGCTATGGCGCAAGATTGCCGCTGCCGCCTCTATCTTGATAGCGCTATTCGGATTAACTTATGCAGCAGTGCACACTGGATTCTTTGGGGTGGAGAAATTGTTGACTCCAAAGAATGAGAACCAAAAGATTGAGAAAAAATCCACTAAAGAGATAGAACTAACTACCGAAGAGACTTTGCTAGATGCTGAAGAAAACTCTGAGGTTGTTTCTGTCAAATCGGAGCCACATCTCTATGACAATGTGCCGCTGGAACAAATGCTGAACGAACTCTCGGCATACTATCACGTGGATGTTGAGTATCGCTCTGAGGATGTACGCTCACTGCGTCTTTACTATCAGTGGGAGCCTGACTATAAGCTTGATAAAGTTGTTGAAATGTTGTCGCACTTCGAAACGTTCAATATTCACCAAGAGGGAAACAAACTGATTGTTGAATCATCAATGAAGGAGGGCGAGCAATGAGAAGACTGTTGACAATCACACTGTTGCTTAGCGCTATTGTGAACACAATGACAGCACAACGAATCATCCACAATTTCCAGAACGTTTCGATGAGCGATGCGCTGAAGTATATCCAACAACAAACGAGCAAACATAAAATCATATTCATTTACAACGAACTGGAAGACTTCAAAGTGACCACATCGGTCAAAGGCAAGTCGGTGCCCGATGCCATCAAGCAAGTCATCGGTTTCTATCCCATCCGCATGACGCAAAGCAAGGACAATGAGATATATATGGAATGTACCCACAAGACCGACCGCCACCTCACCGGCAAGATTGTTGACGAGAACGGCTTGCCGTTGGAATTTGCCGATGTGAGACTGCTAAACCCTTCGGATTCTTCTTATATCACGGGAGGTGTGACAAATGCAAGTGGCGTGTTTGTCATTCCACTAGACCAACCGAGAGTAATCGCCAAGTTCAGCTACATCGGCTATAAACCGGTTTACAAACTTTGCTCTCGAGAGAATGTAGGCACAATTCAGTTGCAAATCGAAGCGACCAAACTCGGAGAAGTGACAGTAAAAGGGGAACGCATCTTCTCTAGAACTGAGAATGGTCACCTTATTTATAATATGCCCATGCTGTTGCAAGTATTTCCTTCCGATAATGCCTACGATGCAATCACTCGCATACCAGGTGTCGCGGAATTTAACGGAAACATCACATTCTCAGGTCAGACAGCAACTCTTATAATCAACGGTAAGGCGACCACTCTCACCGCCGAACAAATAGCAGAACGATTGAAACAGATACCAGCAGAAATGTTGGCAAAGGCCGAAGTGATGCCCTCGGCACCACCTAAATACCATATTCGAGGAATGGCAATTAATATAATCACCAAAGACTTTGCTGGAACAAATCAGTTCTCAGGGCAATTAAATGCGGGCATAAAACAGCACAAATACACAAGCGGAAGTGCTGGCGGCAGTTTTATCTACAACCATGACAAATTGAGCATGGATGCATCTTACTCTTTAACCGGTGGCACGGGCTATGGCCAAGCTGAACACAAAGCTAATCATCCGTTAGGTGACAAGCGCATGCTATATTCTGACAAGATAACACAACGAAGCGATGGTATTAATCACCAATATCACATAGGAGTGGAATATGCTTTTGCCGATAATCACCGCCTGGGCACTACCTATACTGGGGAATGGAATGGCACTAAGTCAACTAACACCACGACTGGCACTGCCAACTCCACCCAGCACTCCACTGAGCACGACTATCTGCACAACGTGGATGTGAGCTATAGCCTCCCGTTCGGTTTGCAATTGGGCGCATCTTATACCAACTATCAGAATCCGCGCACCCAGAATCTTGAAGGAGAGATGTATGACACCAACAGAAACCTCTATGTTGACAGCCGACAGAAAGTAGGCAAATGGCTCTTTACTGCCGACCAAACCCATGTGTTGAAAAACGGCTGGGAACTGAACTATGGTGGCAAAGCACAGTTTACCAATAACAACAGCTACCAGACCACGCTTGACGAGAACCTCCAGCCCATTGCCGATGCCACTTCGCGTGTTGATTATGATGAGCGAATTATAAATGCGTATGCTGGTTTCAGCAAGCAGATTGGCGAGTCGCTGAACATTGATGCGTCGCTGACCGCCGAGCAATACCATGCTACCAAGTGGAACGAATGGCGCGTTTATCCCCAGTTCAACGTCATGTGGAACATTAACTCTAAAAACCTGCTAAACCTATCTTTCAGTAGCGAGGCGCAGTACCCTTCCTACTGGAGTACCATGAGCAGCATTTATTATTCATCGGTTTATAGTGAGATTTGGGGCAATCCCGACCTGAAACCCATGTCGAATTATGACTTGAATCTCATGTGGCAATTCAATCGTAAATTCACAATCACTGCATTTGCGACATTTGAGCCTGATTATTTTGTTCAACTGCCTTATCAGCCTAATGACCGCATGGCAGTCATCATGAAGGAGACAAACTTTGAATATTCCAACTGCTATGGATTATCGGCTTCAACGCTATTTACTGTGGGCAACTGGCTAAATGGCAATGTGAGTGCGATAGGCCTTTACCGTCACGACAAGAGCAGCAATTTCTTTGACTTGCCTTTTAATCGCACGTTCCTCTCGGCAATCATCAGAGGAACTGCTGTGGTCAAACTTTCTCAGCGACATAACTTGCAACTTGTCCTCAATCCATTCTTTCAGTCAAAAGCCATTCAGGGCGTATATGACATCGACCCACTATTCAGCTTAAATGCCTCACTGCGCTGGACCTCCAATAACGGGAAATGGAGCGTGATTGCAAAAGGGAGCAATATTCTCAACAATCACATCACCACACGTTCAAAACAGGGAAACCAAGACTATGATTTAAAACTCTGGATGAACTATGCCAGTGCATCACTCACCGTCATCTATCGCATCGGCAGCTACAAAGAGAAGAAGCGAAAAGAGGTTGATACGTCCCGTATGGGGTACTAAATTATCCCTTTGGAAATATATTGTTTTTCAAAAACCTTGACTTAAATCAAGATTTTTGCAAAATGTGGTGGTGGAGTGAAACATTATGCCCCACTTGTTACGTCAGTATCATGAAACCGCTTGATACGGCAAAGTGTTGAAAAACTAAACAAAATGATATGAGACGTACAGCTTTATTTATTACAGCGATTTTTATCACTGCCACAATGATGGCAACAACCTTCACTGGCATAGTGATTGACGAGAACAACCAACCTTTTCCGTTTGCCAACGTGGTGCTCCTTACGCCTGGCGACAGCACGTTTGTGGCAGGCACCACCACTGGAATTGACGGCACATTTGCCATCGAATGCAACTGCAAGCAGGCGATTCTTAAACTTAACTACATCGGTTACGAGACGAGATGTGTGAACGCCACGCAGCCAACGCTCGGCACCATCCAGTTGCTGCCCGAAGCCACTAGGCTTGGCGAGGTGGTGGTACACGGCGTGCGACCAACCTTCAAACTCACCACCGAGGGCATCAAGACCGACGTTGACGGCACGTTGCTGAGCAAGGTGGGAACAGCTAATAAGGTGCTTGAGAACCTTCCTGGCGTGCAGAAGAAGGCCGACGGCATTGAGGTCTTCGGCAAAGGCACTCCGCTCATCTACGTGAATGGTCGCCTATTGCGTGACAAGGCCGAACTCGACCAAATCCAAAGCGAGAACATCCAGAGCGTGGAACTCATCACCAACCCTGGCGCGAAGTACAAAGCCAACGTGGAGAGTGTCATCCTCATCAAGACCAAGCGTCCACAGGGCGAGGGCTTATCGTTCAACACTACAGCCTCTTATTACCGCAGTCGCAACAATAACCTTGACCTAGGTTTCGACTGGAATTACCGTCACCGCGGACTCGACGTGTTCGGCAGCGTGTGGTACAATGATAACCATTATTGGCACAGTAGTAATATTACGCTCGATGTGCTCACCGACAAAACATGGCAAATGCTGGAACAGAGCAACGAGAATAACGTGTATCGGTCACTCTATGCCTCAATAGGTGCTAACTATATTTTCAACGACAACCACGCCATCGGGTTCCGCTACGATACCAAAGGTTGGTTCCTGCATGAAGGTTCTGGAACTTTTACCGCCGATGTGATAGCAGACGGCGATTTCTATGACCACCTCGACAATACAATAAAATGGGAAGAGAAATCGAATATGCCACACACCCTCAATGCCTACTATAACGGCAAAGTGGGCAAGACGAGCATCGACTTTAATTCTGACTATATGTTTTGGAAAGACCGCACTAATCAGTGGAACGATGAGATAAGCCAGGAGCAGGAAAGCCGCACGGTTACGAGTCAAAGTGTTGTACGCGCCCAGCTTTGGGCATCGAAGCTGGTGTTGTCGTGGAACTTGTGGGGCGGCAACCTGCAGGCGGGTGCTGAATATGACCTCACCAATCGCAACGACGATTACATCAACCCCGAACAAGTCGTGCCCACCACCTTCACTGAGCAGCGCGAACGCAACTATACATTCTTTACTGAGTATTCCCATCCGTTGCCTTTCGGTCAACTGCGCCTGGGTCTGCGCAACGAGAATGTGACCAGCGACTACTATAACGCAGGAGTGAAAATTGCTGACCAGAGCAAGGCCTACCACCACATCTTCCCCAGCGTGGGGCTGATGGCACGAGTTGGAAAGGTGCAAATGATGGCGAACTATGCAATGAAAATCCAGCGTCCTTACTACTATATGCTCAATGGCGCGGTGACTTATGCCAACCGTTTCACTTGGCAGAGCGGCAATCCTATGCTCAAGCCGTCGGTCATCAACCAAGCATCGCTGATGGCGATGTGGCGATGGGTGAACGTGATGTTTGACTACAAACGCACTGGCGATGTGATTGTCAACGTAGGCGAAAGCGTCGAGGGAAGTCCTGAGACAACACTCCTCACACGCGACAATGTAGATCACGCCGATGCTATCCGCGCCATGGTTACGCTAAATCCCAAGTTCGGTATCTACCAGCCTTCGCTCACTATGGGTTTGATTAAGGATTGGATTAAGATTCCGTCGCCTGTAGGATTCATTAGTCCAAGTAATCCTATTTATTTGGTTCAGTTCAACAACAGTTTCAAGATTACGCCAACTCTTACCGCACAAGCCAATCTGTCGTTCACCTCAAAAGGCGACAAGGAGAATATGTCACTCACTCGTGCCAGTTGGTACACTTATATAAGCCTCACCAAGACATTCTTCGATGACCGACTGAGTATTCAGGTTGCCGGACACAACCTGCTTAACTCTCATGAGAATATACGCATTCGCTACGGCACTCGCTCGCTATCCCAAAAGTCAAACAGCGACTCACGCCAACTCGAAGTCACCGTGCGCTACAAGTTCAACGCTACTGGCAGTAAGTGGCGCGGCAGCGGTGCTGGCGAGGAAGAACGCTCCCGCCTAGGCAAGTAATCATTTTACCTGCTTCAATATATATTCTCCATCAGCCGAGGTTGTTTAAGCCTCGACTGATTTTATATGAATAATAATTTCATTGAATTTGCGTCTTTGCTGTTACGTTTCGGGAGAGATAAACGTCTTTATAGTGATATGGGACTCGACTTGATGACATCCTCATTTCTTAACTTGCGCGACAAGTTGCACCGCATCGCTATGCGCTACCTGCAAAGTGATGAGGAGGCAAAAGACGCTCTACAGGACACTTGGCTCAAATTAAGTGACAAAGGCGAGGTCGATACTTCACAAGAGGCAAAGAACAAACTCGTGGCTGTGCTGAGAAACATCTGCATAGACCGACTTAGAAAGGCACGAGAAGTTCCTATCGACACAATCAATTCAAGTGATGTGCCACATTACAACATGGAAACTGAAGATATAGAACGACTTGAACAAATCCTGCAACAGCAGTTGACTCCATTACAACGGCAGATTTTCAACCTTATCACTCACGATAACCTTGACTACGAACAGATTGCAACGCAAATGTCAATGTCGGTAGAAGCGGTGAGGATGAACATGAGCCGCATACGCAAAAAAATTCGTGAAACTTTAAATAAGTTGGGCTAATGAAACATTACGATAATCAATTCACCATAGAAGAAATAGAAAGACTCTGCCAGCTCTATCTTGACTGCCAACTCTCAGTGTTAGAGGAAACAGAACTGGAATATGTACTGACGCAATGTGATTTTAAGTCTCCTATCATCAATGAGACAAAAGAATTGATGTCAATCTCACACTCGGTAAAGTTTGCCGAAACAAGAAAAACACGCGGCAGCTTTTGGACGTGGTGGATGAGCACGGCAGCTTGTGTGGCAATCGCCTTGGGAACCTTCACCCTCTTCCATCACTTCAACAACTCCAACAAAAACTCAAATAATGATTACTGCATTGTCTATGTCTCAGGAAAGAGAGTAAACGACGAGGAGGCCCATAAAATCGCAGAGGCCGATGTTGCCAAAATGCAGCAATTCATGCAAACAGTTAACGAGCAAAAAGCCCAGGAAGAGGCAAAAGTAGAACAATTCATGAACCATATAAATCAATCGAAATGAAACGTTTAATTATAATATTATTGAGCATCTTCACCGCCATTGCAGTCTTTGCCAAGCCACCAAAGTTGAATGTGGAAAACCTGTTTGACGGTCGCTTCAACAACAATAAGAGTGTCACCATTTCTATCTATAAGAACAATGGGAACTACTATCGCGGAATTACCGTCAAGAACAATCCCGACATCATAAATAAGATTGCCTCTGCCATAGAAAAAGATGTGCCGAGAGCGTCAGGCTATTCTGACTATCAAGGCAGTGACGGGCAATACACTTCGCTGCAAATCATCAACAACGGAGAGACCATCTACATTGGTCTGCAACGCGACCGTCACGGTGGAGGATTCTTCTTCATTCAAGGAAAGGAAAAAGCATTCAAATAACTTAAAAATAATGTGATATGAGAAAAATTCAACAAGCCATCGTTTTGATGGCAATGCTTCCTGTGTCCCTCTACGGACAAGAGCCAAGCGATTCGGCAGCCATTGATTCCATCGCCGATTACTGGGATAAAGTCTTAGAACTCAACGAAGTGGTGGTAGTGGGGCAGCGCACAGTGCTGAAACAATCGCCCGACCGAATTGTCTATCTCACCAAAAACGACAATTTCGCCAAAGGGCTGAACGGTATTGAAGTGCTTGACCGCATTCCGCGAGTATCAGTTGTTAACGACTTGGTGACAGTTGCCGGCAAATCAAATGTCAGGTATATCATTGACGGTCGTCTTTTGGAGATGAGCGATGAAGCCATCGCCATGCAGCTCAAGAATCTTCAAGCTTCCGGCATCGAGAAGATAGAGCTGCTCACCACTCCCCCATCTAAATATGCCGCTGGTGCCAATGTGGCATTCATCAGCATCACTACCCGCAACGAGTCGTTAGGCACTCGGGGTAATGTGTGGGCAAGCGGCAATTTGCGGGAGAGTTTCAACTATATGCTCGGAGGCAATATGTCGCACACAACCCGCAAAGTGGAATTCTCGGCCGACGCAAACTGGAGTGACATCAAGGGCATTAACGACCTTGACCGCATTTACACATTCGCCGACTATGAGAAAAGATCAACTCGCAGCACTCATTTCACTAACAGAACTCACGGCATTAATGGTCTTTTCAAGTACAAGTTCACCGACAGATTGTGCGCTGGCATCATCGCCAATTTCAGCACAAACCGCCTAAATAGCGAACTTAACGACATAACGGTTGACAAGGAGATTGTCTTCAACTCCTATAACCACTCGCCTTCACGACCAAATAACGCCATGACCATGACGGCGTTCACCGATTTGCAGTTGGATGAAAAAGGCAAGATGCTCAGCTTCACCTACAATTTCTTCAATCGCAACAGCAAGTCATTTTCTGATGTGACAACATCATGGCAAGGCAATGAGTCGAGGCTATCCAACGAAGGTCACAACAAATACCGCATCCATTCGACAAAAATCGATGCAACCCTGCCATTCGACGCTTTCAGGATGGAGACAGGAGTTGCGTTCACGAGCATTGGTAACAACACCGCTCTGGATGTTTGTAATTATGAAGCTGGCGGATGGATTAACGATCCTTTGCAGAGCAACCGATTCAATTATGACGAAAACACCACAGCCGCCTATTTGAGCGCAGAAAAGAACTTTTCTGACTCCTTCTTCGGCAAACTTGGCCTACGATATGAACACACCGATGTGAAAGGGCATCAGGAGATTGGCAATGAGCGACATAACAATAGCTATGGTCATCTGTTTCCGTCGCTTAACCTGAGTTGGAACAACCAGGACATAGGGCGTTTCTCGCTTTCATACTCAATGGGAATCACTCGTCCAAATTTCGCCGATCTCAATCCGTTCCGCTATTACACTACCACCAGCGACTATGTTTCGGGCAATCCCGACCTTAAGCCAAACATCTCTCATAATGCAGAGATAACTTATAGTTTCAAAGGTTTCTATGCGGTGCTATATAACTCCTACAAACACAACTCCATCGGTTATGTGACTCGTTTCAATGCCGACGGCAGTCAGCAAACAATTCCCGAAAATTGTCTAAACAGCAATAAGACTGGTCTATATGCCTCTTATAACCGTTCGCTGTTTGACTGGTGGACCATGAACATTGGCGGCGAGGCTTTCCACACTTTCGCAAAATCCAAAATTCCCGATTTCAAAGACCTTTACCAAAGCGACTGGAGCGGCAAACTAGAGCTCAACACAACATTTATGCTCAACCGTCAGCGGAATCTTATTTTCAACCTGCGTTTCAGCCACTATTTCCCTTACAATGAGCGGATGATGCATTATGAATCGATGTCGTTGATAGGCTGCGAGTTGCGCTACATGTTGCTTGACAACCGCCTCACACTTGTTGCCTCTGTCAGCGACCCGTTTGGCTGGAACATAACTAAATCCACCGCCCTTTATAAAGATTACAGCGTCTATTCACGCAACAATATCCATTCACATTCAGTACAATTCCGCATCTCCTACACCTTTGGCAGCAACAAGGTCAACAACGTCTATCGCGATTCAAAAGAGCGCGAATCTACCCGTTCTTATTGACAACTCAACCTACACCTGCTTCAACTTCAAAAACGTGCTTCAAATGCTGTGAAGTGCGTTTTTGATTATCTATTTGATTCTTGGGCAATTTTTTATTACTCTATACGTTATTATATAATAATTACAAGAAAAAAATGAGAAGTATTAAAAAGATATTGCTGACTGCTGTGGCAGCGTTTTGTTGCCTGGGTGTTAGTGCACAGGAGTTGAATTGCACCTTTGATGTAGACTCTAAAAAGGTGAAAAATGCCAACAAGGACATTTTCAACACTTTGAAGGAAGCTGTCAACGAGTACCTCAACACCACTGTGTGGACCGATGCGCAGTTTGCTGTCAACGAAAAGATTGAGTGCAAGATGTTCTTGACAGTCGCCGAGTATGACGAGTCAAACGGCACAATGAAGGGCGATCTTCAGATTCAGAGTTCGCGACCAGTGTATAACAGCACTTATACCACTACCCTTATCAACTTCAAGGACACCCGCGTGGAGTTCACCTACGACAATAACGAGCAGCTCATCTATAATGAACAGGAGATGCAGAGCAATCTCACGGCGATTCTAAACTTCTATGCGTTACTTGTCATTGCGATAGATTTCGACTCTTTCGCACCCAACGGCGGCGACCCTTACTACGATAAGTTGGAGAACATCGTACGAATGGCACAAAGCAGCGGCGAGAGCGGCTGGAAAGCCTTTGAGGACTCAAAGAACCGCAGTGCGATTTTGAGTGCCTATACCGACAAGCAGACATCAGCCATCCGTGATGTAATCTACAACTACCATCGCCAAGGACTCGACCAGATGGTGACCAGCGTTGACAAAGGCCGAGCAACCATCACCCAGCAGATGGAGACTCTGAAATCAATCTACGACGTAGCGCCAATGTCGGTTTGCCTATCAATGTTCAAAGATGCCAAACTTGACGAGCTAGTGAACATCTACTCCAAGGCCAACAGCACCGAGAAGGAAAAAGTCTATGAGTTGCTCTATCCCCTCTATCCAACCGAGACCGAACGCCTAAACAAAATCAAAAACACGGAGCAGAGATAAGTGTTAAGTGTAAAGTTTTAAGGGTCAAGTGGCTGCGCCCATAAAAGTGTTAAGCGCGAATTTACAATTGCCTAGTTTGCTTGTTAGCTCGTCAGCTTGTTAGCTTCTAAAATATGTTGAAACGATTATCTATATCCAACTACGCTCTTATCGACCAGCTTGAGATAGACTTTGAGCAAGGGCTCACTATCATCACTGGCGAGACGGGAGCAGGAAAATCTATTATACTCGGGGCGTTGTCGCTAATTTTGGGCGAGCGTGCCGACTCCTCGTCGATTCGTGACAAGGAGCGCAAAACAGTGGTTGAGGCCACTTTCGACATCGAGGACTACACCCTCGAGTTTTTCTTTAGAGACAATGACCTTGACTATTATGACGGCGAACTGATTGTGCGCCGCGAGATAAACCCGAATGGGCGTTCGCGGGCGTTTGTCAACGATGGAGTGGTAGGGCTTGCTACACTCAAAGAGTTGATGACGCGCCTCGTTGATATCCATTCGCAGCATAGCAATATGCTGCTGGCGAGACCCGCATTCCAACTGTCGATACTTGACAATCTTGCTGGCCACGATGAGAGATTGAGCGAATATTCCGACCTCTATAACGAATATAAGACCACCGAACGCCAACTCCAGGAACTGCGTGACAACTACGACCGCAACCGCAGCGAGGAGGACTATCTGCGCTACCAACTCAACCAGTTGCGTGAGACCAACCTCCGTCACGATGAGGATGAGGAACTTGAGCAACAGCAACGCCGTCTCGCCAACGCCACAAGCCTTAAAGAGGACTTGTGGAAAGTGATAAACACCCTCAACAGTGAGGACAATTCACTGATTGACCAGTTGCAGGATGTGCGCAACACACTTGCCACAACCGAGGAGAACCTTGACGAAATTGCTGGCATGAGCGAACGGGTGAGCAACGCACTAATTGACCTCAAAGACATTGCACAAAGCGTCTGTGCCATTGAAGAAGGCCTAAACAGCGACCCTGCCGCTTTACAGCAGGTAGAGGAGCGACTTAACACTATTTATTCGCTTGAGCGAAAGCACAATGTCAAGACAGTCAATGAACTGTTAAAACTGCAAGAAGTCTATGAGCATCGCCTTGCCGCCATCGACTGCAGCGAGGAGCGCATTGCCAAAATACAGGAAATGCTCGAGAGCCAGCGCACAGCGGCACTGAAGTTGGCACAAGCTATCAGCGAAAACCGCAAAGCGGCGGCTGGGCAGTTTGTTGCATCAATACTTCCGTTGGCGCAGAACTTAGGCATGAAGAACCTTCAGTTCAATATCGATTTCAAACCTGTGGAACTTAACGCAAATGGTTGCGACAGCGTGGAGTTCCTCTTCGCCTTCAACAAGAACCAGGTGCTAATGCCCGTCAAGGACACCGCATCGGGCGGTGAGATTTCGAGGCTTATGCTCTGCATCAAGTCGGTGATAGCGCGCTCTATGGACCTGCCCACCATCATCTTTGACGAGGTGGACACTGGCGTTTCGGGCGAGATAGCTCACAAGATTGGCGACATGATGGGCGAGATATCTAACAAGATTCAGGTCATCGCCATCACCCACCTGCCACAAGTGGCAGCACACAGTGACACTCACCTTAGGGTGTTCAAGACCGACACTGCCACGCAGACCGTCACCAGCGTGGAGCACCTCAACGACGAGGAGCACGTCACAGAGATAGCCCGCATGCTCAGCGGAAGCGAGCTCAACCAAGCCGCCATCAACAATGCCCGAGCATTAATAAAATCTACTCACCTCTAAGTTCCGTCTGTTGCGTTGTCAACGCAACTCAACACGTCGCTCACTAAAACTTAACACTTTACACTTAGATAAAATGGATCTAATTTTTGGACTTCACGCCATCATCGAGGCCATTGGGGCTGGTAAGACTATCGACAAACTCCTGCTCAAGAAAGACCTGAGTGGTGACCTCGCACGCGAGCTCATCAATCTCGCTCGCGAGCGAGACATCACCATTCAGCGAGTGCCAGTCGAGAAGCTCAACCGCCTCACCCGCAAGAACCATCAGGGCGCTGTGGCGATGCTCGCCGCCGTGACTTATTACAAGGTGGAGCAAGTGCTGCCTGCCGTCTATGACGAGGGCATGAATCCATTTTTCGTGGTGCTCGACGGAGTGACCGACGTGCGCAACTTTGGTGCCATAGCCCGCACCTGCGACTGTGCAGGGGTGAGTGCTGTGGTGATTCCTGAGAAAGGCAGCGTCACCGTCAATGGCGATGCTGTGAAAACCTCGGCAGGAGCCCTCAACTATTTGCCCGTGTGCCGTGAGCGCAGTCTGCAGGATGCCATCAAATACCTTCGCGATAGCGGATGCCGCATCATAGGCACCAGCGACAAAAACTCGGTGAACTACACCCAAGAAGACTATACAGGCCCTGTGGCACTCGTTCTCGGTTCAGAAGGCAAAGGCATCTCGCATGAGGTGATGAAATTGTGCGACGCCTTTGTTAAAATCCCCGAATTTGGCAATATCAACTCCCTCAACGTCTCAGTCGCTGGCGGAATAATGATGTATGAAGTAGTACGTCAACGCCTTGCCGATGGACAAGGAGTGGAGTAAAAAATTTAAAACATTGCAAAAATCAATTTTCTTCATTAATTTTGCAGTTACAAACTATTTGCTAAGTAATCATACAAAGAGACCGCCGATCCGCTTGAAAGGGTGTAGGCAATAATCAAAAACACAACTTAACTATGAAAATTAAATTCTTATCAATCCTAATGGCTGTTGCAATGGCCGTTTCCTTCACATCTTGCGACAATAAACAAAACGCAAGCAGTAGTGAAAGCGCAAGCGAGAAAAGTGAAAATATAGATGAACCAAAAGGTCCCACTGGCGATGTTGCAAAAGATGCCAAAATGATGGCAGAAGAAGCACTCAATTTAATGAAAAGTTTCAAGACAGGAGATGATTATAAAGAATTTGAGAAAAAAACAGAAGAACTTCAAAAAGAATATGAGGATTTCTACAAAGCCAAAGGTGAGGAAGAACTGAAAAAATTCCAAGAAGAATTAAAGAACGTAACAAGTACTCCAGAATTTAAAGAAAAATTAGAAGGGGCCTTAATAGAAATGAATAAGAATTTGCCAGAAGGAACCCATATGGGATTTACAGGTCCAGAAAGTATTCCTGAGTAGCTTTTTCTCAATGAATAAACAGCCGCCATCGTGAGTTCACAATGGCGGCTGATTCTTATTTGTGATAATTAGTGAAATTCGTGGTTCTAAGCGCATGTTACCAAATACTAACTCGGTCGGCTGGGTCGCGCCACATCTTCTCACCTGGCTTGATGTCGAAGGCGTTGAAGAAGTAGTCGAGGTTGCGGATGGCCACGTTCACGCGGTTGATGCCCAATGAGTGTGGGTCAACCTTTGTACGGCGCAGGATTTCCTCTTTGGTGATGTTGGCTGCCCACACGTTAGCGTAGCTCAGGAAGAAACGCTGGTCAGGCGTGAAACCGTCAATCAGTTCCTCGCCAGCACCTTGCTCCGTCTTCTTAAAGGCGCTGTAAGCCACACGCAAACCACCATGGTCGGCAATGTTCTCACCCATAGTGAAGGTGCCGTTGGCGTGCACGTCGTCGGCAACAATCTCGGCGCTGTATTGAGCTCCTAATTTGTCGGCGAGTTCCTGGAACTTGGCGGCGTCCTCTTCGGTCCACCAGTCAATCATATTACCATTGTGGTCGAAGTTGCGGCCCTGATCGTCGAAACCGTGAGTCATCTCATGACCAATCACCACGCCAATAGCGCCATAGTTGCTTGCGTCATCAGCATCGGGGTCGAAGTAAGGTTTCTGAAGGATACCAGCAGGGAAGCAGATTTCGTTAGTCGATGGGTCATAGTAGGCGTTCACGGTCTGTGGAGTCATCTGCCATTTAGCCTTGTCAACAGGCTTGTCAAGCTGCGAAAGTTGATAATCGGCCTCAAAACGGCGAGCGTTGCTCACGTTCTCCCAATAGTAGGCGTCGCGGTCGATGTTGATGCCGCTATAGTCGCGCCAAGTGTCAGGATATCCTATCTTCACTGTGAAGCTGTTGAGCTTAACTAGGGCATTCACCTTAGTCTTTGGACTCATCCAGGTAAGGCCTGAAATATGCTCGCCAAGAGCGATTTTCAGGTTGTTCACCAGCTTCATCATTTTCTTCTTTGACTCCTCGGGGAAGTACTTGTTCACATACAGCTCACCCACTGCCTCACCCAGTAAGTAGTTAGGCACGTTGAGGGCGCGTTTCCAGCGAGGCTGCATCACCGTCTTGCCACTCATGGCACGGCTGTACATATCGAAGTTTGCCTGCTCATAGTCGTCGGAAAGAAAGTTTGATGCCGCATCAAGATACTTAAATGCCAAGTAGTCTCTGATTTCTTTGTCTTTGAGAGTTTTCAGCATCTCGTTGAACTTCGCCATCGAGTTGAGGTGCATCACGCACACCTTGTCAACCTTGATATTGCCGGGCATAAGCAAGTTGAAATATGCGTTCCAGTCAAAGTTTGGATATTCAGCCTTGAGTTGGTCAATGGTGCGTATGTTGTACTGCTTGCTGTAGTCACGGCTCTCCTCGCGGGTCATGGCAACCTTTGCAAACTCAGTCTCAAGCGCGAGGATACTCTTGGCAGTCTTCTTGGCATCTTTAGCTTTGCGTCCCGAGAGAGTAAATAGCTTCTCGATATAAGTCAAATAGGCGTTGCGCACATTCATTGTATTCTCGTCGTTCTCGAGGTAGTAGTCGCGGTCGCCCATGCCCAATCCAGGGGCGGTGATGTACATCAGGTTTTGGTCGCTGTTCTTCAAATCGGCCATAACACCAGCATCGAAGAATGGCGAAGCGATGCCACGGTGCATGTCGGCAAGCATAGCCACGAGGTCGGTGCGAGGCATCTGATATATTTGCGCCAGCATCATCTCTACTGGTTTGTTGCCCTGCTGGTTGCGCAGGGTACTATCCATGCCTTGCAGATAGAGGTCACTCACCTTCTGCGCTAAGCTGCCTTTGGGGTTGTTGGTACCCAAGTTCATAATCAAGTCCTTAAGCTGCTCACGGTTGTTCTCGCCGAGTTGGTCGAAGGTACCGAAGCGCGCATACTGCGGGTCGAGAGGATTGGCCTTCATCCATCCGCCACAAGCGTACTGATAGAAATTCTCTCCAGGCTTAGTGCTCAGGTCAAGGTTGCTGCGGTCAACACCCTTGTTCAGATTCCCAGCACTCATCGTCATTGCTGTCATAGCAAGTGAAAAGATTAATAGTTTCTTGATGTTCATAGTTAATGTTATTAATAATGTGTATTTGTTTCTATCGTGCAAAGATAATGCAAGACGAGGGAAATACAAAATCAAAGACAAAGTTTTTGATTCAACTCAAAGATAACGCAAAAAAAGCGACACGGTTCTGTCGCTTTATTTATGAAATATTCGCACTCAAAAAATTATCTCGGCACTATCTGCTCAAAGGAATTGTCGTCGTAAAAAATCATTATGTTAACAATGCGGCGACCGTGGGAAGAAGGGGCAGGGGATGAACCGTTGCTTCGCGCGATGCTCTGGAGGGCATTAGAGAGCGCCATAGCACCGCCGTTATGACCCGTATTATCATCATCGAAACTGATGGTTGACGGTTGACGAGAGGAACCAACAGAGATATTCTGGGCAGAATCAACCCCCATGAATAAATTTCCACTTTGTGGAGTTTTGGACAAATAATTCGTTGCGCCATTTCCTGACGAACTAGCGGCTCCAGAAACGAACATTTCGCCGTCGCCGAACATAAGCCACAAAATATTCAACGCAGGATAAGCTGCGTGAATCTTCGATATCACCTCATCGCTCACTTTTTTGTTGCGCCCGTTGAGCAACTGAGAGAGTGTAGGACGAGGAATCACACATGTGTCAGCGAACTGTGAGTTAGAGATGCCATTTTGCTCTAAGAACAATTTTAAGCGCGAAATTATGTCCATTTTGCTATTAACAATTATAAATTTTTCGTTTGCAAATTTACAGCGACCTATTGAAAAATCCAAATTTTTAAACATAAATCTTCAAATTTGCATTTTTTATTTCTAAAAAAGGTATTCAAAAACCCAACTCAATGGCATTGTGGAAATCATTAAATAAACACTTCATATATAAACACACTATATTCACTATATCAACGTATTATAGTGGCATTTTGCGACAAAAAACAGACTTGTTGGCAAAAAGAGCTGATTTTCATAAACAAGCACTATGCTTAATGATGGTTATTTTTCTGATTTACACATGATTATGCAATTTGTAAAATTTCGTTAATCGCTATTTTATTTCAGTTTGCAAATTTCAATAATGCAAATTCACGAATCCACACGCCACAACAGAGATAAAATTAAGGTTTCGGATTGCCGAATTTCCAGTTTTGTTTCGCAAAACAACAGCCCTGCCCTTTGATTAACTTCAGTAAACCGCCGATGGTAAAGTTACCATTCCGATGAAAATCCATAATTTTTGGCGATAAACAGCAAGGAGCCCCTACATGAGTCCAAATTTTCAATTCTCACACACTTAAAATCCATATTTCAAACCCACTCAAACTATCGCAAATATCCTATTTTCAGCGAGTTTGCAACAGCAAATAAAGTCATGTTACATGCCTACAAAATCGAGCCCAAAAAGTGCAGAAAACCTCCTTTTACGGCTCTTTTAGCTCCAAAAAATGTCCTTACCATTACAAATTATAACCATTAGTAGTGTCACATGAGCGTTTTTTGGTGCTTTTGGGGGCTAAAGCATTATGTTCACCCACCAAATTTCCTCTTTTTGGAATATACAAAGATGCCATTATTATATTTCATAGCATGCCCAACTTACATCATCTGCTCTAGAAGCATACACCGCCCTATCCTACCCTACTATTTTCCCCCACCCATAATTAGGTACGGTGAATCACACGCAATTCTCACAGAGTTATTTTTTACAAGAAAACCAGAAAAAAACGACTTTTGGACAACACACAATTTGCGAGTTCCTCCAAAAAAGCAATCACGAATTTACAACATTTCAGACGAACCCCTAAAAAAATGATAAAACTAATTCATACTTTTTTTCATTCTGCAACTTAATATTTGTATGTCAACAAAGACACATATCAAGGCAATATAAGGTAATGTAACTTTTCATCAATTTTAGATTGTGGTTTTGAAGAAAAGTATTAAATTTGCACTTTCAATGGCGGGTTTAGTGTGACAAGTGCTATTGCCTTGTCAGCATGTTAGCTCGTCAGCTCGCTAGCTAATAAACTAAATACAAATTTTTATAAACCATTTTATGAAGAAAACATTAATTGCCGCTGCTGTTGTGGCACTGGCATCAACAAGCATTGCTATGGCACAAAACAGCAATTTCAACTACAATGTGGACCGCTTTGCCGACATCGAGGTGTTGCGCTATCAGGTCCCTGGTTTTGACGATTTGACCCTTCAACAGAAGAAGTATGTCTATTACCTCACCGAGGCAGCCCAGCAGGGCCGTGACATCCTCTTTGACCAGAACGGCAAGTACAATCTGGTGATTCGCCAAGTACTCGAGGCGATGTACACCAACTACAAAGGCGACCGCTCGAGCGCCGATTTCAAGGGCCTTGAGAAGTACCTGAAGCAGGTGTGGTTCGGTAATGGCATCCATCACCACTATTCTCAGGACAAGTTCGTGCCTGAGTTCTCACAGGAGTTTTTCAACGCCGAGTACAAGAAGTTGCCGCTTGAGGCACTGCCCATCCAGTCGTGCGACAAGTGCTCTAAGGAGAAGAAATGCGACAAGGCCGATGAGCTGCTCGCAACCCTCGACAAGGTGATTTTTGACCCCACCTACATGGCCAAGCGTGTGAACCAAGCCGATGGTGAGGACCTGATTGTCACCAGTGCCAACAACCTCTATGAGGGCGTCACCCAGCAAGAGGTGGAGGACTTCTACAACGCTATGAAAGACCCCAACGACGAGACTCCCATCTCTTATGGCCTCAACTGCAAGGTGGTTAAAGAAGACGGCAAGGTGGTTGAGAAACAGTACAAGATTGGCGGACTTTATAGCAAGGCTATCGTCAATATCGTTTACTGGCTCCAGAAGGCCGCCAGCGTTGCCGAGAACAGTGCGCAGAAGGCCTATATCGCCAAACTCATCGAGTACTACACCACCGGCGACCTCAAGGCGTTTGACGACTACAGCATCATGTGGGCCGAGGAGACAAACGGCACTGTGGATTTCATCAACGGATTTATCGAGAGCTACGGTGACCCTCTGGGCATGACCGCCAACTGGGAAAGCATCGTAAACTTCAAGAACAAAGATGCGTCGATTCGTTCTAACCTCATCAGTGGCAACGCTCAATGGTTTGAGGACAACTCGCCCGTTGACAACCGTTTCAAGAAACAGAACGTGAAAGGCGTGAGTGCCAAGGTTATCACCGCCGCCATCCTTGCCGGCGACAGCTATCCCTCAACTCCTATCGGCATCAACCTGCCAAACAGCAACTGGATTCGCGCTGCTCATGGCTCGAAGTCGGTATCTCTGGAAAACATCACCGATGCCTACGACGAGGTGGCAAGCGGAACAGGATTCAACGAGGAGTTTGCCTACAGCGACACCGAGGTGCAACTAATGAAGAAGTATCTCACTCTCGCCGACAAGCTGCACACCGACCTCCACGAGTGCCTCGGCCACGCCAGCGGCCAACTGCTGCCAGGTGTTGACCCCGACGCTTTGAAGGCTTACGGCTCAACCCTTGAGGAGGCTCGCGCTGACCTATTCGCGCTTTACTATCTTGCCGACCCCAAACTCATTGAGCTTGGCATCTTCAAAGATGCCGACACCTATAAGGCAGAGTACTACAAGTACATTATGAACGGCCTTATGACCCAGCTCACCCGCATCGAGCCGGGCAAGGACATCGAGGAGGCTCACATGCGTAACCGCAAGCTCATCAGCGAGTGGTGCTACCAAAAAGGCAAAAAGGCCAAGGTGATTGAATACGTGAAGGACAAGAAAACTGGCAAGACTTACATCAAAGTCAATGACTATCAGAAACTGCGCGGACTCTTCGCCGAACTCCTTGCTGAGATTCAGCGCATCAAGAGCGAAGGCGACTTTGAGGCTGGACGCAAACTAGTGGAGACTTACGGTGTAAAGGTTGACCCAAAAATCCATGCCGAGGTGCTCAAGCGCTATGAGTCGCTGAACATCGCTCCTTACAAGGGCTTTGTGAACCCAGTTTATCATGTGGTTAAGGATGCCAGTGGTGACATCAAGGACATCACCATCAGCTACGACGAGAACTACATCGACCAGATGCTCCGCTACGGCCGCGACTACTCGCCACTGACGAAGTAGCGCTTCGCGCGTGGAAAGTGAAAAGTGGAAAGTGGAACGGAAGAGTGCTGCGCTTGATGATTGCTCACTGTGCGCAGCACTCTTTTTTAATAATATTTTTATGACACAAGAATTTAGGAAGGAGTTTTTTGCTTATCGCAATGGCATTGTTGCTGAGCTGTTACGCTCGGCAGGTGACCCACACACCATGATAATGGGCTGCCAACTTGCCGATGTTATAGCCATAACCAGCCGATACGAGAAAGACGCACGGCTGGCGCAAGCGCTGTGGGATGACGCCCACCACCGCGAGTGCCGCATGGCGGCAACGATGCTCTACCCTATTGAGAATTTTGACATGGCGATCGCCCTCGCCTGGTGCCAAAGCGTGGAGTCCACCGAGATTGCCGACATTCTCTGCCACCGCCTCCTGCGCCACCTCGACTACGCCACACAACTCTGGCAGCAACTTCACGATAGCGACCAACCATTGGCACAATACACCGCCTATCGCCTCCTCCTCAACCTCATGCTGATGAATAGAATAGAAAAAACCGCCGAGATACGCTCGATGATAAAAAAAGACCTAACCACTGCCCCACCATCCCTGCGACAACTGCTGGAAAGTATCGCAGAGGAGATGAATGGGAATCACTGTATATGACCCAACAAAACTATTACACGTTTTACTAGACTGATATGGTGGAAAAAACAAGGAGGGCAACGCACAAAACAAAGTGCATTGTCCTCCTATCAATTGACGTTTTGAAAAAGATGATTAGTCGAGTTTATGGATGATAAGTCCTGAGCGGAGTTTTGGCTCAAACCAGGTAGCCTTTGGGGGCATGATGTTGCCGCTGTCGGCGATGTTGATGATTTGACGCATGGTCACTGGATAGAGCGCCAGAGCCATCTTCATCTCGCCGCTGTCAACACGCTTCTTGAGCTCGCCAAGGCCGCGGATTCCGCCCACGAAGTCGATGCGCTTGTCGGTGCGCAGGTCCATGATGCCGAGGATGTCACGCAGGATGTAGTCCGAAGATATCTTCACGTCGAGCACACCGATTGGATCGTTGTCGTCGTAGGTGCCTTCCTTAGCGGTCAGCGAGTACCACTTACCCTCAAGATAGAGCGAGAAGTTGTGTAGACAAGCTGGACGATATTCCTCTTCACCCTTGCACTCGATGTCGAAATGCTCACCAACTTTAGCGAGGAACTCTTCGGGAGTGTTACCGTTGAGGTCAACGACCACGCGGTTGTAGTCCATCACTTTGAGGTGTGACTCGGGGAAGCACACTGCCAGCAGGTAGTTATATTCCTCTTTGCCGGTGTGGTTGGGGTCGGCCTGCGCCTTCTCCTCACCGACATGGGCGGCGGCGGCGGTGCGGTGGTGACCGTCGGCGATGTAAAGGTAAGGAATCTTGTCAAACTCCTCGGTGATCTTAGCAATCATCGCGTCGTCGGTAATGCACCACAGGGTGTGGCCGATGCCATCCTCGCTAACGAAGTCATACTCTGGTTCAGTCATCTTAACCTGGTCGATGATAGCCTCGAGAGGCTCGTTGGTAGGGAACGACAGGAACACTGGCTCCACGTTGGCGTTGTTGACGCGGATGTGTTTCATGCGGTCCTCTTCCTTCTCGCGACGGGTGAGCTCGTGCTTCTTGATGCGGCCTTCCACATAGTCTTTGTAGTTGGCGGCAACCACAAAACCATACTGAGTGCGGCCGTCCATAGTCTGAGCATAGATGTAGTACATCTCTTTGGGGTCTTGCACCAGCCATCCGTTGGCCTGGAACTTCTTGAAGTTCTCCACTGCCTTGTCATAGACCTGCGGGTCGTGTTCGGTAGTGCCGTCGTTGAAGTCGATTTCAGGCTTGATGATGTGGTAGAGCGACATCTCGTTGTCGCCAGCCTCGGCTCTTGCCTCTTCGCTGGAGAGCACATCATAAGGCTTGGAAGCCACTTTTTCTACTAACTCTTTTGGGGGACGAAGCCCCTTGAAAGGTTTTACATTTGCCATAATGTTTTTTAGTTAATTGTATAAATAAAGAAAGTTATTTTACTTTTTTGTCACTAATTCTCTTTCTTTTCGCTTGTTTGATCTTTCTTGCGCAGTCGTTGCACACGCCATAGACAGTGAAATTATAATATGATGTGGTGAAAGCAGGAAACCTACGGGCGTTCATATAAGCCATGAAATTAGTGTCTTTTACCAGTTTCACTTTCCCGCAATGCTCACACATGAGGTGGATGAAAGACACATTGTCGGCCCTCTCGAAATGGCTGCGGTTCTCTACACTGAATTGCCTAAACACTCCCGCCTCGACAAGCAGCAGCACTGTGTTATAGATTGTGGCCTTGCTCACTATGAAATTCTTGTTCGACAAAGCCTCCACAAGATCCTCAACCGTGAACTGCCTGCTGAACTCCAGAGCACTCTCTAATATCATAGAACGCTCGGGGGTGCGGCGTTTACCATTGTCTTTCAAGAATTTATCGAAATTCTCGATAACGACGCTGTCGGGCAGGGTATCAGTGACTTTCTTATTACGCATCAATAGGAATATATAAAAACAAGCGAGTTTCTAAAAGAGTTTGTCTCTCTCTAAACTCTAAACATAAACTTCAAGTCATTAGAACATCTTGTCGGGATAAACTCCCTGGCGGTGCAGCTCGGCGAATTTCTCTACCACTGCTGGACGGTCTTCGCTGTAGGTCACGCCAAACCATTTAGAATCGGTGCGCAGCACCTCAACTGTCGATTGCCCGCCCTCTACAAGCTCACTGACGGTCAGAGGAATAAAGAACTCGCTCTTGGGCACATTGATGCTTTGGTTGAGGAAGTTGACGAACGATTTCTTACTATGCTCGAAATAATCGGGAGTAAAGCCCCAGAAGTTCATCGACACAGGAGTATCTGGTTCGAGTTTTTCCACCAGGTCGCCCTCGGTGAAAACGATGTCATGGTTCTCGTCGTAGCCGATCTTGGTGCGCTCCACCACGCTCTTGAGCAGCCCGTTCTCGGTCTCGCACACGCCACGCGACACTGTGCCGCTCTCGCTCATGGTGTTGCCCACGTTGAAGCCCACCATGAAATAGCGGTCGTGAGAGTCGTCGGGCAGGTCGCTCAACGCCTTCGCCAGCACCTCAAAGGAGTTGCGGCCGTAGAAGTCATCGCTGTTGATGACCGCAAACGGCTCCTTAATCACATCCTTGCCCATAAGCACGGCATGATTGGTGCCCCAGGGCTTGGTGCGGTCCTCAGGGCAGGTGAATCCCTCGGGCAGAGCATCAACCGACTGGAAAACCACCTCGGTGGGAATCTTGCTCTCATATTTCGAGAGAATCTTGTCACGGAACTCCTGTTCGAAGTCTTTGCGAATTACAAACACCACTTTGCCGAATCCGCTGTGGATAGCATCGTAGATGGAATAGTCCATGATGGTCTCGCCGTGAGGGCCCAGACCATCGAGCTGCTTGAGACCGCCATATCGGCTTCCCATACCAGCAGCAAGAACGAATAATGTAGGTTTCATATATAAGTGTTAAGTTGTAAGTGTTAAGTGTTAAGTAGGGACAAGGCGTGCCTTGTCCGAAGAGAGTTTATACCCTGCGGGCACCGTCGCTGATGATTACGTCATAAACTTTTGGCTCGTGGCCGTATTTCTCGTTGAACTTCTCGCGGGCGGTGGCGATGAACTGGTCGTAAAGGTCGTCCTTCACCAGGTTGATGGTGCAGCCGCCGAAGCCGCCGCCCATAATGCGTGAGCCGGTCACTCCGCACTCGCGGGCGATGTCGTTGAGATAGTCGAGCTCTACGCAGCTCACCTCATAGTCTTTGCTCAGGCCATTGTGAGTCTCATACATGCACTTGCCCACCGTCTCGAAGTCGCCACGCTCCAGAGCGTCGCACACGTCGAGCACGCGCTGCTTCTCGCCAATGACATACACGGCACGCTTATAGTCCTCGTCGCTGATTTTGTCGCGGTTGGCCTCAAGCATCTCCATCGTGGCGTCGCGCAGGGTCTCCACGCCTAAAGTGGCTGCCACGCGTTCGCACGACTCGCGGCGCTTGTTATAGGGCGAGTCAACGAGCTCATGCTTCACTCTTGAGTCGAGAAGCACGAGTTTGTAGCCCTTAGCTTCAAATGGGTAATATTTGTGCTCGAGCGAGCGGCAGTCGAGGCGCATCAGGTGGTCTTTCTTGCCGAATACCGAGGCAAACTGGTCCATGATGCCGCAGTTCACGCCGCAGTAGTTGTGCTCAGTTGATTGGCCTATCTTTGCAAGTTCAAATTTGTCAATTTTGTTGTCGTTGAACATATCGTTCAAAGCAAAAGCGAAGCATGATTCCAAGGCTGCCGATGACGAGAGGCCTGCGCCGAGAGGCACATTGCCTGCAAACACCGCGTCAAAGCCCTTCACTGTGCCGCCACGCTTGATGGTCTCGCGGCACACGCCGAAGACGTAGCATGCCCACTGCTCGTTGGGCTTGTCCTCCTCGTTTAATCCAAATTCTGTGTAGCTGTCGAGGTCGGCGCTATACACGCGCACCTTGTCGGTGCCATTCCCTTTGATGCCTGCCATGATACATTTGTCGATGGCACCAGGGAATACGAATCCCCCGTTGTAGTCGGTGTGTTCTCCAATAAGGTTAATGCGTCCAGCCGATGCATACATCACTGGCTCAGCGCCAAAGCGCTCTTTGAATAAAGCGATGATTTTCTCTTTCATCTCTAATGATAATTTAGGTTATGAATAATTTGGTTTTTGAACTCTTTTTAATGATTTTGCAAAGATTGCACGAAGATACAACATTATTTGGAAACAGCCACAATGTTTCCCAAAATTTCAACAAAATTAACCCGAATCCTCATGGCGACGGTAATATCAAACAACAAAAATTTTTGTTGTTTGACATAACGGCAGAACGGCGGAAAGGGTGTGGCGTGGGCAGAAAAAAGCGCCTCCACCATGGTGGGAGGAAGCGCCTTTGATTGTTGTGCATTATGCATTGATCAACTATTGCCCCAGCAGTACGTCATATACCGCTGTGATGTCGGCGGCTGTGATGTTGCCGTCGCCGTTCTGGTCGCCGTTTACGAGGTGGCTGCTGTCGTTGGTAAGCATAAAGTCGTAGAGTGAAGTCACGTCGGCTGCTGTCACCACTCCGTCGCCGTTCACGTCGCCAGGGATGTTAGTGGTGATTTCCACCCAGTTGCCGTTTTGGTATTTCATGGGTGTCCAGCGCTTGTCGCGGGCGGTGGTAACTTGTTGAGAAGAGATTTCGTTCCCCTCGTCTGTTCCTCCAAGCACTTTGAATTCGCCTGTGCTGCCGACGGGGATAGTGCGCAGGCTGTTGACGAGGCTACCCATTGCCGCCTCCTTTATTTGGTTGCCGTGAATCTCCAGTTTTATTAGAGAGTTCTTGCCTTGCAACGAAAGAGATGTCAGTTTGTTGGCCGAGCAGTTCAGTTCCTGGAGCCCGCTTGGCAGCGAGGGCAATGACGAGAGTTGGTTGGAGGCACAGTTGAATGCAGTCACCGAACTTGGCAAGGCTGCGAGCGAAGTCAACTTATTGGCAGAGCAATCAAGACTATTCAATGCTGTGCAACCACTATAGTTGAGCGATGTCAAGGCATCAGATTTGCAAATCAGTGTTGTCAACGAGGTGCTGTTTTTCACGTCAAGAGTCTGCAGTTTCTTCTTATTGCTGATGTTTAATGTGGTGAACCCGTTGCCTCCACAGTAAAGTTTCACAAGATTATCGGGCAATGCGGGTAGCGAGGTCAATTTATTAGTGCCGCATGCCAACTCCACTAATCCGCTGGGCAATATGGGCAGTGAGGTGAGTTGGTTATTGGTGCATCCCAGTGTGGTCAACGTGCTTGGCAATTCAGGTAACGAAGTGAGATAATTGCCTGAGCAAATCAGTGATGTGAGCTTGGAGAAGTAGCCAACACCCTGCAGGGTAGTTATGCTCTTGGCACCCACATCGAGAGAGGTGCGCGAATCAACGTCCATTGTGGTGATATATCCCGATGGATAGAGCGCGAGCAGATAGTTGCGGAAATGAGCGTCGGGAAAGTTTGTCTCGTTGATGATTGCCACCACTGGAATGTCGGTGATGATAAATTCGGACGCACCATAGGCTGATTTGCCGAGGTTGTTCAGACTCATCCCGTAGTCAGGAGAAAGCACTTTCACAGTAGGGTCGGCATACCAGTCTGAGATATTTCCGCCATGTGCCGCGGCATAGGTAGGAATCGACTTGAGTGTGATTTTGGTGGTATAGTCGTCGCTGCCATAGCTGGTGCCTACGTAGAACGACACTTTTCTAAGGTCGTAAAAGTTGTGACTATAAGAGTCGATAGTACAGTTCTTGATTGAGAAGAAGACGAAGCAGTCGCTTGCCCCCTCACGCCCCTGTATGCCACGCGACTGGGTGGAGATGAGATTGAGCGTGCCGTTACCTGTGATTATAACGCCGGCGTTGTA